>JBGSHJ010000060.1:0-148131 GCA_041752315.1 Pseudomonadales bacterium
TGAAGTTCGCCGCTCGCAGTGAGCAGTTCAATTCAGCTCAGCGCCAGTTGTTCGAAGAGACGATCGATGCGGATGTCGAGGCGATCAGCCTTTAACTGGAGGCCTTGAAGTCGGTAGAGGCGCGTGCCGAGCCGAAGAGCACACCACGACGTGCACCGTTATCCGTTGACCTGCCACATATCGACGTGGTGCATGGACTGGAGTCCACCGTCTGCACGTGCTGTTGTGCGATGTAGCGGATCGGTGAGGACATCAGCGAGAAGCTCGACTACACACCGGGCACCTTCAGTGTCGAACGCCGTGTCCGCGGCAAGTGGGTGTGCGCGCCGTGCCAGACGCTCATCCAGGCACCGGTTCCGCTGCACGTCATCGACAAAGGGTTGCCGACCACCGGGTTTCTGGCCCAGGTGCTCATCTCCAAGTACTTCGATCATCTCCCCCTGTACCGGCAGGAAAGCCTCTTTGGTCGGGCCGGCCTCGCCATCCTTCGCTCGACCCTGGCGCAATGGGTCGGTCAGTGTGGTGTGCAGTTGCAGCCACTGGTGGATACGCTGCGAAGCCTGATGCTCGAACGTTCGGTGCTGCACGCCGATGAGACACCGGTGGCGATGCTGGTACCGGGCAAGGGAAAAACCCACCGGGCCTATGTCTGGACGTATGGCACGACGGTCTACGATGACCTGCAAGCCGTCGGCTATGACTTTGCCGAGAGCCGGGCTGGCGAGAATGCGCGCCGCTTCCTCGCGGGCTGGAGCGGCAAGCTGGTCTGTGATGACTACACCGGGTACAAGGCGATGTTCGCCAATGGGATCACCGAAGTGGGCTGCCTCGCTCACGCACGGCGCAAGTTCTTCGACTTGTTGGCGGGTCACAAAAGTCCGGTCGCGGAGGAAGCACTACGGTTCTTCACGACAATTTACGACATCGAACGGGACGCCAGCGAACTGGACGTCGATGCGCGTGCCCGGCTGCGCAAGCTCAGGACCCAACCGGTGCTGGATACCTTCCACGGCTGGCTGGTAATGCAGCGCCAGAAATCGACCGACGGGACAGCCATCGCCAAGGCGATCGACTACAGTCTGAAACGGTGGACCGCACTCATCCGCTTTGCCGACGATGGCCAACTACCGCCTGACAACAACCACATCGAGAACCGGATACGCCCGATTGCACTCGGTCGCTCAAACTGGTTGTTCGCAGGCTAACTGCGCGGCGGACAACGCGCCGCTGCCGTGATGAGTCTGATCCAGTCGGCCAAGCTGAACGGACATGATCCCTATGTCTACCTGAAGTACATCCTGGAGCGATTGCCGACACAGCCGGCCAGTCGTATCGAAGAACTTCTTCCACATCGTTGGACTGCGCCCTCAGTAGTCGCATAACCATAACGCGGTCTGGTAGCAAGATGTGTTCGCCAGTCGGTTACCATACACCGCATCCGATTCGATCCGGGGGCTCAACCTCGCGCTGCGGTTTTGCTCTTGCAGCACTTGATTTTGATCACCACACGACGCCGATTGACGATCGCCCGGCAGGCGATGCCGTTGGCACGCTGGATTTGAACAATGTTGGCCATACGAAGAATGCGTCGCAAAACAACAATGCGCGGGCAACCGTTTGGTCTACCGCGGTTTGCTTGTGCTCCACCGGAGTCTGAAAACATCCCGTGTTTTCAGTGAGTTATTGGCTCCGCCTGTTGGACTCGAACCAACGACCCGCTGATTAACAGTCAGCTGCTCTACCAACTGAGCTAAGGCGGAATGGGGTCTTGCCGGGAAGCCCGGACTTCAAGGGAGGCATAGTTTACGGGCGTAAACTCGCATTGCAAGGGTACAAAGTGCCCGAAGTGGTTACATATGGATGCAAGGGTCGTGAACTGGGACTCTCCCCGTCCTGCCTTATCGGCGTCCAAACGCCAGATTGGTAGTTCGAATGTGACATTCTGGAGCTTGCGGTGGGATCCACCACATCGATGACTCTTCATTTGTCGAGTCTTTCGCGTAAAACGTGCAGTGCCTTTCGGCGCTTCGCACTGGGCTGGGGATAGGCCATGCTCAGCCCCTTGAAAACATCCAGGATGATCCTGGATACGATCAGTCGCGTGTTCATTTTTTGTCATCAGCAGGGACGACATACCAGAGTGCAATTCGGGTGCTCGTCCCGCTGAAACACGCCTCATACGCCCGCACGAAACGCTCCCACAATTTTTCTAGTCGATGTCGGCGACGCTGAGTTTCCAGTTTTTGTCCGGATCGTCGATGCGCTTGATGAAGCGGTTTCGTTGGGTGTCCTTCGACTCATGTAGGAAGAACTTGATAATCCGCGTACCGCTACGGTTGCGATGGTTCTCGAGATCCACGATCGACCGATACCGCTCCGCCCAGATGGTCTTCTCGTACAGTAGCTCGTCGGGAAGGTTGTGGTATTCCTTCTTCCACTGGTAAGCGCATTCCACCTACGTCGGCCACTTCTTGAGGTCGACGCTCGCACCCTCGACAACACAGAAATCTCGGGAATCTATAGTCAGCGTCATGACATGCCGTTCCTGGGTGTGTTCGCAGTCTTCGGCGCGCCTTTTATTGAGAGGGCTTCTACGCCGGAGATGACGTCGAACAACTCCTCGTCGATGCTGCTCTGTCGCAATCGGTGGAAACTTCCGTTGAACTCTTCGAGCAAGTCGTCGATGTTCTGGTCGGCACGGTGCATCGCCGCCAGCCGACTTGCATTCTCGCTCGCGAGCGATTCGGCGCACGCACGGAAAAGCGAGATGAAGAGATATTCGCGGATGAATCCGCGCAGGGTCGCGGTGTCTCCCCCGAGGATCTCAGGCGGTGTTGCCGTGGGCCAGGGAACCTCGACCAACCTGCGACGCCAAACGTCGTCCAGCGGCAGCAGTCGCTGGCTGACCGGCGCATGGATAGATCCGGAACCCATTCGCGAGGTTGCGCGGTGGTAGAACAGGTGAAGCTCACCGATCACAACCGGACCCCGGCGCGTCTCGGTCTCCAAGAGAATCTCCCCGACAAGGGGACCGATGGCCTGAACCGAATTCGGCACCGTAAAAACTTTTGTCACGGGAACACCCGCGGCGAGCAGGCTCGCATGAACGCGCGCTCCAACGGCCCAGATCTGGCTTCTGCCTCGCAGAGCTCCGAGGGTCTCCATCGCAAAATCGGTAACTACATCATTGAACTGACCTACGAGGCCCTGGTCCGAGCCGAAGACAACGGCACCGATCGCGTTCCGCACAGGTCCGTCATTGTGATCGCTCGACATCAACGCGGGCCCGTTTGCCCGGAAGCATACGCCCAGCCCCAACTCCACAGTCCGATAGTAGTCGGCCAGCGCGCGTACCGATTGTTCATACTGCCCGATGCTCGAAGCGGCCATGGCCTTCATCGTGCGAACCACCGATTGCAGATCGCCCGCGCTGGCGATCTTTCGGCGCAGACTCGCCGTTGTGTCGCTCACGACGTTACGGTCCGTGCCGCTTTGGACTCCATCGGCGTCAGGGTTTCCCTTCCGGATCCGGGATCGGACCGGGGCCCTCCCTTGGCTGCGGAAAGGCGGTCGATCGCAGGCTGGAATCGCACCAGCGCTACTCTGACGGCGTCGAGAATCATCTTGCGATCCTCCTCCCCCAGTTTTGCGGTGGCTTCGATCCGCGCACGTACATCGTCCGGAATGGTCGCCGCTGCTTCGCGCACGATGCGCTCGGCATCTGGCATCTGATCGATCGGCACCGGCTCGAAGAGCTCCGAGGTCAAAGCCAGCAGCACAACGATCTGTGAGAAGACAGCGACCGGGGCGAACTCCGGTTGCTTGAGGCAAGCGCGGATTCGCCTTCCATGTTCGATGGTCTTGCGAGTGTCCTCATCCAGACGGGCACCAAACCGGGCAAAGGTCTCGAGCTCTTCGAACTGCGCGTAGGCGAGCTTGAGGTCGCCCGCCACCACACGGTAGACCGCGCGCTGCGCCTTCCCACCGACGCGCGAGACAGAGTTGCCAACATCAACGGCGGGCAGCACACCCAATTCGAACAGCCTGGGCGAAAGGTAGATTTGCCCATCGGTGATCGAAATGAGGTTTGTTGGAATATATGCGGAAATATTCTGCGCTTCCGTCTCGATGATGGGCAGCGCCGTTAGCGACCCGCCGCCGCGCTCTGCGCAAAGATGCGTTGCCCGTTCGAGCAGGCGTGCGTGGATGTAGAAGATGTCGCCCGGAAACGCCTCCCGTCCGGGCGGTCGCCGGAGCAGGAGGGAAAGCTCGCGATAAGCACGGGCGTGGTGCGTCAGATCGTCGTAAACGATCAGCACGTCGCGGCCTGCTTCCATGAAATGTTCGGCGATGCTGGTCGCCGCGTAAGGAGCAATATAGGTGAGCCCGGGCGGGTCGTTGCCCTCGGTGACGACCACGACGGTGTACTCCATGGCAGCCCTTTCCCTGAGGATCGCTACAGTCTTCGCCACGGCAGAAGCTCGCTGGCCTATGGCGCAATAGACACACACGACATTCTGACCTCGCTGGTTGAGAATGGTGTCGATGGCAATGGCTGTCTTGCCTGTCTGCCGGTCGCCGAGAATGAGCTCACGCTGGCCGCGACCGATCGGGATGAGCGCATCGATGACCTTGATGCCGGTCTGGAGCGGCACGGTAACTGGAGCGCGGTCCATGATGGGTGCAGCGGGGCGTTCGATGGGCAACCGCTCGCGCTCCGGGAGCGCACCGTTGCCATCCAGCGCCCGACCGAGCGGGTCGATCACACGTCCTAACAATGCGTCGCCTACCGCGACATCCATCACTCGACCCGTTCGTTCGACGTTATCGCCAGCATGCAAATGCCAGTAGTCGCCAAGAAGAACAACGCCGATTTCGTCCTCATCCAGGTTGAACGCGATACCAAACACTCCGCCGGGAAATTTGACCAACTCATCAAAGCCCACACCGGGAAGGCCGGATACGGTAGCGATGCCAGTGGAGATCGACGTGATCGTTCCCACCTCACGCGGCACGAACTGTGGGGTGTAGCTTTCGCGAGCGCTGCGCATCCTGTTGAAGGCACGGGCGAGGACGTTCTGGAGGTTCTCAGGCTCGGTGTTCATTGGCCTCTTCTTTCAGGACAGGCTCCGGATCAGGCTTGACCTCGTGCTCCAATGGGACTCGTTTGCCCACAAGGGAGGCGACGCTCTTCTCCAGTGACCCGAGATAATCGTCGATGCTCCAGGCCACCTTCTGTCCATTCGTGATGAGCTCGATTCCGCCGATCAGGTCCGACGAAGTTTCGAAGCGCACGCGGACCGCGACGGCGAAGGTTTCGTCGAGCGCATTCTGTATCGCCGCGCGCGGCTGCGTCGGCATCTCAAACGCGCTACGCACCAGCGCAGGCTCCGAAGCCGTCTTCAGCGTCGCACCCAGATGCGCTTTTGTCTGACTATCCATCTCCCGCAGACGGCGCGTGAACACCTCGCTCATGCGCTCTTCCAGACTTGTCGTCGCAAGATCCCTCAGCACCTTTCTCACGATGGCAAACACCTCTTCGCGCGTCTGGCGACCGATCGCCTGACTCAGGTCATGCGCTTCATTGTTCAACGTCTCCTGTCGCTTGGCACTCAAGACCTCGGCCGCCTGCCGCGCCTCGTCGAGGAGCCGTTGAACCTCGACTTTCGCATCGTCAGTCGCCTGGCTCAGGAGTGTGACGCGCTGCTGGGCGAATTCCTCGTTCTTCCGCTGAAACTCGGCGCGCTCCTTCTGGGCCTCGGCCTTCTTCGCGTCGGCATTCGCGAGTTCCGCGGCGATGCTCTTTTCCCGGGCGTCGATCGCGTCGAGGATCGGTTTATATAGAAAACGCTTCATCAGCCAAACCAGGATGACGAAGTTGAGTGCCTGTGCACCGACGGTAAACCAGTCGATGAGCATGAATCAGCTTCCTGCGGCTTGCGCGATGACGTGATTCCAGAACGGATTGGCGAAGATGAAAATCATTGAGACCACAAAACAATAGATGGCCGTGGACTCGATCATTGCCAAACCTACGAACAAGGTGCGGGTGATGGTGGCGGACGCGTCGGGTTGCTGCGCCAGTGCGCTCAGCGCCGTCGCGACCGCCCGCCCTTCCGCAAGGGCGGGCCCCATGGTGCCAAACCCGGTCGTGATGCCGGCAATGACAATTGATGCGACCGCGATGATCGTCATGCTATCCATGGCTACTCCTTTTACTGGTTTCGTTCATGCTTCACTCGGAGCCGGTTGCAATTTAGGTTTGCGCACGCGCGTCGCAGCGGCGATGTAAACGGCTGCCAGGATGCTGAAGATGTAGGCCTGCACCATGCCGGTGAGCATACCGAGCGTGGTCATGACGATAGGGAAGATGAAGGGCGTAATGGTGAGCAGGATGCCGATGATCATCGCGCCACTCATCATGTTGCCAAACAGGCGCACAGCCAGGGCCAGTGTGCGGGAGATCTCACTGATGATATTGAACGGCAGCATGATGAACGTGGGTTCGATGTACGATTTGAGATAGTCGCCCACGCCCTGCTCCGATATCCCGAACATCGGCACGGCCACCATCACGCACAGCGCAAGCGCCGTTGTAGTGGAAAGAGAACCCGTCGGAGGTTCGAAACCAGGAATGATGGTGCAAAGGCTGGCGGCGGCGACGAACAGAAAAAGCGTGCCCAGAAAGCCGAGGTATTTTTTCGGGTGCGACAGGCCGACTTCCCCGATTTGTTTCGAGATGAGGGTAACGACGATCTCCAGGAGGTTCTGCCAGCGGGAGCGTCTGTGATCCGTGGTCAGTTTGCGCGTGACGAGTTTTGCGCCGATCACCAGCACCAGCATGAGTGCCCAGGTGAAGGCGATAGTGGCGTTTAGTTTGAAGAATCCGGATTGCCAGAAGATGATCTCGTCGGGACTAAGGCGCATGGGTGGCCTCCTTGGCATCGGAGCCAGGGTATTCAAGCGTCGCGCGGGCAAGTCGCAGCACGAGGAAACGGGCGATGACAAATCCAAGCACGCACCCAAGCAGCCGCTGCCACTGGCCATCGCCGATCAGATAAAATCCCGCCAGGACGGCGCCCGACCGCAGCAACAGGCTTCCGACGAACCAGAGCATCGGTTGTGGAGACACAACAGCCCTGCGAACTGTCCACCACAGGCCGCCGAAAAAAAAGGCGCCGAGTACAACGCCCACTGCGCCCGCCACAACCACCATCAGGGACTCATTCATCGTCGTTTTCCGGTTCGTCCCGCATGGCTTTGTCTTCCTTGGACACCCAAAACCACGCGTTCAAACAGCCTATGGTCAGCCCCGCTACCAGGAGCGCCAGCGTCCAGGAACGGCCGCCCGGATAGTGTTTGTCCAACCAGACTCCGAGCGCCGCGCCGAGCAGCGTGGGCACAACTACCGACCAGCCTATGAGGCCCATCATGCCCAGGCCAAACCACACATGGCCGGGATTGCCCTGCGCTTTGAGTTTGAGCGCGGCCTTTGCGCCGACCTGCTCGGCAAAGGTCTTTGCGTCCTTCGGACGGCTGTCTGGCTTGTCATTCACGTTGGAAGCCCACCATGCGATGCAGCACTCCAGCTTCCAATTTCGCCAACACGGCGCGCAGACCCTGCTCACGCTCGTCCAGGTCTGTGAATTCCTGCTCCACCGAATCGCGCAATTTGGCGAGGTCCGTTCCGACCAGCGCCCGACGCACAGAAACGAGTACGTCAGGACCAGCCTTGACGAGCACGCCGTTGTCCACGGCGATGTAGACCTCGCCGTTCGCCTCGGTCTCGTAAATCAGGATCCCCGGGGTGAGCGCCAGAACACAGTCGAGTCGACGTGGCAGTAGTCCAAAGGAGCCTTCGAGTGTCTGGGCGACGATTCGCGAGACGCGCTGCTCGGCAAAGATCTGAAAGGGCAGCAGGATTTTAAGATTCATGGGCGTCGACGGCATGCGCACCCTCAGGTCGAGGTTTTGTTCCGGGCTGTACAGGTCGTTCGGTCGTGGCGCTGGCAGAGGTCCTGGCGCGCGTTCCGACTTTTGTCTCAGGCTTGACCTGTGCTGCAGGGGCTGCGGGCGTCTCTTTCCGCTTCGCTTCCCCGATTGGCCCGATCATGTAGAGCGCGCTCTCCGGGTAGTCTTTAAATTCGTCACGCAGTATTCGCTCACAGCCGTCCAGTGCATCTTCGAGGCTGACGAGCTTTCCCTTGAGACCGGTGAACTGCTTGGTGGTAAAAAAAGGCTGTGTCAGAAATCGCTCCAACCGGCGGGCACGCGCGACCACCTTGCGGTCCTCCGGCGAAATCTGTTCGAGGCCGAGCATCGCAATGATGTCCTTGAGCTCGTTATATTGCGCAAGCGTCCGCCGGATCTCCTGCGCCAAGCCGTAGTGTCGTTCCCCGACGACGCCCGACGTAGCCATCTTCGAGCTGGATTGCAGTGGGTCGATAGCCGGAAACAGGCCCTCGCTCGCACGTTTCCGTGAGAGAACGATCGATGCCGAGAGATGCGAAAACGTGTGCACCGCTGCGGGATCGGTGAAGTCGTCCGCTGGCACATACACGGCCTGGATTGACGTGATGGCACCGTTGTCGGTGTTGGCGATGCGTTCCTCCAGACCCGAGAGCTCAGTACCCATCGTGGCCTGATAGCCCAGGCGCGATGGCATCTGCCCCATCAGGCCGGAAATTTCCATCCCGGCCTGGATGAAGCGAAAAATGTTGTCGACAAGCAGCAGCACATCATGGTGCTCATCGTCACGGAAGTACTCGGCCATGGTCAGTGCGGCATGCCCTACCCGGAAGCGGGCGCCTGGCGGCTCGTTCATCTGGCCGAAGACCATCACCATGTTGGCAAGCACGCCGGCTGCCTTCATCTCGCGATAGAGTTCCTCGCCCTCGCGAGAGCGCTCACCAATCCCGCAGAAAATGCTGACACCGTCGTGACGGCCGAGCATGTTGTGGATCATCTCGGTGAGCAGCACAGTCTTGCCGACGCCCGCTCCGCCAAACAGTCCCGACTTGCCGCCGCGCTCGAGCGGCAGCAGTACGTCGATGACCTTGATGCCCGTCTCGAAGACCTCGGACCTGGTTGAACGTCGAACGAGGGGAGGCGGAGCTCGATGAACTGACCGCCACTCGACATTCGACAACGCCCCTTCGCTGTCGATGACGTTGCCAAACACGTCAAACATCCGGGAGCGAATCCCTTTTCCTACAGGGGTCTTCAGCGGCCCACCGGTATCCTCCACCTGCATGCCGCGAGCGAGCCCTTGTGTGGGCGTCAACGCAATACCGCGCACGTGGTTTGCATCGCGCTGCGCCAGGACCTCGATGAAGATTTGTCCTTCGTTTCCCGTGCGCAACATTGAGTAAATCGATGGCAGAACCCTGTCGAACCGAACGTCCACGACGCTGCCGCGAACAGAGACGACGATACCGACATTGGCGATGACCTCTTCGATCACGATCGCCACTTCAAGTTCGGATTTTTCCGGAGTTCCTGACTGTGCTTGTCGACGCCGCTCTCATGTCTTGTCGGCTTCACCCATATCTGCCTCTTCAGGGCGGTACCTTTGCCAGCCGCTTGCGGCACACCCAGGATGGTGTCCATCATGAGGCGGGAGTGGTCCAGATTGTCGTGCACGGTCATTTCAAAATCGATTCCGATGTTGCCGTCTTCCTGGGAGCCGCAAAGATGTATGTCATCGTGGTTCATGCAATGAAACACAAGGTGGTGGATCAACCATGGGTAACCATGGCCGTCGTGGACAACCTGCCCATCCTCGGTAAAAACGTCATCGAAGGCTGCGTCGTCAGAGACGTCGATGGACTTGTCAGAAATTTCATCACGCGTCCGCATTGTTCCGGAATTGTCACAGGTTCGGGAAAGCTCCTGATGCGGCCCGCGACACTGAAGTCAGCCAACGGTCGTAACCTGGTCAACTTGATGTATCGGGTCTGGACCTGTCTGTACGGCAGGCAACACTGAGCAAGAGCATGGTGTGCAACAGCAATGAACTCCGCAAAACATGATCAGGCTGATCGATTGAATCTGGTCACATTGCCGCAACCCGATCCGCAGTGGCACGCAGCCAACGGTAGCAGGGTGGATTGATCGCCTGGATCTTGAACTGCTAGTCGAATCCGGTGACCCGGCACTTGGTCATCCGCAGTTCAGGAGAGGGTTTGAGCGGCATCTTCGGTAGGTACTTGACGATTTTGAACAACGGTCCCGAGCAAGGGTTGTTATGGCTCCCTGCATCAGACAGGGTCATATGGGCTTGTATCGGTAGCCGCTGAATTCAGGCCGTTCGCAGATACGCCCAAAGGTTGGCTCAACACTCGGTGGCGTGCGCTGATGGAAGTGACCGGCTGCAGCCATTTTCTGACCACAGCCTGCTTGAACTCTGCGCGATCCCGGCGGCGGCGTCGCGCTGCTTCCTGATCAACGTCGCAAGAGTCCACTTGGCTGCCTCGTTGCGCGTACACCTGCGTCCATCGCCTCGGCACGGCAGGTTAGACGTGATTCCCGTGCGCTTAGAGAGTTATGGTGGTCGACGTGGCGGCTATGCCGCTATAGGCCGGCCGATGCAGCACAACCTGGGCATCCCCGGCGGCAAACGAACCCGTGTACTGGACACCCACAGCACCGGTCAGTGGATCGCCCGTACCGGCGACAAAGGCGGCACCCCCGCTGGGCGCGGTTGCATCGTGAGGGTTGATCTCGTTGATCCACTCGTTGACAGAGGCAGGAAACGCGGCCGGAACACCGTTGGAGAGGGCTGATTGAGAGTCGATGAACATCGTCTCAACCAGCCTCTTCGAGTCACTGTAGTGCTTGGCCATCTTGGTCGCACGGGCATTGCTCAGTTCCCCTTGATAAGCCCCAATGGCCACCGAGGCCAGCAGTCCTATGATGGCTACCACAATCAGAAGCTCCAGCAGCGTGAAGCCCTTTGTACTCACTCGAGGTTCGAACAATTTTTTCGCGCATCGATCCTGTCGATTGCAGGAGCTTAGTTCGGTAACCAACTACCAGAATGCCAACGTCTTCACATTCTTGGTGAGCACTGGCAGAACTGCACGCCACCAGGCGCCCAAAACGCTGGAACCCTGGAATCGGTCACAATTTTCAGGAACGGTTTATGTCAGTTCCTGACAAACGTCCGCACCAGATCAAGATCGCCGCCGTCCGCGCGCACGGCCAGCCGGATGCGCAGGGTTGATGGATCAACCAGTTCGTGAGTCTCGACGGCGCGTATGTCATCCGAATCCGAGTAGATGATGAACTGCCCCTGCGAGTTCCAGCCCGCTGAAACGGTCCACAGTCCCCGCTCCTTTTCACCAAAACTGACATCCCGATAGCTGCCGGGTTCATAGTGAATGCCCATCGATTCACGGCTCTGTTCGATCTGCATGCGCTCGGCGAGCAGTACCGGGAAATCCTGGGCGATGAATGCGAAGATCGTGCCGTCGCCAATCTGGCGATAGACGTTGGTATCCCGGGTACGACGAATCAGTTCCCGGTCCATCTGATCGACCAGACGGGTAGCACTCGGAGGTGTGTCCGACCGGGACGCATCAAGCGTCCACGCGCCTGTCAGGTTGAATCCCGCACGCACCTCCGGCGATAACCGGGGTGCGGAACAGCTCGCAACCAGAATGACCCCCAGCAGCATCCAGAGTCCTGCCGACCAGGTGTGTTTCATATGCCAAGATCCAGCAGGTTGTAGTCCTTCATTTCAGCCATCGTTTCGGTCGAAAACCGGAGCCCTGCCTGCCTGGATGCATACGGTGCATAGGTGAATGGAACTTCGGACGGATAGCGGGCCGCTCTGGCGGCAATGCCCATGGCGATGACCCGGGCACGTTGATCGACGCGTGCATCATCGTACGTCACCGGCACGTTGTGAATGCCTCCACCCGTTGCACCCAGTACCGACCGGCGTCGATGAAAACCGAAGTTGAACGTCACTCGCAGATTGGGACTGGTGTTGGCAAAGGAGCCATGCACCGCCTGGCGATTGCAGATCGCCACCTCGCCCGGTGCACAGACGATGGGCACGGCTGACTTCAGTCGATCAGAACCGGACGCTTCGACCAGCGCCCGGATATCCACCTTCCCTGATCGGTGGCTGCCTGGAACAACCCAGACACCATTGGCCGGTGTGCAGCCATACAACTGGGCCATGAAGTTGAAGCCGTGGGTTCCTTCGTCAAGCGTCGGGCTTTCCCAGTGCGTGGTGCCATCCTGATGCCACGCCACCGAACCGCCAAGGCCCGCATGTTTGATCCAGATCGCCTCGTTGAAGGGGACAAAGTCATCACCATTGATGGCCGCTGCCACAGCCAGCAACTTCGGGTGGGCATACAGACTCAGGAAGGCGGGAGAAAACTGCAGTGCGCCAAGCACCAGCTGCACGATGTGCTCCGGTGCCGATGCAGGCGCTGCAGGTTCGATCATCTTCGCCGGGTGACGACCGTTGGCTTTCAACGTTCCACCCAACGGATCGCTCAGGGGGCGAACCCACTGCACCGTCGGTGCCTGACAACCGGCACCGATGGCTGGGCGTCCCATCCCGTCGACACCCGATTTCATCGAGACGGGCAATCGATCGAGCACATCCAGGAAATCGGCCTCCAGTTCATCGAGCTCCGCAGGCACGATCACATCGGTAAACACGTAGAACCCGCAGCGCGAGTAGGCGCTGGTGATTTCCGGATGCAGGCGCCCCTCGGCGTCGAACCGGATCGGCCCCCGGTTGCCAAGATTCGCAGCATTTTCTGCACCCAGCGCGAGGTAGCGCTGCATGGATGCCTCGTGTTCACCGTAGGTCACAGGAACGTAATCTGCTGCGTGACTTGGCATGTAACTCTCCGTGGGTAACCTTCCGGGTGCCTTCAGCGTGGATCCCGAATGGTGCAGGTGCCCTGTGCCATGGCACAGAGTCGACCTTCGTTGTGGACATTGATGCGAATGACCGCCATCGTTTTTGTCATGTGAACGATCTCTGCTTCACCGGTGACTTCACCTTTGTTCACCGGTGCAGTCAGGTTGATCTTGAATTCAGTCGTCGCGGCCCACTGCCCTTTCTGCATGGCTGGATAACACACGCATCCCAGCAGATGATCACAGAATGCGCTCAGTACGCCGCCGTGCATGTTCCCAAAACCCGTGAGCAGATCCTGGCGCACCTGGAAGCGTCCGGTCATTCGACCCTGGGTTGCACCGGTGATCTCGAAACCCAGAAAGTGGACGATACCACCTGCGCCTTTCGACAGGCCCATGAATCGGTTGGCCACCTCCTGGTTGAAGGCTATTTCCGGCATGTGGTTCTCCCCTTTTTTCCTTGTGTTGTTCCTGACCCTGACTTGCCTGCCAACTGCCTGGCCCGGAATAGACCAGGCTAGGACTTGAAGGTATCGATGATGGCGTCCAGATTTTCCTGCACACGAGTCGGTTTCATGCCAATGCTTGGACTGTAGAGAATCACATGATCACTGTAACGCGACCATTGTTGTACCTGTTCACGCGCTTCGTCCGGCGTCCCCGCGATGGCGATCGCATCAACCATTTCATCGGGAACAGCAGCTGCCATTGCGGCAAAGTCCCCACGCTTGAACGCGTCCGCAATGTTCTCCCCGATTCCCCGCCATCCATGGACGTCGAGAATCGTGTGATACAGCCGGGTGGTGTAATAAAACGCAATCTGGCGTCGCACTTCCTCCCGCGCCTGTGAACGATCGTTGGAAATCGAGGTGATGATGTAGGGGTATATCCTGCACGCCGATCCTGCAGTTCGGGGCACGACCACTTCCTCCAGATACTTCCGGCTGAACACCGGATGACAGATCAATCCATCGGCAACCGCTGCCGCCGCGTTGATCATGCCTCTGTTCACCGCCGCCAGACAGATGGGCACCGTCGGTCGCGCCGCGCCTGCACGGGAGTAAGCCGGAATATTCACCTGGTAGTGCGGACCTGAATAACGCAGTCCACCGCCTTTCTGAGCTGCAAACGCAGCGCGGATCAGGCCAATGGCATCCTTGATCCGTGGCGCTGGAGCTGCATCCCAGGGCATCGAGTACCATTCGCGGTTCATGCGCTCGGTGCCACTGCCCAGTCCGAGGATCATTCGACCACCCGACAACTCGTCGATGTCCATCGCGGCAGAGGCCGCCAGCAGCGGCGTGCGCATGAATGCGTAGGCAATTGCAGAACCAATCCCGATGCTGCGGGTGGCACCGGCTACGGCCGCCAGTCGGACCAGGCCATTGGCATTAAAAAATTCGACCGTCCACACCGAAGCAAATCCCGCCTCCTCCGCACGTTGCGCGGTACTGATCATGCCGGCCAGAGAAGGAGTGCCCAGAATCAGTCCAAATTGCATGTCGTTTGGCTCCGTGATCGCTAAACAGGCGGTATCAACGATGAGTGTATGGAACCACCACCCGGCACCTGGCGGGCCAGAGTTCGAATGGCTAGTTCCGCCTCGCGCAGCGGGAAATCATGGGTGTGCATCGGCCGCAGTCGCTCACGCTCGCGTTCAATGACTCGAATCGCCTGCCGGTAGCCCGTTGACGTCACACCGATGGCGCCCAGGATGGTGATCTCCTTCAGCACCACCAGATCGGAAACAAAACCGTCCACGGGCTTGAAACCTTTCACACCTGCCAACACGATCCGTCCACCCGGACGCACCATGCGCAAGGCATCAACCACCGGCTGGATGGCATACGCGCTGACATCAACCACCACGTCCGCACCTCGGCCATTGGTGATCGCCTTCACGCGCTGGACGGAATCCTCCTGATCGACATTGATGCAGTGATCCGCACCAAAGAGTTTCGCAACCCGGAACTTGTCGGCATCCGCATCCAGTCCGGTGACGATGATGGTGCCTGCTCCGGCTTCCCGGCACGCCAGTACGCTGGCCAGGCCACGTTGGCCCGGTCCGAGAATGACGATGGTTTCTCCCGGCTGCAGGCGCGGCATCTCAACCGCCCAGCGGAACCCGGCACCCAGCGGATTGAACATCACCGCCAGTTCCGGCGGCAGTGTCGGGTCGACACGATGAACGACACTGTTGGGATGCAGGTACATGTACTGGGAGTAGGCTCCCCAGAGACCCGGCGGATCCGAAAGCGGGATATAGGAGTAGATGCGCCGGTGGTCACACAGATGGTAGGTACCACCCAGACAGGGCTGACAATGGCGACAGCTCAGCATGGTCTCGACCGCAACCCGATCGCCGACATCCACTCCCCAGCGCTGCGCGGCCCGATCACCGATGGCGGCAATGCGTCCCAGGGGTTCGTGGCCGGGTATGACGGGCATTGGGGTACGCAGCAGGCCTTCAAACTGTTCGTAGTCACTGCCACAGATGCCGCACACTTCCACCTGCAGCAAAGCAGAATCGGCATCGATATCGGGAATCGGGATATCCCGGGGTTCAAGCGTGCAAACGCCTGTCTGTACCATCGCCAGCGACGTTCGTGGCAGCACTGCCATCCGTCTTCCCCTCCCGTGGTAGCCCCCGTGATAATGTAAGACTACGAACTGCTTCCGAACCGCGCAATCAGCATGTAAGTCATGAGCAAGAAGGTCATGAGCAAGAAGGTCATCGTTGTTGGTGGGGGCAATGCCGCCCTCTGCGCCGCGATCAGTGCCCGTCTCGAAGGTGCCAGCGTGATCCTGTTTGAACGGGCACCGGAATCACTCGCCGGTGGCAATTCGCGCTTCACGGCCGGCGCGATGCGCACCGTCTACAACGGCCTCGACGACATCGTCCGGCTGATGCCTGAACTCACCGCGGCCGAACGCCAGCAAAACGACTTTGGCAGCTACTCCCGCGAGGACTTTCTCGGGGACCTGGGTCGTGTCACGCAGTATCGCTGCGATCCGGATCTTGCCGATCGGCTGGTGAGTGACAGCCTGCCAACCCTGGAGTGGATGCGCGAACAGGGTGTCCGTTTCCTGCCGTTGTACGGAAGACAGTCCTTTGCGGTGGATGGCCGCGTGCGATTCTGGGGTGGCCTCGTGGTGGAAGCCTGGGGCGGTGGGCCGGGGCTCATCGAGTCTCTGACAAAACGGGCCACCACCCTCGGAGTGGACATACGGTATGAACATCGTGTTGTTGCATTGCTCGGCACTGCCGCCCGGGTCACCGGTGTCCAGACGGAGCATCGCAATCGGATTGATCAGCACTCTGCAGAGGCCGTCATTCTGGCCAGCGGTGGTTTTGAGGCGAACGCCGCGTGGCGCGCCCGTTATCTCGGCCCCGGCTGGGACCTCGCCAAGGTTCGTGGCACACGTTTCAACACCGGCGATGGCATCGAGATCGCCACCCGCCTGGGTGCAGCTGTACGCGGACACTTCAGTGGCTGCCATGCCGTGCAGTGGGATGCCAACGCTCCCGAGTATGGCGACCTGGCTGTGGGGGATGGTTTCCAGAAACACTCCTATCCATTTGGTCTGATGATCAACGTGCATGGACAGCGATTTGTGGATGAAGGGGCTGATTTCCGGAATTACACCTACGCACGTTTTGGTCAGGAAGTGCTTCGTCAGCCAGGCCAGATCGCCTGGCAGGTCTTCGACAGCAAGTGTGACGGTCTGCTGCGCGATGAATATCGCATCCGCCAGGTGTCCAGGGTATCCGGCAACTCTCTGGTGGAACTTGCCTCACGCATGGAAGGTATCGATGTCGCAAGTTTCATCTCGACCATCGAGGTGTATAACAAGTCGGTAAAAACGGATGTCGCGTTCAATCCGACGGTCAAGGATGGCCGTGGGACCATCGGCATCAGCCCACCAAAATCAAACTGGGCACAGCGTCTGGATACCCCGCCCTTCAGTGCGTATCAGGTGGGTTGCGGAATCACCTTCACGTTTGGCGGTCTGCACGTGGACGCCAACGCGCGTGTTCTGGCGCAGGACGGCAATACCGTCGGCGGCTTGTTTGCCGCGGGTGAGCTGGTCGGGGGACTGTTCTATTTCAATTATCCCGGCGGCTCCGGTCTGACCAGTGGCGCGGTGTTTGGACGGTTGGCGGGCGCTCAGGCAGCCAGATAATCCCGGGAGAGTGCGCGCCTGATCAGATGTTTGCGGTTCCTTTTGTCGTCAGCTTGACCACGTTTACAGTGGTCGGTGTCAGATCACCCAGCTGATCTTCCAGTGATGCGCCTTCAAGCAACCCTTCGATGAACTCCTTGATGGCCGCGTAGTCATACGAAAGACAGGCGCGCTCCAGCGTCTTGAGAGCACCCTGCATTTCCGGCCACGGTACATAGTGCTCCTGCGCACGCAGGATCTTCTTGTGTTCCGTACCGCTGACATCATTGCCCAGCAACAGCTCTTCAAACAGTTTTTCGCCTGGCTTGAGTCCGGTGATGACGATCTCGATCTCGCCATCGGGCTGCTCGGCGTCGCGCACGGTGTGTCCCTTGAGCCGAATCATGCGTCTCGCCAGGTCGATGATCTTCACGGGTCGACCCATGTCGAGCACAAAGATCTCGCCACCCTGCGCCAGGCCGCCAGCCTGCAGCACCAGTTGCGCCGCTTCGGGGATGGTCATGAAATACCGGGTCACTTCCGGATGCGTGACCGTCACCGGGCCACCACGCTCGATCTGCTCCTGGAACAACGGCACGACGGAGCCTGATGAACCCAGCACATTGCCAAAACGGACGATGGCAAAGCAGGTCGTGTTCTGCGTGGTCTGCAGTGCCTGCAGGATCATTTCCGCCAGTCGTTTGCTGGCCCCCATGACACTGGTTGTGCGCACAGCCTTGTCAGTTGAAATGAGAATGAACTTGGCGACACCACAGGCGATGGCGGCCTGAGCGAGATACAGGGTACCAAAGGTGTTGTTCTGCAGCCCCTGGATCGTATTGTTTTCAACCAGACTGACATGCTTGTACGCAGCGGCATGGTAGACCGTGTTGACCCGGTAACGCTGCATCGTACGCATCAGCAGCGGCACATCGGTGACCGAACCGAGCACGCTGATCATGGGCGGTGCTTTTTCACCCAGTTGGGCAAGCTCGTTTTCCACCCGGAACAATCCGTATTCACTTTGATCAAGCATGACCAGGAGCGCCGGTTGCAATCCGGCGATCTGTCGCGCGAGCTCGGAGCCGATGGACCCACCGGCACCGGTGACCATGACCACCTGCCTTTCGACAGAGCGGGATAACAAGTGGGTCAGGGCAGGCACGGTATCCCGCTGCAGAAGGTCTTCGATCTCCACGTCCCGGATCTGTGCAAGCGATCGCCGGCCGGATTCGAGATCTTCCATATCCGGAATCAACCGGACACGAATGGCAAATGGAATCAGGTATTCG
This sequence comes from Pseudomonadales bacterium, assembly GCA_041752315.1. Classification (GTDB taxonomy): domain Bacteria; phylum Pseudomonadota; class Gammaproteobacteria; order Pseudomonadales; family Azotimanducaceae; genus SYFY01. Next base: position 18,345 of record JBGSHJ010000060.1, read on the forward strand.
ATGATGTCGCGGCGCTGTTCGATGGTGGCGGAGGGAATGGCAATGAAGATCTGCGTCGCCTGTGTATCCTGCAGGAGTCGCGGCAGGCCATGGCGTCCATACACGGCAAGCCCGTGAATGGATCTTCGGTGCAACGCCTGATTGTCATCGATGAAGGCGACCGGAAGATAGTCCCCACGCCGTTCGAGTTGCTGGGCAAGTTCGACCCCGGCGGCGCCCGCGCCAAAGATGATCACGCCTTCGCGCACATGGTGTCGGTTGCGAGCCCACTGGAAGAGCGCACGAACGGTAAACCGCGTACCGCTGACATACAGCAGGACCAGCATCCAGAAAATGATCGGCACGGATCGTGGAAAGCCCTGCAGCGGCACCAGCAACGCAACCACCGCAACAGCCACGGCGGCCACCGTCGCCCCCGTCAGCACGGTCATCATCGCGTGATTGCCCATGTAACGGACAACCTGTCGATACAATCCGAGGCGCACGAATACCGGCACACAGACCAGTGAACTGACGACAAACGCGGGCCAGAATCGGCCGACGTCAGGGGACAGATCCCCCAGACGAAGTGCAAACGCGGAATAAAGCGCCAGGGGAAGCATCAGGCAGTCGACGATCAAGGCTACCGACTGTTTCCTGCGGCGCGACAATTGCTCCAGGAATTCTTCAATCATGTGCTGGCTTCCGTGTCCGGCTTGTCTGCAGTGTCGATGTGATTCGGCGCTTTCCCTGCCGAATACATCAACGATAACAGCAGTAGCGGGACAATGGCAGTTGCAAGAATCCAGATCTCGCCGACCATACCGTGTGTCATGAGCCATGCCAGCGGCAACTGAACCACCACAAAGTAGACAATGAACCCACTCGTCGTGCGAAGGTGACCATACCTGATCGCCAGACGCTGGTATAAATGTGAGCGGTGTGCGCTTGTGAACTTCTGTCCTGTGATCACCCTCACACCCAGGGTCCATGATGCGTCGAACACGAGCACCACCAGCAGCAGCAGGGACACGGCGATCGGCAGAAAAGCGGTCCGTTCGAGCTCGATCGCAACTGCAGGCAGCAACAGGCCCAGAAGGAGCGCGCCTGCGTCGCCCATGAACACTCGCGCAGGTGGCCAGTTGAACAGAAGAAATCCGAGGCAGGCGCCTGCGATCATCCACAGGAGACTCTCTGTCCAGGTCAGCATGGCGCCTGTCAGGAGCAGCACACCGAGGCAATACAACAGGGATTGGCTGGCCGCCAGTCCATCGATGCCATCCATGAAGTTGAACAGATTGACAAACCAGAGCATGCCGAGCCCCGTGACCAGTTGCCAGGAGAGCGCGGCTTCGGGCCATGCCATTGAGATGAACCACCCGATGACGCTGATCTGCGACAGGAATCTGAACAGAGCCGGCAGGTCAAGCAGGTCATCGATCAGACCGACCAGTGCAAGGACTCCGCCACCCACTGCGAGATAGCGCCCGAAGGGTTCCGGCGAAAACGCACACCACACAAGCAGGGGTACTGCGATCGCGATGCCACCGCCCGTTGGGGTCGGCCTGACGTGGGAGCTTCGTTCATTGGCATGCGCAAGCAGGCGAAGACCTGGTGCCAGCCTTACCAACAGCGCAACCAGCACGACGCTGCCAACCAGTCCTCCCAACAAGGCACCCAACGGAAGACCCGAAACCAGATCGAACATCAGCGGAAGAACCCTGCAACCAGAACCAACAATAACGAGGACAGAAAGGGGCATCCATTCATGTCACCACCTCGGTGGACGACGCCTGCACCCGTTCGGTCAGAAGAGCTGAATAGACGCGTAGGGTGTGTTCCACAACATCATGTACCGAAAATGCCTTGGCCCTCGTACTGCCGGCCACACCCATGCGCGCACGCAGTGTACTGTCGGTACCCAGCCTCTCCATCGCTTCCATCAGAGGCTCGACCGTGCGTGGTGGCACGAGCAATCCGTTGACACCCGGACGTACAATCTCCCGGCAGCCGGCAATGTCGGTCGCAACAATCGCCCGACCGGAAGACGCCGCTTCAAGGAGCGTCTTGGGAACCCCTTCACGATAGGAGGGCAGGACCACCACGTGACTTGCCGCCATGAACGCGGCCACTTCCTGCTGGTGTCCAAGCCATTCGATCCCCTCGCGCTGACAGCTTCTCAGTTCCTGTTCGGAGAGCGCAGAAGGATTACCCGGGTCCAGGCCACCCAGCAACTGGAAGCGCCACTGCGGATGGTGCTGCTTGAGGCGCCGCGCGGCGGCAACAAACTCACGCACGCCCTTGTCGGCAAGCATCCGGCCTACAAACAGAAAAACCGGTGGTCCGGAAGGCTCTGCCGTGGCCGGAAACAGATCAGCGTCCACGCCACTGCCGCGAATGATGATCGCATCAACGGGACGCACAAAGGACCGGGTGATGAAAAGGTCGCGATCTTCAGCGTTCTGAAAGATGATCTTCATGTTGGGATGACCAAACAGGATCCGGTACACCAGATTGACAACGGTTCTCCGCAGCGTGCCCAACACCCCCTGGCTGGTGAAGACGTGACCCAGCCCAGTCACTGCGTTGACCACGGCGGGAATCCCGCTGCGCCTGGCGGCAAAGGTGCCATAAAGAACCGGCTTGATGGTGATGTGATGCACCAGGTCCAGTTGCAACTGGCGATACAGTTTCCCAAGCGCCAGCAGGGTGCCCATCTCTGCAAAGGGATTGATCCCGCTGCGGCTCATCGGATAGGTGACCACCGGCAGATCGTACTGGGCTGCTTTTGCCTCACCGGTGTCAGGCGGGCAGATCAGTATCGGCTCCGCGCCCAGCGCACGCAGCGCCTTGGCAAGCTCCAGCCGATGCGACAGAAAAAAATCGGCCTGGTTGACTACCAGCCCCACCTTGAGACCTGCAAACATCGCCAATCGACGATTCATGACACTTTCGGGACGGACACACAACACGCGGGACGGCATGGTCGCATGGCGATCCGCTGATTTCCAATCAGGCACGCCCTCACGTCCCTGCCGCCACACCTCAATCAAGCATGTATTCAGGAAACATCTGCATCAGGTCGGGGTGCTTCAGGCATACGGGCGAAAATCCTTCTTCACCCGCATGTTCGAATGAGCTGTCGGTCCGCTCTACTTCAGACGGATGCGTGCCTCGTTCTGAGCCACTGTCCGCTCGCCGATCCCCTTGACGTGTTCAAGTTCGTAAACGTCCTTGAAACCACCATTGGCGGTGCGGTACTCAACAATCGCCTTGGCCTTGGAGGTACCCACCCCCACCAGAACCCGCGCGATTTCTTCAGCAGTTGCCGTATTGACGTTGATGGTCTCCGGATCCGCCGCGTGACTGTTGTGGGCCAGGAGCAGTGCGCAGGACAACAGCGCCGCCTGAAACATCGATCTGATCTGCATGGTTGTCTTCCAGTTGTGACGTCCATGCATTGTGCAAACGGTCTGCGACCGCCGTGAGGGATGATAGCGCGCGCGCGTGTAGGCCAGCCCCTACCGCTGCTGGCCGACACTGGCCAGGTTGTTGGCATGCAGAAAGCTCGAAGCAGAAAAAATCAGAGCGACGCTGGCGAAACCGGAGGTGGAGAGGAAGCCGGAACCGGCGAGGGGGATTTCAGGGTCGACAATTCCTGCTCCACAGAGACCAGCGACTTGTGCAGTCTGCGGCGCTCCAGCCGGATCGGTACGGTCGAAAACATGGCCAGCACGTGGCCGAGTACACCACCGGCTGCAAAGGCCATGAAGAGCCACCAGAAGACGCTCCACTCGGGCGTCCGCCAGACCAGAAACCGCAAGCTGACCGGATCCTGATTCACCGCCAGCGCAGCAAACAACGCCACCAGCAACAATGCGGCGCCGACCAGCAAGCGGCGCAAGGACCGCAACATCAGCGTTCCGACGGGTTCAAAGTGGTCGAGTAACCGTTTTCGAGGCCACCGGAAACGCTGTCTTCTGCAGTCCAGCCGTTGACGGTTTCCCGCAGCTCCTTGCCGGGTTTGAAGTGAGGCACGTACTTGCCCGTCAGACCGACGGATTCACCGGTCTTGGGATTGCGCCCGATGCGGGGAGCACGGTAGTGCAGCGAAAACGAGCCGAACCCACGAATTTCGATCCGCTGGCCCTGGGCCAGCGTGACCGACATCTGCTCCAGCATGGTCCTGACCGCCAGCTCAACATCCTTTGGCAGGAGCTGCATCTGGCGGTAGCAGATTCGATCTATGAGTTCGGACTTTGTCATCAAGCCTCCAGCGCCGCACTCGCCATCCATGGCAGATCCATATCGCGCATCAACAGGCTTCAGTTGCCTGAGTTCTGTTCCATCTGCGCCTTGATGAGATCACCCAGCGTCTGCGCACCACCACGCTCCGATTCCTGCCTGTTACGCAGTTCACGAACCGCGTCGCGGTCTTCTTCGACCGCCTTGGCCTTGACGGAAACTGCCAGCGTGCGATTGCGGCGATCAACACTGATGATCTTGACTTCGATGCTCTGACCCACGGTCAACGCATTGCGCGCATCTTCGACATGGTCCACGTTCAGTTCAGAAGCCTTGAGGACTGCAACAACTTCAGGCGCCAGTTCGACATAGGCTTCCTTGGCACCCACTTCGATCACCTTGCCGGTGACGATGCTGCCCCGGTCATTGACCGCGACAAAGTCGGAGTAGGAATCCTGGTCGAGTTGTTTGACACCCAGCGATATGCGCTCCCGCTCCGGGTCGATGGAGAGAATGACCGATTCGATTTCTTCGCCCTTGGAGAATCGACGTACGGCTGTTTCGCCGGTTTCGTTCCACGACAGGTCGGACAGGTGCACAAGCCCGTCGATGTTGCCTTCGAGACCAATGAAGATGCCAAAGTCGGTGATTGACTTGATCGAGCCCTTGATTCGGTCGCCCTTGGCGTAACGCAGGCTGAATTCTTCCCATGGATTGGGACGGCACTGCTTGATGCCAAGGGAGATACGACGACGCTCTTCATCGATATCGAGCACCATCACATCAACCTGGTCACCAACGGACACCACCTTGGACGGGTGAACGTTCTTGTTGGTCCAGTCCATCTCGGAGACGTGTACCAGCCCTTCCACCCCTTCTTCGATTTCGGCAAAACAGCCGTAATCGGTCAGGTTGGTCACCGTTGCACGTACGCGCGAGCCTTCCGGATAACGACGCGTGATCTGTGTCCATGGATCATCGCCGAGTTGTTTCATGCCAAGGCTGACACGATTTTTCTCGCGATCGAACTTGAGGATGCGGACCCCGACTTCGTCGCCCACATTGACCATTTCGCTGGGATGCCGGATGCGCTTCCAGGCCATGTCGGTGATGTGCAGCAGACCATCGACTCCGCCGAGATCGACAAACGCGCCGTAGTCCGTGAGATTCTTGACGATGCCCTTGACGTCCATGCCTTCCTGCAGGGAAGACAACAGGGCTTCGCGTTCAACACTGTTTTCCTGTTCGAGTACCGCACGTCGTGAGACCACGACGTTGTTCCGCTTCTGGTCGAGTTTGATGACCATGAAATCAAGCGGACGGTTTTCCAGATGCGCCGTTTCACGCAATGGTCGAATGTCGATCAGCGAGCCCGGCAGGAACGCGCGGATTTCGTTGATATCAACCGTGAAGCCACCTTTCACCTTGCCGGTGATGATGCCTTCCACAGCCTTCTGCTGCAGATGTGCGCCTTCCAGACGATCCCAGGTCTCGGCACGCTTGGCCTTCTCCCGGGAGAGGCGGGTTTCACCAAACCCGTCATCGACCACTTCCATCGCCACCTTGACCTGGTCACCGATGGAAAGCTTGAAGTTGCCCTGATCATCGAGAAACTGGACGCGGGGGATGACACCTTCGGATTTGAGACCGGCATGGACGGTCACCCAGTCACTGTCGATATCAACCACGGTACCGGTAACGATGGAACCGGGCGCCATTTCGACGGTGGTCAGACTCTTGGCAAACAGATCAGCAAAAGATTCAGTCATGTAGTTTGTTGTTTCAGCCCAGGTCTCGGACGGGCTCTCCTGATTGGTTAATTGATGTTCGCGCTGTCAATGAGACCGATTGCTGCTGCCCGTTGCAGGGCCAATGCCAGGACTGCGTCGATCGAGAGCGCGGTGCTATCGATCACGAAGGCATCGGGTGCGGGCTTCAGCGGAGAAACAGCACGCCCTTTATCTCGCTCGTCCCGTTCCCGGAGGCTTGCCAGAAGGGCGGGCAAAGTAGCAGGTAACCCCTTTCCTATCAACTGGTTATAGCGACGCAGCGCACGCGCCTCAAGACTTGCGTCCAGATAGATCTTCAGTGGCGCGTCCGGAAACACCACCGTGCCCATGTCGCGACCATCCGCAACGAGGCCGGGAAGGCTGCGCATGGCCAGTTGCATGCCCAGTACCGCATGGCGTACTTCTGGATATGCCGCCACGACGCTGGCGGCACCACTGACATCTTCCTCGCGGATCCGCCGCGAGAATTCCTGTCCATCCACGGTCAGGCCATCGACCCGAAAGACGATGGACAGGGCATCAATCATGGGTACCAGGTCCGCACCGGTCTGGATCTGGATCCCACGATCCAGCGCTACCGCCGCCACCACCCTGTACAGCGCCCCGCTATCGAGCAGGTGCCAGCCCAGCCGGCGGGCAATCAGTACCGCCAGCGTTCCCTTGCCCGAACCGCTCGGACCATCCACGGTGATGACCGGGACGGCGTCAGTCATGATCGCGGTCGTTCACAGCTGACGCCGTCGATTGGCCGCACCTTCGAGCAGCGCCACGCCACGTTCGTCGTCTCCCGCCTCCAGTGCATCCTTCAGGCCGAGGACTTCTTCGTTGAAAGCAGCCAGAGCCCGCAGCAGGGGCACCTGGTTGAAACGGAAGATTTTCCACCACAGTTCCGGATTGGACGCTGCAATGCGGGTGAAATCAGCAAATCCGCCACCGCTGAACTGCAGGTCTTCATCGGCAATGGCGCGCATGAATGCAAAGGCCAGCAGATGCGGGAGATGGCTGGTCGCCGCCAGGGTGAGGTCGTGATCCACGACATTCATGTCATGAAGTTGCGCACCGAGGTCGGTCCAGAACTGGCGGGCCACCTGAACCGCTGCGGCGCTGGTTTCGGCTTCCGGTGAGAGGATCAGCAGGCGGTTGCGGAACAGGTCGGCCGGAGCATTTTCCGGCCCATGCTTTTCGGATCCGGCAAGCGGATGACAGGGCACGTAGTTGGCTGGCAACCGCCCCAGTTGCGCACGTACGGTGTCGACGATGAAACCCTTCACGCTGCCCACATCAACGACGACGCCCTGATGCATTTGCAGGCGCTGGATCCACCCGGGGATGTGTTCGTTGGGTGTGGCGATCACGATGATCGACGCGTCCGCCGGAACGTCATCAACGATCTGGTCGACCAGTCCCAGTTGCAGCGCGGTTCTCGCATGCGCCGGATAGTGGTCGATACCGACGATGGTGTCGATGGACACCACCTGGCGAGCGGCCCGTGCGACGGCACCGCCGATCATGCCGGTGCCGATGACAACCAGTTTCATCGCCCAAGAACACGAGCAAGGCTGTCAAGGCAGCGCTGGTTCTGCTCGGGCAAACCGACCGTGATGCGCAGATGACAGGGCAGGCCATACTCTGCGATGGGCCGCACGATCACACCTTCACGCAACATGGCGTCGTACACGGGCCTTGCCTCACGACCGACGTCAACCGTGACAAAGTTGCCCGCCGAGGGGATGCAGCGAAGCCCCAGTTGTGTCAGCCCTCCGGTGAGGAACTGCAACCCCTCCTTGTTGAGTTGTCGCGAGGTGAGCACAAACTCCCTGTCGCCGAGTGCCGCTTCTGCAGCAGCCAGCGCCATGGAGTTGACGTTGAATGGCTGGCGGATCCGGTTCAACAAGTCAGCGAACACCGGTGAACTGACGGCATAACCCACTCGCAGTGAAGCCAGCCCATGAATCTTCGAGAAGGTGCGCGTCACGATCAGATTGGGATACCGGGACAACAGGGACATGCCATTCGGAAAGCCCGGTATGTCGACATACTCCTGGTAGGCTTCGTCGAGCACCACCCAGATATGGGCAGGCACGGCATCCAGAAAGGCCACCAGCGCATCGTGGGTCACCCAGGTCCCGGTCGGATTATTCGGATTGGCGATGAACATGATGCGCGTCGCGGCCGTGATCGAGGCAAGGAAGCCATCCAGATCCGTGCCAAATCCGACAGCTGGAACAGTGACCAGTCTTGCTCCGGCGGCAATGGTGGCCAAACGATAAACCACGAACGCATGTTGCGAGACAATGGCTTCGGTGCCAGGTTCCAGCGCGACCCGTGCCGCCAGTTCCAGTACATCGTTGGAGCCATTACCGAGCGTGATGCCGGCCAGCGGTACCCCAAGGTGCTCGGCTATCGCCTGTTTCAGGCGATAGCCGCTGCCATCCGGATAGACTGACAGGTTATCGAACACGGTACGCAGGGCCATGCGTACCTGGTCGCCCGGACCACGGGGATTTTCGTTACTGGCCAGTTTGATGATGTCTGCAAGCCCCAGTTCACGCGCCAGTTCGTCGATCGGCTTGCCAGGTTGATAGGGGCTTAGCGACGCAACGGAGGTGTTCACATTCGTGGTCTTGATATCAGCGGTGCTCACATTCTTGCCTGCGGATAGGAACCCAGAACACGTACCGACAGGGCAACACTGCGCACCTGCTCAAGCGCAAGCTGCACAGGTTCGTCGGTCTCGTGACCATCAAAATCTATGAAAAAAACGTAGGACCAGTTGCCCGAGCGGGCGGGCCGGGTCTCGATCCGGGTCAGGCTGATGCCATGCTCCTGCAGTGGTTCAAGCACGTGGAACAGCGCGCCGGGCTCGTTGCGGGTCGACACCAGTATGGAGGTCTTGTCGGCACCGCTGGGGCCGACAATCTGTTTGCCGAGCACCAGAAACCGGGTCTTGTTGTCAGGTTGGTCTTCGATGTTGCGAACAAGAATCCGCAGACCATAAAGATTGGCGGCAGCTTCTCCGGCAACCGCCGCTTTACCGGGCTGTTCCGACGACAGCCTCGCGGCCTCGCCGTTGCTGGAAACCACGGTGCGCGGCACATTGGGATAGTGCTGGTCCAGCCATGACCGACATTGTGCCAATGACTGCGAATGGCTGAGGATTTCGTTGATCGGCTCCTCGTCAGCACCTTTCATCAGGCATTGATGAATCGGCAGCTCCACTTCTGCGCACACCCGCAGGTTCGATGCCATGAAACAGTCGAGCGTGTGGTTGACCATGCCTTCGGTCGAGTTTTCCACCGGCACCACGCCGTACATCACCGCTTCCGATTCAACTTCGCGGAAAACCTCGTCGATGGAGCTCAGGGGTATGCACTGGGCAAACTGCCCGAACTGCTTGACTGTCGCTGCCTGGGTGTAGGTACCTGCCGGGCCGAGGAATGCAACCGTGAGAGGTTGTTCGAGATTCAGGCAACAGGAGAGGATTTCCCGGTACAGCCGGCCGAGATCTTCGTTGCTCAGTGGTCCGGGATTCTGCGCCTGGAGCTTGTCGAGTATCTGGGCCACCCGCTCCGGCCGGTAGAAATAGAGCGTGGTATCCCCGGCAAGAGCCTGCTTGATCCGACCAACATCCAGTGCACACTGCGCCCGCTCATTGAGCAGACGAATCAGCTGCTGATCGATCTCGTCGATGCGCCTGCGCAGCGGTTCGAGCTCGGAGTTATCCGTGCTCACGCTCAAATTCGCTCATGTAGGCAACCAGGGCATCAACCGATGCCTGGCCGACAGCGTTATAGATACTGGCCCGCATGCCACCCACACTTCGATGCCCCTGCAGATTCTGCATATCGCGTGCTTCTGCGCCTTTCAGGAACTGTGCATCGAGTTTTGCATCCGGCAGCGTGAACGGAATGTTCATCCACGAGCGGTTCTCCTTCACCACCGGTGAAGTCCAGAAATTACTGTTGTCGATGGTGTTGTACAGCGTGGCCGCCTTGAGTCGATTGTGCTCGGCAATGACCGACAATCCGCCCTGCTCTTTCATCCACTTGAACACCAGTCCCGCGAGATACCACGCATAGGTCGGCGGAGTGTTCGACATCGATCCGGCCTTGGCATGCACACCGTAGTCGAGCATGCTGGGAATGCCCTTGCGCACACGACTGAGCAGATCCTTGCGAACAATGACCAGTACCAGGCCAGCGGGCCCGATATTCTTCTGCGCACCAGCATAGATCAGACCAAATCGGCTGACATCGATCGCCCGTGACAGGATGTCGGACGACATGTCGGCGACCAGTGGCACGGCAGGTGTCGGAAACTCGTGGAACTGCACACCACCGATGGTTTCGTTCGAACAGATGTGCAGGTAGGCATCATCTGCCCCGACCTGCCACTCACCGGCAGGCGGCACACGATCAAATCTTGTCGCCTCGCTGGTGGCGGCAATGCGCACCTCGCAAAACTTGCGCGCCTCTTCAATCGCCTTGACCGACCAGGCACCGGTATTCACATAGGCAGCCGATCCGGCAGAACCCAGCAGATTGAGGGGAATCGCAGCAAACTGCTGCGTCGCTCCACCTTGCAGAAACAGCACATGATAGTCGTCGCCAACGGACAGCAGTTCACGAAGGTCCCGCTCGGCGGTTTCCGCAATTTCGATGAAGGCATCACTGCGATGGCTCATTTCCATCACCGACATGCCGGTGCCTCGATAATCGAGCATTTCCGCTTGTGCCTGGGCCAGCACTTCGAAGGGCAGCGCAGCCGGCCCTGCAGAAAAATTGTGCGCGCGATGGGTCATGCTACTTCTCTGTTCCTGCTTCATCTTCACCTTCAACATCATCATCTTCTTCGTCGAAATCTTCATCGGCATCGATATCCGATTCGGAATCCGGGTCGGCATCAAGGTTTTGATCGTCCTGCGCATCCGCCGACAGGGTGTTGGTGCCCAGACTGTCATCAACCACCGCAGCGTCGCCCACCAGTCCAGGCTCTTCTTCCTGCTCCTGGATTCGTTCGACACTGATCAGTTGTTCTTCGCCACGCAGGTTGATCAGACGCACACCCTGGGTATTGCGGCCCTGCAGCGAGACTTCCGCACTCTTGGTGCGTACCAGCGTTCCCAGATTGCTGATGAGCATCAGCTCATCACCGTCGAAAATCTGCACGGCGCCAACAACCTGGCCGTTGCGTTCGCTGGTCTGGATGGCGATCACCCCTTGTGCACCACGCCCCTTGACCGGGAATTCGCTGGCCGGCGTGCGTTTCCCATAACCGTTTGCAGAAGCCACCAGGATGTATCCGCCAGCGGTGGGAATGATCAGCGAGATGACCCGCTGATTACCGGTGAGTCGAATGCCACGCACTCCACGGGCGGTACGTCCCATGTCACGCACGTCGGATTCCTTGAAGCGGGTGGCCTTGCCGGTACTGGTGACCAGCAGAATGTCACTGGCCCCATTGGTGATCGCTACTCCGACCAGCGTGTTGTCTGCATCGAGTTCGATGGCAATCAGGCCTGCCGTGCGCGGTCGGGAAAACTGTTCGAGCGACGTCTTTTTCACCGTGCCGTTGGCCGTCGCCATGAACACAAACTGATCGGGATCGTAGTTCTTGATCGGCAGAATCGCCGTGATGCGCTCGGCGCTGCCCAGCGGGAGCAGATTCACCATCGGTCGACCCTTCGCATTGCGACTGCCCTGCGGAATCTGGTACACCTTGAGCCAGTACACCTTGCCCTGGTTGGAGAAACACAGCAGCTTGTCGTGGCTGCTGGCAATCAGCAGCGTTTCCACAAAATCCTCGTCCTTGACCGTGGTCGCCGCCTTGCCGCGTCCACCCCGCTTCTGCGCCTGGTAAACCGTCAATGGCTGGGTCTTGGCGTAACCCTGGTGGGAGATGGTGACCACCAGATCTTCCTGGTTGATCAGATCCTCGATCGACAGGTCTTCCTGGTTGATGATGATTTCCGTGCGGCGTTCATCACCATAGGTCTTGCGAATTTCCTCGAGTTCTTCACGCACCACACGGGTCAGACGCTCAGCCGACCCAAGGATCTCGAGGAGATCCGCGATCTCATCGAGAACCACCTGGTAATCGTCGATCAGCTTGTTCTGTTCAAGCCCGGTCAGTCGATGCAGGCGCAGATCGAGAATGGCCTGGGCCTGCACTTCCGACAGGTAATAGGCACCATCACGCAAGCCGAACTCCGGGCCCAGACTATCCGGCCTGCACGCATCACTGCCCGCTTTTTCCAGCAACCTGACAACAGTTTCCGGTGACCAGCCGCGCCCCATCAGCGCAACACGTGCTTCTGGTGACGTTGCCGAGTTGCGGATCAGTTCGATGACCGCATCGATGTTCGCCAGCGCCACCGCCTGGCCTTCGAGAATATGTCCCCGTTCGCGCGCCTTTCGCAACAGGTAAACCGTCCTCGCGGTGACCACGTCGCGCCGGTGGCGAATGAACGCTTCCAGCATCTGCTTGAGATTCAGCACACGCGGCTGACCGTTGACGAGGGCCACGCAGTTGATGCCAAAAACACTCTGCAACTGGGTCTGCGCGTACAGATTGTTGAGCACCACCTCGCCGGATTCCCCGCGCCGCATCTCGATGACGATGCGCATGCCGTCCTTGTCAGACTCGTCACGCAGTTCGGAAATTCCCTCGATCCGCTTTTCCTTGACCAGTTCGGCAATCCGCTCGATCAGGCGCGACTTGTTCAGCTGGTAGGGAATTTCGGAAATGATGATGACATCGCGCCCGTTCTTGTCATCGACGATGACCTCGGCGCGAGCCCGAACCAGAATGCGGCCACGGCCGGTGCGATAGGCTTCGATGATCCCGGCCCGCCCATTGATGATGCCTGCAGTCGGGAAGTCCGGGCCCGTGACGTACTCCATCAGGGCATCGATGGTCAGTGTCGGATCCTCCAGAAGCGCCAGGCAGGCCGACACCACTTCGGTCAGATTGTGCGGCGGTATGTTGGTGGCCATGCCCACCGCAATACCGGAGCTGCCATTCACCAGCAGGTTGGGTATCCGGGTCGGCAGCACTTCGGGAATGGTCAGCGTATCGTCGTAGTTCGGAACCAGCTGTACGGTTTCCTTGTCAAGATCAGCAAGCAGTTCCGAAGCCAGTTTCGACATGCGCACTTCGGTGTATCGCATCGCGGCCGGCGGGTCACCGTCCACCGAGCCAAAATTACCCTGACCATCCACCAGCAGGTAACGCAGAGAAAACTCCTGCGCCATGCGGACCACCGTGTCGTAGATGGCACCATCACCATGCGGGTGATACTTGCCCATCACGTCGCCCACCACCCGGGCCGACTTGACATACGGCCGATTGAACGTGTTGTTCATTTCGCTCATGGTGTACAGCACCCGGCGATGCACGGGTTTCAGGCCATCGCGAACATCCGGCAACGCCCGGCCGACGATGACGCTCATCGCGTAGTCGAGATAGGACTGCTTGAGCTCGTCTTCGATGCTGCGTGGCAGGATTTCCCTTGCCTGATCGGGGCCGGTTTCTGACATGGAATGCGGGTCTTAAAAAGCCCGCTATGCTAGCCCGGATCACCTGTGAATGCTCTACTGATGGGGCATCGGGAAGGCAAAAAACCTTCCCGCGTGTCTGCCGGGAAGTGATGCGTATAATCGCCTGCATGCACAAGACTCCCTGCGACACCATCATCGACGCGGCCTGGGTACTGCCGATCGGGCCGGTCAACGAACCACGATCAGATTACAGCGTCTGCATCCAGCACGAACGAATCTGCGCAATCGGTCCGACCAGCGAGATTCACGCGTCGTTCACGGCACCGGCACACCACGTTTTTGGCGATGGCATCGTCGTGCCGGGTCTCATCAATGCACACACCCATGCAGCGATGACCCTGTTGCGCGGAGCCAGCGAGGACGTGCCGCTCGAAAGCTGGTTGCGCAATTACATCTGGCCGCTGGAAAAGCAGCTCGTTGGTCCCGATTTTGTCACTGCCGGAGTTGAACTGGCGATCGTCGAGATGCTGGGACACGGCATCACCACGTTTACGGACATGTACTTTTTCCCGGAGATCACTGCACGGATTGCGCGGCTGGCGAACATCCGCACGGTGACCGCGTTTCCGATTTTCGACACCCCTACGGCGTGGAGCCGCAACGTCGACGAGTGTTTCGAACTCGGATTTCGGCTGCACGACGAGTACGCCCAGGACCCGCTGGTCAGCGTTGCCTTCGGTCCTCACGCGCCTTACTCGGTGGATCACCGGACGCTTGAACGCATACACATGTACGCACAGGAACTGGGGTTGAACGTGCACACCCATCTGCACGAAACCGCCGCTGAAGTGGCGGCGGCCCGGGCAGCACACGGGCGCAGCTGGCTCGCTGTCCTCGCCGACATCGGCCTGGTCAATCCGACACTGCAGGCCGTGCACATGACGCAACTCGATGACGCTGAAATCGAGCTGCTGGCGGCCCACGGTGCCCACGTCGTGCACTGCCCCCGCTCGAATCTGAAACTTGCCGACGGAATCTGTCCGGTCAACCGCCTTGAGGCAAGCGGTGTCAACATTGCCATTGGCACCGATGGCGCGGCATCGAACAACGCGCTGAGCGTACTGGATGACGCCGGCACCGCCACGCTCCTGGCAAAAATGCAGGCGCAGAATCCGACCGCAGGCAACGCCCGGGCAGCGCTGTTGAAGGCGACGCTGGGTGGTGCTCGCGCACTTGGTCGTGATCACGAATTGGGAACACTCGAGCCTGGCAAACTCGCGGACATTGCCGTTTTCTCGCCAGTCTCCATCAGCGCCCAACCGGTGTACGATCCGTTTGCCAGCTTGTTGCACAACGGCGGCGCCTGGCGAGCACACGATGTGTGGGTGCACGGTCGGGAATCCGTGCGCAACGGCTTGCCGGTGCACCTCGACCTGACCGCAATCCGGAACCGGGTGGACCTCCAGGCCGCTCGTGTCCGGGCCCTCCTGTAGGAAAATCACGAATCATGCAGTCCTCGTCAGTCAATCACCCGCCCCTGAACAACAACGTCGACCCGGCCGAAATCGCCAAGTTCGAAGCGATGGCACATCGCTGGTGGGACCCACAGGGTGACTTTCGCCCCCTCCATGACGTCAACGCCTGTCGGCTGGACTACATCGACAGCAAGTCACCCCTCAAGGGTTCGCAAGTCATCGACATCGGCTGTGGTGGCGGAATTCTCAGCGAAGCCATGGCACGGCGCGGCGCCGCTGTGACCGGCATCGACATGGGCGAGGCACCGCTGCAGGTTGCGCGGCTGCATGCACTTGAGGCCGGTATCGAGCTCAACTATTTCCAGGACACCGCAGAGAACTTCGCAGCCCTCCATGCAGGCGAGTTCGATACGGTGACCTGTCTGGAGATGCTGGAGCATGTCCCCGACATCGTCTCCACCGTAGCTGCGTGCGCTGCCTTGGTACACTCCGGCGGCAATGTTGTTTTTTCGACCATCAACCGCCATCCGGAAGCCTACGTGCTGCTGATTCTGGGTGCCGAGTACATTGCCAACCTCCTGCCCCGTGGCACACACGACTACGCGCGATTCATCCGGCCCAGTGAGCTGGCTTCCGCCTGTCGGGCTGCCGGTCTCGAAGTCCGGCAGATCATCGGCATGCGCTATAACCCGATTACCCGTCAGGCGAGCCTGTCTGACAACGTCCGAGCAAATTATCTTGTCCATGCAATCAAGCCCTGAGTTCGCAGGGTATCCGGAGCTCACCGCGGCCGCGTTGACCTGGCCCTGGCAACCCCCTGCTGATTGTCTGGCCGGCAGGAACATCCTGGTGACGGGCGCAGGCTCCGGTATCGGCAGCACACTGGCCAGAACCTGCGCGCTGCATGGCGCCAATGTGGTGCTGCTCGGCCGCTCCCGCGACCGGCTGGAAGCCGTGTTCGACTGGATCACGGCCCACACATCGACCCACCCGGTCATCGTACCCTGTGATCTTGCAGGCATGCGGGACGACAACGTCGCCGCACTGCATGACGCCATCGCAGACAGCATGGGGCATCTTGATGGCCTGGTTCACAACGCTTCGATGCTCGGCGCCATGACGCCGATTGCCCACTATCCGACAGCAACCTGGGAGTCGGTGCTGCGGGTCAACACAACGGCGCCGTTCATGCTCACCCGGGGGCTGCTGCCGCTGCTGGAATCAAGCGCGCGAGGCAGCATCGTCTTCACCTCATCCGGCGTTGGCCGCAAGGCACGTGCCTATTGGGGAGCTTATGCGGTTTCCAAGGTTGCCATCGAAGGTCTCGTGGACGTGCTGGTGGATGAACTGCATGGCACGAGTCGGATTCTTGTCACCAGCCTGAACCCGGGCGGAACACGTACCGCAATGCGCGCTGCGGCCTATCCGGCGGAACATCCGCAGACTCTGCCCACACCCGAGATGCACATGGCGCTGTACCTCTACCTGCTTTCCGCTGCCGCTCCCACAGCCCTGCAAGGCGCACGTCTGAACGCCCGCGAATGGAGCGGGCCGGCACCTGGTTGACCACACGTGGCAGGCCTTCATCCGGAAGTGCCGCTTCCATCTCACTTTTTTGGTGCGGCATCGCAGAAAATCCGGTGAGTTGATTCAGCACATCCGCATGCTGCACTTTTTACCCGGAAAACTTTTGGCCCGGATGACGATGCGCCCTGAAAGCTCCGAACCTCCAAAGTTCTCAATCTTGAATACAGGGAGAGGTCCACAAGGACATGAGCACACCTCGACATTTTGAACCCGATACCGCGCTGTCCATGGTGCAGTCATTCCATCGTGAACTGGAAATAGCCCCTCTGCTTGATCGCATGTTCGAACAGGCGATGGCCGTCTCGCCTGCCACGCATCTTGCCTATCAGAACACCGATCACAACGTCGACTTCACCACGGGTGAACCAGGCCAGCACAGCATCAGCTACAACCTGCAACTGGGCACGACCGGCATCAGTGGTGGTGAGGTCCGGCTGACAGCGCCCCGCCGATTCAGTACAGGCGATCTGGAAACACTCGAGGAACTCCTGCGACTGGCAGCCCCGGCTCTGGCCAATGCGCTGGTGGTCCATGAACTGACGACCAAGGAACGCAACAAAAAAGCCAGGAAGACCAAGGCCAACCAGGAAGACGCCCTGATCCTCATTCGCCTGACCGGCATTGACACGATACGGGCCGCACATGGTTCGGCAACCTCACAGGCCATGACGGATCAGCTGCAAAAACATCTCGGCCAAAAACTCAGGGAAGCAGATGGAATCTTCCAGATTGATGATGACCACCTGGCTGTGCTTCTCCCGCGTACTACCAGGGAAGGCGCACAACGGGTCGGCAGCAAGGTTGAAGTGCTGGTGAACGCCATGCAGTTCGACGACCCAGCCTTGCGCGAACACCTGTCGGCGACAATCGGCATCAGCACCACCAATGGTGCAAGTTCGGCAGAGGCAGTCCTCAAGGAAGCTCGCAGCGCACTGTCGGAAGCTACCGAACACCAGTCACGCAATCTGATGATTCACTGAAACCGCCAACCGGTGCGGGATGCAAGGGTCTGCGCAATGAACGTCATGGGCTGATCAGCGGGTGTCGGATCGAGGAACCTCAGCTGCCTCTCTGGCGCTCTTCGAGATCAGGAAACGGCAGCAGAACCGATTTTTTCCGGTCTTCGCGCACGTTGGCAGTACTCGGCGGATTGGACAGGCCAAGCAGACGGCGAAGTTCCGCAACGTCGCGCTCGGGCAACTCTTCGTAATGTCCGGCCAGCAGTCGCGACGGCAGCGCCACCGGACCAAAACGAACCCGTTTGAGACGGGAGACCGTGCGGCCCACCGATGCAAACAACAATCGGACTTCGTGCTGCTTGCCTTCCATCAATACGGCGTGATACCAGTGATTTCGACTGCGTCCGTCGAAATAACGAAGGTCGGTGAATCGCATGGCTTCGCCTTCAATCGTCACGCCTTCGCATAACTGCGCCATCTCGGCGTCGGTCAAGGTACCGTCGACACGCACAGCGTACTCGCGGTCGAGCACCGAGGACGGGTGCATCAGCTTGTTGGCCAGTTCACCGTCATCCGTGAACAACAGCAATCCGGAGGTCATGGTGTCGAGCCGTCCGACCATCACCCATCGCCCGCGCCGGATATCCGGCAGGTCCTCAAAGACGGTAGGCCGACCCTCAGGGTCATTGCGGGTGCTGATTGTACCTGCCGACTTGTTGAGCAGAAGGACTCTCGATCGGGTGAGCCTGGGCACCGCAGCCACCGGCTTGCCGTCGATGAAGATCCGGTCAGTTGGCAACACCTTCAGGCCCAGTTTGGCTACTTCACCGTCAACCGCTACCCGACCCTGCTCAATCCACCGTTCAATCTCGCGTCGACTGCCAAACCCCGCGTCAGCAAGAACTTTCTGCAAACGTTCCGGCTGAGCTGCGACTGCCGGCACGGGTGAGGGACGTCTCGCGCTCGGTTCGGCACGGCCGGCTGGTGGCGCAGATTCCCGGCTCCCGGTGTCGACGGCACCACGCCGTCTGCGTGGGGAAACCGGGTTTTCCGTCGTTCGCTGACCGCCTCTGGTCTTTGGATCTGTGGTTTGTGGACCTGTGGTTCTTGCACCGGTGGTTCGCTGACCGGGAGTACGCTGACCTGTTGACCTTTGACTGCCCGTTCGCTTGATGGGTCCTCGCATCAACCATGCCCGGTGGGCATTCGCACCACGTTGTTTCGGACCATCATCGCGGACTCCATCGGTTCATCATCATGGAGCTGTTCTGCCGGTCTGTCCTGATCATCGGACACATCGTCTCCTGACTCGCCGTCAGCCGGCCGTTCACCTGTTGCCTCCTCGCCAACCATCAGTTCAACGCTGACGCCGGCCTCGAGCACGGCCTCATCGGCATCCGGTGCATCGTGTTCGAGGAGGCTGCGAATCTGTGCCAGCGGTGGCAGATCAGCCAGCGAGGCAACGTTGAAATAGTCCAGGAATTCCTTCGTGGTGCCATACAGTGATGGTTTGCCGGGGGTGTCACGGGTGCCCACGATGCGAATCCAGCCGCGCTCCATCAACGTGCGGATGATGTTCGGGCTCACGGCGACACCCCGCACCACTTCGATGTCGGCGCGGGTAACCGGCTGTTTGTAGGCGATGAGGGCCAGGGTCTCGAGGAATGCGCGGGAGTACTTGCCGGGTTTTTCTTCCCACAATCGACTCACCCATTCAGACAGCTCCTGGCGCACCTGAAAGCGGTAACCGGAAGCCACCTTTTTCAGTTCGAATCCCCGGCCTTCACAATCTGCAGCCAACGCATCCAGACTTTCGTTCACCGCCAGTCGCAGATCTTCAATCGGTATCTCACCACGCTTGAAGAGCCTGACAAGGCGCTCCACGTTGAGTGGTTCATCGGCGGCCATGAGCGCCGCTTCGATGATCTGCCTGATGCGATTGCCTTCCATTCTGCGGTCATTCCTCCAGTTGGGATGCGTGTTGTTCGTCGGATCTGGCACGCAGATAGATGGGCGCAAAAGGTTGGTCCTGCACCAGGTTGATAAGTCCTGCGCGAACGAGTTCCATCAGTGCAAGGAAGGTCACGATCACCCCCCTGCGTCCTTCAGCGCGGGTAAACAGCTGCTGGAACGAAACAAAATCACCTGCCGAGGAAACAAACGCCAGAACGTTGGACATTCGTTCCCGAACCGACAGCGGTTCCAGCGTCACACTATGGCTGGTATAGAGTTCGGCGCGGCCCAGCACCTCGGCCAGTGCCACCAGAAGCTCCCGCAAATCGACCGGTGGATCCACGCGCTCGCGCACCAGTTCCGGTCGCTCGGGATGGACCAGGAAGACGTCCCGATCCACTCTTGGCATCTTCTCCACATCCTCTGCCGCCGTCTTGATCTGCTCGTATTCCTGCAGACGCCGGATGAGTTCGGCACGCGGATCATCCTCGTCATCGATTGCATCCCCCGGTCTTGGCAGCAGCATTCGCGACTTGATCTCGGCGAGCAGCGCCGCCATCACCAGATACTCACCCACCAGCTCAAGCTGCAGCATGCTCATCAGTTCGATGTACCTGATGTACTGCGTGGTGATCTCGGCGACGTGGATTTCCAGGATGTCGAGGTTCTGCTTGCGGATAAGGTACAGCAGCAGATCCAGCGGTCCTTCAAACGTCTCGAGGAATACTTCAAGAGCTTCAGGTGGAATGTACAGATCGGTGGGTACCTGCGTGACCGGCTTGCCCTGGACGACGGCGATGGTGTCTGCGTCATCGATCCTGGCCTGATCCAGCTTGTGTGGCAGGCTGTCCACGCTCTCGGTCACATCGATCAGTTCTTCACTCATGCAATCCCGATGGCTTCACGCACATCCTCCAGCGTTTCCCTGGCGACTGAACGGGCCGTTTCCGAGCCCTCCTGGAGGATGGAATTGACGAGATCCGGGTCGCTTTCGAACTGTTCGGCACGCTCACGCATTTCACCGAGTTCCGCATTGATCGACTCGATCAGCGGTTTTTTGCAATCGACGCAGCCAATGCCGGCGGAGCGGCAGCCCTCATTGACCCAGTCCAGCAGGTCGGGTGGCGAATAGAGGTTATGCAGTGAAAAAACGGGACAGTTGTCCGGGTTGCCGGGATCAGTCCGGCGCGCGCGCGCCGGATCGGTTTTCATCGTCCGGATTTTCTCTTCGACCTGCTTCGGTGTTTCTCGGAGCGTGATGGTGTTGTTGTACGACTTCGACATTTTTTCGCCATCCAGCCCGGGCACGCGCGCGGCCGCATTCACCAGTGCCTGTGGCTCCGGGAGAATGATGCGTCCGCCGCCTTCGAGATACCCAAACAGTCGCTCGGAGTCGCTGATGGAAAGATTCTGGTGCCCGGCAAGCAGCGCGCGCGCTCTTTCCAGCGCTTCGCCATCTCCCTGCTCAAGGTAGGCTCGACGGCTTTCGGTGTAGAGGCGAGCCGCTTTTTTACCCAGTTTCGCCACCGCAGCTTCGGCCATCGCCTCGAACCCTGTTTCCCGGCCGTAAAGATGGTTGAACCGACGCGCAACTTCCCGCGTCAGTTCGACGTGGGCAACCTGGTCCGCTCCCACGGGCACATGACCAGCGCGGTAGATGAGGATGTCGGCCGCCTGCAGCAGCGGATAGCCGAGGAAACCATAGGTCGCCAGGTCTTTTTCGTTCAGCCTCAGGATCTGGTCTTTGTAGGTCGGCACCCGCTCAAGCCAGGCCAGCGGTGTAATCATGGACAGCAGCAGGTGCAGTTCGGCGTGCTCCGGGACCCTGGACTGGACAAACAGCGTCGTCGAACCGGGGTTGAGTCCGGCCGCCAGCCAGTCCACCGCCAGATCGAAGGTATGCTGCGTGATGTCGGCCGTGTCGTCGTACGCGGTGGTCAGCGCATGCCAGTCGGCCACAAAAAAGTAGCACTCATACTCATACTGCAACCTGACCCAGTTTTTCAGAACACCGTGGTAATGGCCAAGGTGCAACCGCCCTGTCGGACGCATGCCGGAAACGACACGTGTCGCCGAATCGCTGCTACTCAAGCGAAACACCCTCCCCGATGAGGTCTTGTTGTTATGGGCGGCAGTATACCGGCACGGGTGCGGCGAGAACGAGGGGCAATCTGCCTGCGAGCTGAACCCCGGTGGATCGGACCGACAGCACGCCTCAGATCGTGAATATGCCAGCACCTTGACGAAGAATGACCGGAATATCGGTGGTCAGGTCGACCAGCGTTGTCGATTCGGTACCCGAGTGGCCACCATCGATGATGAGTTCCACCCGATGTTCAAGCAGATCCCGCAGCTCCAGCGGGTCGGTGGCCGGACTTTCCTGGTCCGGCAGCCGCATGGTGGTCGTCATGATCGGTTCGCCGAGTTCTTCCAGGAGGCCACGCACGATCGCATGGTCGGGCACCCGGATCCCGATGGTCTTGCGCTTGTCGTGGACCAGCCTGCGCGGGGTTTCCCGACTGGCCGTCAACACGAAGGTGAAAGGGCCGGGGGTATAGTGCTTGAGGATTCGATACTGGGTGTTGTCGACACGGGCATAGGTCGACAGCTCCGAAAGATCACGGCAGGCCAGGGTCAGCATGTGGTTCTTGTCCAGCCGGCGCAGGTTTTCGACCCGGTCGATCGCCTTCTTGTCGCCGATATGGCAACCCAGGGCATACGCGGTATCCGTCGGATAAACCACCAGCCCTCCCTCACGGAGGATCTGCGCCGCACGGGCGAGCAGCCGCTTCTGCGGGTGGGTGGGGTGGACCTCGAAATACTGACTCATGGCAAAACCGATGGCTCGGCCGGCGAGTGTGTTCAGGAATCGGCAAAAAAGCCAGATCGGCAGGGTGACTCCTCGACCAGATACCTGTTCCCCGGTCGGGATGGCCCCCGAAGGTTGGAAGAGCGGCCCAAGATTCCAGTTTGCGCCGTACCGCCACACCTCTATCATCCGTCGCCCCAACTCGTCCCGGACCCTCTGGTTTGAACCAGCTCTTCGACTTTCTGCCGATCGCCGTTTTTGCAGCCGTTTTTTTTGGCACCGACGCGCCGGACAACATCTTCTACGCAACCGCCGCATTGATGGCCGGGGTGACGCTGCAGATGGCGGCCTACTGGTTGCTGCGCAAGCCAATCGGCGGGCAACTCAAGTTCACGTTCTGGGCCAGCATCATTCTTGGTGGAATGACACTGTTCCTGCGCGACGCCGCTTTCATCCAGTGGAAACCCACCATCGTCAACTGGGCACTGGCGATCGTCCTGCTGGTCTCGGAACGCCTGACCGGACGCAACATGCTCAAGCTGCTGCTCGGTCCGCAACTCACGCTGCCGGACCCGGTGTGGCGAACCCTCGGGCGGGGCTGGGCTGCCGGATTCACGCTGGCCGGGATTCTGAACCTGGTGGTTGCGTGGAACTTTTCCATGGAATTCTGGGTGACCTACAAACTGGTCGGCGGCTTTGCCCTGACCTTGCTCTACATCATCCTGACCATCGTGTATCTTGCGCGCCTCGGTCACCTCAAGGACCCCAATGCAGAACCGCAGCCGCCTTCAAACCATGACCACCCGTAGTGCCTTGCTGTGGCTGGTCGCGTTTGGTTGTCTCACGTCGCCCGCACACGCCGAGTACGTCAGTGACGACCTGAGCGTGGAACTGCGCAGCGGACCATCCACCGAATATCGCATCATCAACTTTCTCAAGGGCGGCAGTTCCTTCGAGGTGGTTGAAACCAGTGACAAGTTCACGAAAGTCCGTACCGCCAACGGCACCGAAGGCTGGATTTCGAATCAGTACGTGGTCAGCGAGCCGGGTGCACGATCGCGGCTGAAAGACGCGCAGGCTCGCCTGGAAAAACTGCAGGCGAACCTTGATGAGGCGACCGCCGGCAGCGGCAACGTCTTCAAGAAACTGGAAACCGCCGAGACTCAGATCATCTCCCTCACCGCCGAGCTGGAAGAGGTGCGGGCAGATCTGGCCCGCGTACGGGCGGCGTCTGCCGGCGCCGTGGACGCCGCTGACAAGCTCAAGAGCCTGGAAGAGCTGAATGCTCGCCTTCGCAATGAGCTGCGCGACCTGGCTGCTGATCGGGAGCGGGTGGCTGCGAACGTCGAGGAGCGTTGGCTGCTCATTGGCGCCGGCCTGTTGTTCGGCGGCCTGCTGCTCGGTGTCATCATCAAGTCGAGACCTCGTCGCAGCGCCTGGTCGTGATTGCCCTCAGCGTCAACCTCAACAAGATCGCCACCTTGCGCAATGCGCGGGGCGGCACGATCCCTGACGTGGTCCTGGCGGCAAGAACCGTCCTCGACGCAGGTGCCGATGGCATCACCGTACACCCGCGACCGGACCTGAGGCACATCACGCCAGCAGATGTTCATGCTCTGGCATCCTTGTTGCGCGAGGACAACTACGCCGGTATCGAATTCAATATCGAAGGCAACCCCGTACCCGGCCCACGCAGCAATGGTTATCCAGGCCTCGACACGCTGATCGAAACGATGCGTCCAGCCCAGGCAACCCTGGTGCCTGACTCCGATAACCAGTTGACCAGTGATCATGGCTGGGATCTGCGGGGCGACAACGGGCCGCTGGCTGCGCGGATCACCCGCTATCACGAGTGGGGCGCACGGGTCTCGCTGTTCATGGATACCGACCTGCACGCAATCGACCGGGCAAGAACAATCGGCGCGGACCGTATCGAACTGTATACCGGTCCCTTTGCCGACGCGGTTGCGTTGTACGGCCCTTTGTCCAACGAAGCCAGGTCGAGCCTCGAGGACTATCGCGCAGCGGCGACGCACGCCCGGGAAATCGGACTCGGGGTGAACGCCGGGCACGATCTCAATCTGATCAATCTGCCCCTGCTGGCCACGATCGACGCCGTGGTCGAGGTGTCCATAGGCCATGCGCTGATCGCCGATGCACTGTATGCAGGGCTTGAATCCACTATCCCGGCGTATCTGCGCGCGCTTGGTCGAGTCTGAGTTCCATAACCGGAGTCCAACATGTCATCCTTATGCACGTTCTTTCGTCCGAGTTTCCGTTCAATTCTGACCGCAGCGGCGCTCCTGCTGCTGCTGACCGGTCACGCCGCTGCCGACAACGCCACGGTGCGCTTCTCGACCACGGCCGGACCGATCGACGTGGTGCTCTATGCCGACCAGGCGCCAAAGACGGTGGCCAACTTCCTGCAACTCGTCGACGACGGCTTTTACAACGGATTGATCTTCCATCGTGTCGTGGCAGGCTTCGTTATCCAGACCGGTGGTTACGATGCCAGCATGGTCTATCGGGAATCTCCCCGAACGGTTGTCAACGAGTCCAGGGTCGGCCTTGCGAACCGCAAGGGAACACTGGCCATGGCGCGACTGGAAGACCCGGATTCGGCAGACACGCAGTTTTTCATCAACGTCCAGGACAATCCCAATCTCAACGCAAAACCTGGAATTCCCGGTTACACCGTGTTTGGCGAGGTGTTGTCTGGCATGGAAGTCGTCGAGCAGATCGAACTCACGCCGGTTGCCACGCGTGACGGGATGCAGGGTGTGCCAACAACACCCATCGTCATTGAAAAGGCCGAACGCATCTGACGCGTCTGCCCTCCCGGTCGCCACTGACTCCGCTCTCTCCACTCACTCCAATTGGGGGGCAATCCGCGCCCGCTCAGCAGGCCGGGCTGTTAACATGGCGTTCAACATCACCCTTTTTACCCGGAGCTGATCTTTACCATGCAGATCGTTTTCATCGCCATCCTGGCCCTGTTTTTTGGCGCTGCCATCGCAACGGTGGTGCCGCAGGTGTGGCCCAACAGCGTACTTGCGCTGCTGGTGATCACGTCCATCGCCTTGTTCCTGAACGGCCTGATCGCTCGACGAATGGGTCGCGGCGCACGGGTGGCTCCCGCAGTAGCGCCGGTTCGCGAGCAGGCGGCCAGCCAATCAGCCACCCCGCCAGAAAAAAAGCGCGTAACGCTGGACGTGGTGCCATCGGGACGCGACAGACCCACCGAAGCCGTGCGTCCGCAACGGCAATCGGCACCCGATCCCGATGCTGCAAACGAAGAAGGCACCGTGAAATGGTTCAACCGTACCAAAGGGTTCGGATTCATCGTTCGTGCCTCCGGTGACGAGATATTTGTGCACCAGCGATCCATCGTACGCACCGGCCGCGGTGATGATCGCCAGCGCCCGATGCTTCGGGACGGCCAGAAAGTGCGATTCAGCATTGCCAATCATGACAAGGGATTGCAGGCTGAAGACGTCACTGCCCTCGACTGACAAGCCCGCGCCATGAATCTCAGGAAACTCCTGGAAGCGCGTGTGGTCGAGGCGATGCAGGCATGCAGCCTGACTGGCAATCCGCAACTGCAAACCGCAGCCCGTCCGGAATTTGGTGACTATCAGGTCAACGGCATCATGGCACTCGCCAAGCAGGCCAGGCGCAACCCGCGAGAACTGGCAGCAGAAGTTGTGGCGGCGCTGAGGGTTGCAGATCTTGCCGAAGAGGCGACCATCGCCGGGCCTGGATTCATCAATCTTCGCTTGCGGGCCGACGCTCTGGGACAGGCACTGGAAGGCTCGACCCGAATCGAGAAGACTGCGTCACCCCAAACCGTTGTCATCGACTACTCCGGGCCGAATCTGGCGAAGGAAATGCATGTCGGTCACCTGCGGAGCACCATCATTGGTGACGCCATGGTGCGCACCCTGGAAGCGCTTGGCCATCGTGTGATCAAGCAGAATCACGTTGGCGACTGGGGTACCCAGTTCGGCATGCTGCTCACACATATGCAGGGCAGCAATGAAGACACCGGCGAGTTGGCTGACCTCGAGGCGTTCTACGTCCAGGCAAAAAAACGATTTGACAGCGAACCGGACTTTGCAGAACGGGCTCGCGCGAATGTGGTCGGATTGCAGTCCGGCAATCCGGCGGCCAGGGCTGCCTGGCAACAATTCATCAACGTCTCGTTGTCGCATTGCCAGGCGGTCTACGATCGGCTGGGTGTGCTTCTGCAACCCGGTGATGTGATGCCCGAAAGCGCCTACAACGACGACCTTGCGCCAGTGGTGGCGGAGCTCAGGGACCAGGGTATCCTGGTGGAGTCCGATGGCGCCCTGTGTGTTTTCCTCGATCAGTTCAAGGGCAAGGACGGCACACCGCTGCCACTCATCGTCCAGAAATCCGATGGTGGCTATCTTTACGCAACCACCGATCTGGCAGCGATTCGTCACCGTCACAAGGTGCTGCACGCAGATCGGGTACTCTACTTTGTCGATGCACGACAGGCGCTGCACTTTCGTCAGGTATTTGCCGTTGCGCAGGTAGCGGGGTTTGCGCCACCGAACATGCAGCTCGAACATCTGCCGTTTGGAGCGATGCTGGGCAAGGATGGCCGACCCTTCAAGACGCGGACGGGTGGAGTGGTAAAGCTGACTGATCTGCTGACCGAGGCAGAGCTGCGCGCACGGGCCATCGTCGATACCAAGAGCACGGACGTAACAGCCGACGAACGTGGCCGGATTGCCCATGTGGTCGGCATCGGCGCCGTGAAGTACGCCGATCTGTCCAAACACCGTACCAATGACTACGTGTTCGATTGGGACCAGATGTTGTCGTTTGACGGCGATACGGCGCCTTATCTGCAATATGCCTGCGCGCGGATTCGCAGCCTCTTTCGTCGCGCTGAAGGATCATCGGAATCTGCAGCACTGAGTCCACAACATGTCGCCGAACGCCAGCTTGTCATGCAGCTGCTGCGTTTCCAGGAAGTTGTCGAGCAGGTTGGCAACGAAGGATTGCCCCACCATCTCTGCGGATACCTGTACGATCTGGCCACACGATTCAGCCAGTTCTACGAACAATGTCCAATCCTCACTGCGTCGGCCGAAGATCGGGCAAGGCGACTGGCGTACTGTCGACGGACGCTGGTCACTCTCGAACAAGGGCTCCAACTGCTCGGGATCGAAGTTCCAGAGCGGATGTAACCCGGGTTGCCAGCGAGTGAAAGAGAGGGTGAAAGGGTGCTGAAGGGGCTGACAACGCTCAGCCCCCGAGAAGGCATCAGGCGGTAGCAGCGAGCGCCTTTGGCATGGCGTAACTCTTCAGTTCGGCCACAAACTCCTGCAGTGCATGCACACCAGATGCTTCCGCCGCGACACACCAGGCCCTGAGGCCATTCAGCAATTCCTCGGCATTGGCACGTTTGCGCCAGACTTCAGCCAGCGCAAGACGGAATTCGTAGATCCTGCGCAGTTCCTCGTTGGAGGTAACCAGCTTCTCCAGTCTCGCCTGCTGGCGAGGTGTCACCACAATCTCGTCACGCGCCAAAACCACCTTTGCACGCCTGAAAAACCGCTTCGACGCCGCATCCGCCTTTTCATACTCAGCACGTACACACGGGGCAATGACCTGTTCGGCATAGCGTGACATCACGCGGAATCGATCGTTCAGGATGGCCCATGCGGTATCCAGGTCCAGCGAAGCCTTGCCTTCCACCCTGGTCGCCATCGGACCTTTGCTGCGCACCTTGGCCAGGCCCAGCGTTTCGAAGATGCGTATCCACATCCAGCCGATGTCGAATTCCCATGGCTTTGACGAGAGCTTTGCAGAGTTGGGATAGGTGTGGTGATTGTTGTGCAGTTCTTCGCCGCCAATGAGGATTCCCCACGGCACTACGTTGCGGGCCGCATCGGGACATTCGTAGTTGCGATATCCCCAGTAGTGGCCAATACCGTTGATGACACCGGCTGCCGTCAGCGGAATCCAGGCCATCTGCACAGCCCATACGGTAATGCCAATCCCTCCAAACAGCAGGACGTCGATGACCAGCATCGAATAGATGCCCGCCCAGGTATGGGCACTGTAGACGTTGCGTTCGACCCAGTCATCGGGACACCCCGACCCATAACGTGCCAGCGTCTCGGGCGTGCCGGCGCGACGGTACACTTCCACTCCCTGCCAGAAAATCTTGCCGATGCCCTGCACAACCGGGCTGTGCGGGTCTTCGGCCGTTTCACAGGTTGCGTGGTGCTTGCGATGTATGGCAGTCCACTCCCTGGTGCCCTGGCCGGTCGTCATCCACAGCCAGAAGCGGAAAAAATGCGCGAGCGCAGGATGCAGATCCAGGGCGCGATGGGCGGAATGCCGATGCAGATAAATCGTCACCGAAACAATCGTGATATGCGTCAGCACCAGGGTATAAGCGAGCAGTCCCCAGATATTCCAGGAAACCAGTCCATTGGCCAGTACATCCAGCAGCACGTCGTACCTCTTGCAGGGTCAATAGTCCGTTGATTCTGTCAATCCAGGCCTGCCAGCACCAGATGGCAGGGGATATTTCTTTCCGGGTGCAGTGTAGTTTCTGCCCTCCAATTCACGTCCGACTGGCGCACAATTGAGACCATGACCCAGTCCTTCATGACCCTGATTGATGCATCAACATTGAAAAACATGTTGACATCCACAAGAGTGATCGATTGCCGAGCCCGCCTCGGTGATCCCGATTTTGGGCAGCGTGCGTTCAGCGAAAGCCATGTTGTCGGCGCTGTCCGGGGCGACCTCGACTCCGACTTTGCGGGTCCGCCGGGACGGCACGGCCGACATCCACTCCCGGACCTCGATCGGCTGGTGGCACGCTGCCGGGAGTGGGGAATCGACAACACCAGCCAGGTGGTGGTCTACGACGACCTCGGCGGGATGTTCGCGGCTCGAGCCTGGTGGCTGCTCCGCAGCCTCGGTCACGCGACGGTCGCGGTACTGGATGGAGGCTGGCAGGCATGGCTGGCCATGTCCGGGGTTTGCGAATCGCAGATCCAGACCCCTCTACCCGGGAACTTCAGCCGCCGTTCGCCGCTGACCCGACAGACCACGGCGGAGGCAGTGCTGGCTCGACCGCCTGCTTGCCTGCTTGACGCACGTGCTGAAGAGCGTTTTGCCGGCATCAAGGAACCGATCGACCACACGGCTGGCCACATTCCAGGCGCCCGTTGCCTGCCGGCATCGGGCAACCTGACACCCGAACAGCATTTCCAGCCAGCCGCCGATCTCTGGCGGCGGTTTGGCGAGATCGGGGACGACTGCGTCTGCTATTGCGGTTCCGGCGTCACCGCCGCGCACAACATTCTGGCGATGCGCGTGGCCGGGCTACCGGAACCTGCTCTCTACCCGGGCTCCTGGAGCGAGTGGATCGAAGACCCGACTCGGCCCATTGCCCGCGGACCATGATCGAGCCTGCGACGCTGACCTGGAACGAGCAGGGCGCGCCATACAATACCCGCTACGGTGACATCTACTTCAGCGCGGACGGTGCACACGAGGTAAGACGTGTTTTCATTGAACCTGCAGCCATCGATGGACGGCTCCGGGACAATCGCCGTCTGACCATCGCCGAACTCGGTTTTGGCAGTGGTCTCAACTTCATCATGCTGGCCGCTGCGGCCAGACAGGCCGGCTGCCGACTGCACTTCCTGAGCGTCGAGCTGAATCCGTTTCGCAAGGCAGATCTCAGACAGACCCGAACGCGGTACACGGATACCGATGAGCTCGAGATGCTGGATGAACTGACGGCAGTCTATCCGGCGATGCTCCCGGGCTGGCATCGACGCCTGCTTGCCAAAGGCATGATCACGCTGTCGATCTACTTCGGTGAGGTCAGCTCCTTTGTCAACGAACTTCGCAGCCGACACCTGCATGGCGTTGATGCCTGGTTGCTGGACGGTTTTGCACCGGATCGCAATCCCGACATGTGGAACGAACCCTTGTTTGAAGCGATGGCAAGCAGCTCACGCACTGGTGCAACCGTTTCGACCTTCACCAGCGTCGGGCGTGTTCGTCGCGGGCTCGAAAGTGCAGGCTTCAACATGCGCCGCGTTGATCAGCGTCCCATGAAACGGGAAAGTCTGGCCGGAGAGTGGACCGGGCAACGCAACCCGCCCGACGTACCGGATTGCATTCAGGTTTTTGGTGGTGGCATTGCCGGTTGCAGCATGGCCGCACATCTGGCCATGCAGGGAATTGGCGTGCGCCTGGTCGAACCCCGCCACGCACTGGCCACCGGTGCCTCGCAGATGTGCGCCGTGCAGCACGCGCGGCTGCTGGCCGATGACAGTCCACAGGCACACTGGCGAGTATCCAGCCACCTGTACAGTCTCAGCTTCACACGCGGGCATGTCGGGGTTCACCCTGTCGGCGCGTTGCAACTGCCCGGACCCAATCTGGACAGTGGGCGCCTGCAACGTACGTTTGCCTGTTATGGCCCATCCGGTGACTGGTTGAGGTGGTGTGACGAGAAGGAAGTTGCAACGCTGGCAGGTTCGCTGGTCGCAAGCCCGACAGCCGGTCTGCTGTTTGTCGACGCGCCGGTCGTCGAACTCGATCAGCTCTGCCACTCGTTGACCACTCATCCGGGTATCGAACTGAGCTTCGGTGGTGATCTCGATCCAGCCCTGCCAACGGTGTGGGCGTGTGCTCATGGCTACACCGAAATCACCGACCTGCAGTCTCTCCCGACGCACTCCCTCTGGGGCCAGACCGATCGCGTATCGATGGCGCAGATGCCCACGCTTGCGATCATCGGCGACGGGTATCTCGCACCCTGCAATGACGTGGTGATGGCCGGTTCGACCTTTGAATATTCACCCTGGGACCCGGAACGCGCAACAGCGACCAATCTCTCGCGCCTGCGCGACCAGCCGCACACGTGGCTGGGACGACAGCGAGCGGCTCGGCTCACCGCGCCGGACCGCATGCCGATCGTCGGCCCGATTGGCAACCACTGGATCAGCACGGCGCACGGCTCGATGGGTGCCACCTCGGCCCATCTGGCGGCGTCAGTGATCCAGAGTCAGATCATGGGCTGGGTGCCACCGCTTGATGACCGGGTGATCGGCACGATCAACCCGGACCGTTTTGCCGCCCGGGCTGCCCGCACTTCGAAGGGTTTCAGGCGCCGATGATCCGTACGCCAACCACGTTGTCGACCGACCGGATGGCATCCAGCAATCCCTCATCCGGCAATTCGGCAAGATCGATCAGATTGTAGGCAATGTCGCCCCGACTCTTGTTGAGCATGTCTATCACGTTGATCTTCTTGTCAGCCAGCAGGGTGGTCATCTGGCCCAGCATGCCTGGTACGTTACGGTTCACCACGGCCAACCGGATGCCTGTGCTCATTTCGAGACTCACGCTCGGGAAATTGACAGAGTTGGCGATGCTCCCCGTTTCGAGGAAGTTCACCAGTTGGTTGGCGGCCATCACCGCGCAATTCTCTTCGGCTTCTTCCGTGCTCGCCCCCAGGTGAGGAGTGAGCAGGACCTTCGGATGACCAATCAGTCCAGCGATCGGAAAATCAGCCACATACTTCGAGATTCGCCCACTCTCGAGAGCCGCTTTCAGCGCAACCTCATCAACAATGGGTTCGCGGGCAAAGTTGAGCAGTACGCTGCCCGGTCGAAAGGCGTTCAGGCTCTCCGCATTGATCATGCCCCGGGTTTCGGCCATCAGCGGAACATGCAGGGTCACGTAATCCGCTCGTGCAAAGAGGCTTTGCAGGTTCTGCATGCGCTGTACTTCACTGGGCAGCCGCCAGGCTGCATCGACAGAAATCGCCGGATCGAACCCGAGTACTTCCATTCCCAGGTCCAGGGCTGCACGCGCAACCAGTGAACCAATCGCACCCAGGCCGACGACCCCCAGTGCCTTGCCGACCAGTTCGCGACCGGCAAACCGTTTTTTCTCTGCTTCGACAACGCGATCCAGTTCTGCTTCATCGTTGATTCCACCCAGCGTGCCCACAAACTGGATTCCACCATAGATGTCACGCGAGGCCAGCAGCATGGCCGTCAGCACCAGCTCCTTTACCGAATTGGCGTTGGCTCCTGGCGTATTGAAAACGACCACTCCATGATTGGTGCAGTGTTCGACAGGCACGTTGTTGACACCGGCGCCGGCACGCGCAACGGCCTGCACACTGGCTGGAAGATCGGCACCCGCCAGTTTGTGGCTGCGCAACAGCACGGCATCGGGAGTGTCGACGCTGCCACCCACGTTGAAACGATCCGACGGGAACCGCGCCAGCCCGCGTGCGGCGATGTTGTTATAGGTCCGAACCTTGAAAGTCCTGCTCATCGTGCCTGCCCCAGAAAACAGTTGGAAAAAACGGCGCGCATTCTAAACCGGGCGCAAAGCAAGCCGCGAGCAACACCATTCATTGACTGCGTGCGCTTCATTCACTTTCGAGCCTGACCCGCCCTCTGGCAAGAGCCAGCAACTCCCTGGTCAACGCCTCGGTTGCATCAATACGTGCAAATCGCGCGAGTTGCCGCTCATATTGCAGTCGGTGTTGCAACAGTTCCCGGATACCCGCCACCAGGGTCGTCTCGTTCAACTGGCTTTCCGGGATGACCAGGCTGTATCCCTGTTGCGTCGCATACTCGGCATTTTCGAGTTGATCACCGCGGCTGGCGGCAGCCGACAATGGCACCAGCAGATTGAGCTTGCCCAGACTCAGCAGTTCGAAAAGGCTGTTGGCACCTGCCCGCGAGACAACCACCGAGGCGAGTGCAAACAGGTCGCCCCAGCCCTCATTGATGAATTCGAACTGGTGATATCCGGTCCATTCGATGGCTTCAGACCGCCCCGGACCACAGACATGCGCCACATCAAAATCCTGTAACAGCGCAGGCAACGCGGCGCGGACAACCTGATTGAGTGCAGCGGCGCCCAGGCTGCCACCCGTCACCAGCAGCACGGGTTTCTCCCGGCCCAAATGAAACTGCTGTCGCGCCCGGTGTGGATCGCCAGTCAGCATGGACTCACGCAGCGGTGTACCGGTGTGCACGATGCGACCGCGAAAACCACGCACGGGGGTCTGTTCAAAGCTGGTACACAGGACCTGAAGGAATGGCTGTGAAAGACGGTTGGCAAGCCCTGGACTGAAGTCGGACTCGTGGCCCAGCACGGGCACACGATACAGCCAGCCCGCCAGCACCACTGGAAATGCGACAAACCCGCCTTTCGAAAATATGACATCCGGGCGCAATTTTCGCACCAGTTTCAACGCTTCGATCACACCCAGCACCACACGGCCGGCATCCCGTACGTTCGCCCATGAAAAGTAGCGCCTGAGCTTGCCCGCACTGATCCCGAAGTACTCGACTGACACGCCTTTCAACAGGTCAAGCTCGTAACCGGATCGTGTGCCTGCAAATGACACGCGGTGTCCGTTGGCCAGCAGTTTTTCCATGATCGGGATGGCCGGAATGACGTGGCCACCCGAGCCACCACCGGTAACCAGAACGTGCATCAGATTGTCAGCACAGACTTCAGGAACGGAATTGTCAATCGATGCTGTGCCTGCCAGGCAGCCACATCCAGCGACTCAAGGTCGGCGAGCAATGCAGCCAGCGATCGATTCCTGCGTGTCAGCCAGTAATCGAGTACCTGTCGACTGAGTTTCAGCCCACGATCGCGGGCACGGCGTTGCAGCAGATGACGAATGCCGATTTCATCCAGCGCCTGCACTTCGAAGACCTGACAGGCTCGCATTCTCGAAGCGAGGTCTGGCAACAGGAAGGTGCGCTGCAGCGGGGTGACCTCATCCACAAGCAGCAGTCTGCCTCCGTGCTGCACGGCATTCTGGTAAAGCTGGAACAACGCCTCTTCGGCCAGCCGATCGCCGATCCAGGCGGCGACGTTGTCAATCACAACAAATTCACTGGCCTGCAACCGTTTGCGCTCCCTGGTGATCAATGCCTGCGCTGCGTCAACCAGTACGCAGGAAAAGCCAAAGCCCTGCTGCGCATGGACCGCGGCCTGCGCCAGGTGCGACTTGCCTGCCCCGGCAGCGCCATGAATCCACGTCGCAGAAAAGCCCCGGACCTGCGCTGACAGGTGGGTAATCAACTCTTCGTTTTCGCGTCCGGAAAAATTGAAGAACGTGGGTTGTCGGGTCGCTGCAAACGGCAATGCCAGTTGATCATTGTGCATGGTCGACTGCTCAGGCGACCGTGTGTCTTTGGCGCCAGGCGCGAAGTCCCCAGGTAACGACATAGTCGATTCCTGAATACACGCCGAGCAATCCGAGCAGGAGGAATCCAGCCGGATCGAGCAGCAACCACAGCAGCCTGCTCAGTTCACCATAACCACTCAGTGCCAACAGCAACATGCCCATCACCACGACCTGTGCCACCGTATTGATCTTGCTGACGAGGGTCGGCGCGACCTCCAGTGCACCAAATCGAAAGCGATACATGGCAGCCCCACTCATGATGACAAGGTCGCGCACGACCACGATGATTGCAAGCCACAATGGCAGATGACCCTGCAGGGTCAACAGCGCTGCCAGGGCGACCACCAGCAGCTTGTCGGCGAGCGGGTCGAGCGTCGCACCCAGATCACTCTGCCACCCAAAACGTCGGGCAAGAAATCCGTCCAGCAGATCGGACACGCCGGCGATCACAAACAGCAGGAACGCCAGGCGATAGTCGGCCGACCAGAGTGACCAGATGATCGGCGCAACCAGAATGATCCGGACCAGAGTCAGGAGATTGGGCAGCTGGACGATCAGTTTTGCCATTGGTAGAGCCGGTCCGGATCCTGGCTCTCTTCGTCCATGACCAGCAGACCGTCGACGAGAAACAGGCGATCGAGCAACTGCGCAGCTGCCGGTGTCGTCAGGGAGAACTCGAGTCGATCCGGAGCCGAGCGCAGAAGATTCACCTGTTCGACGTATTCCAGCCGGCCCAGATAACGCATCATCGTTGCGTAGTCCGTGACTTCACGAACTCCCGACACTCCAAACGCCAGCGACTGGACATTCACCCATGGCACACCGAGAGTATCGGCCATTCGATCCACCACACGATCGACCAGTTGTACCGCCTGCTCTTCCACGGTGCCCTCCGCGATGCGGACAACATGACGCTCGGTGCCCCAGGCCATGCGGAACTGTTCGGCAACCAGCCCTGGTTCCGCGTCGGATGGAGTTTCCTCGGGCGGAGCACGCTTGACCACCGGAGCCATTTCCGTGGCAGGAGCCGCCACAACCTCACCGGGCGGGGCCATGTAACGCAATTCGCCCACCACCACCAGTTCCGTTTCGGCAGGGATGACCCCCGGCAGGAAGGGTTCTGGCGGTGGTTTTTCTGGCTCAAGCAGAAGATCCGTCCCACCAGGGTCCGCAGCATCTCCGTTCGGGACACGGCCTGCCGGAATCGATGCTGATTCGGTAGCTGACTCAACGACCGAAAAATTGGCCGCTCCCTGCAACGCGTCTGAACCAGAGCCGGTTTCGAGAGCGGGTTCTTCCGGCTCGCTCAACAGCAGCTGTCGGACCGGAATGTCATTTTCCGTGAAGTCCGGAACCGTGAGCCTGATTCCTCGAATCCAGGCTTGACGCTGCATGGCCAGTTCAGCGGGTTCACCCTTGGCAAGTGGCCTCCAGTTGCCGTCCTCCCCTTCCACCAGCAGATAGAACTTCACGGCCGGCCGACCGGATCCCCACACTGGCAGACCGGCCCGGCGGACGGTCGCCAGAGTCTGGGAAGGGTTGAACGACATCTTGACCCGTGGCTGCCGACGCCCATCCACGATTTCGGAATGATAGGAAAAGGTGCTGATGAGCCTGTCGGCGGCCACACCGGAAACATTCAGCGTCAGTGCATCGCCCTGGCCGGTGAGTCGTCCCAGAACCTGGCGAAATCCCTCATGAGCAGCAATGGCCCGGGCCGCGGGCGACTGGTTGGTCACCGGCACATCAGCGTCATACATCCAGCCGATGCGCTCGGCAGCCTGAATGGGTAACACGAAGCCTATCGCCGCAGTCAGGACGATCAGTAACAGGGCCGCTGACCGGGGAGGTGTGTCAAGAACGCTCATGGCCGAATTCTAACCCAATCGCCTTCGACAGCCTGAGTTAGAATGCCGCGGCCCGCGCAGAAGACCGGAACATGCCCGAACCCAGATCCCTGACCTACAAAGATGCCGGTGTCGATACACACGCCGGAGCCGAACTTGTGCAACGCATCAAGGGGGCCGCAGCGCGAACTGCCCGACCCGAACTGCTGGGTGGCCTCGGCGGTTTTGCCGCCATGGCCGAGATACCGGCCGGATACAGACGCCCGGTGATCGTGACCGGTACCGATGGAGTGGGCACCAAACTCAAACTCGCCTTCGATCATGACCGTCATGACACCATCGGCCAGGACCTGGTCGCCATGTGCGTGAACGATATCCTCGTCAACGGTGCCGAACCTTTCCTGTTTCTCGACTATTACGCCACCGGCAAGCTGGACGTGGATACCGCAGCCAGGGTCGTCATTGGCATCGCACGCGCCTGTGAGCTGGCGGGTTGTTCGCTGGTCGGCGGAGAAACCGCAGAAATGCCGGGGTTCTATCAACCTGGCGAATACGATCTGGCCGGCTTTGGCATCGGTATCGTCGAGTACGACAGGATCGTCAACGGAACCCTCATCGAGGCCGGTAACGCGCTGATCGGTCTGCCCAGTTCCGGCCCGCACTCGAATGGATTTTCGCTGATCCGTCGCATCCTGCAGCAGCAGGGTCCAACCCCTGACACCACACTGATGGACCAGTTGCTGGCACCGACCCGGATCTATGTGAAAAGTGTTCGTGCCATGCTGGCAACCCACACCGTTCACGGGATGGTGCATATCACCGGCGGTGGCTTCTGGGAAAATATACCTCGCATGTTCACGAAGCCAGGTCTCGCGGCACGCATCGACGTTTCTGCCTGGAAGTGGCCCGATGTGTTTGCCTGGCTGCAGCAGGCAGGCAATGTTGCTGAACGCGAAATGCTGGCCACCTTCAACTGTGGCATCGGTTACATCATCTGCCTGCCCGCGGGGAACGCGGCGAGCGCAATGGCCATTCTTCGTGAGAATGGCGAGGCGCCAGTCCTGATCGGGGACGTGGTCCCGGTCGGAACGCAGCCCCGCGCGCACGAGATCATCGTCAGCTGAGATGTCGCGAATCGTCGCGTCCGGCCGATTCAGGACACCGGCCGCCGTTGTCTTCGACATGGACGGCCTGCTGCTTGATTCAGAGCGTCTGGCGCGAGATACGTTCGTCGCCGCATGCAACGAACACGGTTATCAGCCGGACCTGGAGATCTATCGCCAGGTGGTTGGCTCTACCTACGGCGCCACCCAGGTCATTCTGCGCGAAGGTTATGGTCCTGATTTCCCGTTTGAACAGATCTACGCACGCTGGGGCGAGCGGTACGACGCACACGTTCACCACCTGCCGGTGGACACGAAGACGGGTGCCCGCGAGATCCTGGAAACCCTCACTGAAGCCGGTATACCACGGGCGTTGGCCACTTCAACCCGTCGGACCAATGCACTGGTCAAACTGAAGCTCGCGGAACTGGACCATTGTTTTGTGCACCTTGTGTGCGGTGGTGAAACCAGGCAAGGCAAGCCACATCCTGATCCTTACCTGCGCGCCTGCGAACTGCTGGGTGAATCGCCGTCCGACTGCTGGGCACTGGAAGACTCGATGAACGGAACCCGTGCGGCACTCGCCGCCGGTCTCACCGTTTTCCAGGTTCCTGATCTAGTATTCCCGGAAGAACACGAACGCGACCTCGGCCAGCACCTGGTGCATTCCCTGCACGACATCCGCACACTGTTTCTGGAGTTGCAACGCTGGAGAGCAGGATGACACGATTCATCAGGACCAATTGTCCACGCGACTGTTACGACGGTTGCGGAATCCGGGTCGAGATACGTGAAAGTGGTCCGCATCGTGTGCTTGGCGATCCGGATCACCCGGTTTCGAGAGGCAAGCTGTGCAGCAAATGTGCCGTGGCCTACAACGGTGTCTGGCAGGACCCGACGGCCCGCCTGTTGATGCCCCTTAAACGAACCGGCAGGAAGGGAAGTGGATCCTTTACTGCGATCGGCTGGGACGAGGCGCTTGCCACCATTGCTTCCGAAACCCGGAAAACCCTCGATGCGGCTGGCGGATCAGCCATCTTGCATACTCACTATTCCGGCACCCTCGGTCTGATTGGTTACCTGTTCCCGAATCGATTCTTCAATCATCTCGGAGCGTCCGAAGTTGACCCGGACACCATCTGCAACGCAGCGGGGCACGTTGCGTGGACACTTCTGTTCGGCAATTCCGTGCAAGGGTTCGACCCTCGCACTGCGGTCAACGCTCGATGCATCCTGGTCTGGGGGGCCAACCCTTCGCATTCGGCACCTCACGCGCACGAACACTGGTTACCTGAATCCGGGGCCAGGATCATCGTGATCGATCCCACTCTGACCGACACCGCACGTGCTGCGGACCTGCACCTGCGGCCACGACCTGGCAGCGATGCGGCGCTGGCATTCTGCCTGTTGCACTGCCTGCAGAAGAACGGCCACTTTGACCAAGCATTCATCGACAGGCACACCATCGGTCTGGCTGAAATCAGCGGTGCCATCGCAACAGCAACCCCGGAGTGGGGTGAATTGCAGACCGGGATACCCGCTGACGACATCCGTCTGGCTGCAGCAATCTATGGAACCGGACCATCGCTGTTGTGGTGTGGTCAGGCGCTGCAGCGACAGGCACAAGGTGGCAACATCATGCGCGCCATCGGCTTGTTGCCGGCGTTGACTGGCAATATCGGCAAACCAGGTGCGGGGTTCTACTATCTCAACGTCACCCCCTTGTTTGCCGGCATCGACCTGGCTGGTCTCGCCGGTGCGCGGCTCAAGCCCATCGCATCTGCCGGAGGACAAGGTGGCAAGAAGGTGAGCCATATGGCACTGGCAACGCGCCTCGCCACAGAGGAGTTCCGTCAGCTGTTTGTCTGGAACACCAATCCGGTGGCTTCCGCGCCGGCGCAGAACAAGCTGAAGTCGGCGCTCGTGCGGGAGGATCTGTTCACGGTCGTCATCGATCCCTTCATGACGGACACGGCCCACTACGCTGACATCGTGTTGCCGGCCGCAAGTTTTCTGGAATTTGACGACATCACGTTCAGCTACTTCCACCTGCACATCGGTGCGCAGCGCAAGGTCATGGAACCGCTCGGTGAATCATTGCCAAACGCGGAGATCTTTCGCCGGCTGGCAGCCGCCTTGCAACTCGACGAACCGGCGTTGTACGAATCCGATGTAGACCTGATCGATCAGATCATGGCGCAGATGAATGTCGGGCTGGATTTTGCGGCACTCGCAGCGCGTGGTTACACAACGGTGGGTGTCAACACGCAGACCTTCTGGGCCGATCTGCAGTTTGCAACGCCGAGTGGCAAGATCGAGATCGTGTCCGAGCAGGCCGTCTTGATGGGTTTGCCCCGGGTGCCGCTGCCGCGTGTTGATGAGCCATCCAACCAGGGGCAGTTCCGTTTGCTGACCCCATCCTCACGCTTTCGGCTGAACGACTCCTACGCCAATGATCCCCACCTCGAAACTCTGGCTGGACCTGCGCGTGTTCACATGCACCCGGCAGACGCAACGCGCCTGGCCTTGAAGGAAGGCGACCGCGCACACGTCTCGAGTGCAGAGGGAGCCATTGAACTGGCAGTGCATATCGACATGAATGTGCTGCCTGGAACTGCGCTTTCGTACAAGGGTCGCTGGCTTTCGCGTGAAGACTCAGGAAGCAACGTCAACGTATTGCACTCGCCGGTTGCCGCAGATATGGGCGACAGCACCAGCGTACATTCAACCCTGGTGTCACTACGGCTGGCGACCGGCGATCCATAGCCTGTCCCGGACCGGCCACCTTCATCCACGGGAACAGATTCCGATGCAAGTACCACGACGTGGACGGGCATCATGGGCGGGACGTGGGCACACTACTGGCGGTTCATCATCAGGTGCGGCTAGCCGCTTTGCGCTTAAGCCATTGCTAGACCGTCGGGCCTTGCGCGAACATTGGCCTGACACTGTGGACGACGAGGTTTGCGTCAGCAAGCGGGCCCATCACCATCGCCAGGATTCAACCATGTCCAGCTTCTCCAGCATTCCGATCATTGACGTTGGCGACCTTAACGAAGTCCGCTCAGTGCCCCCTGCGCTGGCCGATCAACTGACGCGTACCAGCCACGAGATCGGCTTTTTTCTGGCGGCGGGTCATGGTGTCGACCCGGCTGTGGTGGAGGATGTCTTCGACCTCATGCGGCGCTTTTTCGCTTTGCCGGAATCGACGAAGAGACTGATCGACAAGCAGGCATCGCCGCACTTTCGCGGCTGGGAGCCGGTTGGCAGCGAATACACGAACAATCGTACCGACTTCCGCGAGCAGATCGACATATGGAGCGAGTGGCCGGTTGCCCAGTGCCCACCGTCTTCGCGCAACCGCTACCTCCGTCTGCTGGGTCCCAATCAATGGTTGCCCGACACGATCCTGCCAGGACACAGAGACATCTCGTTACGCTGGATGCGTGAACTGGGCGCGCTGGCAGACCGCCTGCTCAGTGCTTTGGCAACAGGCCTGGGTCTTGCGCCTGACCATTTCCGTCGCCTCTTTGGAGCCCAGCCGATGTCGTTGTCGAAGTTCATTCACTATCCGCCCACACCGGTTGGTGAGGCCGGAGTGAACGCACATCACGACACCGGCTACCTGACGGTCCTGGCTCCTGGATCGACACCCGGATTGCAGGTCCAGAATCACGACGGCGACTGGATCGACGTGCCCCAGGTCAAGGACGCCTTTGTCATCAATCTGGGTGAAGCCCTGCAGCTTGCAACCGGGAACTTCCTGGTGGCTACACCGCATCGTGTGATTACCGACCGGGAGCGGTACTCGGCTGGCTATTTTTTCGGCCCCTCACTGGATGTCCGTCTGCAACCCATCCAATTGCACCCGCGTTTTGCCGAAACGGTGGCCGCCAGCCCCCATCACGCCTCGGCGGGTCTCATGGCTCTCAAGGAGGAGACAGAGATGGGCGTTGGCGACATGGCCAGTTCAACACAGCCCGACACTTATGGTGATCAGCTGTGGAACTACTTTTCACGCAGCTACCCGGAGCAGATGGCCCGCTACCACTCCCTGTCTCAAGCACTGGTTTGACCGTGAGACATACGGACCCACTCCTTCCGATACGTTCCAACACGATGTCAGGTTGGCCGCGCCGGGTGGCAGTGGTTGGCTCCGGAATCTCCGGTCTGTCGGTCGCACACGGGTTGACCGGATCTGCCAACGTGACGCTGTTCGAGGCCGGGAGCTACTTTGGTGGACACACCAATACCGTCGACATCGAACTTGATGGCACGCGCCACGGTGTCGATACCGGTTTCCTGGTACTGAACGAACGCACCTATCCCGGTCTGTTGAAACTGTTCAGCACACTCGGTGTGGCGATCGCCAGATCGGACATGTCCTTTTCCGTGTGTGTACCCGACATCGGGCTGGAGTGGAGCGGCAGCAACCTGAACACCGTGTTTGCACAGCGCAGCAACCTGTTGCGGCCACGCTTCTGGGGCATGCTCGCCGAGATCCTGCGCTTCCATCGGCTGGCCACCACTCTGGCGAACACCACGGACCCGACAGCACTGGACGAGGCCATCGGCGACTTCCTGCACCGACACCACTTCTCGACGACGTTCTGCGACTGGTATTTCCTGCCGATGATCGGCTGTATCTGGTCATGCCCGACGGACCAGATGCTCAGGTTTCCGGTCTCGACCATGATTCGATTCTGCCACAATCACGGCCTGCTCCAGCTGGCCGGGCGGCCGCAGTGGTATACCGTACAAGGTGGTGCGCGCAACTACGTGCGGGAGCTGTTGAAGACAATACCCGATGCGCGGCTGAACACACCCGTCAGACGCGTGCGCAGGTCAATGCAGGGAGACGGCGAGACGGCGGTATACATCACCACCGACGCTGGCACCGAACGTTTTGATGAAGTGGTGCTGGCCTGCCACAGCGATGAGTCGCTGGCACTGCTGGCCGATGCCAGCCCTGCCGAGCGCAGGACACTGGCAGCCATTCGTTACCATCGCAACCGGGCAGTGCTGCACACGGACCGGTTGCTGTTGCCAAGCCGCAAGCTGGCGTGGGCAGCCTGGAACTACGAACGCGCGGCTGCCGATTCACGCGAACAGAGCTCGGTCTGTCTGCACTACCTGCTCAACCGGTTGCAGCCGTTGCCGTTTACCACACCGGTCATCGTGTCACTGAATCCGTTGACCGAACCACGCGCCGACACCGTGCATGCGGAGTTTGCATATGCACACCCGGTGTTTGATCATGACGCGATCGCCGCACAACAGCAGTTGCCAACTTTGCAGGGACAGCAGCACACCTGGTTCTGTGGAGCGTGGACCGGCTACGGCTTTCACGAAGATGGCCTCAGCTCCGGTCAGGCGGTGGTGCAGGCACTGCAACAGCGTTGGTCGGACGCGTCCATGATCGCGTCGTCCGGGCAGATGTCATGACCAGAACCGCCGCTCAAGCGTTCATCGGCACCGGCCGTGTACGCCACACACGCCTGCGTCCAGTCATCCACCGTTTTGTGTATCCAACCTGCTTTCTCCTGCTGCCGATGCGCAGTCTGCGCAGCACACCCAGCCCGGCTTTGATCCGCAACCGCTTTGGCCTGATCAGTTTTTTTGACTGCGACCACGGCGACGGGCGCGCCGACAGCCTGGCCTGGCTGGACGATGTACTGAAGCGGGAGGGTGTCCGCAATGCTGATGGCGAGGTATGGTTGCACTGTTATCCGCG
This sequence comes from Pseudomonadales bacterium, assembly GCA_041752315.1. Taxonomy (GTDB): domain Bacteria; phylum Pseudomonadota; class Gammaproteobacteria; order Pseudomonadales; family Azotimanducaceae; genus SYFY01. Next base: position 61,566 of record JBGSHJ010000060.1, read on the forward strand.
TGTACTGGGTTTTGCCTTCAAGCCGGTGAGCTTCTGGTACTGTCACCGCAAGGATGGTGCGCTGGCCGCAGTGGTCGTGGAAGTCAACAACACGTTTGGTGAACGCCACTGTTATCTGCTGGACGGCCCTGAGGTCGCATTTGACCGCGAGCTTCGTATCAGCAAGGTCTTTCACGTATCACCATTCTGCGAAGTGAAGGGCAGTTACCGATTCCAGTTCATGTGCCCGGTCGAGCGTATCGGTACTACCGTAGATTTCACTCAGGCACCGCGCACGTTCGTACGCATCGACCACCACGACGACGACGGACTGTTCATCCGAACCAGCGTCTCAGGCAGTTTGCAACCGCTGTCCCGCGCCCGCGGCCGCGCAGCATTTCTGGCCATGCCTCTGCTCACGCTGGGTATCGTTGTCCGCATTCACTGGCAAGCGTTTCGCCTGTTCATCAGGCGTGTACCGGTAATCCACAAGCCACCCGCTCCGAAGTCCTTCCTGACTCGTTGAGGCCAGCGTACTGGAGTATCCGCTATCAACAGGCTGACACCATGAACACACTCACCACGCACGCCATCGAGTTGCCGCAATCGGCCCCACGCACCGCCCGCGCGGTGCTGCACAGCCTCAAGTCGCTCAAGCATGGCGTGCTCGATGTTCGGCTTCCGGACGGGACGGTGATGGCGTTCGGCGAACTCGAGGGGAGCGCGCCACGAGCCACACTGATGATGGAAAACTGGAACCTCTGCTCCGCAGCGCTGCGATCCGGCGACATCGGCTTCGCCGAAAGCTACATCGACGGCGACTGGACGACCACTGACCTTTCGCAGCTGCTGCAGCTGTTTATCGCCAACCGGAACCACATGGAATCGGTGTTCTATGGCACCTGGTGGGGCTCATTGTTGTACCGGCTCAAACATCTGTTTCACCGGAACTCGCGCGCCGGCAGTCGCAAGAACATTCATGCCCACTATGACCTCGGCAACACATTCTATCGGCTGTGGCTGGATCCGACGATGAACTACAGCAGTGCCTGGTTTGACGGCGACTACTCGACCAGCCTGGCCGATGCACAACAGGCAAAGGTCAGGCGGGCGCTGCGTGAATGCGGGGTACAACCCGGTCAGCAGCTGCTTGAAGTTGGCTGTGGATGGGGTGCTCTGGCCGAGACTGCAACCCATGAGTTTGGCGCCCACGTGACCGGCGTGACACTGTCCAGTGAACAACTCGACTGGGCACAACGCCGTCTCGCAGAGGCCGGACTGACCAGCGACCTGCGCTTTCAGGACTACCGCGATATCAACCCAGGTCCGTTCGATGCGATTGTGTCCATCGAGATGTTTGAGGCGGTCGGCCTCGAATTCTGGCCGAGCTACTTCGAAATGTTGAGATCCAGGCTCAAACCCGGCGGCACCGCGTGCATCCAGACCATCACCATCCGTGACGATCTTTTCGAGCGTTACGCCAGATCCACGGATTTCATTCAGCAGTACATTTTCCCAGGCGGTCTGCTGCCCAGCCCAAGCGAGTTCCGTGCCGCCGTGGCCAATGCGGACTTGATGGTCGTGAACACACTGGAGTTTGGCGATGACTATGCCGAGACCTTGCGTCGCTGGCGACACAACTTCCTCAGTGCGGAAACGTCGATACGCGGCCTCGGTTTTGATACCCGATTCATTCGCATCTGGGAGTTTTATCTGGCGTATTGCGAAGCGGCTTTTGCAGCGGGCAACACAAACGTCACTCAATTCACACTTCGCCATCGGTGAGGAAATACGGCACGCGCCTTTGTCAGGTGCGTTGCCTGGATCTCATGCATCGTTCGCGGATTCAGGACCCACGAGGAAGGACCCACGAGGAGGACCCACGAGGACACACCTCGCAACCTGTGCGCCGGATCGCAACCTCGATTGCAGCCAGATGTCCCCTCGTCGATCGTTTATCGAACACCGACCTGGAAGACCACATCAGCTCTGCATACGGGTTCGCATTGATTCGGCCAATGGTCAATGCCTGATAACCGCCGTCAGCCGATCTGCGTGACCGCAGAAAAGTGAACCGTCGCGCTGAGGGAGTTGGTGACCAGACAGCTCTCCTTGGCCTTCTGCAGTATCCGTTCTGCACGGGTACTGTTTCGCTCATCGGGAACCACGAGTGTTGCCTGCAACGTGAATTCAGTGAACCGCATGCCGCTGGCATCACGTTCAAGTTTGCCTTCGACGGTACAGCGAACATCCGACCACTCGAGTTTCGATGCGGTGGCAATAGCCCGGAAGCCGAGAATGAAACAGCTGCCCACCGCGCCGACCAGCAGTGTTTCCGGTGACCAGTCGGTGCCTGTGCCACCAAATTCTGCTGGTGCACCAACCGTCGTGGTGACCAGGCCGGGGGAGGCAAGATTTGCCCCCGTGTCATGGCTGCTGCTGCTGACATCAGCATGATAAAGGTGGGGAAACGGGTGCATGGCACCTCCGGTCGGGCTCAATGGACTGCATGATGCCATACCGGGACGAGTGAGGGACAATGAGGACTTGCCGCATACTGGCGAACCGGAACCGATCCAGCCGCTGGCAGCAAACCAGAAAAAGCGAGGCAATGTCATGCACGATCCGTCGACCAACTCGCCCTTTGCGCGCACACCCGAACCGCCTTACTACGCCGTGATCTTCACAAACCAGCGCACACAGGGTGACCAGGGTTATGGTGCGATGGCCGATACCATGGCAACACTTGCCCTCCAGCAACCCGGCTGTCTCGGTCTGGAATCCACACGAGGAACGGATGGTTTTGGCATCACCGTGAGTTACTGGAAGGACGAGGCCAGTATCGCTGCGTGGAAGGCCAACACCGAACATCAGCTGGCACGCAAACAGGGTAACAGTACCTGGTACTCACACTACGAACTGCGCGTGGCCCGGGTCGAGCGTGCTTATGGCAAGCAGACTGATTGATCGAGGATGGTTTTGTGGCGCAAACCGGACGCTCCGACGGTCCGTGCGCTTGTTTGACAGAAGCCGCGCTGACACCGGTATCATCCAATTCCGGTCGCCAACCCGAGGTCTGCCTTGAATCATCCGTCCGAGAAACGAACTGCCGCTCTGGATCTGGACGTCGTGCTCGGATTGCCGGTTGCCGACACCGTTGCGGGGTATCAGGCTTATACGGCCCTGGCTGTGGAACTTGGCTATCGGCGGGTCTGGCTACCAGAGACGTACAAGCTCGATCCCGTGAGTTTCGGCGGCTGGTTCGCCTCGACCTTCCCCGGCCATCCACTGGGCCTCGGTCCCATGCCAGGGCCGCTGCGCACAGGCCCGCAGCTGGCGATGATTGCCGCAACGCTTGCGGGCATGGGCGCCATCGATCTCGAAGTGATCGTCGGCGCCTCTTCGCCTGCCATGGTGAAGGGTTGGCACAACCGCGCGTCCCTGACGGTCGCCGACATGGAATCATTGATCGGAGCGGTACGTGCCGCCTGCACCGGGCACTCCACGGACATCACCGAAGGCTCATACCGCACCCGTGGCTTCGCCAACGGCCTGGGCAGTGTGCAACTGCCGGTTGGCATGGCGTCGTTTGGTCCGCGAATGTTGCATCTGGCCGGTCGTTTTGCCGACCGCGTCGCATTGAACATGATCAGTCCGCGTGCCGTGCCGACATTTCTGGCGGAAATCGCCGAGGGCGCCAGGTCCGTCGGACGAAAGCCGCCTCCGGTCACCGTGTGGGCGCATGTGTGCCTGGACCCCACCGAGGCTAGCGTGGCATTTGCCAGGCGTTTCCTTGCCGGTTACATCCGGGTGCCCGGTTACAGCCGGAACTTTGCACTGCAGGGCTTTGGCGGTGTGGTTGACGCCGCACTTCGCGCACCTTCGGCACGCGAGGTACGTGAACTCATTCCCGATGAACTGCTGGTCTCGGCGCTGGGCTTTGGTTCGCTCGCTGAAATTCGTCAGCGACTCGATGAATACCGTGCACTTGGGGTCGATATGGCAATTGTTCCGTCAACTGCCGCGGACCCAGGCGCCGTACGCACCCTGACCGCGTTGTCAGGATCGTGACCGATGCCCTTCACGGTTTGGGCAGCGTGACGCCCATCTGCCCCTGATACTTGCCACCCCGATCCTTGTACGTGACTTCGCAGCGTTCATCGGACTGGAAAAACAGCATCTGCGCCACACCTTCGTTGGCATAGATCTTTGCAGGTAACGTCGTGGTATTGGAAAACTCGAGTGTGACGTGCCCTTCCCACTCCGGTTCCAGCGGCGTGACGTTGACAATGATGCCGCAGCGGGCATAGGTCGATTTGCCGAGGCAGATCACCAGCACATCCTCCGGAATGCGGAAGTACTCGACGGTACTGGCCAGGGCAAACGAATTGGGTGGAATGATGCAGCAATCATCATGCAGGTCGACAAAACTGCGCTCGTCGAACGACTTCGGATCCACGGTCGCTGAAAAAACGTTGGTAAAGATCTTGAAGTGGGGCGCACAACGCACGTCGTAACCATAGCTGGACGTGCCATACGAGATGATCTTGCCGCCGTCCCGTTCGCGCACCTGACCAGGCTCGAACGGCGAGATCATGCCCTTTGCCGACATTTCACGTATCCAGCGATCCGACTTGATGGTCACGCTACTGGTTCCTTGCTCACGCCTCTGATCCCTTGCTCACGCCCTTACTCCTCGCTCATGCTGATCACCGGTGTGCTGGATTGTTGCGCCCACAGCCGCGCAGCCAGATGTCTTGCCGCATCCCGATAGATACCGGCGATCGCACCCTCCGGATCGGCCGCTACGGTCGGGTTGCCGCCGTCCGCCTGAAGACGGATCGTGAGGTCGAGTGGCAACTGCGCCAGCAGCGGCACACCAAGTTCATCGGCCACACGCTGACCACCACCTTCACCAAACAGTTGCGCCTGATGCCCACAATTGGGACAGCAATAAAAACTCATGTTCTCGACGATTCCGAGCACCTCGATATTCACTTTCCGGAACATCTCGATCCCCTTGCGTGCATCGAGCAACGCAATGTCCTGGGGAGTGGTGACGATCACAGCCCCGGATACCGGCACCTTCTGCGACAGGGTCAACTGGATGTCACCGGTACCCGGTGGCATGTCCACCACGAGATAATCAAGATCACCCCAATCCGTCTGTGTCAGCATCTGCTGCAGCGCACTGGACACCATCGGGCCACGCCAGACCATGGGTGTGCGTTCCGTCACCATGTAACTCATCGACATGGTCTTGAGGCCATGCGCCTTGATGGGCGAGATGGTCTGGCCATCCTTCATTTCCGGCCGCCGGTCCTGCGGCACGCCGAGCATCATGCCCTGGCTCGGGCCATAGATATCGGCATCGAGCAGTCCGACCTTGGCGCCTTCCCGGTCCAGCGCCAGCGCAAGGTTCACCGCAGTGGTCGACTTGCCAACCCCACCCGTGCCGGAGGCAACGGCGACGATATGTCGGACGCGGCCAAAACCCCGCCCTTCTCCGGGTGAAAAACGCAAGTCCAGCTCAAGCCCGTCAACACCCAGGTGGGTGGCCAGGTCAGCCGTCAATCGGGCATGCATACCCATGGCCGGATAGCCCAGGGTCACCGCGATGCGCTTGCCTGAACTCAGTACGCGAACACCCAGTTCCCCCCAGGTCTTGCCAAGGTACGGGTCCGTAAAATCTTCAATTCTCACAAGATATCCTCTTTCATGCGGTAGCCCGGCCGAACAGTGGCCGTTGACGGGCTGTTGCCGGGGCAGCCCGATTTGGTGGGCGAACTGCTGCTCGCGGCTATTCTGAACTACCCGTTGGAATGCGGCGCGATTATAGAGAGCGGCAGCCATGGCGTCCGCTGTACTTCACATTCAGTTCGAAAGCGATGCGCCGCCGAATCAGGCAACGGGCATGCACCACCCTGCCCTTTGCCCGGACTAAAATGCCTGGATCAGGAGTGCGGACCAAAAGCCTGGAGTCAGAACCTCGATTCAGCGAATCTCGCCACTCACCCAAAGTGGCATCGTCTTCACCGAGACTGCATTCGCCGGTCCGCTCGAGTGCTTGAACCAGACTCTCGACATCTGCGTGTGTGAGGTGACCTGTCAGCACCATCGACTCAAGGACTATCAGGAATCGCCCAGCACCCGAGCATGACAACGGACATCCTGCGGGTCTTCCATACCCGAGTTGGGAAACACGGTATGCGCTCGCAGTATGCCCTCGCAGACGAGACCGGACTTTTCCAGCACACGCGCCGACGCCACGTGATCAACGTGGCAGATTGCCTGCAACCGGACAACGCCCTGCTGATCGGCCAGCGCCACCATGCAGGCCATTGCTTCAGAGGCATAACCTTGACCCCATGCGGATTTGCGCAGCACATACCCTGTCGATGCGCGGCTCGGTGTCTCCCAGTCGAGACCCGTACTGCCAATCAATTCGCCATCACGGTGGGTAAAGATCAACAGCGGACCGGATGGATGCCGACTCCATTGTGCATCGGAAAAGTCAATGAACTCATGGGTGTCATCGGTGGATCGATGTGCAGGCCAGCTCAGCCAGCGTGTCACTTCCAGGTCGGCACAGAACGCGTCGAACAGCGTTGGCACATCCGCGTGTTGTGGACGGCGCAACATCAACCGGTGGGTGAGTCGTTCAGTCACGACTGACCTTTTCTGCGCTGACCTGTTCTGTGCTGGTGGCGATCGAATCTGCGGTTTGCGAGATGCATGGTCAGGTTCACCCGTTACCGTGCAACAGGGCTGCGGCGCCGCGACCGGCCTGAATGGCCGGCACGTAGGTGGCGAGTCTCGCGCGAGTGGCTGGATCAGTCATGTCGATCACCCGACCTTCTTCAGCGGAGAGATAGGCGGCCATGGTGAGTTCAACGATCTGCCGACCGTACTGCCAGTCGAGCAGCGCAGAACGACCTTCGCTGAACGCCTGCAGCGCATCCCGATTTTCATCGACATAACCGTACAGGTCCGGCTCGTTGGGCTGGATCGCCAGCAGTCCCCGGCTGGCGGTGGACTTCTCGAGTCCAAGCTCTGCATCGGCCACCGAGGCGCTGGCAGCATCGCCGATGAAGATCTCGAGTGGCGAGCGCAGGCTGTTGGCTTCAAGCGCGTATCCGGGGCCGAGCCCGTCGAGCATGAGTCGAAGCCCCTGTTTGTCATACATCCATGACACCGTGAACTGGCCGACCACATGCTGGCCGGTTTCCGGATTCAGATAAGTGACGGCTCCCGTTGCGAAGTCTTCCGCAGGCGTGACGGCGTAGTCGATGCCGTGTGTTGCCTTGAGCTCGGCGCGATAACGTGGCAGCCCCCACTTGAGCAGGCCAAGCTGGGCGTTGACGAATTGTGGTATGAGGAACGTCGGTGACTTGCCGGGTGGAGTCAGTGCAAACCAGGAGAGAGCGATGCAGTGACAGCCCATGTCGGAGAGTACCCCACCTCCCTGTCGAGTCGGGTCCCAGAACCAGGCGTTGTGCGGGCCGGCGTGTTCTTCCGACGCACGGGCGAGCGCCAGCGGTCCCATCGTGTTGATGATGCCCCGGAGTTGCTCAAGCGCAACACGAACGGACTTCATGTGAATCTGGTTCTCGAAATAGGCCGTGGGTGCGCCGATTTCCGCGGCCAGTTCAAGCACACGATCGGCCTCGACCAGATTGCGGGCGAGCGGCTTTTCGACGATGAGTCCTCGCAGACGAGCGCCTGCAGCGACGGCGCGGGCGGCTTCTTCAAGCGCTGCAACCCGGGTGTAGTTCGGGCCGAAGAAGGCGAGCACGTCCACGTGAGGTGCCATGTCACCGATGCTCTGGTAGATCGTCCCCGCACCGAGTCCCAAATCCCGCACCATTTTCGCAAGGCGCTCCGGACGGGCCCGCGAGGTCAGCCCGGCAACCTCGATGCCTCGCACGCTCGAAAGCGCACGGAGCTGGAATTCGGCAATGAAGCCACCGCCGATGATGCCAAAGCGCATGTTCGATGCTCCGTCTGCCCGTGTGTGTGGTGTGGATCTGCTCCTGACGCAGGATATCCGAGGATTTCCACAGCGGCGAGTGGGCAGCAATGGGGACACGCGGCTCTCTCGTAGGGGACACAGGTCCGGGCGGAGAGTGTGGGCTTCCGCACAAGCGTTCCATCACGAAGCCGGACAGACCTTTGAAGTTCCCCTGTTTCCTGGATCCTGGCTACATCGCCCCTGTAGACTCTGGTTAGCAGGGCGGCCGTGGGCGCCTCAGGAGCCGGCACGATTCTCGTCGGTGCGCGTCCGTGCGCGGGACTGCAACTCGGCGAGGATGGCGGCATGGCGTTCCCGCGTGAGTCCATAGTGCGAGTAACACCAGACGGAGATCACCGCGCAGCCGGCGACGATGGGTCCATAGAGAATGCCGAGTTCCATGAGCGTCTGTGCCGGGATGTCGGCGACCGTGATGCGGCTGCCAACAGGCCAGTCGATCGCCATCAGGCTCAGGCCGGCACCTATGCTGCCGAAGCCTGCCGCGCATTTGGCGGAGAAGGAACTTGCCGCGAAGAAGATGCCTTCCTGGCGCCTTCCCGTGCGCAGTTCGTGTTCGTCCGAGATGTCCGCGATGGCCGACCCGAACGCGACGTTTGCCTGCACTGTACCCGCACCCTGCACTACCCGCAGTATGAAGAGCACCGGCACAAGCCATGCATCACCATTTTCCGGGAACAGGTCGAGCAGCCGCAACAACACCGGGATGATCTGGAATGACGCCCAGCACGTCGTGCCGAACATCACCGCGAAGCGCTTGCCAAAACGTCCCGAGAACCAGGGCGCTGCCATCGCGCCAAACATGAGGCCAAAAGCGTACGCCGGCGTGATGATACCGATCTGCGGCCCCGTGAGTTCCCAGAAATAGGTGTTCATGTACAAGCCCAATGCGCCATCCACGCCTACCATCACGTAAACGATGAGCACACCGGCAAACAGCCAGCGAAACGACGGGTTCTGCAGCGCAGAGACGATATCGTGACCAAGGCGCCTGAACACGGCAGCCACGTTCAGACGCGCGGTTTCCGGGGCGCGCGGCAGGAACGGGATGACCTGGCGTGTGTCCCAGGCGGACCAGATGATCGTCCCGAACATGAGGAAGCCGAAGAGCGCCGCGAAGGGTGGATAGGCGTCGGGGTTCAGCTGCCCCTTCGGATACTCGGCAGTGGCCACGAAAAAGACAAAAAAACCGATCAGCTGCGTGGCCATCGCACCGAAGGTTGAAAAGAACTGCCGGAACGCGACGAGTGAGGATCGTTCGTCGAAGTCCTGCGACATCTCGGCACCGAGGGCGAGGTGCGGCACGTGGTAGAGCGTCATCGACGAGCGCGTGAGGTTCGCAAATACGGCGAGCCAGATGGCGAGCGCGTACTCACCTTCCACCATCGGGTAGAAAAGGAAGAAGAAGCAGACCGCCAATGGCAGCGCCGAGGCATACATGAAGGGATGCCGGCGCCCACGTTTTGAGTGCCAGGCGTCCGACAGCGAACCAGCCAGCGGATCGGTGATGGCGTCGATGATGACGGCGACACCGATGGCGAGGCTCGCAAGGCCCGCGGACACACCCAGCACCTGGTTGTAGTAGAACATCAGGAAAGTACCGAGAGCGGCGTTCTGGATTCCTTCCGCAGCCTGGCCTACCCCGAAGGCGAACCTCCGCCGGAACGACAATGGTCCGCTGACACCCATGCAGCCCTACCCCCTTTTTTCCGCAGTGATCCGGCATCACGCTGTTGGCGCGTGCCGGGTTCTTCGATACTGGAGTGAACTTGGGCTGGGGACAAGAGGATGGTTCCCTGCCACCTGATTCCCCTGGAATGTTGTACGGTTCAATAGTCAGGAGTCAGGCTTTACAGGGCGGTACAGGACCGCACCACGATTTTCCCCAGCGTGAAGCAACAGGCTCCTTTTTCCGCTAAACACATCCGTCAGGCCTGCTTGCTGGAAGGGAAGGGACCGACTTCAGCGAACTGCAGCCCCGGTCACGACTTCGCCAGGTGATTGCACTGACAGGTGTCGCTGGAGGAACATCTGGCCCGTCTGAATACACAGGCCGGCACAATGAACGACCACGACCTCATCGCCCGCATGACCCGCATGGAAGACATCGAGGCGATCAGACAGCTGAAGGCTCTCTATTGTGAAATCTGCGACGACGACCACAACCCCGACCGCATCGTCACCATCTTCACCGAGGACTGCGTCTGGGAAGGCAGGGGCATCGGCCGCGCCGAAGGCCACGCGCAATTGCGGGAACTCTTCTCGCGTTTTCGCGAGATGATGAGCTTTTCGCAGCATATGGCCATGAATCCGCGCATCCGCGTCGATGGTGACCGTGCAGATGGAACCTGGTACTTCCTTGGCCCCTTCACCTTCCGGGAAGGTAACCAGGCGAAGTGGCAAGCTGCACGTTACAACGAGGTTTATGCAAAAGAGGACGGCGAGTGGAAGATCAAACACCTGAAGGTTCGAGGGCCCGGATTCAGCGCGGACTATGAAAAGGGCTGGGCCTGGCGACCATAGACCAGCCACCGGCTCGCATCGATGCCCCACGACGTCGATTGCCAAGGATGCGACACGGGCCGCATTCAAATCTTCCACTGGCACGAAGAGTCCAATCCGTAACCATCGAAGAAGTTCTTTCGGACGTGACTCTTCGCTCGAGCAGTTCATCATCGCCAAACTTCGCCTGCCGCAGCCACCGGGATCAAGTGCGTAATCCTGGTCGGTACAATCTGCAGGATAAAGCGTGGGCACATCCACGCGTTGCGAACCGCACAGCATCAACCGGTGGTTGAGCAGATCAAGCCTGCCATGCTAATGGTCCGTACGTCTGGATCACTCTGGCGCCCAACATCGCAACGACCAGTCCATGGCCAGGTTGGAAGAACCGCGCAGCGGTTTGCCATCCGGCCGAGTAAACTTGGCATTTGCAACACCTCCTGACCAAGGCAGCTCTCGCCTGGTCAGCGATCCACAAAAACGGCGACAAGGAACCTTCCATGCGCATCGGCATCAACGGCACCGGTCTGGTGCAGAAAGCATCTGTCCCCGCAATCATTGCGGACGCTGCACGGGCACAGGCCGACGGTTTTGCCTCGTATTGGCTCGCCGAGCATCCAACCGGAGGGTTGGACGCGCTCACCGTGCTCGCGCTGGTGGGTCAGAAGGTACCTCAGATCGAACTCGGCACCGCGGTCATCCCCACCTGGCCACGCCACCCCATGGCGCTGGCAGGCCAGGCTTTGACCGCGGCGAGTGTGCTTCAGGGTCGACTGACCCTGGGCATCGGTCTGTCCCATGAAGTGATGATGGCGCAACTTGGCATCAACTTCGGCAAACCGATCCGGCACCTGCGTGAATTCCTGCAGGTGCTCATGCCATTGCTCGACCGCGGCTCCGTGGATGTCCAAGGCGATACCCTCTCGTGCAATGCAAAAGTGTTTGTCGCACCGGCACAACGTACCCCGGTGCTGGTTGCAGCGCTGGGTCCGCAGGCATTGAAGGTTGCCGGTACCCTGAGCGACGGCGTCTCGCTCGCCTGGGTGGGGCCGAAGACGATTCGCGAACACATCGTGCCACGGCTGACGGAGGCAGCAACCGCTGCCGGACGCGCCGCACCTCGGGTACTCGCAACGCTGCCCGTGTGTGTGACCAATGATCCTGCAGGCGTACGCGCCGTCATTGATCGGAACCTTGCGATGTACGGACAACTGCCGTCATACCGTGCGATGTTCGATCGCGAAGGAGCCGCGACTCCGGGTGATGTTGCCATCGTCGGCAACCGGAATGAGGTCAACGACAGGATTTCGGAGCTGGCATTGGCAGGTGCAACCGACTTTGCCGTATCCGAATTTGCGCGTACTCCGGAAGAAAAGAGCCAGACACGCTCCCTTATGAATGACTGGGCCAGACAATCCTGATCCAGTGGGCAGCCTCTCCAGGCCGTCGGAACCCTTGTCAGGGAATTCTTGTCGGGGAACTCTTGTCAGTGTCAGACACACTGGCACGCAAGTTGCTGCCATCAGGTCTCCCAATGTATCAAAGAGTCGCCATGTCATGTCGTCGATCAAAGCGGGTGACGTTGATTGCATCATGGTTTGCGACGCTCACGCTGCTTGCAACAACGGCCGAACTCCAGGCCGTCATGCTCCATCCAGTACGCAGTGCGGCAACCGACCTGCAGATCAGCGGCCTGCTCGAGGATGTCCCGGAAGGCGAATCACGCTGGATCCGCTGGAACGACATTCGCGACCTTCCCAGCCAGATCATCGAGACAGAAGGTGAATTCCTGGCAGGTCGACAGGAAGTCCGCATCGTACTGCTGCAGGACCTGATGGACCGCCTCCCGGTGGCAAACGGTGCGGACACGGTTCTTGCAGATTGCGCCGATGGCTACACCTCGGTGTTTACCCACGATTTTCGTTCGAGCTGGAAACCTTACATCGTGGTCACCATCAACGGACAAGGGCCAGCCGCATGGCCTCTTCCGGGAATGAACATGGACCCTGGACCCTATGTGGTCAGCGTCAGCGAAGAAGTGGTCCCCGGTGTCGACAAGCTCATGGACGTCGCACACAAACGACCCTGGGCAACCACCGGCTTGCGCTTCGTGCACTATGCAGATGAATTTGCGGCAATCCGCACCGGCGAGTGGCAGTCACTCTCGGAATCGGCGACCCGTGGTCGCGAGCTGTGGGTGAATTCGTGTCACAGCTGTCATACAGGCCCGGATGGCATCACGGGTGGATCAAAAAGCGGACGCCCGTTTGCCGTGCTGAAGGCACATGCCTCATTCAACCGGGACTGGTTTGTCGACTACGTCCGCAATCCTGCGACCAAAAATCCCGCTGCGTTGATGACCCCACACCCCCATTATTCGGATTCGCAGTTTTCGGATCTGATTGCTTTCATACTCGCAGAAACGCCAGTTCCCTGACGCAGGACCCATCACGCGCGCTGGTTTTCTGATTCAGCTCTGCGCGTGATCTGCACCATGTAGGAAAGTCGCTCCGGTGACCGGTCTTCGCCGGTGTCGACGCGCACCATCTTCGGACCCTGTGGGTCCACCACCGTGAATTCCTTCAGGAACATGGCAAGACTGAGGAAGAGATAAAGCCGGGCCACATCGATACCCAGACACATATGCTCACCACCACCAAAGGCAGCAGGCTTTTTCCGATCGTCGTTCATCCACCGATCCGGATCGAACTTCATCGGTTCCGCGTAATTCTCCTCCAGGAAATTGACCAGGGAAAACACATGCAAGACTTCCAGTCCTGCCGGGATGTGGTATCCCAGGAAATCGAGATCATGAGTGGCCACCTTGGGCATGATCGGTGTGGGTGCAAAACGACGCTCGCCCTCCAGCATGACTGCTCGCGTGAAGGGAAAGCCCTTCATGCCTTCACGCGCAAACGCGGCTATTTCGAGCGAAGCGATTTCCTGTGCTATCCGGTTCAGCCACTCAGGCGCCTGGACAAGGGCAGACACAAAGTGGCAGAACATCGTGGCGATGTTACCCGCTCCTCCTGCCTGCATCAGATACGCATCGCGAACGAGCTCCTCGAAACAGGGCTCCTGTCCGGTTTCCTTCGGCATGGTCTCGATGAGGAGATCGAGATTGTCACCCACTCTCAATCCGGCCAGACGATCACGCACGACCTGACGAAAGTGGTCGAGCACATGTTCGCGCAATTCGACGTAGTTCGGTCTTGCATACCACGCTGCGCGCTCCGCGGGAGCCAGGCCCCCACCCCGTACCATCGCTTCCTCGAACAGCGCGATGTTCTGGATCATGTCGTTGGTCGCGCCACTGTCGACCATCGTTCGATTGAACGCCAGTGTGTACAGCAGGATCAGCTCGTTGTGCAGATCAACACGGCGGTCCTGCTGCGCCAGTTCCGCAAATCTGTCTCGCAGCAAGGTAGCGGCCATGGAGAGGTGCCGACCCAGCGGTTCGCCCGTGAAAACCGGTCGCAGCAGTTTTCGCTGACGACGATGGACTGCGCCATCAGATCCCGTGATGTAGTCCTCGCCGAGTTGCGATTGAAAGACTTCACCCACCGTCGAGCGCGCATAACTCCAGTCATCGGGTCGCCGCCAGGCTGCCGCGTTGGCCGCAGGTCCGCACAGAAACGTGCGGCCCATTTCAGCAACATGAAACACCGGCCCGAAGGAGCGGTACGCCCCGATCCAGGCCTGTGGCGCAAAACCGAGAATCGCCGCATCTGCCGGCTCTGCAAACTTTGTCCCGGCAAGTTCGCTGATCGGGACTACCGGAATGGGGATGGGCATCAGTCGTTCTCCAGGTCGCTTGTCGGCGATTTGGTTTGTGTGGTGTCTGCCGCGACTGCCACTGTATTGACGAGCAGTTCCTCCGGATAACCCGCATACAACATGGTTTCTTCCGGTGCAACGGGTGAACCCAGCAGATCCAGTGCGGCGAGTTGTTCGATCTGTCGCTGCAGGCGCGCGGTATTGATCTGGCCCATCGTTTCCCCATCACTGGCGCGACCGTATGCCAGTGAATATTCCTGCATCTTGTTGTAGGTCCATTGCATGAAATCCGGCGACTGCTCGGAGTTTCGTCTGCTGATTTCCGCAAACGCCTCCTCGGTTTCTCCATTCATGAACTCCGACCAGCCTCGCATCGAGGCGGCGACAAACCGACGCACAAGCGCTGGCTGCTGCTCGGCAAAGCGGGTCGACGTCATCACCAGACGATAGGGGTCCAGTCCCATATCCCAGAACGGCAACACGCTGGTTTTAACGCCCTGCTGGGCAACAAAGTAGGGTTCACTGGTCAGAAAACACTGTTGAACCAGCTCCTTGTCACTCACAAACTGGGTGGTACTGCCATCCATCGGTACCAGCTGGAGCCTGATTCCCAGCGTTCGTTGGAGGTATTCAACGTAGTGCATGCCGGTGGCAATCTTCACCCGCTTGCCATCCAGATCGCCAAAGTCGTCGATGGCCATGTCTTCATGGAACATCACGCCTTGTGGATCGTGCTGAAAGTAGGGATAGATGCCGACAATGGGCAGCTTCCGTGAGACCGCAACAATCAGGTTGTCGCTCGTTCCCAGCCCGAAGTGAACCTCGTCGGAAGCAACAAGCTGGTAGACACCGATCGCGGCTGCGGTGGTCCGGATTTCGACATCGAGGCCGGCATCGCGGTAATAACCACGCTGCAACGCAAGGTAAAAACCACCGTGTTCGGGCTCGGCATACCAGTCCGTCAGGAGTACGACCTTTTCCAGTGCATTGTCCTCGCGGGCGTTTGTTTGCTCCGCGGGTTCACCACAACCAGCGAGTATCAGGACGACCTGAACCAGCAGCAGTGCGGGCCAGTTCAGACGGGGATCATCCAGGTTGGTCACTGCAGTATCCGGATGCCAGGCATCCGCTCGAGTGGACTTCATGACTCTGTTACGCAAGTTCCATACCACCGGGAATGGAACTTGCTCACTTCACAAACCGATCCAGCCACGGCACACATCAGGGCCCAGGGCTATCCACCCATTCATGTTCAGGCGTCATCGATGACCAGACCACTCCTCATCACCAACACCACGATCTTCCCCGGCGCACACCAGGCCGTTCGGTCCCATGTTGATATCCTGATCGAAGACACTCTCATCAAAACCATTGCATCAACCGGCACGCTTGCCGGTGAACAGCATTCATTTCAGGAACTCGACGGGGCGGACCTGATCGCCATGCCGGGTTTCGTGAACGCACACACCCACTCCAATGAATCGTTCGAACTGGGGTGTTACGACGCCATGCTACTCGAACTGTGGCTTCTGTTCAAGTATCCGCCTGGCTCTGTCAGACCGATCAGTGAACGATGGCACTATCTGCGAACGATGTGGCCAGCCCAGGCTATTCTTGAAACTTCGTCGCGAGGGTGACGAGATGCGCGAAAAGACAGTGTGGCGCGCACTGGAAGGCGCGCAGTCGTACTTACCAGTACGGCGAGCACCTGGAAGGAGCACGCACTTTCTTTTCACGTATATCGGCAGCCGCAGCAGAAGATTCATGAATAGACGGGCTCAGCATCGACAGTGTTCGCAGCGGCGTGACTGCGGTGCAGGACGACCTGATTAATCCGGCGTTTGAAACAACAGCGCTGGACGGGGCCGCCCATGCCTATCGTGATATCGGCTGGCGTGCCAACATCACCGTCAGCATGGGGGACCGGTCACTCTCCGCACCGCTTCCCTGGCTGCGGGAAATCATGCCTGCACATCTGTTCACCGAGTTGAGCCAACAGGTGCCACCGGAAGCAACGGAGCACTTCCGCCTGTTTGAACGACACTATGCAAAGTGGCATGGCCAGGCGGATGGAAGGATTCGTATCATTCTTGGACCGATCGGTCCCCAATGGTGCAGCGATGACTTGCTGACACGCGCCAATGCGATTTCAAGGGAACGCAACATTCCGGTTCACACACATGCACTGGAGAGCAAGCTGCACGTTATTGAGGCTGAGCAGCTGTACGGCTGCACACTTGTGGAGCACCTCCATCGGATTGGACTGCTGTCAACCCGACTGACCCTCAACCACGCGATCTGGTTGACCGATGATGATCTGCGCCGATTGGCGGACTGCGGTTGTCACGTCACCCATAATCCGCTTTCGAACCTGAAGCTGGGTTCCGGAATTGCCCGTGTACCGGAAATGCTTGCCGCCGGAATCAACGTGGCACTGGGCACTGATCGCACCTCCACATCGGATCGAGCTGACATATTCCGTTCGCTGGGGCTGGCTGCGATGCTGCACCGGGCTGGCACGCTCGACCCCGGCCGCTGGCCAACGGCAGACGATGCCATAACGATGGCCACCCTCAGCGGCGCACGCAGTGCAGGTCTGGATGGCGGTGTTCTGGCACCCGGCAAACCTGCCGATCTGATTCTGTTGTCGAAACGTGATTTTACCTTCATGGCGACAGACCACATCGCCAGCCGGCTGGTCTTTGGCACAGGCGCAGACGCCGTGGATACCGTCATCATCAATGGTGAAGCCGTGATGCAGGATCGTGTCCTGCGCACGATCGATGAAACGCGTCTGAGGCAGGAAATCATGGAAGCCGGCCGACTCTACCTCGAACAGCATGTCAAGCCAGGGCACCATCGCAGCCGGCGGTTCGAACCATGGTTCAGGCAGATGTTGATGCGGGCGATTGTCGAACCGGTCCAGGTGCCCGTCGATGCCGTGCGGTTATCCGCGCCACGGTTCGAGTGAGTCCTGGTGATCACGCAAGGAATGCAAACTTCAGCGCAAATATGATCGCCACAAAATACACCGCCACCGAACAGTCACGCATCCGGCCAGACAGGATTCGCAGGCTTGCGTAGAGGATGAAACCCACACCGATCCCATCGGCGATGGAAAACGCCAACGGCATGGTCAGGGCAGTGATTACCGCTGGTGCAGACTCCGTGTAGTCATCCCAGTCCAGCAGTTCCAGACCGCGCGCCATCAGGCAGGCCACAAACAGGAGCGCAGACGACGTTGCGTAGGCTGGAATACTCTGCGCGAGCGGCGCAAAAAAGAGACAGAGCAGGAACAGCAGCCCGACAATCACCGCGGTGAGTCCGGTTCTGCCACCCGCCTCGACACCTGCAGCACTTTCGATATAGCTGGTGGTTGATGACGTCCCAAACAGTGCACCGGCAAACGTCGCGCTGGAATCTGCCAGCAGAGCACCACGCAGGTTCTGCAGTCGACCTTCCTTGTCGAGCATGTTGGCACGGGAACCTACTCCGACCAGTGTGCCGGCGGTATCGAATACATCCACCAGCAGCAGCGTTAGGATGGTGGGAATCAGGGCCACCTGGAACGCGTCGACGATATCGAGTTGCAGAAACACCGGTGCTGCCGAGGGAGGCAACGAGACCAGACCCTTGAATTCCGCCACCCCGGTTACCCAGCCGATGGCCGACACGACCAATACGCCGATGACCACTGCGCCGAGCATGCGCTGGTTGGCCAACACGACAATCAGCACAAATCCGGTCAGCGACAGAAGGACCGCCGGTGAGGTGAGATTGCCCAGGGACACCAGAGTCGCGGGATCATCTACAACGATACCGGTGTTGCTCAGTGCAATGAAGGCCAGAAACAAGCCGATACCCGCAGAAATGCCCAGTTTGAGGTTGCGTGGAATGGCGTTGATCAGCCATTCGCGAACAGGCAGAACGCTGAGGATGACAAACAGCACGCCGGAAATGAACACAGCGCCCAAAGCCGTCTGCCATGGATGGCCGGAACCCAGCACAACGGTGTAGGTAAAAAACGCGTTCTGGCCCATTCCGGGAGCAAGCGCGATCGGGTAGTTGCTGAGCAACCCCATCGCGATCGATCCAAACGCGCTGGCAAGGCATGTCGCGACAAAAACCGCACCGAAGTCCATGCCTGCTTCGGAAAGAATCGACGGATTCACGACCGAGATGTAGGCCATGGCCAGAAATGTCGTCACCCCCGCCAGCGCCTCGTTGCGCAGATGTGTCTCGTGCTCCGCGAGTTTGAAACGACTGGTCAAACTCGCGATCAAGGCGTTGGTTTGCACTGGACTGGCCGATCCGGGTGACGTGGGTTCAGAAGGCACAAGCAAGACTCGGGCCGCTCTGTGCAGGACTCAGTCGCAGGACCCGTTCAATGCAGTGCAGTTCACCCACCTACGTTTCCTTCTGTATGCTTGCGTTGATGGACCAGCGTGCCGGCCACGTAGGTGCGCGAGATGTTGCGATCATCACCCAGCATGAGCAGGGCGAAGAGATGATCGGTCAGCGCCCGACGGTCGGTCAGCGACACCGACGCACTTTTCTCCAGGCGCTTTTCCAGTTGCGGAGACGCTGTGGGCTCAAGCACTACCAGGTCTGCAAACTTTCCCGGGGCAAGCGAACCAATTTCCTGATCCAGTCCAAGCGCCCGGGCATTTCCGAGCGTGATCGCATACAGCGCCTCAAGCGGGTGCCAGCTTTGCCCCTGCAACTGCATGACCTTGTAGCCTTCGGAGAGGGTGCGCAGCATCGAAAAACTTGTGCCAGCACCCACATCGGTGGCCACCGCCATCGGCACATCGTGCTGCCGCAATCGGGCGACATCGAGCAGTCCGCTGCCCAGGAACAGGTTGCTGGTCGGACAGAACGCAATCACGGATCGGGTTTGCGCCAGCTGGTCGAGTTCGCGATCGCCAAGGTGTATGCCGTGCGCAAAGACACTTCGCGGTCCGCACAGTCCGTGTTGATGATAAACATCGACATAGTCGAGCGAATCGGGGAATAACGCCCTTGTCTGCTCGACTTCGTGCCGGTTTTCAGCGAGATGTGTCTGCAGGTAGAGGCCTGGCCGGGATTCCAGCAGGCGACCCGTCGCAGCCAGATGCCCTGGTGTGGAGGTCATCGCAAATCGTGGCGTCAGTGCATAACGCAACCGGTCCCTGGCATGCCACTTTTCGATCAGCCGCACCGATGCCTCCAGACCCGCTGCCGACGACTCGTGGAGGGCATCCGGCACATTGCGATCGGTGAGGACTTTACCTGCGATCAGGCACATTTGCCGGCGCCGGGCCCCTTCAAACAACAATTCTGCCGTGTGTTCGTGAACGGTCGCGAACACCATTGCGCACGTGGTTCCGTTGGCGAGCAACGTTTCGAAGAATCGCTCGATGTTGGTCTGCGCATAGGCAACGTCTGCATAACGCGCCTCCTCAGGAAAGGTGAACTGCGTGAGCCAGTCGAGAAGCTGTCGACCAAAACTGGCCATCATGTTGATCTGCGGTGCATGAACATGGGCGTCAATGAAACCCGGCATGATCAACGCACCGGGCAGGTGCTCGACCGCATCACTCGCGTCACCATTGCGAATCACCACGTCCCAGGGCACGACGCTTTCGATCAGCCCGCAACGTGCAGTCAACAGCGCATCATCATGATAGATCCACCCGGATTGCCCGTCGGGTCCGGGCGCATCGGTAAACGTCAGCACACTCGCCCGCAACCGGAGCGGAGCACTGCCTGGAATGGGCGAATTCACTCCGCTGACCCCGGCAGCTGCGGCAGGTAGTCCTTGATGATGTTGAAAATCTCGGGCCGGTGCGTCTGGATTTCTTCCCGGGTAAGTCCTTCGAGCGAGTGCGGAAATTTCAGCCAGCGCTCGGTTTCGTAGAGGTAGTAATCCGGTACGCGATTTGTCTGGTTGCGTGTGGGCTTGAAAAAAGGCACGGCAATTCGCAGGTCTCGAGGCATGTTGCGACGGCACAGCTGTGCAAGTTTTTCGACGATGGCCTGGCTCGAACGGCCAGTGTCGTACACGTCATCGACGATCAACAACCGGTCTTCGGGGGTGACCTTGCGCACCAGATATTCAAGCCCCTGCACATCCAGTTCCCGGCGAGGTGAATCGATGCCCGCTTCGTACGCTCGGGTCCGGATCGCAATATGGTCAGTGCTGATACCGCGATACGCCAGATATTCCTGCACGGCGATACCGATGGGTGCGCCACCTCGCCAGACGGCGATCACGAAGGTCGGTCGAAACCCACTCGAATAGATCTTCGAGGCCAACAGAAACGAATCTTCCAGCAGCTGTTGTGCATCCAGATAAAGCTTCCGCGTGCTTTCGCCTGTCACCATGGACTTCCATTTCATCCTGAACGATTCAAATCTACCAGTTCCGCATCGCACTCAACCGCTTTCCGCTCCTTGCAGCAACAACTTTTCAGTCTATCCTCGTCGCTCTTTCATGAAAGCCGGTCACCGGCCCGTCCCTCGATGCACAAGACCTTCATCAGCGAGCAGGATCTGATTCTCCAGAGCTTCAGACTGGGGGTGCAGATTTATGCCAGCGGTTTCCGTCCGACCTTCATCGTCGGGCTTTGGCGCGGTGGCAGCTCGGTCGGCATCAGCGTCCAGGAATGCCTGCAGACGCTGGGTGTGGTCACTGACCATATCGCGGTGCGCACTTCCTACGAAGGCCGGTCTGGCTACGAAGAAGGGGTCAGGACCCGGCGCCCCATAAACGTGCACGGCAGCGGGTATCTGGTGGATCACCTGAACGCCGAGGATCGGTTGTTGATCGTTGACGATGTGTTTTCCAGCGGTCGCCATACGGATGCCCTGATCAGACTGCTCCAGGAACGCACCCGTCACAACATGCCGCAGGACGTGCGGGTGGCCGCCCCGTGGTACCGAACTTCGAGTGAAGCCAGTGCGCGGCCGGACTACTTTCTCTTTGAAACCCGGGATTGGCTGGTTCTGCCTTACGAAATTTCCGATCTGAGTACGGAAGAAATTGCCCGGCACAAACCCTTCCTGATGCCATTGATCCAGTGAAAATCAAGACGACGAAAGCTTCGCCAGTACTTCTGCCAGCACACGCACCCCATTGGCCATCTCCTGCGACGAAGTGAATTCGTCAGGCCGATGGCTGATGCCGCCTCTGGACGGCACAAAGATCATGCCCATCGGTGCGATCCGGGCCATGAACAGGGCGTCGTGATAAGCACGGCTCACCATGCGCTGGTGCGTGAGACCCTGAGACTCGCAAACCGCTTCGATGATGGTGATCACCTCGCTCTGCGCAGCTTCCGGCGGATCGGCATTGATCTCCTCGATGTGCAGTTCGAGCCCTCTTTCTTCGGCCAGTGCAGAAGCCGTCACCTTCAGTTCCGACACGATCCGGTCACGGATGGCCCGGTTGGTATCACGCACATCAAACGAAATCGTGACATTGCGCGGTATGCTGTTGATCGCTCCGGGATGAACCTCCATCTTTCCCACGGTGGCCACGGTGTCGTCACTGCCGCTGGAGCGCGCCAGCATCTCGGCATGACAGATCAGTTCAGCGGCGGGGATCAGCGCATCCTGACGATCAGGCATCAGTACGGTACCGGCATGGCCTCCCTTGCCCTTGAACGTGACCAGGAAGGAAGCAGGTGCGGCGATGGCCGTCACCACGCCAATCTGCACCGCGTCGCGTTCCAGAACAGGACCTTGTTCAACATGCAGTTCGACAAAATGGCTGTATTCTCCCGGCGACAGCGGGACGTCTTCGAGGCAACCTGCGTAACCCGCAGACTGACGGGCCTGGTCAAAACTGATGCCTTGTTCGTCGACCAGTCGGGCGACCTGTTGCGGGGTCATCGTTCCCGACAACAATCGTGAACCGCTGCAGCCAATGCCAAACCGCGTCGGCTCCTCGGATGTGAACATGATGATGTCGATCGACCGTTTTGGCTCAAAGCCCACGGCTCGGAGCGCGCGCACTGCTGCTATGCCACCCAGTACACCCACCGTTCCGTCATATCGACCCGCATGCGGGATGGCGTCACAGTGCGATCCGGTACCAACTCTCTCGCGTTCACCCAACGATCCATTCCAGCGGCCGACTATGTTGCCCGCCGGGTCCTCGTGGATCGAAAGTCCCGCATCGGTCATCAGCCCTTTCACATAAGCCCGGCCTGCCAGATCGGTTGGTGTGAAGAGGATCCTCGTGACACCCGGACCAGGCGTGGAGGAACAGGTCGCGAGTTCATCGATCTCGCACTGCAGTCGTGTGGCATCAACCTGCAGATCAGACGGCAGGAGCACGATTCATTTCCTTGTAATAGATGTAACGGGTATTGGTCTTGCCGGTGGCGACAAACCACTGCAACAGATAGGGCGACATCCAGATGCCATCTCCGGCCATCACCGGATACCAGCGTTCACCCAGTCGGTAGACCCCTTCACCTGCCAGCACATAAAGACCGTGCTCCATGAAGTGGCTCTCCACATTGGGCAGCGTACCGCCGGGTACAAACTCGAAGACGTTGATACCCCAGTCCCACTCCGGACCAACCGGCAGCAGGCACTTGAGCAACGCACCGGGATCACCCAGGAATGGCAGGGCCGGCACATCGGCCAAATTGTTCACGAGCGGGCCAGGCGCCGCGACACCTGTTACCGGCACGTAGGGCTTTTCGAACAGCAACAAGTCAGAAGGTTCATCAACCATCACAAGCCAATCCGAAGCGGCCGGCAGATACGCAAACGCTTCGAGGCCGAGATCATGAGCCTTCGAACCGGTTTTCAGCCGGGCCTTTCCGGACAACACCAGCAGAAGATACTCGTTGGTGGGCCGCAGGGGTGACAGGCGCGCTCCGGCGGCAGCATGCACGAGGTACTGCCCGAATCCGGCGCCCAGTTCTCTCGAGATCAGCACAATCGTCTGCGCGCCGTGCCAGCCGGGGACGGACAGTGGAATGTGTGACTCCGATGTAATCAGCGCATGATCCGGATGGATGGCGGTTCGAGTGAGGCCTGAATGGGGTATCAATCTGGATTCCTGGTCATGCGCTTGCGCGCGAGTACTGATTCATGACGATCAACCAGCAGTTCAAGCGCCGCCAGCAATGTGGCGAGCGAGATGCCAACGTCCTCGACCGTGACCGATTCATCCGGGTGGTGACTGATTCCGCCACGGCAGCGGAGAAACAGCATTCCGACATCACACAACGAAGCCAGCGCCATGGCATCGTGCCCGGCACCACTTTCCAGATGGACCGGGTGGACACCAATCCGTCTGGCCGCATCAGCCAGCAGGTCCTGCAGCCAGTCCGTGCATCGAGTGGCATCCGCGTGGTGAATCTGACGGGTTGTCAACTCAAGCCTCCGCTGCGTGCAGAGCAGACTGAATCCGTCGAGAAAAGTCTGCAGCGCCCGATCGCGCAAGGCATCGTCGCCTGAACGGATGTCAACACTGAATTCAACATCGCCGGGGATCACATTCAATGCACCAGGTGCACAGGAAATCCTGCCTACAGTGGCAGTGACACCTTCTTCCCGGGCAATCGTTTCCAGCAAGGCTATGCCAAGAGCGGCGCCCACCAGCGCATCACGCCGCATGTTCATCGGTACCGTGCCTGCGTGCCCTGCACTGCCCCGTACCTGCACCAGCAGGCGCCTCGTACCGGCGATCGACGTCACCACACCCAGCGGGATACCACGATCTTCAAGCACTGGTCCCTGTTCGATATGGACTTCAAGATAGCCGAGCAGATTGTCGGTCTCACGACTGGCCATCGACACACGATCCCTGACGAGGCCAAACGCCTCAAGCGCTTCGGCCAACGAGATGCCATCCACGTCCTGCAGCGTAAGCCAGTCGTTGGTCCAGCTACCCGCGGTGGCGCGACTGGACAGCAGCGTGGCGCCAAATCGCACGCCTTCTTCATCACCAAAGCCAATCACATCCAGGTGGTAGGGCAGCCTGACTCCGGCACCGTGCAGCCTGGACACCGCAGCCACGGCAAGAAGCACCCCGAGCGTGCCATCGTAACGACCCGCATTGGGCACGGTATCCAGATGGGAGCCGAGCAACAGGATCGGTGCCTGCAGATCAGTGGACGCGTATCGCCCGCAGACACTCCCCGCAGGGTCTTCCCAGACGGACATGCCCGCCGCGCGCATCCAGTCGCCAACCAGATTGTTGGCCGCCCGATGCTGGTCGGTCAGGAAGGTGCGGCAGATGGCGGGCGGCGGCAGCGAAGAAAGCTGCGCGAGCGTGTCGCATTGCCGAAGAATGCAGCGCGCCTCCTCAAGGAAGGACGATTGCATACCCGTCTGCCCGACATCGCCGGACATGTTTCTGGAATCCGCCACAGGTCCACTCACCATAACTGATCGGTGTCTGCTCGCACTCTGGAACTCACCTGCAAACCATGTCTGCAATTAAATGCTTGCAATTAGCGCGCCAGAATCCGTGCGGCCCAAAACTTGCTTGAACCCTGAAGGAGTCACTTTAGTCCGACGGATATCCGCCAGACAGACCGGCACGCAATCCATTACCCCAGGGAATCGAGATGTCATTCATAGAAGGGCTACCCAAGGCAGAACTCCATGTACATCTTGAAGGCACGCTGGAGCCCGAGCACGCATTCGAACTGGCGCAGCGCAACGGCATCGATCTGCCTTACGACTCACCGTCGGCGATGCGGACGGCCTACACGTTTCACGATCTCCCCTCGTTTCTGCGCATGTACTACATGGGCATGGACGTGTTGCGGCACGAACAGGATTTTTATGACCTTGCCTTCCGCTACTTTGAACGGGCTGCGGCGCAGAACGTGGTGTACGTGGAACCGTTTTTCGACCCGCAGGCGCATACCCGTCGGGGTGTTGCATTCGAGACGGTGATCAAAGGCATTCATCGCGCACAACAGGATGCTTCTGCACGACTGGGCGTGCAATCCAGTCTGATTCTGTGTTTCCTGCGTGACATGAGCGCCGAGTCGGCGGCGGAGCATCTCGAAATGGCGCTGCCCTACCGCGACTGGCTCGTGGGTGTGGGGCTGGATTCGGACGAGTTTGCCAACCCGCCGAGGAAATTTGCCGAGGTGTTCAAGCGGGCACGCAGCGAAGGCTTCGCGCTGACCATGCATTGTGACGTCAATCAGCAGGACACCCTGCAGAACATCCGTGAGTGCCTGGATCTGATCGAGGTGGACCGGATCGATCACGGCGTGAATGCGCTGGACGATCCGTCGCTGTTGCGTGACATCGTTGCCCGCCAGCTTGTGCTGACGGTCTGTCCCATCTCCAATCGGTTTGTGACCCAGGATCTGACAGGCGATGCCATCCGCAGGTTTCTCGATGCCGGTGCCAAAGTGACGATCAACTCGGACGACCCCGCCTACTTTGCCGGCTACATGACTGAAAATCTCCTCGCGCTGAGGGACGAGGCAGGGTTTTCCGAGGAACAACTGGTTCAGCTCACTCGAAACGCCTTCGAGGGTTGTTGGGCAAAAGACGGTCTACGCCAAAACCTGCTCGCAAGACTGGACGAGTATGTCCGGCACGCGGGCTGACGGCCGATCAGCTGTTTGCCAGACGCAGTTCACGGGCCAGCCTGCGATGTCTCGAGCCAAGCTCCGCGATATCACGATCCCTGATCTCCCCATCCACAACCCGCCACGTACCGGCGACCATCACGTGACGAGCGTGGTGCGCCCCGCACAGCAACAGTGCCGCCAACGGATCATCGCTGCCGGAAAAACGAAGTTCGTTCAGATCAAACAACGCGAGATCAGCCAGCGCGCCAACGCCCAGATGACCCAGTAACGGACGCTGCAAAAGCCTGGCACCACCCAGGGTGGCCATGCGCAGTGCGTCAAGGTGCGAAGCCATAGGCGTGCCGGGGTTCAGCCGCGCCAGCAGCAGGGCCTGCCGGGCTTCCTGAACAAGGTTGGATGCGTCATTGGACGCCGAGCCATCAACCCCCAATCCAACCACCACTCCGGCAGCTTCAAGCTCTGCGACCGGGCAGATACCGGAACCCAGGACCATGTTGGACGATGGGCAGTGACTGATGGCCGTGCCTGCAGCCGCGAGTCGGCCGATTTCATCGGAACGGAAGTGAATGCCGTGCGCCAGCCAGGTCGTGGGGCCTAACCAGCCCACTTCTTCCAGCAGATCCAGCGGACGTTTGCCAAATTTCTCCAAGCAGAAACGGTTTTCGTCGATCGTTTCTGCCAGGTGGGTATGAAGCAACGTCCCGGTTTGCGCGGCAAGCGCCGCGGTGTCGCGCATCAACTCCGGGGTGACCGAAAAAGGTGAGCACGGTGCCAACGCGATCTGGCACATCGCGGTCTCGCCCGGATCGTGCCTGATGCTGATCAATCGTTCGCTGTCCCGAAGGATTGTGTCGTGGGTTTCGATGACGGAATCCGGCGGCAATCCGCCGGCAGACTGTCCCAGACTCATGCTGCCACGGGTCAGCAACACACGAATGCCCACCCGCTCTGCTGCCACGCACTGCCGATCGATGGCATCCGGAATCTGCCGGTTGAACACATAGTGGTGATCGACTGACGTCGTACACCCACTGAGCAGCAACTCGGTCAGGGCCAGTTCGGTGGACGCTTCGATCATCGCGGGTGTGAGCCCCTGCCAGACCGGATACAACGATTGCAGCCAGGGAAACAAGGGCTTGTCCAGGGCGCCGCGAAAGGCGCGGGTCAAGGTCTGGTAAAAATGGTGATGGGTGTTGATCAGACCGGGCAACACCACCAGATCCGCCGCATCAAAAATCCGGTCACACTGCGGTGTCGAACCCCGGGCAACGCGCTCGACGATGCGGCCACCCGCAATGACCAGGCCACCTCTGGCGTCCTGCGCCTCGGGGGCGGGATTGAATATGGCGAGCGGATTGCGTATCCACAGTCTCGAATCGATGGGGCTGCCACCCGTGGCTTCGCTCATTTCATGGTTCCGGGTCGGTTTGTTGTGCTGATGCTCTCCCTTTTTTCCACACCCACGCCATATCTGCCTTCCATCGCCTCGATTCGATGGAGGAAGCAACAATCGAGCCCACGACTCCCCAGCTGCGCGGGTATGAGAGCCCGTGCACCTCAGCGATCTCCTGCAAGCGTGTCAGTGCGAAGAGGCGGCTTCGATTCCGAGAACAAGAACGATCAAATCCCGAGGTGTGTCCCCGTGGTTCGTCCCGAGGTGTGTCCCCGTGGTTCGTTTGTCTCCACGGCGGTGGCGTGGCAGATTCTCGAGGTGTGTCCTCGTGGTTCGTCCTCCTCGTGGTTCGTCCCCGTGGTTCGTTCTGGTAAAAGCTTGTTCAGCAACTCCCTTCAAGTTTGGTCAACCGACACCTGCATGTTGATTTCACTGCAAAGCACAGCCAAGCCCCGCTATCCTCACCCCGTGCCTCTCCAATCTCTGCCGTGATACCGGCTCGGATCTTCGCCTGAGGAGGGGAGTACTTCACCTGCCGTACCACGGACCTGGAAACGTCGAATGAACGCAGAACGCCCGTCAGTCGTTGTGGCTGTTGAAAACAGCGTGCTCAACCTGCTGAGCAAAAAACTCGACGAGCGGCATGTCTTCCACAATCTGCAACACACCCTGGCAGTACGGGATGCGAGCCGACAACTGGCCGACAAAGCCGCGCTGGGCAATGACGAAAGAGAGGTGCTGGAACTCGCTGCCCTGCTGCACGATGTGGGCCATGTCGAGAAGTATGAGGGGCACGAAGACGCCAGTTGCCACATTGCGCAGCAGGTGTTGTCAGCGCAGAACTATCCGGCCGAAAAAATGGGCCTGGTGCTCACCTGCATCAACGCCACCCGGTCCACTGCCCTACCGGAAACCCGGCTTGAGATGATGATACGCGATGCCGATTGCGCGCATCTGGCTTCGGATGACTACACCCGATGCGGGGAGGCACTGCGTGAGGAGTGGGCTGCTCTATGCGGGAAAACCTACACGGATAGCGAATGGAACGTCCTGAATCACAAGTTCTTCAAGGACCACAGCTACCACAGCGAAGCGGCCCGCGAGCTGTGGGACAAGAAAAAAAACGCCAACCAGAAAGCCGTGAAGAAACTGACGAAAGAGACTGCGGATACCGGTGTGGAAAACCACATGACCAGTACCCGCAGCGCACAGATGATGTTCAAGACGTCACTTCGCAATCACATCGACCTGAGCAATCTGGCCGACAACAAGGCGAACATCATGCTCAGCATCAACGCCATCATCATCACCATTACCATGCCGCTCGCCGCCGGCTACGTGACGGCCCATCCATTCCTGCTGTGGCCGATGGCAGTCCTGATGAGTACCTGCCTGATCGCCATGTCTTTCGCGACGATGGCCACCCGGCCCACCAAAATGAATGGGCACACCTCGAAGCAGGATATCCAGCAGGGGCAAGCGAACCTGTTTTTTTTCGGCAATTTCTTCAGGATGAGTTTCGACGATTACCGTGAGGGTATGCGATTCATCGCCGCCGACGAGGAGCGGCTGGACAGCGCCATCCTCCGGGACCTGTACTTTCTGGGTAAATCGCTGGGACGCAAATACTCCCTGCTGCGGATCTGCTACACGGTATTCCTGTCGGGCATCGGGCTTACGGTGTTCACGTTTGCGATGAGTTACCTGCTTGCGGAACACTGAGAGTCTGCGATTGCAGCCACCCGGAACCTGCAGGTTATTGACAAGCGTTTCATTGCCGGTTTTTTGATGCGTTGTCGTGCATCCGGCAATCCTCCACCATCAGGAACGTTGACCATCGCTGATCGTCATCCATACATGCGAGTTGAGATGCATCCCTGCCGTTTCATCAACATCAGACAGCCAGGCGCCTTCCGATGGGCGCTCATCATCCTGGTGGCCCTGGTCTCACCGCCAACCTGGCCCGCCGAAAGTCACTGGACTGGCGTTGCGCGAATCGTGGTGTTCGGTGATTTGCACGGGGACTACGAACAGTATGTAAAGCTGCTCAAGCTGAACGCACTGGCGGACGAACAGTTGCACTGGCGCGGGGGGAGAACGCATCTGGTGCAGCTCGGCGATGTTCCGGATCGCGGCGCCGACTCGCTACGGATCATCCGCCACCTGATGCGGTTGCAGCGGGAGGCGGCCAGGGACGGGGGCGCTGTCCACGCCCTTGTCGGCAACCACGAAGCGATGAACATCCTCGGAGATCTGGAGTACGTTCACCCCGGTGAATATGCGGCTCTGGTCACCCGGAAGTCTGCGCGTCTGCAGGAGAACTACCTTGCGAAGGTGTACATGCACAGGATCCGGAATGATCCGGCCCTCGCCAGTGATCGGTCTGCCGTAATGGAACAGTTGAAGACACAGTACCCGCCCGGCTATGTCGAACACCGCGTGTTGTGGCAACCCGGTGGTGAACTGGCGAGGTGGGTCGCGGCCAATCCGACGGTCATACGGATCAACAGAACGCTTTTCTGTCACGGCGGAATCAACCCGCACGTTGAATTGATGCCAATCGACGTGATCAATTCCGGCATCTCCGCCACACTTCGCGATGCTCATGCGGGTCCAGACAATCCAGCCACAAGCGAAGAAGGACCACTCTGGTACCGAGGTCTCACGAATGGTGATGAGGCAGCCGAGACCGAAGCGGTCGACAGAATGCTCGGATTTCATGATGCGGATCGTATCGTGATCGCCCATACACCCACCCCGGGCAGGATCGTTGCACGCTTCGGTGGCAAGGTCATCATGGCTGACACCGGCATCTCCGCCTTCTACGGGGGTCACGCGGTCAACCTTGTGATTGAAGGAGATGACCTCTACAGCCAGACGCCTGAAGGACGCGCACGCGTGGTGTCCGGGACACGGACGAAGCGGGCTTTCGAAAGCCAGTGACATTCAGCCCATCGATCCTCGGAGGATCTTCACATGTTCGATCGCAAGCCTCTGTCCGGCGTTCTCCTGGCTGGAATCCTGCTGACCGTGGTACCGGCTTCCGCGCTGTCGAAACCGGAGGACCCGCTGTTCGCGAGTGACACCCCCCTCGAAATCACCCTTTCGGCGCCACTTTCACAAGCACGGTCGGAGCGCGACAAGTCGGCCGTCTATCCGGGCGAAGTCCGCTGGGATACACGCACGTTTCCCGTTGAAGTCACCCTGCGTGGCAATCGCCGGTTGAACCGCAAGGTCTGCGCCTACCCACCGCTACGACTGAATTTCGACAAGAAGACAACAGCCGACTCGGTGTTCGACGGACAGACCAACCTCAAGCTGGTGGTGCAATGCGGTGATGGGACACTGCATGCAGACTACCTGCGTGCCGAGTACCTGATGTACAAGGCACTGAATGTGCTGACACCCCTCAGTTACCAGGCTCGATGGATCAACGTGACCTATACAGACACCGACGGCCAGATGGAGGATCGGTCGGAGGGAGCGTTTTTTGTCGAACGTACAGGGCGGCTCGCCAAACGCAAAGGACGCAAGAGTGCCGAGGTCGGCACCATCAGGATCGATGAGCTGGATCTGCCGTCTGCCGCGTTGGTCAATCTCTTCCAGTTCGTGATTGCCAATCCGGATTATTCGCTCACCACCGCACCGGCAGGAGACGAGTGCTGCCACAACGCCAAGCTGGTGACCGGCCCGACACAAGGCACCTATACACCATTGATCTATGATTTCGATTCTTCCGGTGCCATCAACACGAAGTACGCACGACCACCCTTGGTCCTTGATATCAAGAAAGTGACCGACCGGATCTACATGGGTTACTGCGACGAAAATGGTGTACTGGACGATGCACGCGCCAGAATGCTGGCAGCACGCGAAGAGATTATCGGCGTGTTCACAGCCGACCCTGTGCTGTCACCGAGAAAAAAGTCCCGTGTGGTCGATTTTCTGGAGCGCGGTTTTGAAATCCTCAGCGACGACGGCCGTTTCAGGAAAGTCGTCCTCAATCGTTGTCGTTGACGGGCGCGTAACGCGTGATGAACCCACTACCCTTTTTACCTTCATCGGCGATCACAATCGATCCGTCCGGCATGACCGCTATACCTTCAGGTTGCGGATGACCGACCAACGTCCGCGCACCCAACAGGTTCCCCGCACGATCAATCTCGAGCAGGGTCGTCTGTCTGGCGGCGACGATGTGGATCGTATCGTCGAGGATCGACAGACCTGACGGATTGAGTTTGCGGATCGAACCAAGTTCCTCGAGTGGTCGGCCGAGAAAAACCTCGGCACGCGCAATGCCCGGAGACCATGAATGAATCATCAGGCTATGCCGCTCGCTTTTTTCGAAACTCTCCTTGCACACAAGGAGAAACTGAGGCGAATCAAACGTCAGTCCCTCGACTTCACATCGTTTCTTGAGTCGTGTATTGAACACCTCGTACGAAGGCGGGTGCTTCGACGCGGCGAGCCCGTCAATCGCGCGGTACAGCTTACCCTGACTGGTCACCAGCCAGACGTCATTGCCGGCGACCGTGATACCTTCGAAATCTGCGGTAATGACGGGCTGCCCGAGTGAGAACAAAACGTCCACACGCTCACGCTCGAGGTCGATGGTGTAAACGGTTGCCACTTCATCGCTGACCGCGAGCAGCCTGTTCTGATCCACCGCAGCCAGACCGGACACTTCCTTCAACGCAGCGGGCAACGGAATTCTCTGGACCTGCGTACCGTCTCGTTCAGCCGATGACGGATCGGCACAGGCCGTGGTGGCCAGCAGCCAGAGGACGATGACAAGCCGGGGTATTGTGATCATGGCGCAAATCCTGACTCATCCATGCTGAGCGGCAACGGTACCGCGGCGATCGGCCTCTTGGTCAGCGCGTTCGCTTCGAAGACGCAGTCTTGTGTCTTCCGGGCCACCCCGTCGTAAACGATTGCCACGACCCAGCCATCGTCCAGGTTGCATCCCCCCGGTCGCGGTGCGAACACGGGTTCAGCAACCACCATGATAGTCGTACCTGATCCAGGCTGTCTGGCGTTGCCCAGGGCCTGATCCTTTAACCCGGGCGAATGACGGTGTTTGGGCATGTCGTGTTCCTCCGGTGTCGATCGTCCGCCAAAGTCAGAGGCGTCAACCAGCCTGACGCACGGGATAACGAGGTGTGTCCTCGTAGATATAGATACCTCTGAATCCCGAGGTGTGTCCTCGTAGATAAACCCTCCCCGATGCGCCTTCTGGGAAGAAGCGTGCCTTGCGCAATTCAATTTGATGCAATAGCATCACCGCATCAAATGCAACCCAGCGGCAACGATGCGCACCACACTCGATATCGACGACGACATCCTGAGCGCCGCAAAGGAAATCGCCCGCAAGGAACGAAAAACAGCCGGCGCGGTGATCTCGGCGCTGGTGCGACGCACTTTGACGCAGGCTTCGCCGTCCCCGGCACTGGCGATCCACGAACCGGTGTCGTTTTATGGGTTCCAGCCAATGCCAGCAGGAAACCGGGTCGTGACCGAGGAGACCATTGAGCGATTGCGCGAGCAGGAAGGCATCTGATGCGCTCGCTGTTCGATGTCAACGTGCTGATCGCGTTGCTCGACACGGCTCACATACATCACCTGCGCGCTCGCACCTGGATGGAAACGCACATTGAAGACGGATGGTCTTCCTGCCCCTTGACGCAAAATGGTTGCATTCGAATCCTGTCGCAATCGAGCTATCCGGGATATGAACCCCCCGCGCAAATCGCATCGCGGATGCGCATGGCTACACAGACCCGGTGGCACGAATTCTGGCCCGACGACATCAGCCTCTTCGAACCGGAGCGCATCGACTGGCGCCACGTGCTCGGGTCCAGGCAACTGACAGACGTCTATCTCCTTGCCCTTGCAGTGCATCGCGAAGGTCGACTGGTCACGTTCGACCGCTCGATATCCCTGGGTTCAGTCAAAACAGCACGCGACATTCATCTCGTGGCTATCTGAAACGAGCCGGGTGGCTTCGATTCCGAGAACAAGAACGATCAAATCCCGAGGTGTGTCCTCGTGGTTTGAGGAGAATCACGAGGTGTGTCTCTGAGCGGAAACCCACTTTGGGCACCGTTCGCATGAGGTCCCTCTTTCATCTTCTCCCGGTACTTCTGCCCTCCTCCCCTCGCCCACACCAAGGCAGCACCCATCAAACTCGGGTCGGCCCGTGACACCACAGGGCCTTTCTGTGCGTGTGGCCAGAATCTTGCATTCTTCATGTTCGTATCAAAGGCAGGCATGACCAGAGGTCGAGGAGATGCAACACACAAGGCCAGACGTCCCGCTTGAGGCCTTCATGAATGTCCTGCTGCGGTTGCAGGTCTGCAGGAAATCAACGCACGCGCTTTCCCAGAGTTCGTCACGCACTCTTTTCCAGCTTCTTGTCCCTGGTGACAGAACTTCATGAATAATCCGGGTTGGCCCAACGTGTAAAGAACCAACATGCTCGAACTACGCATCAATGATTCCCGGGTTGCACCAGGCGACCTTGATCCGGCTACCACGCTGCTCGACTACCTGCGCAACACCATGCACCTCACGGGTACCAAGGAAGGGTGTGCCTCCGGAGACTGCGGTGCCTGCACCGTCGTGGTCGGTTATCTGCAGGAACCTGCGCGCCTGCAGATACCGACTAGCGGACCGGATGCAGTGGTCTACCGCACACTCAACAGCTGCATTACGCCATTGGCAGCACTGCACGGTACGCAGGTTCTCACCGTCGAAGCGGTGGGCAACAACACCCGCCCACACGCGGTACAGAGTGCCATGGTCCAACAGCACGGTTCGCAGTGCGGCTTCTGCACACCGGGTTTTGTGATGAGCATGGTTGGCCTGACACTTCGTCAAAGTGCGCCTGACGCGTCAGCATCCCGGGAAAGCGGTGCGTCTGGCGCGGTGACCGCTGAATCCATACGACCTGCACTGGGCGGCAATCTATGCCGCTGTACTGGTTATCGCAGCATCCTGGACGCCGGTGTCCAGGCCTTGTCCTCGACTGCCGAGCCCATTCCGGCCCTCGAACACACGGCCGCGGTCCTGCGGGAAATCAACACACACAACGTCAAGCCAGGACTGCAGACACGCTACTTCCAGCCGACGACCGCAGCGGAACTGCAGGGTCTGCTGGCAGAAGACGCGGACCGGCCAGCGCGTATCGTGGTGGGTGGTACAGACCTCTGGCTGGAGGTAACCCAACAGTATCGCCGCTTCGAAAAAGTCATCGATGTCTCGCGAGTGGAAACATTGAATCGCACGGAGTTGACGCACGACGCGCTCACGATTGGTGCGGCAGTCACCCATGAACGACTGGAATCGCTGTTCGGGAGCGACGGGCTCGTCCCGTGCGCCGCGATCATTCGCATGCTGGATCGATTTGCATCGCCACAGATCCGTCATCGCGGCAGCCTGGGTGGCAATCTGGCGAATGGTTCCCCCATTGCGGATTGGCCGCCTGTGCTTCTGGCGCTTGACGCCCAGGTTCACATCGGCAGTGTGAGCGGGCGCCGAACCCGGCTGCCGATCGACATCTTTCACGAAGGTTACCGAAAGACAGCGCTCGACCGCGGGCAGTACCTCCAGTCGGTGGAGATTCCCCTGCCTGTCGAATGGTCGGCGCTGCAGGTCTTCAAGATCACCAAACGACACGAAGATGATATCTCGAGTGTTCTCGGTGCGTTTTATTTCAAGGTCGACAATGGCCGCATCTGTCACGCCCGGATCGCCTATGGCGGCGTCGCCGCCATCCCGCTGCGAGTGCCCTCGGTGGAAGCCATGCTCCTCGGGCAGATGCCTGACAGTTTTCTTCCGGGGCAGGTATCGTCCGGTGTCCTGGTCGAAGCACTGGGTGAAGTGGTCAAGCCGATCTCGGATGTCCGGGCCAGTGTTGCATACAGATCCGCGATGGCAGCCACCCTGCTGCAGAAGGCCCTCGCAGTCACTGCAGGCCACACCGATCCGGATCTTCTGGCGGTGCAACCCGCATGAAACTCAACAACACGCTCTCTCCAGACAGCAACGCGGGTTTTGACTCGTCCCATGCTTCCGAAGGTATGGGCCAGGCCGTGCCACATGAATCGGCTGTCCGTCATGTCAACGGTCGCGCGCTGTACGTTGATGACATCCCGGTACCCGAAGACTGCCTGCACGTTGCCACGGGAATGAGTCCGATTGCCCATGGCATCCTGACCCGCCTGGATCTCACGCGGGTCCGCAGTTTTCCTGGTGTCACGGATGTCATCACGGCGCAAGATGTCCCGGGTGAACTGGACATCGGTGCCATTTTTCCGGGTGATCCCCTGTTTGTTGATCGTGAGATCAGCTACATCGGTCAACCGTTGTTTGCAGTGGCTGCTCGTTCCCTGACGATTGCCAAACAGGCATCGATGCTGGCGGAAGTCGAGTACTCAACACTTCCGGCACTCCTGGACGCGACGGCGGCACTGCAGGCAGGGAATTTTGTTCTGCCCTCACGCACATGGCAGCGGGGGGATACCACCGCCGCGCTGCTGAAATCGGAACTGGTTCTGGAAGGCAGCCTGCTGGTCCGGGGACAGGAGCACTTTTATCTCGAAGGCCAGGTGAGCCTGGCCATACCCGGCGAAGATGGCGGCGTGCTGGTCCACAGCGCCACGCAGCACCCCCACGAAGTTCAGGAACTGGTGGCCCGGGTGCTCGGTGTACCGATGCATCGCATACAGGTTGAATGTCGTCGCATGGGCGGCGGGTTTGGTGGCAAGGAAAGCCAGGCCGCCTCGCTCGCCTGCATGGCGGCGCTGTTTGCCGTTCGGCAGCAGCGAACCGTCAAGTACCGCATGCCCCGCGCCGATGACATGGTACAAACCGGGAAACGCCACGATTTCCACAATCGTTACCGGATCGGCTTCAGCCGCGATGGAATTCTGGAAGCGGCCCAGATCGAACTGTCAGGGATGTGTGGTTATTCACCCGATCTCTCCGACGGCATCGTTGATCGCGCGATGTTCCACGCCACCAACGCGTACTACGTGCCACATACCACCATCACGGGACATCGCTGTCGGACGCACACGGTGTCCAATACGGCCTTCCGCGGTTTTGGTGGCCCGCAGGGCATGGTGACCGCGGAAGCCGCCATGGACGAAATCGCAGCAAGATTGGGTATGGATCCGCTGGTGCTGCGCAAGCGCAACCTCTATGCACCCGGAGCGGACGAAACACCCTACGGTCAGAAGATCAGCCAGCATGTGATGCTCGACCTGCTGGAAACACTTGAACAACGGGTGGACTATGCGGCGTGGCGCAAGGCTGTTGGAATTTTCAATCAGGCGGAAGGTCCGCTGAAAAAAGGACTGGCGCTTACCCCCGTACAGTTCGGCATCTCATTCACAACCACGCATCTGAACCAGGCCGGTGCACTGGTCAGCATCTTCATCGATGGCAGCATCGAACTGTCCCATGCAGGAACCGAAATGGGACAGGGTCTCTACACCAAGATCGCGCAGGTGGTGGCCACTGCGTTCGGAGTTTCCCTCCAACAGGTTCGCAACAGCAGCACCCGGACTGACAAGGTTCCCAACGGATCGCCAACCGCCGCCTCCACTGGCACCGACATGAATGCCCTGGCGGCACTGGATGCCTGCACGAAGATCCAGCAGGGCCTGCGTACGTTTGCAGCGCAGACACTGGGCTGGAACTCATCCACCATGCTGTTTCGCGACGACAAGGTCAGCGACGGTACTTCATCCCTGCCGTTTCACGAGTTCATCGAACGGGCCTGGCGTGCCCGTACGCCACTTTCGGCAACCGGTTTTTACCGGACTCCCGAAATTCACTTCGACAAGCAGCTGGGACGCGGTCATCCCTTTTACTACTTCGCTCATGGTGCGGCGGTAAGCGAGGTCGTCATCGACACCCGTACCGGCGAGTATCGCGTCTTGCGTACCGAAATTCTTCAGGACGTCGGCAGTTCTCTCAATCCGGCCGTTGACATGGGTCAGATCGAAGGTGGTTTTGCCCAGGGGCTTGGCTGGTTGACCACGGAAGAACTGCTTTGGGATGCACAGGGCCGAATCACCTCGGCGAGTCCCGCGACCTACAAGATCCCTACTGCCCATGATATCCCGGCCGTGTTGAACGTCGGCTTTTTCAACCAGCCCAACACCGTTGATTCGATACACCGATCCAAAGCCGTCGGCGAGCCGCCCGTGATGCTGGCGATCTCCGTGTGGTGCGCGCTTCGGGACGCATGCGCCAGCGCCGCAGACCTGCGTCTGCAGCGTTATCTGCCTTCGCTGCCGGTGCCTGCGACTCCCGAACAGGTGTACTGGGCGGTCCAGGATGCGCGCCTGCACGCGTCCGGAGAACTGTCATGACCCTGCGCTGGCAACAGGCGGTGAGTCGCTGCTCCCGGCAAGGCACACCATTCGTACTGGCAACGGTGCTGGCAACCAGTGGCTCAACACCGCGTGGCAACGGTGCCAAGATGGTCATCACCCGACAGACCACATACGACAGCATCGGCGGGGGCCAGCTTGAGCAACTGGTGATCACACGTGCACACGAACTGCTGGCGGGTACGACCAGCATCCAGGAAGTCACCCACTTCCCCCTGGCGGCCGCTGCATTGCAGTGTTGTGGTGGCAGCATGACGGTACTGCTGGAGTCCTTTGGCCTGGACAGCATCCCGGTCACCCTGTTTGGTGCAGGCCATGTCGCGCAGCGCCTCGCTGCGCTGCTGCACGATCTTTCGATTCCCGTCACGCTCATCGACCATCGCGAAGCGCAGCTCGCCGGTATCACAGCCGACGTCGAAAAACTCTGCCTGGAGACGCCGGAGAGTGCGGTCGAAGGTCTCGATGCCAACAGCTTTGTACTGGTGATGACACATGATCACCTGCTGGACTATCGATTGATCAAGGCACTGCTTGATCGCAGCCCGATCGCATTTGTCGGCATGATCGGCTCCTCGACCAAATGGCAGCGCTTCACCGAACGACTCCGTCAGGACGGTGTTCCAGTACAACGAATCAGGACAGTGCAGTGTCCGATCGGTCTGGACACCGTGCCTGGCAAGGAACCCATGGCGGTGGCCATCTCGGTTGCCGCCCAGCTGCTGCAGGAGCGGCAACGACGGACACGCCTTCCCAGTCCGCCTGCTTCACTCAGCTGGCGCCAGATTCGATCGAGCCTTGTGCAGGAGGCATCCATCGATGCAGCCGACTGACCCCGAAGGTTCAGCTGCAGACCTGTCGTCCGAACAACGACTGGCGGTCGACGCTCTGAACATCCTGGATGACAAGGCAGCGTGTGCGCTTCTGTCGAGCAGCAGTCACTGTGAATGGTGGGCGGCCCGGATGCTGGCACGGCGACCGTTTGCAGATCTCGAGCAGATCGAAGCAGCAGGCAGGGAAGTGTGGTCAAAGACAACCACCGACCATTGGCTCGCGGCCTTTGCCGGTCACCCCCTGATTGGTGATGTCGAACACCTGCGCCAGCGTTTTGACAATCGGGCCATCGGCGAACAGGGACAGGTCATGCGCTCCAGCGCGACGGTGCTCGAAGAGCTGGCCAGGTTGAATCATGACTACCTGGCTCGACATGGCTTCATCTTCATCATCTGTGCAACGGGCAGGTCGGCAGAAGACATGCTCATCGCCTTGCGCAGTCGTATCGGCAGGAGCACGGAAGAAGAGCTGGCAACTGCCGCGCGGGAACACGCTGCAATCACCAATCTTCGACTGACGGCCTGGTTGAGGTCACACCAGCGGCCGCGCCATGAGATCCACCATGTGCCCTGACATGTTCATGCACACAATGCCTCTTGCCTGGCGGTGCAGACCATGACCCTGGCCACGCTCAGCACGCACATCCTCGATATCGGGACCGGCACGCCAGCAGTCGGCGTTCGCGTCGAACTGCTGCGTGAAGGAGAACCTGTTCCGATCGCCGCCGCGTCAACGGACACGGATGGGCGAGTTCGAACCTGGAGTCCAGACGTCCAGCTGGAACCTGGCCACTATCAACTGCTGTTTCATTCCGGCGAGTGGTATCGAAGCCGTTCAAAGGAGAGCTTCTATCCGATCATCACCATTCATTTTTCGGTGCTGGTCCACCCGTCGCACTATCACGTTCCACTGCTGCTGAACCAGTTCGGCTACAGCACGTACAGAGGCAGTTGATGGAAGGACACCTGCTGGAGTGGCTGGCTTTTCTGGTGCGCTGGATTCATGTGATCGCCGGCATCGCCTGGATCGGTGCTTCGTTCTATTTCATCTGGCTGGATCAGAGCCTGGTGCCCGCGTCGCAGGAGAAGGCTGCGCGGGGTCTGAAGGGCGAATTGTGGGCAATTCATGGCGGTGGAATCTACGAAGTTGGCAAGTACCATCTCGCGCCACAACGCATGCCCGAGACTCTGCACTGGTTCAAGTGGGAGGCCTACAGCACCTGGCTTTCGGGCAGTGCTCTGCTGGTCGTCATCTACTATGTTCGAGCACAGAGTTATCTCATTGGCGCGGAAACGTGGGTACAGACACCCCTGGTCGCCATCACGGCCAGCGTGACTTACCTGCTGGTCATATTGGCACTGTACGAGGCGAGCATCCGCTCCGTGCTGCAGAACCGGCCAGTGGCTTTTGCGCTCCTGATCACCGTGGTCATGACGCTGGCCAGCTGGTTGGCCTGGCAACTGTTTACCCCGCGTGCCGCCATGCTGCATGTTGGCGCAGCCCTCGCCACCATCATGGCGGGCAATGTTCTCCTCGGTATCATTCCGGCACAGAAAAAACTGGTCTCGGCCATCGGGGCGGGTGTGGATCCGGACCCTCAACCGGCTCTGCTGGCAAAGCTGCGCTCGACCCACAACAACTACTTCACGCTACCGGTTCTCTTCTGCATGCTTGGCAATCACGCGCCATTTCTCTATACCGGCTCCATGGCCTGGCTGCTGGTGGTTGCACTGGCGCTCACGGCAGCGACCGCGCGTCATTTTTTCAATCTCAGGAATCTGGGGAGACACCAACCTGGCTGGCTGGTCGGACCAG
This sequence comes from Pseudomonadales bacterium, assembly GCA_041752315.1. Lineage (GTDB taxonomy): Bacteria > Pseudomonadota > Gammaproteobacteria > Pseudomonadales > Azotimanducaceae > SYFY01. Next base: position 101,859 of record JBGSHJ010000060.1, read on the forward strand.
CACTGGCCTTCTGTGTGCTGGTGTTTGTCAGCATGCCCGCAACGTCATCAAGGGATCTCGCTCCCGGCAGGGACAATCACCGGAACCGCGGCGACATCGCGCGTCTGGTGACCATCCATTGCACGCCCTGCCATGCGCAGAAACCGGCTTTTCCCGGTTATGCAACCCCGCCCGCAGGACTGCTGTTCGAGCACCCTGAGCAGTTGTCAGGAACCTCGGTTGGAATACCGGCGGATCGGATCCGGTCCGCGCTCGCCACCGGTTTCATGCCGCTGGGAAATCTGACGGGCATGACACCCGAGGAGCGGACTACCCTGCTGGCGTGGATTCAGGCTGAACGCTGAGGCGGATGTTCGGCATGCCAGTGACGTGCTATGTCGATCCGTCGACTCCACCAGACTCCGTCATGTCTACCGGCATAGTCGAGGAAACGCATCAGGGCGGCCACACGTCCAGGCCGACCCGCAATGCGGCAATGCAACCCGATGTTCATCATCTTTGGCGCTGACTCACCTTCTGCATAGAGCACGTCAAAAGTGTCCTTGAGATAGCAGAAAAACTGATCGCCCGAGTTGAAGCCCTGCGGGGATGCAAATCGCATGTCGTTGACATCAAGTGTATAGGGGATGATCAGGTGCGGCGCTACGCCGGCCTGCAGATGCCAGTAGGGAAGATCATCCGCGTACGAATCGGAGTCATAGAGAAAGCCGCCTTCTTCCATCACGATGGCGCGGGTATTCGGACTGTCGCGGCCGGTGTACCAGCCCAGCGGGCGGCTGCCGGTAACCGCCGTATGCAGTGCAACGGCGCGCTTCAAGTGCAGCTTTTCTTCGTCTGCAGAGACAAACTGGTAGTCAATCCAGCGATAACCATGCGAAGCAATCTCCCAGTCTGCCTCTCGCATCGCCGCCACCGCTTCCGGGTGCCGCGCCAGTGCCATGGCTACACCATAGACGGTCACAGGAACCGACCTCGCGGTCAGGCAGCGATACAGCCGCCAGAATCCTGAACGGGTTCCGTACTCATAGATCGACTCCATGCTCATGTGCCGCGCGGGGTAAGCCCTGGCTCCCATGATCTCCGACAGAAAGGTCTCTGACGCAGGGTCACCATGCAGCACATTGTTTTCCCCTCCTTCTTCAAAATTCAGAACCACCTGCAGCGCCAGTCGAGCCTGGCCAGGCCAGCGGGGATCGGGTGGTTGACGACCGTACCCACGCAAGTCACGCGGGTAGTCGCCGGACACGGGATCGAACTCCAGAACGTTCATCAGGACTTCCTCGTCAGGTTCGAACACAGACTCTGCATCATTGCCGTACTGACAAAGCAACGTTCAGGCCAGTGCCAGTGGGTGCAGTACCATCGGTTGGCCAGCAGATTCGCCATCACAATTCACTCAACGCATCGGATTGGTGCGATCGCTGCCATCCCCTGTTCGATGCTGGTGCTGCAAGGGCCGCCCCGAGTCATTGATCGGAGGCCAAGGTTCCGCAACAAGGCTTCACCTCTGTCCAGACCACGATCGCGCGTGGTTTTTTACTGACCAACCTTTGGTGCCTGTTTGGCAGTGGCATGCATATTGCAGCCGGGACTGCATGGTCAGTCCGTCGGCCTTCCTAACCAGGACCGCGGACAGAAAAAGGTGCAATCGAGTCCAGGAGTCCACAATGCAATGGGTAATGCGCGGGTCTCAGGCCTGCATGATCGCGGTCGCTACGCTTCTCTTCATTGATCTGTCCATCCCACCCGCACACGCAATCGACGATGCGCTGAAAGTTCAGCAGGCATCGGATTCGAGCGCTGCTGCCAGCCAGGAAAAGATCGATGGCTTCGCCGAGAAGACCGCAGGTTCTCTGCAAGCCTACCGGATCGCCCTGCAACGCGCCGAGAGCCTGGAGATCTACAACAAACAACTCGCCCGCCTGATCGAATCGCAGAACTCGGAAATTGCATCCATTGCAAAACAGTCCGGTGATATCGAGAGCATCGAAACCGGTGCACTGCCACTGATGATCGAGATGACGGAGACCCTGGACAAGTTGCTCGACGCCGATGTGCCGTTCCTGCTGACAGAGCGCCAGACACGCATCAACAACCTGCGGGCGCTGATCGATCGCGCCGATGTCACCTCTGGCGAGAAATTTCGTCGGGTGATGGAGGCTTACCTGATCGAGGTGGAATATGGCAGGACCATCGAAGCCTACAAGGGTGAACTCAAATCCGGGGATGAGGTCCTGACAGTGGACTTCTTGCGCGTCGGACGGGTGGGTCTGTACTACCAGACGCTGGATGGCTCTGTCAGCGGTCGCTGGAATCCGACCCGCAAGGACTGGGAACAGGTTGACAGCGATTACCGTTCAAGAATCCAGCTGGGCATTCGCATCGCTCGCAAACAGATGCCACCGGAAATGCTGACCCTGCCGGTTGATGCTTCAGGAGATGCCGCATGAAACGTTTACTTTGCACCCCGATCGCCGCGCTGCTGTTCAGCCTGACCAGCAGCACCTACGCTGCAGAACCTGTGGTCAGTGTGCTGGATCTCTATGAGAGTGTTCAACGCGGAGCATCGGCAGAATCGAAGCACAACAAGGAACGGGAGCTTCGCTTTCAATCGTCGCAGCAGGAACAACAGGCTTTGCAGCGCGAGGCAGAACAGAAAATTGCCGGGCAGGAAGCACGTCGGGCAGAACTCAAGACGCAGTTCGACGGCAATGAAACCCGACTCGCGGAACTGCAGACGGAACTGACCAGAAGGACAGGCGACCTCGGTGAACTGTTCGGAGTATTCCGGCAAACCGCTGATGATGCACAAACCCTGCTCTTCGACTCCCTGATCATGCTCGAACATCCGGAGCGCCAGGCTGAAATCGAAGGTCTTGCCAGTACCAAGGAAGTTCCTTCCGTCGAGGAGGTCAAGAAACTCTGGGAACTGCTGCTGCAGGAAATTGCCCTTTCCGGACAGACGACCACGTTTGAGCACGCCGTGGTCGCGCCCGATGGCACAAGCTACGACGCGTCCGTCACCCGGGTCGGCCTCTTCAACCTTGTTACCGGCGACAAGTATCTCGACCACCTCCCCGAATCAAACTCGATCATCGAACTGGCCCGCCAACCGATCGGCAGCTTCCGCAGTACCGCCGAACAACTCAGTTCAGCCGATCCGGGATCGACGGTCGGTTTTGCACTCGACCCCTCCCGTGGTGCACTGCTGGGACTGCTGATCCAGTCGCCCAGCCTGTGGGAACGTATCCAGCAGGGGCAGGAAGTGGGTTACGCCATCATGCTTGTCGCATTCATCGGACTCATCATCGTGCTCGAACGATGGTTCAGGCTCTCCCGGATCGGCAGTCGCATGAAACGGCAACTGAAGGACCTCAACACCATCTCCGATGACAATCCGCTGGGCAGGATCATGCGCGTTTTTTATGAAAACGAGCACCTTGATGACCAGGAGCTCATTTCACGGAAGCTTGAGCAGGTCGTCATCGCGGATGTGGCTGACGTACGCAAGGGTCTGCCTACCATCAAGGTCATGGCTGCAATCACCCCGCTGATGGGACTCCTGGGCACCGTGACCGGAATGATCGGCACTTTCCAGGCCATCACGCTCTTTGGCGTGGGCGATCCAAAACTCATGGCAGGCGGGATTTCACAGGCCCTGGTCACGACCGTGCAGGGTCTTGTTGCGGCGATCCCCCTGTTGCTCAGCCACAGCCTGCTGAGCTCGCAGGCAACCAACCTCTCCAAGATCATCGGTGAGCAGGCTGCCGGCTTGATGGCAGGAAAAGCAGAAGCGATCGCTGTCAAGCGCAAGGAAGCAGCATGACGGAACTGGTTACCGCGCTGTTCGACTTCATGGACCGGGGAGGCCCGGTCATGTGGCCCATGATCATTATCGCCGTGTTGCTGTGGTGGTTGATCCTGGAGCGGCTCTGGTACTTCTCCATGCAGTATCCGTCTGCGTTGAAAGATGCCCTGGACAAATGGCAGGCGCGTCCGGAGCGATCTTCCTGGTACGCAGAGCTGCAGCAGCGGATGTATATCTCCGAACTGGAAAGTGCGCTCGGTTCGAAGCTTTCCATCATTGTCACCTTGATCGCGCTGCTGCCGATGTTCGGCCTGCTTGGCACCGTCACCGGCATGCTGCAGGTGTTCGAGGTGATGGCTTTCATGGGCTCCGGCAATCCTCGGGCAATGGCTACGGGTGTGAGCGCCGCAACCATTCCCACCATGGCCGGCATGGTGATCGCACTGGCAGCGCTGCCGTTCTCCAGCCGACTCGACCTTCGTTACCGAAAAGCCAAACGCCTGCTGTCCGACCAGTTCGCAAAGGAATAAGACCATGAGTGACTCTTCACGTTTTCTGATTGTTGAAGAAGAAGAAAGTCAGATCGACCTGACGCCGATGCTGGATGTTGTCTTCATCATGCTGATCTTTTTCATCGTGACCTCGACATTCGTCAAGGACTCCGGTGTGGACGTCACCCGACCGAATGCCGAGACGTCGGTACCCACAGACGCGTCCAGCATCCAGGTGGGCATCGAGGCCAACAACCAGATCTGGATCGACAAGCGACAGGTTGACAAGCGGGCCGTGCGCGCAAACATCGAAAAGGGACTGGCTGAAAGCCCCGGTGCTGCCGTCATCATCGTTGCCGACGCGCTTTCCAACACCGAGACGCTGATCGAGGTGATGGACCAGGCGCGCCTCGCGGGCGCAACCAGCGTGTCCGTTGCGGCGGATGGAAAGTAATGTACGCGAAGCAGGTAGCCGGTGGGTTTGCAGCGTTACTGATCACCTTTGTGCTGGTGGTCTGCATGCACTACATGATCCGCACCGAGGGTATCTTCGAGAAGCCCGACTCGACTCATACGTACCTGAACTTCATCCGGATCGACCCGGCCAAGGAGGTGACCAACACCAAGGATCGCCAGTTGCCCGAGCCACCTCCTCCCCCGGATCAACAGCCGGAGGTGCCCGACTTTTCCTCTCAACTGGAAACCATGAACCCGAACCTGGGAATGAACATGCCCAGCATCGGTGTACCGGTTGGTGAAGGTGGAGGACCGTACCTGGGGACGCTGAGTGCAGGTGATGGCATGGCGGCGTTCGACACCGACGTGATGGCCGTGGTCCGGGTACCTCCAGCGTATCCACGCAACGCCAAACAGGCGCGCATCCAGGGATCGGTCACCATGGAGGTTCTGATCCGGCCGGATGGCACCGTTTCCAACGTCAAGGTGATGGAATCGAACCCCCCCAGGATCTTTGACCAGGCCGCCATCATGGCGATGCAGCGCTGGAAATTTCGACCCAAGATTGTCGATGGCAATGCTGTCACACAGCGGGCGAAGCAGACCATCGAATTCACCCTGGAGATGTGAGCCGTGCGAAAGACCTGCCTTTCACTGCTGCTGATCGTGTTCTGCGCACTCAGCCTGCCCGCCATCGCAGCGGCGCCTACCGTTTCGCCGAAAGCCTACAACAGGCTCAACGAGGTGCAGAAGCTGATGAGCGTTGGCCAGACCAGGGAAGCCATCGTCGTGCTCGAAACCCTGCTTTCCGAAGTGGGTGAAGACTCGATGGACAGGGCGCTGACGCTGCAAACGCTGGGTTATGCAGAAATGTCGCAGGAGAACTTCCCCAAGGCCATCAAACATCTGCGCGACAGTCTCGACATGAACCTGTTGCCTGAGAAGGTCAAATACACCGTGGGGTACATGGTCGCCCAGCTGTATGCCGCCCAGGGCAAATTTGATGAGGCGCTGACCTTCGCCACGCAGTGGTTTGACACGCTGGTTGATCCGACGGCCAACCAGATGATCTTCATGGCCAACATCTTCGCGCAGACCAAGCGGTACGATCAGGCCATTCCGTTTGCCGAGCGGGCCATAGCTTCCACCGACAAGCCCAAGGAAAGCTGGTACCAGTTGCTCACTGCCGCGAGCTTCGAACTGAAACGTTACGACGCGGCGGAACGCAGTCTCAAGCAGATGATCGCCGCATGGCCGGAAAACACCGAATACTGGGAGCAACTGGCCAGCGTCTACGTCGTGCAGGAGAACGATGCGGCTGCACTGTCGGTGATGAAGATGGCCTGGCTCAAGGGGGTTCTGCAGAAAGAATCGTCAGTGAAATCACTGGTTCAGCTCGCCGTAACGCGCGGAATCCCCGAACAGGCGGCGAGACTGCTCGAATCGGCATTCGAGAAAAAGCTGCTGCCTCGTGACGCCACCTACGTTGATCTGCTGGCCAACTCCTGGGTGGCGGCTCGGGAGTCTGACAAGGCGATCAAGGCATTCACGGAACTTGCTGCCCTGCAGGGTAATGGTGAAGCGCTCACCCGGGTTGCCAACCTGCACATGGAAAAAGGCAAGCTCGACCTCGCCGAAGATACGCTCAACAAGGCGCTGGATGCCGGTCTGAAGGACCCAGGCAAGGCCTGGCTGCTCCTGGGTATCGTGCTTTCGGAAAAGGAGGAGTTCAGCAACAGCTTCGAAGCCCTGCGCAAGGCCAGCAGCTTCGAGTCGACCCGCAAGCAGGCCACCCGCTGGCTGACGTATGCCGAAGAAATGCGCAAACAGCAGGAATGGCAGGCGCGTTATGGGAGTTCCTGACGAGTCGCCCCACGGAGTACGCATCCCTCGTCTCGAACTGATCGGCATCACCCGCCGCTATCCGGGAGTTCTCGCCAACGACGGCGTTGATCTTCGTATCGCTCCTGGTGAGATACGCGGTTTGCTCGGCGAGAATGGTTCCGGAAAATCAACACTGATGCGATGCATCTATGGGGTCGAGCAACCGGATGCCGGAGAAATCCTCTGGAACGGTCGACAGATTCGCCCGATGTCACCCCGCGTCGCCCGGGCACTTGGCATGGCGATGGTCTTCCAGCACTTCTCACTGATCGAACCGCTGAGTGTCATGGACAACGTGCGGCTCTATCTGGATGGTATTGATGGCTTCGACAGGCCTCCCGCGGTGATGCGAGAGAGTTTTCTGTCTCTGGCGGAATCGCTCGATCTGCCAGTGGATCCTCTCGCCCGTGTCGATGATCTTTCCCCTGGAGAACGCCAACGTGTGGAAGTTCTCCGTTGCCTGCTGCTCAAGCCGGACCTGCTGATTCTCGACGAACCCACTGCGGCACTGACCCCGGGCGAAGTGGCGCAGTTCTTCAAGGTGCTGCGCACCATCGCCGATGGCGGCTGCAGCATCCTGTTCATCTCCCACAAGCTTCCGGAAGTCCGCGCGCTGTGTGACCAGGTAACCGTTCTGCGCAGGGGCAAGGTCACGGGACACGGCATTGCGTCAGTCATGAGTGAATCCGAACTGGCTGTCCTGCTGGTTGGTGAGGAAACGCCTGTGCTGCCACCGGCCCGCACACCTGTCGGATCAGGAGTACTGCTCGATCTGGATCAGCTGACAGGTGCCACAAACGCCTTGGACGGTCTGCAGATGCAGCCTGTGTCCCTGCAGGTTCGCAGCGGCGAGATAGTCGGCATCGCTGGTATCTCCGGAAACGGACAGGAACACCTGAACAACCTGATCAGCGGCGAATCTGCGGCTCGAACCGGACGACTGTCCGTTGCCGGTCGGGACATGACTCGATACGGTCCTGCCCGGCGATACGCGGCAGGCCTGCAGATCGTTCCCGCTGAACGTACACATCAGGGCGCCATTCCTGCCATGTCACTGGCAGACAATCTGCTCCTCACCAACGTCCATCGCTACGCATCGAGGGGCCTGACCCTCGATCGTGAGCAACTGGCGCGGGATGTACGCGAGATCATCGACAGCTTCGATGTCAGGACTCCACACCAACACGCCAGCGCTGGCGCACTGTCGGGTGGCAACCTGCAAAAATTTCTTCTGGGTCGGGCGCTCCTCGACCAACCCCGGGTGCTGATCTGCAATCACCCGACCTGGGGGGTCGACCTCCGCGCTGCGCATGCCATCCATCGACGCATTCTCGAAGCACGTTCACAGGGTGCTGCAATTCTGCTGATCACAGAAGATCTCGACGAGCTCTATCTGCTCGCTGACCGCATTGGCGCGTTGTATTCGGGTCGCATTTCACCCTTGCGCCCGACGCGGGAGCTGCCACTGCAGGAACTGGGTTTGTGGATGACCGGCGGTGGTGAGATGGCCGGGAAGGCAGTGGCGTGAGACTCATTCCGCGTCCTGCACCATCAAACTGGTGGGTACTGCTATCGCCGCTTACCGCCATGACCCTCGCGATCGCTGCAGGCTCTGCCATTCTCGCTGCACTGGACCTGCCCGTGGGTACCAGTCTGCACGCGCTGTTCATTGCGCCGGTCAGTGACAGTTACGGACTGTCGGAGCTCGCGCTCAAGTCGACACCGCTGCTGCTTTGCGCCATTGGTTTGTCGGTATGTTACCGGGCGGGCATATGGAACATCGGCGCTGAGGGCCAGTTTGTCATGGGAGCGCTGGCCGGTGGCGCGATTGCACTGGTCGCTCCTCCTCTGGGAGTCATGACACTGCCTGCGATGGTGACCACAGGTGTGATTGCGGGGATGGGCTGGGCAGCCATTGCTGCCTGGCTGCGCACCCGATATGGCGCCAGCGAAATTCTCACCACGATCATGCTCAACTACATAGCGGTAAGCCTGTTGACCTGGGCCGTACACGGTCCACTGCGGGATCCCGGCGGATACAGCTTCCCGGAATCGGCGCTGTTTGAATCACATGCCCTGCTGCCGGCACTGACGGAATCATCCCGACTGACGGTCAGCACACCGTTTGCCCTGCTGGCTGTGGGAGCACTCTGGTGGTTTCTGGCACGGACCCTGCCGGGGTACCAGATTGCGGTGCTCGGCGCGGACAGCAAAGCTGCCTCGTTTGCCGGGTTCTCGACGACACGCCTCACCTGGCTGGTGCTGCTCGGCAGCGGTGCTTTTGCAGGATTTGCCGGACTTTCGGAAGTGGCAGGACCGGTCGGCCAGTTGACCCCGCACATCGCCTTTGGATACGGATACACGGCCATCATCGTCGCTTTCATCGGACGCTTGCACCCCTTGGGCATGCTGCTGGCCAGCCTGTTGCTGGCACTCACTTATCTGGGTGGTGAAAACCTGCAGATCAACACCGGCATTTCCAAATCTGTCACGCTGGTTTTCCAGGGCCTCCTGCTGTTTTTTCTCCTCGGCTGCGACGTGCTCATACGTTATCGGGTAGCAGGCAGCAACCAGCCGGTGGCGGCGTGATGGTGGAAATGCTGGATGTCCTGCTGTTCACAACGCTGCGCGCCGGCACGCCACTGCTGCTGATCGTTCTGGGGATTCTCATCACGGAACGCGCTGGTGTACTCAATCTGGGCCAGGAAGGTCTGGTCATCATGGGCGCCGCCTGTGCATTCGTGGCCACTTCGACGAGTGGCTCGGTCTGGATAGGTACGCTGACCGGTGTTGCGGCAGGCACCCTCACCGCTTTGGCGTTTGCCATTCTGGTTCTCGCTCTTCGCGCCAACCAGGTAGCGGCCGGACTTGCGTTGACCATCATCGGTACTGGCCTCGCCGCAATGATTGGTGATGGCATGAGCGGCGTTTCGATCGTGGGCATGGAAGCCCTGCCGATCCCCTTCCTTGGATCACTGCCCCTGGTCGGGCATGCACTGTTCAGCCACGACGCGCTGGTGTACGTCAGCTTGTTGCTGCTGGTGGTGATCTGGCGGGTGATGGACCATTCCCGGCTTGGTTTGACGCTGACGGCAATCGGGCACAATCCTGGAGCCGCGCACCAGCTCGGTCTTGCCGTGCTGCCCATTCGTCTGATGGCGATACTCGCCGGTGGTGCACTTGCCGGACTCGCGGGTGCCTATCTTGCGGTGGCCTATACCCCCCTGTGGTCCGAGGGGATCAGCGCGGGACGCGGCTGGATCGCGCTCGCTCTGGTGGTCTTTGCCAGCTGGCGCGTGTTTCGGGCCATGTTCGGTGCGTATCTGTTCGGGCTGATGAGCATCCTGAATCTGCTGCTTCAGGGTGTCGGCCTGAATATCTCGCCCAATCTGCTCGGCATGCTGCCCTATGTGGCGACCATCCTTGCGCTGCTGCTGTTTTCCAATGCGCGTCATCGAAACACCACCATGGCTCCTCGCGCGCTGGGCCAGCCCTGGTCTCATGGAGATTGAACGAGTGAAATTGAAGTACTGGCGCAGTTCGCTGCGAGGGCTACTGCGCACACTGATGGTGTTGACACTGAGCGCCGTGTCAGGCCCCGGGTGGACGGCTGCCGCACAGCCACTGCGAATCGCCTTCGTGCACGAACATCCAGTGAGCGCCGGTGGCTGGAGCCAGTCGCACGACAAGGCACGCAAGGGGCTGGAGGAAATCTTTGGCAAGTCCATCATGGTCACCACGCTTGAAGGCGTGATGCCGGGTCCGGACACGGTCCGTGTTCTCACGCGACTGGCCAGGGATCGGTACGACATGATCTTTGCCACGTCTTTTGGGCACATGAACGCCGTCATGAAGGTGGCGCAGCAGTTTCCGGGCACCACCTTCGAACACGCATCCGGCTACAAGCAGGCTCGCAACGTCGGTACCTACCAGATCCGCGCCTACGAAGGGCGCTATCTGGCAGGCATGATTGCCGGTGCAATGACCCGGACCAATCAGATTGGCTATGTCGGAGCCTTTCAGATTCCGGAAGTGGTGCGCGATATCAACGCGTTCACGCTCGGTGTGCGTGCAGTCAATCCAGCTGCCAACGTGCGATTGATATGGATCAACACCTGGCTCGACCCGTCGCGCGAACGTGAAGCGGCCGAACTTCTCATTGCCGAGAAGGCTGATGTCATCACCCATCACACGGAGACTCCGGCCATCGCGGTTGCTGCAGAAGCAGCCGGTGTGCATGTCATCGGCTATCAGTTTGATCGGTCGGCATTTGCGCCGAAGCACCATCTGCTCACGGTGGAACACAATTGGCTGCCCATCTATCGGGAAAAAGTGCAGGCGCGCCTGGAGGGACGATGGAAATCAAACCTCGTCTGGCTGGGCCTTGCCAACGACGCCACCCGGCTGGTCAGCCTGTCGAAAGCCATACCGGCAAAAGTGCTGGATGATGTGGAAACCGCTCGCCAGGGCATCATCAACGGCAGTCTTTCGATTTTTGCAGGCCCCTTGCGAGACAATCAGAACGTCATGCGGGTTGCTGCTGGCCAGACACTGAACGACAAGGACCTCAGCGCCATCGAGTGGATCGTCGAAGGGGTCAGCAACAGCCGTTGACCGCCGTTCTTCGCGATCAACCCCGGAACGTCATCACATCAGGAGTCGCTGACCTGTCCAGTACACCGCAACGATGCCAATCGCAATGGACGCTGGTCGCACCACCCAGACGCCATAACCCGGATGGGAGCGCCAGTAACCAAACATTGCAAACAGCAATCCGATCCAGACCAGTTGACCCAGTTCAACGCCGACGTTGAAGCCTGCCAGGGCCCAGAGCGTGCCATCGGCCGGCAATCCTGCATCCTTGAGAGCCTGGGCAAATCCAAGTCCGTGGACCAGGCCAAAAACAAACACCACCGCCAGGCGCCACTTGAGTCCCGGTTCGCCGCGCAGATTCTCGAAAGCGACCCATGCGATGGACAACGCAATGACTGGCTCGACGATCGAACCACGCAGTTCCACCCAGGACAATGCCGCCATTCCCAGCGTCATGGTATGCGCCACGGTGTAAGTGCTGATCAGGCCAACGAGCCTGCCAAGTCGGCGACAACCGAGGAAAAGTCCGGCCACGAACAGCAGATGATCCAGACCATCAGGAAGAATGTGATAAAAGCCATACACCAGGTACTGCCAGACGATCGTTGTCAGAGAGTCTTCTGCTTGAGCGTCGGAACCTGATTCACGACTGGCAATGACCGAACCTGGACGGGCAGGCTCCGAAACCTGCACCAGGCCAGGCACCAGCAGCGGGCTGCGTTGTTCGGCCACCAGCCAGCGACTCACCGTCACGCCATTCGCCACATCACGCAGCGTCACGGCGATGGGTTCTTCAAAGGGAAACTCGGGTTCGAAGATCACCCGCACCGGGGCCACCGAGCCATCGGCAAGGACCGGCAACCGGCCTTCGAGCCACAGTCTGGCCCGCGGCCAGTTGAACCCGGACAAAAACGTTTCAAGTGCCTCCTCGGGCATCTTCAGATCAATGGGCGCGAGTGAGATCCGTGTATCGCCACTGGTCAGGTGGACGGCCGCCGCCACCTGCCGGGCGAGCGCCGCAAGCTCCGTGTTGTTCAGGGGAACATCGGCCTGGCTGGCTGCATGAAACTGCGTCGAACCACCCAGCGCAACGGTCAGATCAAGATCGAGCTGTACACGCACGGAGAGATTCGCCTGGATGTCGATCTCGACACGACTCATGTTCAACAAGTGCGCCGACACACTCGCCGGCCAGCAGAACAGACAGAGGATCGTGACGAGGCTGATACAGCCCCGTGGCACACGGTGGAGCATCAGCGAGTCGCCGTCACCAGACTACCGGATGGGTTTCGCCGGTCACCACATTGACAAAACCACCTGGATTGCCCTCGTAAGGGGCGACCAGTTGCCACCGCCATGGGGACGCGGTAAGGAAGGCAAATCGCATGCGATCAGGCAAGCCTGGAGCACCGATCCACTGCATGCTGTCTGCGTTCTGCGCAAGGGTCTCGACTTCTTTCGCAACCTCGGCAGCGAGTCGCTGGCTCACCAGTCCGGCGATCTCCAGGCGGATGCGGGCAACCACCTGGCCCTCCTTGACCAGCGCCCATCCACCCTGCATCTCCGCCACGGCGTTGGCCGCCATGGCCATCGCCTCATCGTCGTTACCCAGCACCCAGACATTGTGCAGATCATGGGATTGAGAACTGGCAAGCGCCGATCCGGGGGTGATCGGGCCGACGTTGCGCCAGAACATCTTTGCCACACCGGCATTGCCATGGTATCGATCCACCATGGCCACCTTGGAAATGCCGAGCGAAGCATCGGGCAGCACAACACCATCGGTCACCGGCAATTCCCCTTCGGCAAACCGTTCAACAAACAGAAAGGGTTCCATGAGTGCGACTGTAACCGTGTCCCGATCCGGTGGTGCCTTGATCTGAAAATCTTCTGCAACCAGCCGACGGCCGATCTTGATGGTGTTGTGTGCGCTCCTGGCATACTCGATTTTTGGTATGGGCAACAGGTACTGCCCATCCTTGCCAGCAAGTACACCATTGGCAAACACCTCCCTGATCTCAACGGTGTCCGGATTGCTCAGCAACACGACATCGGCATGTCGTCCCGGGGCGATGGAGCCCACCAGATGATCGATATTGAAGTGTCTGGCCGCGTTGTAGCCTCCCAGCTGATAGGCGGTGGTGACAGGGACACCGGCTCGAATGGCCGTGCGGATGTTGTAGTCCATGGAACCCAGCTCACTGGTCACCAGGACATCCCGATCATCCGTGGCTACGGACAGATTGCTCCAGTCCTGCAGACCCTTTTTCAGCAGGTAGGGGAACAGCACACGTGCGGCATCGACCCTCGCTTCAATGAAAACGCCACTCTGGAGTTTCAGGAAGCCCTCTTCCGCTTCTCGCACCTCATGGTCGCTGGAGAGCCCGGCAGCCGCAAACGCGTTGATCTGATCCAGCCCGCGCAATCCACTGCCATGCCCTTCCACCACGCCACGCTTGTCCCACGTCGCCTGAATCATCCCCCAGATCCGGTCCTTGCCAGGTGCATCGGGATCGCTGACTGCCGGCCAGTCCATGACTTCGCCCAGGCCAACCACACGCAGGTCCTGGTCCATGAAGCGGACCATCTCTTCGAAGCCGTAATGACCACCACCAAATTCATAGACGGTTGGCGGTGTGGCCGAACCGACCGTCGGGAAGACCTTCAGAGGCACACCGGCACGTTCGGCCTCGAGCCAGTATGTGATGTTGTCGTTGCCGATCACATTGGAGATCTCGTGGCTGTCTTCAACGGTCCAGGTCGACCCCTTGGGCACGACCAGCGCGGCTTCGTATTCCGGTGTGAGATACGTGCTCTCTATGTGCTTGTGCGACTCGCCAAAACCTGGAACCGCCCAGCGACCGGTTGCATCGTGGACCCTGGTCGCCTTGCCAGGCCAACCGCCTACCGGACCAACCCAGGCGATCCGCTGACCCTTGATGACGATGTCCTGCTTTTCCAGCCATTGATTCGTGAACACGTTCAAAACCGTTGCACCGCGAATGATCAGGTCCGCAGGCTTGCGGGCCAGCGCAACCTGGATCAACTCCTGTCGTACGAGCACCTCTGCCTTGCTGTCAGGTGCTGCCTGAACCGGACTGCCGAGCAGCATGGTCCATGTCAGCATTCCAGCCAGGCGAAGCAGCATTCGTCGGGAACGTTTCATAGTTTGATATCCAGTCGATTGATCAGTGCCCTTGCCTCGGTGGCAAGCCTTGTTTCGTCAAGATCGGGAAACTCGCCATCACGCCAGACGATACGGCCGTTGATCACGGTCATGCTGGCCTGACCACTGAACCCTACCTTTGCCGGCAGACTCATCGGATCATGCAGCGTGCCAGCGTATTCAAGGCCGGCGACATCCATGCAGAAAAAATCAGCGCCTGCGCCAGGCACCAGCCGACCCAGTTCCGGACAACCCAGCAGGTCAGCCCCGCCACGGGTTGCAAAGCGCAAAAAGTCTGCAGGCCGCGGCGTGGGCCGCCCATGCAACCCGGCCGCGAGCGTCTGCAGCAGATAAGCCGTGCGGACACACTCCAGCAGATTCGATGCATCGTTGGACGACTGCCCGTCGACGCCCAGACCAACACGTACACCGGCCTGCGCCATGCCGGTGACATCGGTGATGCGCTGCCCAACCAGAAAGACCGGGGCCGGACAGTGCGCAACACCGGTTCCCGACGCCGCCAATGCAGCGATCTCTTCGCGATCAAATTCCCAGCCGTGTGCAATCCAGACGTCGGGTCCAGCAAAGCCCTGGGCCTCACACCAGGCGATCGAGCCCATGCCGTGGCGGGCCTTGATCACATTGTTTTCCCCTTCACCCAGATGGGTGTGCATGCGCACGCCTCGCGCCCGGGACAGGGACACGGATCCGGTAAAGGTTTCGGCTGAGCAATTGGCGGGCTGACACGGCGAAACCACCACTCGGCGCATCGACAGCGGGCCAGGATCATGAAACCGGGTGATCAACCGGTCACAGTCATTCAGAAATTCTTCCGGAGTCTCCACCAGCGCGTCCGGGACCACACCTCCGCTGCGCCCATCCAGAGTATTGGCACCGCGCCCGGCGTGCAGGCGCATGCCCAATCGGCGGGCCGCCTCGAACTGGAGATCGACCAGTTCTTTCGTGACACCAGCGGGAAAGCAGTACTGATGATCAAATGCCGTGGTACAGCCATGTTTGACGAGATCGGCCATGCTGATCAATGCGCTGTAATAGAATGCCTCGGCCGGCAAACGGGAAAAGGTCGGGTAGATGCGCGTGATCCAGTCAAGCACATCCATGGGCCACGCAAGTGCCGCTCGGTTGCGTACCAGTGCCTGGAAAAAGTGGTGATGGGTATTGATGAGACCGGGGTAAATGTACCAGCTTGATGCATCGATCGATGTGCATGAACCTGTTACCACAAGATCATGCCCGATCTGCGCGATTCGACGGTCCTCGACCAGCATGTCTACCCCGTGCAAAACGCTGTCACGATCATCGCAGGTGACCAGCGCCAGAATATTCTTCAGCAGGATCGTCACGTCAGGATGCCCATCAGTCGCTCACGCTCCCGTCGGGCACGGATGGCGAGGTCGGTGTGGTCGATGCCCAGCACAACCCCCTCCTCGACCACCCAGCGACCGTTGACCATCACCTTGCTGGCAATCACCGGTTCACCACACAGCACCGGTGCCAGTGCCTGCTGCCAGACACCCATGAACCGGGGTTCGTCCAGGCGGTACAACGAAAGGTCGGCACACGCGCCGGTTTCCAGTCGCCCGGTGTTCAATCCAAGCAGGTCCGCACCTGCCGATGTTGCCCATTCCAGCACCTTGCTGGCTGAAGTTGCCGACGCACCACCCACCGCACGATGAATGAGCCAGGTCTGCATCATCTCGTTGACCATGCTGCCGGACTCTGCGGAGCCGGAGCCATCAACACCGATGGTGACCTGCATGCCGGCACTCGCCATGGAAGGCACCGCCGCCACGCCACTGCCAAGCCGACAGTTGGAAACCGGACAATGTGCGATCCCCGTTCGATACCGGGCGAGCCGTTCGATCGCGGATTGATCGGCGTACACCAGATGGGCGTACCAGACATCCTCCCCCAACCACCCCACCGACTCTGCATATTCCACGGCAGAGAGACCGCGCAATGATCGCGCCATGTTTTCGTCGTGCTGCACTTCGAGCAGATGGCTGTGCATTCGCAATCCATGGCTACGCGCAAAGGATGCCATCTCACGCAGGTCTTCAGGTTCAGTGGTGTGAATCACCGACGTGGGTGCAACGACCAGGCGAAACATCGAATCGGGTGATCCATCATGATGACGATGGAGGGTCGCCTCCGTCCGCTTCAGCCAGAGATCGCGGTTCTCGGTCAGACGTGCGGAAGACTCAAGCCCCTTGTGGGTGCCGCGGATGGTGGCACCACCCCGACAAAGAACAAAACGGATACCGGTTTCCGTCGCTGCCTGGATCAGGGCCGCTTCCACTTCCATGGCATTGTCAGAACTGTCATAGAGATAGTGATGATCCGCACACGTCGTGCAGCCGGCCCGCAGCAGCTCTGCAAAGCCGATTCGCGCAGCCGCATACATGGTTTCCGGAGTGATGTGTGGCCACGCTGCAAAGGGCACTGCCGGCAGCCAGGCATTGAGATCCGCTGCGATTCCGGCCGGCATCCCCTTGAGAATCGACTGCGCCAGATGATGATGGGTGTTGATGAGTCCCGGCCAGAGCAGCAGACCGGAAGCATCGAGAACTTCCACTTCGGGTGGTGTTGCCAGCCTCGGACCAATGGCTGCGATCTTCTGATCACGCACCAGTACATCCTGCGGCCCATCAACCGTCAATGCACCGCGAATCATCACCTCTCGCGAAGACTTCACTGTTGCACCAGCTCCTCAGGCAGATAGGTCAGGCCAAACGCAGCGCTCGCCTCGACAGGGCCACCCAGCAATCCCAGTGACTCCAGTTGCCGGATGTGCTCGTCAAGCCGGCGGACCCTGATGAGACCCAGGGTTTCCTGTTGATCCGGCTTGCCGAAGACCAGCTGATGGGACTGCATCGCGGACTTGGTCCACGCCATGTATTCCATGGTCTGCTGATCATTGAGTTTGCCAATCTCGGTGTGCGCGAGACTTCCATCACTGGCCATGTAGTCACGCCAGCCACGCAAGGACGCCATGACAAAGCCTCGCACCAGCTCCGGATTGTCCTGCGCAAACCGCTGGTTGGTGTAGACCAGGCGATAAGGGTCGAAGCCGGAGGACGAAAGTGGCAGCACACCCGGATCCACACCCTGTTTGGCCACGTAATACGGCTCGCTGGTCAGAAAACACTGCTGGATGAAGGTCGGATCACCGAGAAACCTCGCCAGGCTGTAATCAAGCGGGATGAGCTGCAGACGTATGTCGAGGGTCTTCTGCAGGTACTGGACGTACGCAGCAGCAGGATTGAGCATCACCGTCCGCCCATCCAGATCAGCCAGTGTCGTTATGCCTGAATCCTTGTGGAACATCACACATTGGGGGTCGTGCTGGAAGTATGGAAACAGCCCGAGCAACGGGATGCCCCGCGATATGGCCATCAGCAGGTTGTCGCTGGTACCCACCGCAAACTGCACCCGGTTGGTCGCCACCAGCTGCGGGATGTTGGTGAAATTGGCGCCTGGCCGGATCTCGACCTCCAGTCCCGCTTCCCGGTAGTAGCCGGCACTGCGTGCGTAGTAGAAACCAGCGTGTTCCGGCTGGGCATACCAGTCTGTCTGCAGGACCACCGGCAGCAGAGCGTCCGTTCCGGAGTCTGCAGGTGAAGTGGATTGACCAGGACCTTCGCTGCATCCGGCCAGCAACAGGTATGCAACAAGAACGACCCAAATGCGCGAGAGGTGATTCATCACGCTTGTCTGTCGATCAGATACGACTCATGCCAGCGGCGCAGCGTAAGCCACGACAACAGGTTCACCATGCCCACAAACAGAAAGCCGATTGCACAGGACACGATGGCCGCCGCGAACAGTGCAGGAATCTTGAACTGGGAATTGAAGATCATCACCACAAAACCGAGTCCTGCCTCATTGCTTGCACCCATGCCAGCCACGGTATCGCCATACAGCGCACCTATCGGTGTCAGGGCAGCGGCAATCTTCATTCCCGTCATGAAATAGGGCATCGCTGCAGGCGCTCGCAACCACATCAGTTGTTGCCAGCGATTTGCCTTGTAGACGGCAAACAGGTCCAGATGATTGCTGTCTGTCGAGCGCAGACCCATCGTGGTATTCGCAACAATCGGAAAGAAGCAGACCAGAAAGGTAATGGCCGTGATGCTCGCCAGACCCTGGCCAGCCCAGATGATGATGATCGGCGCAATCACGATGATGGGTGTCATTTTCATCAGCAGGATGTACGGATAAGCACCCCGATACGCCCACTCGCTGGAGGCAAGCAGAATCGACAGCAGCACGCCGCCCGCAATCGAGGTAAAAAAACCGATCAGACAGGCGATGGTGGTCTGGATCGATCCAGCCAGCAGCATCTCGCGTTCCTCAAAACCCGCTTCGACAATCCTGTGCAGGGGTGGCAGCTGGTACTCCGGAATGTCGAACAGGGAGATGGCGCCATACCACCCGCCCAGCAACAGCAGACCAAACAGGATGGGCCAGCCGATTCGAGTCCAGACAGTCATGGCCCCTCTCCATCGGGCGTCCCTGCACTTTCGCCCTGCACGGAATGCAGCGCACGGGTCACTTCAAGAACCAGCTCTGCAAAACGGGCAGACCCGCGTGTCAGGGAGGTTCGCGGGTAGGCAAGGGGTATGGGAATGGTGGTGGATATCCTGCCGGGTGATGGTGCAAGTACCACCACACGGGAGGAGAGAAAAACCGCCTCGGCCACCGAGTGCGTGACAAACATGGCGGTCCAACGGGACTGCTCTCGCAGACGCAGCAATTCTTCGTTCAAGCGGTCCCTGCTCATTTCATCGAGCGCCCCAAAAGGCTCGTCGAGCAGCAACAACTGCGGATCCAGTGTCAGGGCACGCGCGATCGACACCCGCATCTTCATTCCACCGGACAGTTCTCGCGGATATTGTCGGGCCGCCTGGCTGAGGCCAACCAGGGCGAGTGTCGCGTCCACGGCAGCGTCACGCGTTGCGCGATCCTTGCCCGCAATTCGCAGGGGCAGGCCCACATTGTCGCGCACCGTGAGCCAGGGGAGGAGGGTCGAATCCTGGAAGACATAGGCCAGACGTCCGGTCGAGGACGATTCGGTGTTGATGAAGTTCATGCTCCCGGAGGTTGGTTTGATCAACCCGGCAACCAGCTTCAGCAACGTTGTCTTGCCGCAGCCACTCGGGCCAATGAGACTGACGAAATCCCCCCGATCAACCGTAAGGTCTGTCGGCGCAAGTACCGTGTTGACCCCATCAAACGTCTTGCTTACGCCGCGTAACTGGATAATGGCCTGGTGCATTGGCGGTTCCAGAAAGGCCTCCTGCACAACGAGGTCGGGTCCCGCGACCGTTCTGCCCGAGACAGAAGGGGCCGGTGTGAACCGGCCCCCCGCTGCGCTGGACAGGGGCTCAGTGGTGTCCAGACTCATCATCAGAACTTGAACGTTCCCTCAACCGACCAGTTGAATGGAAGCCCAGGCAGGATGTTGCTGTTGCCATACAAGGACGGGAAGTTGCCCCTGAAGTACTCCTCATCAAGGATGTTGTTCAGATACAGGCCCACACGGAACTTCTCGGTCTCGTAAGTGGCGTTGACGTTCAGGAGATTGTAGCTGGGCAGTACCGGACCACCGAGAACAGAGGCTTCCACTTCATCAACCGCCGTGAACGAAAATCCTGTGCGGACCTTTTCGGTCCAGCGCTGCGTGCCGGAGAAACTCCAGGCAACATCCGGGATGCCACCACGCGGTGACTCCTTGCCGACAAAATGATTGCCGCCGATAACGCCGCCAAAGAGGCTTGCAGGGTCAATCTGAGGCATGTTGGTCGGGCCGATGTAGCTGAACGTGACACCACTATCCTGCAGAACCACCACGTCAAAATTCGAGTAGGTGGCCATGAAGGTAAAACGGTCGTTCAGGACATAGCGGAACTCGACCTCGTATCCATCGGCCTGGGTGGCCTGGTTGTTCACGGGATTCTGCGAGTTGAAGGCAACCCGTTCCTGATCGAAGTAGGCCACCGCTGCAAACAGACGTCCCTCGAGCAGACTCATCTTCAAGCCGACTTCGGTCATCTCGGAATCACCCAGGAAGGTGTCCTCGAAGACGTTTACCGCACTCACTTCTCCGGCCGAACCCGAGATGATCGTGGTTTGCTCGGCCATGGTGACATACGGCGTGAACCCGTATGGCAACGTATACGAAAGGCTGGCGGTCCAGGTGAATCCATCATCATTGCCGCTCTGCTTGTTTTCACCACGTGGATCAAACGTGCGCAGCGTGTTGGGACCAGCACCATCACCATTTTCCGACTCTATGTCGATGTAGTCGTAACGAGCACCGAGCAGCAGTGACAGGTTTTCACCCAGGCTGTTGTCAGCCAGTACCGAGAAGCCGTACTGCGTGTACTCGGTGTTGAGGTAGTCGCTCCAGCTCTCATTGATATCGCGACTGGGAACCTGCTGCAGCGAAAACGCACTGAATCCCCGCGACAGGTCAACGCGGTCAAAAATCTCGTCGGAGAAATCGAGCGCATAAAAGGCATCGGTGTAGCGAATCGATGGCGAAATCTGCAGATCCGACACAAAACTGCCTGACTCGAACTTCATCGCAAAGATCAGCTGATCTTCCAGGATCCATGAATCCGCAACCTTGGTGAACCCGTATCCATCGATGTTGGTGTACTCGACGGAATCGTAGAACAGCTTGTTGGTGATGGTCATCCCCGAGTCGGTTGTGTGGATGATATCGAAGTACGCCGTTGCCGAATCCGTGTCATACCGGTCCGTCTGGTGAATCAGCACTTCACTGGTCTTGAGCTTCACGTTGCGGACCGTCGCCGGATCCAGTCCCAGTCCGAGCTGGTCAACCAGTCCCTGGGTGATGTTGGCGGGATCAAGCGGTGCAAAGTTGCCTTCAAAACAGAATGGCACCAGCCCGGGGAAACAGGTGGTTCCATCGACAAATGGCGTGCCACTGAAAGCAAGCCCTGGCAAACCGCCGGCTTCCCAGGCATCGATCTCCAGTTCCTGGATAAGGCCATCTCCGTTACCGAAGTCGGCGTCGATGTTGACCGCCGGGTCACCTGCAATGTAGTTCCGGTTGTCGATCAGGTCCTGTGTTACCCGGTTCCAGCCGCCATTTTCGAAACCACGCCATTCCTGATACATCATCCCGGCTTCGACACGCGTCGCTTCCGTCAGGTCCAGGTTGAACGATGCCTGCAGAATATTCTGGTCGCTGCTGTCATTGGTGAAGTAGGAGCCAGAGTTGTCAACTTCGCCATACAGGTAATAACCCCCATCGCGACCAGCCATTTCGAACGGGCCACCAATCTCTCCGGACAGGACACTCTTGTCCCAGCTGCCGGTTCGATAGCCAAACTGTCCGGTTGGCGAGTCGAGGTATTGCCCGGTCGCTGCGCGGGCTGACTTCGGAATGAAATTCAGCGCACCACCCACTTTGCTGGGTCCAGATATTGGCGACATCGGTCCACGAATGACGTCGATGCGATCGCTTGCACCAATCGGCGTCGGGAAATTGCCTTCGTTGTTCAGACGCTTCACACCTCTGAAGTAGTTTTCTGCGGAGGTCCCGCGAATATCCAGCGAGCCTGCAACACCGAAAAACGACGTCGTGAAGGTACCGGGTACAAAGTTCACGATGTCGTTGATGCTGCTGACGTTGAATTCCTCGAGAAATTCCGCGTTGATCGAACTCACCGCGCGCGGAGTCTCGAGAATGGTCTTTCCGAATCCGAACACGGAATCAACCGGCTCCGTCTGGAGAACTCCAAGGTCATCATCCACCTGATCACCTGTTACAAACGTTTCGAGTTCCACCACTTCATCTTCGGCCTGGGCCGCCTCTTCAGCATTTGCGGCGAGAGGCCACTGGAATGCTGACAAGGCAAGTATGCCGGTCATGCCTAACGTTCTGAGCCTTTCCCCTTTGCGGCTAAGCCCACGGTTGCTCATCTGATGATGCTCCTGCAGTTTCTTGTTTGTCGTGCTGACCAGCAGGATTGCTGACCGGCCCTCGCACGCTGTGCTGCAAGAGGCATGCCACACACTTTCAGCAGTCATGATGAGGTGTCTTGCCATCGACGATCACTGACGGACAAACGGGAATGGAAGCTGTGCGCTGTCGGTACGGCCACAACGCGATTCGCCCGCATTTTTACTGGGTTTGGCAACACCTGGATGCACCTGGAAACAGAACGAAACACTGATATTTCCACGCTCTGCCTGGACCGCTTCGGCTGAACGATCAGGCTTTTGGTGCACCCGCGCGGGGCTGTGGTGCGCCGGGTCTTGATCGTTTGCTCACAGATAGGGCAGCAATCACCTCGACTTCCACCAGCATCTCGGGACGCGTGAAACCTGTGACGATCATGAGCGTGGACGCAGGTGGCGGGTTGGAGACGTAACGATCGCGGACCTGCATGTAGTACTGAAAATCCTCGCGCCGGGTGACGTAGGCATTGATCCTTACCACATTCGCGAAAGTCATGCCGGCACCTTCGAGAATCGCACCGACATTGTGGAAGCAGAGTTCCGCCTGGGCCTGCACATCAGCAGGTATGGCACCATCCTTGCTTGCTCCCAACTGCCCGGACGTGAACAACCAGCCGGCTTCGGCTGGGACCAGCACGCCGGGAGAATAATTGCCGAAAGGAGGGCAGATCCCCTGCGGCGAAACAAAACGGAACGGTGTGTCTGGCATCGCTGGTTTTCCTTTTGAACAAACGTTGAACGGACTGGTTGGATGACGTCGTGGTCCGGGTAGTCACCCGTGCCTGACGATCCGGCTTCATTGATGTTGCAAGGGCCGTGCCTTTGTGGACCACACCGTCAGGCACATGACAGCAGGAGAGATCGAGCATGAAAGCTACATTCTGGCAGGACCTCACGACCAACGACTTTGCATCGCTTGATCCTGCCCGCACCGTCGCCTTGTTGCCGCTGGGGTCCATCGAGCAGCATGGGCCACACCTGCCGGTCTCGACCGACAGCACCATCGCCGAGCAGATGTGCTGGCGTGCTGCCACGCTGGTGGACGCGGATGTACCTGTTCTCGTCATGCCGACCCAGGCCGTCGGCAAATCAACGGAACACCTCGAATTCGAAGGTACATTGACCCATAGTGCGGAAACGTTGCTGCATTCCTGGATGGAAATCGGCAGCAGCGTGTTCAGGGCAGGGGTTCGCAAGCTGGTTTTTTTCAACGGCCATGGAGGTCAGCCACAGATCATGGAAATCTGTTGCCGGGAACTTCGCATCATGCACGACATGTTGTGCGTCGGCAGTGGTGGTGGCAGCTTTGGTCCGCCTCCTGACGCACAGGTTCCGGCAGATGAGCGCCGCTATGGCATTCACGCCGGGCTGGTGGAAACGTCGATCATGCTTCATCTCGATGCAGAGCATGTACGTATGGACCACGCACAGGATTTTCCAGGCCTGCTGGCCGATGTGGACGCGCAATACCAACGGCTGCGGATCATCGGCAGCACCTACGTGGGTTGGCAGGCCCAGGATCTGCATCCCCTTGGCTGCTCGGGTGATGCGCGCGGAGCCAACGCAGAACTGGGACGCATCTACACGGACCACATCACTGCCGGACTGGCAACCCTGCTCAAGGAAGTTTCTGCGTACCCACTGGACACCATCCGCCACAGGCCCGGCAAGGGACGAGCCTCGTGACCTCCACCGCCATCATCAACGCCCGAATCTATACCGTCGATTCCCGGTTCAGCGTCTTCGAAAGCGGGACACTGGTCTTTGATGAACATTCGATCATCGCAGTGGGTGATGCCAAAGACATCGTCATTCCGGCAGATGCAAAGATCATCAATGGCCGGGGCCGCCTGGCGGTGCTGCCGGGCCTGATCGACACCCACAGCCACTCCAGCCTGCTGAAAGGGTACAGTGAAAACGCCCAGTTGATGGACTGGTTGCCTGTTTACCAGCGCGAACATCAGGTGCTCACCGAAGAGGATGCCTGGCACGGTTGCATGATCAGCTACCTGGAAGCACTCAAGGGTGGCACCTGCACGGTGATGGACATGTATCGCAAGCTGCATCAGGGTGCAGCGGCCGCCAGTGAACTCGGGATGCGCCTCAATCTGGTGCCCTATGGGGCAGATCATCCAACCAAGCATTTTTTTGAAACACTGGCCGACAACCAGCGCCTGATCGAAAGCCATGACAAGACCGACAACGGGAAAATCAGGGTCTGGCTGGGGCTGGAACACATCACCTACTGTTCTGCCGACATGTACCGGGAGGCACGTCGGCTGGCCGATGCCTATGGGGTGAACATTCACACGCACTCCAGCGAACAGGCGGAGGAAGTCGAGGCGGTAAAGGCGCTGTTCGGAAAACGACCGATCCACATGTTCGAGGACTATGGGATCCTCGGTCCCGGAACAGTGATAGCCCACTGCGTCTGGCTTGATGACGAGGAGATCAACACACTGGCCCGTACCGGCACGGGTGTCGCGCATTGTCCAACAAGCAACATGAAACTGGCATCAGGCGCCGCGCCATTGCTTCGATATCTCGACTCGAAGATTCCGGTTGGCCTCGGCAGCGACGGCGGAATCAGCAACAATTCGCTGTCGATGTTCGAGTGCATGAAACTTGCCAGCCTCCTGCAAAAAGTCACCCGTCTCGACGCCACGGTGATTTCCGCACGCACGGCACTGGAACTGGGAACCCGTCAGGGCGCACAGCTCCTCGGTATCGCGGATCAGGTCGGCTCACTGGAGCCTGGCAAGCAGGCCGATGTGATCACCATCGACCTGTGGCAACCTCATCTGCTGCCTGTCGCGACCAGCGAAGGTCACGATCCGGTGCTGTGGAATCTGGTTTTTGCCGGCCGTGCAAGTGATGTCCGGGACGTCTGGGTGCAAGGACGCCAGCTGGTCGAGAGAGGTCGCTGTACCAGCGTCGATGAAGACGCGATCATGGAGGCAGTGCATAAACAGACTGTCGATCTGCTGGACCGACGCAGCCGAACACGAGCCATCGGCATGCTCGAGTAAACGAGGCCGAGCATTCATGACCAGGCGGGAATCACACAGTGCTCAACGCACTGCCCAGACCTGTTCGATTCGTGTTTGCACCACCAGTTCCCCACCCTTGAACGTGGCCAGACGTGGTGGTGGATTGGCTGCAATCGAACGCAGTTCACCGGCCTCGAGCACCACCAGATCGGCGGGGGCGCCAGTCTCGATGATCGCTTTGCCGCCACCAAATATGCGGGCTGCAGAGGTTGTCACCAGGTCGAGCGCTCGCTCCAGATCACCATCTGCCGTCAGGTGGCCGACCAGCGCAGCCAGTTGCACGCTCTCCAGGGGATCGTAACTGCCAAACGGATTGAAGGGGTCCTGCACATTGTCGGAACCAACACCCACCGTTACGCCGGCTGCGATGGCATTGCGAATGGGTGCGCAGCCACGAGGCACCGGCCAGTGATTACGCCCCATCAGAACCAGGTTGCACGCTGGCAATGCGATCAGCGCGATGTCGGCAGCAGCGGCGCCATCCAGCAGCGCATCACGCTCCTCCGGTTTCATGAACGCCAGTGAACAGCAGTGACTTGCGGCAACCCTGCCATTCAGACCACGCGCCTGAACTGCCTCGATCAGCATCTGCAGCGTGCGGCAATCCGCTCGTTCGGTCTCATCGATGTGCAGGTCAACACCCACTTCGTGCAACCGCGCTGCGTCGAGAGTTGTGTTGATGGTGACGGATGCATCTGCAGACAGCGCCGGGGCACCGCCCAGCAGATCCATGCCGCCTCGCAAACCACGGGACAACAGCGCCTGACCTGCCTTTGATGCATCAAAAGCGCCCATCGCCACGTATTGCAGTTCGATCTGTTGCCGATAGCGCTGTTTCAGGCCGTACATGATCTCGAGAAGTCCCAGGTCCGCTTCCGAGCCAAACGTGAGATGCGAGCGCATGCGGGTAACCCCGTGCGCAATGGCCAATCGTATGGCCCGCTCGGCATTGGCTTCTATCTGCTGGGATGACCGGCATCCGGAAACGGCGGAAAAACTCTCGATGGCCCCGTACAACGTGCCGGACAGGTTGTTGTTCGGCGTGTAGGTCTTGTCAAGATGTGCATGCAGTTCGATCAGTCCGGGCAGTACTACACGCCCCTTCAGATCCCAGACTTGCCGGTCTGTCCTGGGTCCCATACCAGCGTTCAGCACCGTCAGCTTTCCATCGTCGAGGAGAAGGTCCACTAGCCCGGCGTGCCCCCGTGCCCGGCCGTTGGCGAGAAGCCAGCTCACTCTGCGTCACCAAGGGCTCGGAGGTGACCCGGGTTGAGCAGCATCGCCGGGTCCCAGTCGCGTTTTGCGGCCAGAAACGCGTCCCCATACCAGCGACTGTCATCGTCGAGAAAGTAGGTGTGCGGGTTGGCCACCCGCACACCGATGGACTCGCAGAATTCGATGATCTCGGTCAGGCGCTGACGATCCCGGTAACGGACAACGCTGAGACCACCGCAGACTATCGCACCACCCGCACGAACAAACTCGACATGTTCGATGAGTTCGCCTGGAAATCGCTCCTTGCGCAACCGGATCTGCTCATGCAGACGATCGATCTCGAATCGATCCTGCAGGTAAGTCAGCGATTCATCAGCCTTCATGGCCCATTGCGTGGTGTGATTCCACGCGTAATCGTAGATCTGCGTTCCGCGCGGCGTGACTCCGGACGCAGGTTGATGAAACGTGACCCGGCCGCCAAGAGTCCGGGCACGCACCGCCACCTGGTCGGGATCTTCGTCGGTATACAGAAAGACTGCGCTGGCGCCTTCCGGACAGGCACCCAGTTTCACGAGCGGTTTGAAAAAGGAAGGAATCGGCCATTCGAAAGCGGTAACCAGGCGCTTGCGCAGTCCATGGTCTTCTGCGAGCGCTCGCGCAGCATCAAGGGCAGGCGCCAGAGCCTCGAAAGCCAGCACATACTGCTGCCACGCGGTCTTGGGCGCCAGGGCCAGCGTCACCTCGGTCACAAACGCGGTCAGGCCGCAGTTGTGCAGGACCCGTTCAAGTTCTGCGCCCGTGATCAGCAGATCGCGCGGCTCCGGTTCCATCGTGAGAATGCGTACCGAGCGGACATTGTCGGCCTCACGCAACATGCCCCATTCGATCGAGCCGACACCTCCGGAACCACCACTGATGAAACCACCGGTCGATGAGGTGGGTACCGTGCTGGGGAAGATGCGCAGTTCGGCGCCAACTCCTGCGGCCGCCTTCTCGATGTCGTAGAGAATGAAGCCTGCTTCTACCGTCGCCGCATCCGCGGAGATGCTGACCAGCCGTTTCAGTTCGCGGGTGTTCACCAGTATGCCACCCTGCAGAGGCACGCCCTGGCCGTAGTTGCCGGTTCCTGCACCACGCGGAGTGACCGGAATCTGGTGGGCTGCCGCACACCGGATCACGGCCTTCAGTTGCGACTGGGTCTGTGGCCGGACAATGACTTGTGCATGCCTGCCGTCCAGTTGCGGGATCAGAATCGGCGAAAAGTGATAACAGTCACGCGAGCCGGAAACCAGTTGCTTCTGGTCTGTGGTGACATACCCTTCGCCAACGATGCTGATCAGCTGCGTGATGACTTCCGGCGAAAGCCCTTTCGGCTGCAAGGCGTTTGCCTCCTGCATGGGAAATGTTGCGTCCTGACCGTTCACAGGTAGCAATATGCATGCCGCGTCGCTCCGGCCCCTGGCCCGCGTCTGCAGTCACCGCAATCAATCATCGCCGTCGCGGTTGCACCGGTTCCGGTCTCGATGTTGCGAATTGGTGCGCGCGGACCGCACATCGGCCCGTCGCAAAGCGAAGGTGATACTCCAGACAGGCCATGGGCTCCCTTCGGTCTGGCACCCTTCTTGCTATCCACTTCTGCATGAATGTCACACGAATCATCAAGAGCCTGCTGGTGGCATCGGTTGCCCTGTTTGCTTCGCTGGTGGCCCTGAACAACATCATCGACTACGGTTCCAACTTTCAGTTTGTGCAGCGTGTCCTGAGCATGGACACCACCTTTCCGGACAACCAGCTGATGTACCGGGCCATCACCTCGGAAACAATCCATCATGCAGCCTACGCCGTGATCATCGCCATGGAAGCGTTGACCGGCCTGTTGTGTGCCATTGGTGCGGTACAGATGTTCAACAGCCGCAACGCAGGAGCCGCACGGTTTCGCGCCGCCAGGCTGTTTGCAACCCTTGGCCTGACCTGTGGAATCGTGCTGTGGTCAACCGGCTTTCTGGCAGTGGGAGCCGAGTGGTTCCTGATGTGGCAGTCCGCACAATGGAATGGCCAGGAAGCAGCCTTCCGTTTTGCCATGGTGCTGTTTGCAACCCTGATTTTTTTACACCAGGCCGAGTCTGATACCGCCGACTCGCAGGTACAGGAGGGATGAAGCCATGCTGGTAACCCGGCAACCACTGCTGCGACGTTTCTGGTACACGACGGTTCCCGTGGCCTGGCTCGATGCCGGACCGGTCCCCTTCACGCTCCTCGGCGAGTCCATCGTGCTCTGGAAAGACGCTGACGGCCAACCTGCAGCGACTCGTGATCGCTGCTGTCATCGAACCGCCAGACTCTCCAGGGGTTATGTCGAAGCAGGCAACATCGTCTGTGGCTACCATGGCTGGACCTATGATCGGTCCGGTCGCTGTGTGCACATGCCACAGGCACCGGAACAAGTGGACCAACGTGACATCCGGGTGCCGGCTTACCACTGTCGTGCACGAAACGGGTACGTCTGGGTGGCGCTCGATGATCCACTGCAGGATCTTCCGGAAATTCCCGAAGACAACATGCCGGGTGTGCGATGCATTCCGCAGTTCTACGAAAAGTGGAAAACCAGCAGCCTGCGCTTCCTGGAAAACGCATTCGACAACTCGCACTTCAGTTATGTCCATCGCAATACCTTTGGCGACATTGCCAACCCGAAGCCATCCAGCTACGAAATCAGGGAAACCAAGTGGGGGTTTGATTCAGACACCGTTGTCGACGTTGTCAATCCACCGTCCAGCCATGTACTGACCGGCACCAACGAGCCGCGTACGACGCGTTACCTCAACAACATGTATTACCTGCCGTTCTGTCGCCGGTTTGGTTGCCGATATCCCAACGGCCTCATCCATACGATCTTCAACTGCGCAACACCCATCGATGATGAACACATCATGCTCAGTCAGTGGTTGTATCGGAACGATAGCGAAGAGACCGCACCGGCGGCCGTGCTGAACGCCTTTGATCGAAAGGTGACCGATGAAGATCGCGAAATTCTGGAATCCACCGATCCGGATGCCTGTGTGGATGTCAGTCGTCAGGTCGAAAAACACATGGTCTCCGACAAACCGGGGTTGATGATCAGACGCATGCTGCTGAGTCTGTTGCGCGAGCATGGTGAAGAAGAGGTCTATCGAACCTGATGAGCGTTGGTCCTGGACCAGACTACCTTCCCTCGCTGCCGGACTTGCCCAGGTCGCTGATGCTTGAGCATCTGCGCGCCGCCAACGCGGTTGCACGCCTGACCATGGCACAAGGACATCATCCGTTTGGCGCCGTGCTGGTGGCTCCCGATCAGCACACGATCGTCATGGAGCAGGGAAATCTCAGTACCATCGACCACGCCGAGTCGACCATTGCACGCCGGGCGTTTGCAGCGTTTGGCCCTGAGGCGCTGTGGCAGTACACGCTGTACACTACCGTCGAACCCTGTGCGATGTGTGCCGGTACCCAGTACTGGGCCAACATCGGTACCCTCGTTTACGCAATCTCGGAACGGGATCTGCTTGGCATGACTGGCAACCACACGGAAAATCCCACCATGGATCTGCCGTGCCGCGAAGTCTTTCGGCACGGACAGAAACCGATCAGGGTCCATGGCCCGTTCCCCGAAGTCGCCGAAGAAGTCGCAGCCCTGCACCGCAACTTCTGGCGCGCCGACTCCTGACCCGTCAGCTGCCCGCAGCTTCGGCAGCCTCGACACTCTCCGATTCCTCTTCAGTAGTTGCTGCGGCTTTGGCAACCGCGCGGATGCGCTCCATGCGCGTGTCGATCTCCGTGCGAACCTTCGGTTCTTCGACAGTCAGGATGCGCGTGCCATCCGCGACCTGCCGACCACCCACATAAACACTCTTGAGATTGCGCAGGCTTGATGCCAGCACATAGGACGCCAATGCGTCGTGAATCGGGCCAGTATCAGGGTCACGCAGGTCCACAACCAGGAAGTCCGCAAACTTGCCAACCTCCAGACTGCCAACATCCTTCTCGA
This sequence comes from Pseudomonadales bacterium, assembly GCA_041752315.1. Taxonomy (GTDB): domain Bacteria; phylum Pseudomonadota; class Gammaproteobacteria; order Pseudomonadales; family Azotimanducaceae; genus SYFY01. The sequence goes on from JBGSHJ010000060.1 coordinate 132,562, forward strand.
CGCCCAACACCTTCGCACTGCCCAGCGTGTGCAGGTACAGCATGTCGTAAACTGACAAGGCGTCCGCCCGTTTGTGAACGCCGCGCATGGTATACAGACCGATGCGCAAGTTCTGGAAGGGGTCGGAAACATCGGTACATGATTGATCATCAAGGCCCACCGCAACCGGGATGCCAAGCTCGCGATACTTGACCACGTCCGCAATGCCATCAGCCAGTCGACCGTTCGAGGTCGGTTGCCAGCTCATCTTGGAGCCGGTTTCGACGACACGCCTGAGAATGTGGTCGTTGGTGTGGATGAAATGTCCGAAGATCATTTTGGGTCCCAGCGCGCCGGCCGTGTCGTACCAGTCAAACTTGGCCTGCTGTTCGGGAATCGAGTCCGGACTTTCGAGGAAGTGACTCTGGTTGAGCAGGCCATAGTCCTGCATGTAGGCAGCTTCCCGTACTGCGGTCTGCGGTGTCGGAGCAAACTGCTGACTGCCCGAGATGGCCATCTTCAGGAAGAGTGGATTCTTCTCGTGCTGTTTGCTCCATTCGAGCAGGCCCTCAAAACGGGTACGCATCTCCTTTTCACTACCCACATCTGCGATCCAGACACTGTTGATGAAGCGGATGCCCGCATCGAGCTTTGCCGTGAACTGATTCTGTCCGACCGGCCCGGGTTTCATCACGCCCGGCTCGTGTGCCTTGGCGGGGTCCGTTGACATCGTCTGGACAACACCGTCATCGGTGAAGTCATACGCCGTCGTGATTCCATTGCGCAGAAAGTCGATCGACCCATGCAGCGTGAACCAGTACATGTCATCGGCGGTGGCATGTTTGAGGTAATAATCCCAGGCCTGGAACCAGCCGTACAACGTGACATCGTGACCGAGACCTCGCAGTGGGCTCATGAAAATGTGGCTGTGTGCAGAAATGAACCCAGGAGCGACCACCTGCCCCGCTGCATCGAGCACCCGATCCGCCTTCAGATCGACAGGAGCCAGTCCTGCGCCGATCGTGGTGATGCGCCCGTCATCACCCACCAGCATGTAGCCGGTGAATGGTTCAGGTTTGCCGGGTGTCATCGTGATGAGCACGGCATTTTTCACCAGCAGCGTTTCTGCGAAGATCCCCGGACTCATCAGACACAGTGCGACCAGCACGGCGACCATCAACGGGTTGGCAGACCGACCTTTGACCGGATTCACCATCGATTTTTTCATTGGACGTTTCCTGCTCTTTTTGTTGGCGCAAGTCCGGCTGCTTCCGGCGACTGCGAAGCGTCGATCTTTGACTGGATATGCTGGCCTGCGGTCATGTCCGCAAACGTTGCGGGCCGTGCTGCCGAGACACAGCTCGGCAGACATTGCACCAGCGTGCTGTTGTCAGGGTCCGTGAAGTACGCGATGGAGTAACGGTCGCCATGACCGATTCGAGGCAGGACCCGGTGCTCCGTAGATGGATAACGGCCGTTGCTCCAGTGACACATCAGATCACCGGTGTTGATGTTGACCGCGTCTGCCACCGGCTGGACGTCCATCCAGGAACCATCTGCGCGACGCAACTGAAGCCCGCCAATCGCATCCTGGAACAGCAACGTGATCGACCCGTAGTCCGTGTGGGCCCCGGCACCCATCTGAACATCGCTGTTGACCGCGTAACCTGCGGAAGGGTAGTGCAGGTAACGCATCGTGAGGTTTTCGCCGCTGTGCTTGCTGACAAAAAAGTCAGGGGTAGTATCCAGGGCAACCGCAAATACCCTCAGTATTCGTCCGGCCGCTTCACGACAGGCTTCGAAAAACTCGCGCGCCGTATCACGGAAGTGCTGTGATGGCCACGCGTCGCTGCGGGGATAGGAAGCCAGCAGGTTCCGCATCGTGAAGGCTTCCTTCAGATCCGCAGGCTGTCCCGGTTGAAGGGTTTCCGACAGCGGTGCCTGATAGCCGAAGTTGGCAATTGGATCGGTATAGGCATATTCAAGCTTGGTGGCGATCGGGTCGGCAAAAAAATCCCGTGCACTGTCGAAAGTCCGCTGCCGCAGTTCCCGGCTGATGCCAATCCCGGTCACCGCAATGAACCCATAGGACGACAGTGCCTGATCCACACGATCGGCCAGTGACCGCAGTGATGCAGGATCCGCATCGGAGTAACCTGAAAAATCAATGACGGGAACGCTCATGAGGTGATCTCCCTGCTTTCGAACACATCCAGAAGCGAGCCAAGTCGCTGTTTGTCCTGCCCATTGCAGAATGCAGCGGCGATGGCGTTGCGCTGGCAACGAACGAGTGCATCCATGCCCCAGCCAAGCGCTGTTGCTGCCCAATGCAATTCACCACACAGCGTCGTCCCGAGAACCACGGGATCGTCGGTGTTCAGCGTGCAACGAACCCCGGCGTCGATGAGTTGGAGGATCGGATGTTCGGAAACGCTGCGATACAGCAGATGGCAATTGCTGGAAAGACAGATATTCAGCGTCACGCCTGAAGCGGCCAGTCGCGCGACCATCGATGGGTCCTCGGCCGCTCGTACACCATGATCAATCCGCTGCGCAGCCAGTAAATCGAGAGCAGCGGCAACACCTTCCGGCCCCGAAGATTCGCCTGCGTGCACGGTTCTGCCAAATCCCAGCTCCATCGCACGGGCAAATGCGGGTGCGAGGCGATGACTGCTATCCACCGCCCGAGCCTGATTGCCATCAACACTCAGACCGACGATGCGGGGAAGGCCGGCCTGCCCCATCCACTCGACCAGTGCCATCGCTTCCGCAAGGCTTTGTTGCCGGAGTATCGAAGGAAGGATTCGCAGATCGGCCAGACCCAGGTGCTGGGCTTCATCAAAGCCTGCTGCAACCGAACGCAGCAGCGTGTCCACATCCAGCCCCTTCCAGTGAGTAGGGTTGATGATGACCTCGGCATAAACGATGCCTTCATCCGCCGCATAACGGGCAAAATCCAGTGCCAGCGCTCGGGCTGCCTCGGGAGAACGCGCCAGAGAACAGACCCAGTCGAGATTCGCCAGAAACTCATCCAGAGTTCTGGTGCGAAAAAGCTGTTCGATGGGCCGCGGCAGAGGCTCATTGGCAGCCGCCGCCAGCGAAAGAATGCGTTCAGTACTGATGGCGCCTTCAAGATGAATGTGCAACTCGAGCTTGGGCATGACCCGGATCTCGGCCACGGAAGGAGTGTTGGCCGCTGCGGTCATTGGTACACCCCCGGCTCCGGGTCCCACGCCGTCAACAGGTGTCGACCGATTTCAACATGCTTGTATTCCACAGGATCGTGCAACGACAGCGTTCGGGCATTGCGCCACCAGCGATCAAATCCGAAGCGGCTGGACACCGAGCGGGTTCCCATCAGACCGTGGATCTCGCTGCAGGCACGCAGAGACGCACGATGGGCCACCGACTTTGCTGCAGAAATCGGCAGCGCCAATGCACCACGATCATTCCGGGTCGATTCGAAGGTGTCCAAAAGTTCCGCGGTCGACATCACCAGCGAGTAGGCAGCGGCAAGATCGGCTGCCAGTTCACCCGCAGTCCGCTGCAGCATCGGGTCATCACAGGCGCGCTCGACACGCGCGGCTGCCCATGGCCGCGACTGCGTACGAACAAATTCCGTGGCCTCGGCCAGTGCACCAAGGCCGATGCCAGTGAGCACGGCAGCAAATCCTGCCTGATAGCGCAGACTTGACTGCAGCAACGGAGCCTTACCGGGTACAGAACCCACCCACTGCGCAGGACACTCGACGTTGTTGAATGTGATTGAACCGGAATCGGTTGCGCGCTGCCCCAGTACGTCCCAGTCGCGATGGATCGTCACACCGGGTGTGTCTCGCGGGATGAGCAGCATCTGCATACCCAGCAACGGTGTTTCGGCCGTCGCCGCTGCGGCGTTGAATCCCCAGGTCGCAATGACATCCGCTTCGGCGGCACCAGTGGTATAGATCTTGGCGCCATCGATGATGAACCCACCACGACCATCGGGCCTGGCCACGGTCTGCATGGGGCTTTCGGCCATACGTCCGGCTTCTGCAACCGCCAGGCCAAGGACCGCATCGTCGTCAACGATCTGTCCGGCGATTCGATCGCGTTGAAACGGTGGACAATAACAAAGGACTTCACGCACCAGTTCATCGTGGACCTTGAAGAGCTGGGCGACCGAAGAATCCGCCATCGCCAGTCGCAACTGGACTTCCAGACTGAACCGGTGGCCTGCACCGAGTCCTCCCAGCGTCCTGGGCAGGGATGCCTTGAAAAGCCCACTGGCCTTGAGCGCCTGGATGGAAGCAGTGGGATAACGCCCGGCTGCATCGTTACGCCTGGCATCAGGCTTGATCTTCGCCGCCAGGATCGCCTCCACCGCCAGCACCACTGCCCGTTCCTCTGAAGTCAAGGCAGCATCAGGTGGGTCGGGGATCAGTTTTCCCAGCGGCTTCAGGAGTTCAGGCACATCAGTTCCTGTTCGTGGATGGTGACTGAGGTCCTGCCGGGACATCCGGTTGACCTTCGTGAATGTGGAGCGGACAACGGCAGCATTTGAGAACCGGAATGAAGGACTGGGTGGCGGAATCGATGAGACCTCGCTCCGTGAGTCCGTAGTCCGGAACGCCGGCCAGTCCGACAAACGCAAGGATCATGAAGGGCGCATGGATCGTACATCCCAGCATCGCAGCGGCAGCGTCCACAGCGTCCGACTGCTCGAGCACACGCTCCCAGGGCTGGTCTGACATGATTCCGGCCACTGGCAAGGGCAGCACGGCCAGTACTTCGCCGTTCCGGACTGCGGCATAACCACCACCGGTGGCCTCAAGGGCACGGGCCGCGATCGCCATATCGGAGTTGTTCGTACCGAGCACGACCAGATTCTGATTTTCACAGTTGGTGGTACCGGCGATGGCGCCTTCGCGCAATCCAAAACCACGGACAAATCCGCAGGCATGGGTATCCGAAGCATGATGACGGTCAAGCACCGCAATCTTGGCAACATCGATCTGCGGATCGGGACAGACGTCGCCGTCAACGACAGGTAATTCGACCTCGAAGGCTCGCTTGAAATAACCGTCGTACATTTCCATCGCCCGCACCAGGGCAACCTCGCCAGGTGCGGCATGAGCCGCCACCTGGAAGGTCTGCGCCGAAATGTCAGCCGGCAGATGCACGGTTCCATACGCCGTCGCAGGGATACTGTCTGCATTCCTGAAAAACAGCAGCGACTGCGGAGTGTTGTTGGTTGCCCAGTGGTTTTGGGCAACCAGCTGACCATCGAGATAGACACTGTCCGGCTGGGCAGTTGAAAGATCCCGAAGCAACATGAAATCGGCGCGGCGTGCCGGTGTGATCGAGCCGATGAGATGATCCAGACGATAGAACTGGGCTGCATTCAGGCTCGCCATCCGGTACGCCTCAAGTACCGGCACACCGGCTGCGATGGCAGCACGGACATGGTGATCGATATGGCCGACCCGATGCAGATCGTCGACATGACGGTCGTCGGCGCAGAACGAAAACGAGTGATACCCGCCTGCTACGGCAGACGGATCGGCAAAGACCATTGGAATGTTGTCATTCATGGAGCCTGCCATGACCGTGATCATCATGCCAAGCCGGATACGCTCCAGTACCTCGTCGGTGAGAAAGGCGTTGTGGTCATCGGAAATTCCGGTCGCGGCATAGGCCCACAGCTGTTCCTGCATGACCCGGGCACTGTGGCCGGTGTTGCGTCGTCCGCTGCGCAGTGACGCGGCTTGCAGTCGCGCGGCTCGCAGATCAAAACCAAATGGCACGGACTCACCGACCGTCGCCACGGTCGATCGAAACAGACGCTCGAGCTGCTCTTCTTCGGTCACGATCGCACCACCCAGTTCCAGCCGCGGCGCTCGTGGAATGCGATGCGATACCTGCTGCAGTATCTTGAGTGGCGTTGTGGTCTGGCCAACCCAGTCCATTCCGGCTGCGCCCAGGACGTTGCCGATGCAGTTTGGATCAGCCAGCACACAACCGGTGCCACGCGGTATCACGCACCGGGCAAACTCTCCGGGCGTCAGCAGCGAATACTCGACATGGATATGAGTATCGATGAACGTCGGGCTCAGGAACGCACCCTTGGCGTCCAGCTCGCGAAGTGTTTGCTGGAAGTGTCCTACCGGAGTCACCGCTGCGATGAACGCACCGGAAATGACCACGTCACGCGCCAGAATCTCGCGGGTATGCAGACTCAGTACCCGCGCATCCCTGACGATGAGGTCACCGGGGACCACTCCGCGGCCTGTTTTCTGCAGGCGTCGCAACGTCTCCGCATCAGGTGCGAGATGCGCGCCAACCGCCGCAGGGGCATTGGCGTCGAGCGGAGAGGAGGATGCAACGGACAAGCTCTGGAACCTCTGCAGCAACAGCGACCATGGGCGTACCGACACACCAGGGCTCCCTGGTAGCCGGACTCTTTCGTACCCGTACTTTCTGGTACCAGTCGCTTCAAGCAAGTTCCGTGCTCAGACGCTCGGCGGACAATCTGCACCTCGTCTGGGCATTCGAGCATCTGCCGCAACACCATGAAACCTTCTCGGCACGAAAATTGAAAAGAACCTGCCAACGGGCATTGCCCTGCAACCGAAAGGCAACATGCCTGGAATCGAACCGAACACTCGCAACAGCCCGAGCACGGACGACGCCATCACCGTCGAATCAATGCCGGGGCCAGCGACTCGCCCTAACCCCGTACAGGTTTGTCGCGATCAGGTCGTGCGCTGGTTCTGCATCGAGGAGCGTGGCAGCAACCTGCGCACGGAGCTCTTCGCCGGACTGACCACCTTCGCCACCATGGCCTATGTGCTGGCAGTCAATCCCATGATCCTCGCCGAGAGCGGCATGGATCGCGGCGAATTGATCACGGCAACGGCGCTGGCCGCCGGGGTCTTCTCCATCATGATGGGTCTGGTGGCCAATCTCCCGCTTGCGGTGGCACCGGGAATGGGCGCCAACGCGCTGTTTTCCTACACCATCGTCCTTGGCCTCGGAGTCCCGTGGCCGGCTGCGCTGGGTCTGGTGTTCTGGAGCGGAGTCATTTTTCTCATCCTGGCCGTGACTGGCGTTCGCAAGATCATGTTGAGCGCTCTGCCACACAACCTGAGAGTGGCCCTGACGATCGGCATCGGTCTGTTCATTGCCTTCATCGGGATCAAGAACGCAAACCTCGTGGTGACCGCGCCTGAGCCGATGCTGATGGCACTTGGCGACATCGGGTCACCCGCTGCACTGCTGACGATCGCCGGCCTGATCACGACGATCTCGTTGATGGCGCTGCGGGTTCCCGGCGCCATAGTGATCGTGATCATCATCATGACCCTGGTTGGCGCATGGGTGCCTGGTGGACCCGATGGTGCAAGCCTGACCACCACACCTGCGGAGGTCGTCGCGATTCCGTTGCCGCTGGATACACTCTGGCTGGCTCTGGACCCCTGGTATCTGTGGAGTCACCTGCCCCTGGCGTTACCCGCCGTGTTCACGCTGGTTTTCCTCGACCTCTTCAGTTCCCTGGTCGCGATGAATGCACTGTCCCAGCGCGCCGGACTGGTGGACGTGCACGGCCAGATGCTGGCGCCCAATCGTGCACTGGCAGTCGATGCGGTGGCCGCGATCGGTGGCTCCATGCTCGGCAATTCGACCACCATCGTCTATGCAGAGTCTGCCGCCGGCATCGAGTCAGGAGCACGCACGGGCCTCGCCGCCGTGGTGGTCGGCGTGCTGTTTTTCCTTTCGCTGTTCCTGACGCCACTGCTGCTTGTGATTCCGCCGCAGGCCACCGCGCCGGCACTGATCATGATTGGTCTGCTCATGTTCGCCGATGTCGCCAGGTTCGACTTCAGTGATTCCATCTCCAGCGGCGCGGCTGTGCTCACCCTGTTCCTGATGCCGATCACTTCGATCACCGACGGTCTCGCCATCGGTCTCATGATCTACTGTGGTGCAATGGTCCTGACGGGCCGCATCCGTGAACTGGCACCGATGACTTACGTTCTGGTCGCGGTCTTTGCTCTCTACTATCTTTACGCGACATGAGCGCCTCACCAGGACCATTCGGCCACATCAGGGATTTGCCGCCTCCTGGGCCAGCGCCTGTGACGCCATGATGCGGGCCACACGCCGTTCCACATCCAGCTGCAACGTGACGATGTCGTGTCCCGAAGGCACGCCACGTGTCGCCTGCAGTTCGCCACCGACATAAACCTGCTCGATATTCGCCGAGCTGCAGGCAAACACCAGGGTTGCTGCCGGGTCCGTAACCGACCCGGTCAACGGGAAACGCGGATCAACGATCAACAGGTCTGCCCGCTTGCCTGGTTCGATACTGCCGACCTCCTTCTGGACCTCGAGCACTTCAGCGGTGCGCAACGTATGCAACCGCAGCATGTCGATGGGCTGCATCACCCCTGCATTGCTGTACTTCATCCGCAGGCCATACAACCCCATGCGCATGTTTTCGAACGGATCGGCGATATCGGCACTGGCCGCACCATCCACACCCATGCCAACACGAATGCCGGCTTCGAGATAACCGGGAATGTCGGCGAGCCCGGATGCCAGGCGGCCATTCGACAACGGATTCCAGATCATCGCGCCGCCAAGACGTCCAGTGTCTGCAACGATGCGGTCGGTGGTATGAATGAAGTGTGCATAGGAAACATGTGGCGCCACGGCGCCTGCTTCGAGAAACTCGGGCCACTTCAGGCGTTCCACAAAACGTCTGGACGCCTGCTCAAGGTAGTGAATCTGCACGGTCATGTCGTGTTTTCCGGCGAGTTCCATTTCCAGCGCAAACATCGCGGGATCGGCAGCATGACTGCCAACGGAGTTCAGCGACAACCCGAGCAGCAGCGGGCTGGCTGCCTTGCCTGCCCTGGAGACAAGAGCATCGAAGTCCGCTCGAACCGCCGCCGCAGGCTGATTGAGATCGGGATTATAGGCAAAGACAAAGTGCTGCCCCGCAGCCAGTGATGCGTCGAGCGACTCCAGGTACTGCACCTCGGTCGCACCCAGACGCTGCGAATGGCTGTACGTGGTGGTGATCCCGTGGCCCAGCTGATCGAGCGCTCCATGCAGTGTGAAGGCGTACAGATCTCCGTCACCAAAATGGTCACCGTAAGTCCAGTGCAGGGATTCGAGCCACGGGTAGAGTTCCCCATCACTGGCAATGCCACGAAACGCACTCTGCCATAGATGATTGTGACCACTGACAAATCCGGGAATGACAATCTTGCCTGCTGCATCGACCACCTGCGGGGACATGAGGCCCGCCCGTTCCGCTGCAGAAAGCTTCCCCGCTCCTACCGATTTGATACGCCCATCGCGCACCACCACGTGTCCGGTGAAAGGTTCATCAACTCCTTCTGCAAGTGTCAGGATGATCGCGTCTTCAATCAGCAGGTCCTGCGCTGGAACCTGATTGCAGAAAAACATCAGGCCAGCAGCAATCAGCACACGAACATGTTGAAGAGTACGTGTTTCTGCCCTGCATCCCGGGCTGTCGCTGCTGCAATTCGAAGCGTGGTCTTGCCTTGGCACAATCAGGTCTCCTGTCATGGGGTTGGTTGCTCCCTGATCAATGCAATCCACACGCCAACCACAATGGTCGGTACGCAGCGGACGGCACGGGAGTGTGTAGGCATCGGCAACCTGGCTGGCACGCAGCGACAGGTTCCCCGACGTTCGTCGTCTGGCGCGGTAAGTGATTTGCGCGTTCGACAGGACGCACCAACGGGTGGATTCAGCCGGCGTGAGGCTGTTCACCGGAGCGTGCGACCGGAACCTCGCCAGACACAGGCACCGCAAATCGGGCACATCCCAGCATGACGGCGGCAAACAGCAGGTAGCCCAACGCAACCTCCAGGCTCTGTCCAAAGCCAATCGCCTCTGCGTGCATGAAACCAAAAAATGTCATGCCAGCACCTGCAGAAGCAAAGCCGGCTGCCCGGTTGAACTGGCGGTCGATGATGCAGACGGCCGTGGCGCCAAGCACCAGTCCACCGAGGATGGCACCCCCCCCCAGTACTTCGAGCCCTTCGTAGAGCACTCCCGCCTCTCCCAGCCGGTCGAGGCCAACTGCGGAGGCGCTGGTTCCGGCCGCCCCCAGCGCATTGTCGATCTGCAGCTTGCCCCAGGCAGCCAGATGGGGCAGCAAGGCCAGCACGATGGCAGGCGCATGGTTGCGCGGGGTTTCCTGGAATGCCTGCGCACCGATCAGCATGCCGATGTACAGGAGGATGGGAGCCAGCGCCGTCACCGGTATCAGCGCGGTCATCAGGGAGATGACGCCGAACCAGCACAACACGAGCACCACGATTCCGGTGGCTGCCGAATAGCCTATGCGTCCACCCATCGCTTTCCAGCCCGGATGGCCGATGTAGACCGCATTGATGAAGGGGTTTCCCATGAGGCAGCCTATGAGGCTGGTCACTCCATCGGCAAAGAGCACTCGCGTCGTTGGATAGCTGTCTCCACCGGCTGCTGCGCTCTCGACATTGTCCATGGCCTCCACCAGATCGTAGATGCCAAACGGAATGGCGGTGACGAGAATGATCCCCAGATACTCAAAACCCGAAAAGACGTGACCAAATGCGGGCAGCGGCACCGAAAACCCGAAGTTGGACAGCGACGCCGAGACGTTTTCGGTACTCATGCCACCAATCGGCATCCCCAGAGCCGTGGAACCCCAGGCAATCAGGCAACCCAGCGCGATGACGACCAGACCAGCAGGTGTCCCTCTGAACCACCGAACCCCGCCAAACCAGCTGGCCAGAATGATGGACAGGCATACCACGCCGAGCAGGGGTGTCATGAACATCTCGAGTGTTGGCCGCAGCGATATGAAGGCGATCGACACGCCGGCCAGCGTGCCCAGCAGTGCTGCCCGCGGCGTGATCGCGCGTATCACCGGAGCAATGAACCCTCCCAGCATGAGCACAAAACTCTGGATGAACACCCACGTGAGCCCGGCTTCCCACCCTTTGACCGGGTCTCCGCTCGAGATTGAAATCGGCAACATGATGACAAACACAACAATGAACATGTGTGCGACCGCTATGCCGGATGGCAGTGCACAGACATCGTTGCGACCGGTTTCCCTCGCCAGTTTCCAGGCGAGCCACGCGTAATACACCGTCGAGAGAAACATCATGAGACCGGCGGCAGGAAGGATGCGGCCAAAAACCAGTTCGTCGGGCATCTGCAAGACACCACGCAGCAATCCGGTCAGCACCAGCAGATTGACGAGGATATTGGTCCCGAAACCGAAGAGTGCATTCCAGTCACCGGGAACCCACAGTCGTACGGCGGATGCGTGGCCTGCACCGATCATGATCCTGCTACCTCGCTGCGCTTCAGTCCCACCAGTACCTGGGTGGAATCGCTGACCCAACCAAAGATCCCGCCCTGCGCCGACAGCATCCGCAGCGCAGCTTCATGAAACTCCGGGAAATACGACCCACACGCATCACCGACCACCAGGCAGCGATAACCACGGTCATTGGCTTCGCGCACGGTCGAATGCACACAAACCTCCGTCGTGACTCCGCATACCAGCAGTGATCGGATTTGCCAGGATCTCAGGATCAGGTCGAGGTCCGTGGCGTAAAAGGCCCCCTTGCCGGGTTTGTCGAGCACCGGTTCACCGTCCAGCGGTGCAAGTTCCGGAATGATGTCGTGCCCCGGTTCACCGCGGATCAGGATCCTGCCCATCGGTCCGGAATCGCCGATTCGGCGGCCAGGCTCGCCCCGGCTCAAGCGCTGTTCATTGGTGTCGGAAAGATCTGGCCGATGACCCTCACGGGTATGGATGACGGGCATGTCAACGGCACGTGCCGCCGCCAACAATGCAACACACGGAGCAATGGTTGAACGCAGCAAGCTGACATCATTGCCCAGGCTGGCACCAAAGCCCCCGGGCTCGAGAAAATCCCGTTGCATGTCGATGATGACCAGCGCGGTCTGCATGACATCGAGTTCGAACGACGCGGGCGTTGCCGCAATGACGGCTTTCCTCACGCTGCCAACCCCGCACATCTCCGTCTTCCCTGTCCTGTTCGTCCGGCCCGCTGCACCACCACACTCCGACCAACGTGTTGTCTGAAGGAGGCGGGGCTGCAATAAGTGAGCCATTCCTCGGCAATTGGCTGCCGTTGGCACGATTACTGCCTCCAAGGACCCATAGGAAGGCAGCTGGAATCAAGAACATGCACGTGCGGGATGGGTCGCGACTATCAGCTGCAGGAGCAACGGCAGGCGTGGGAGAATCGCTGCCGCCGGGATCACGACATACCATCGCTCAGTGGCTGGACCACTACTCACAGGGCGGTGATCTTCGCACCACGTTCGCACAACTCCTGTCGCAACTGGCAAGCACGGCGGACCCCATCTGGATCTACCGGGCAAGTGCAGCCGATCTTGCTGCGCAGCTCGAAATACTGCACGAACGACTGGCTGCCGTCGGTGGAGACGTAACTGCGATTCGCAAACAGCTGCCTTTGTTCGGTGTTCCCTTTGCCGTCAAGGACAACATCGACATTGCAGGTATCCCGACCACAGCGGCCTGTGCATCCTTCGCCTACGTTGCGACAGAAAGTGCAACCGCGGCGCAACGACTGCTCGATTGTGGTGCGGTCTGGGTCGGGAAAACCAATCTGGACCAGTTTGCGACCGGGCTTTCCGGAACGCGCTCGCCCTTTGGTCGCCTGCCCAGCACACTGGCTGTCGATCGTGTCAGCGGTGGATCCAGCGCAGGTTCAGCCATCGCTGTATCGCTGGGAGTGATTCCTTTTGCACTGGGTACCGACACGGCCGGTTCCGGTCGTGTGCCCGCTGCGTTCAACAACGTGGTCGGATTGAAACCCACGCCTGGCAGAGTCAGCACCGCCGGCGTGGTACCGGCCTGCCGGAGCATCGATTGTGTATCCGTGTTTGCACTGGCTGTCGAAGACGCGGTTACCGTACTCGGTGCAATGGAAGGTGCTGATGACAAAGACCCCTACAGCGCGTTTCTGCCGGGGGTCAGACAATGGTCCAAACCACTGCGGGTTGGCATCCCTGATCCGTTGACACTCGACACCCTGTACCAGGAGCAGTGGCAGCACGCCGTCGAATGCATCAAGACACTCGGCCATTCGGTTCAGCCCAGGGATTTTTCGCCCCTGCACGCGGTCGGCAAAAGTCTCTACGAAGGACCGTGGGTCGCCGAACGCCTGGTGACATTGCAGTCCCTTCTTGAGCATGAACCGGAGGCGATCGAATCGACGGTCCGCAGCATCATCGCCGGTGGGGCTGCCTTCAGCGCGGCCGATGCCTTCACCGCCGTGTACACGCTGAAGTCGGCAAGATCAGCGCTCGAACGGCTCTGGGAACATGTTGATCTGTTGATGGTCCCGACCGCTCCTGAGCATCCCACGTTCGTGCAGATCGACGCCGACCCCATCGGAGTCAATGCCCGTCTCGGGCGATATACCAATTTTGTCAATCTGCTCGGCTGGTGCGCGATTGCGGTACCCGCCGGCTTGTCGCAAGCCGGGCTGCCCTTTGGGATCACGCTCATCGCGCCCGGGGGCAGTGACCTTGCACTCGCCCGTTTTGCAGCGGGTTGTCAGTTCAACAAACTGGCCAGCATGCCATCCACCATGGGAACCACTGCCGCTGCAGCTTTCGAAGACCACTTCCAGCCGATCATCGAGCCTGCCTCCGAATTGACGATCCCTGTTGCGGTTGTTGGCGCCCACTTGTCAGGCATGCCCTTGAATGGCCAGTTGATCGAAGCTCGGGCCAGGCTGGCGCAGACAACCACCACGGCACCACGATACCGTCTGTACGCTCTCCCCGGGAGCACACCGCCAAAACCGGGACTCGAGCGTGTGGTCAAGGATGGGTGCAATATTATCGTGGAGGTCTGGGACACACCCGCCACCAGTGTAGGTCAGCTGCTGGCCAGGATTCCGCCCCCACTGGGCCTGGGTAATCTGGAACTGAGTGACGGAACCTGGGTGAAAGGGTTCATCTGTGAACCGGCCGGTTTGATCGGCGCAACGGATATCTCGGAGTACGGAGGCTGGCGGGCATGGGTCAATCGCGAGCGAACGACGGCATGACTCCATCAGACGTCAGTGCCTGGGTTGACCAGGCCGCAAGGCTCCTCGACCTGCCCATTGCAGAAGAACACCGGCCCGGCGTCCTGCACTATTTTTCCATCGCAGCGGACATGGCCGCACTGGTCAACGAATTCCCCCTGAGTGCGGTTGACGAGGCGGCTGGCGCTTTCATCCCTGTCGCTCCTGAACCCGGCGACCGCTGATGGCAGCACCAGACCTGTTGATGATGGACGCCTGCGCAATTGCCGCCGCAGTGCGCAGCCGTCAGGTTTCCGCCACCATGATGGTTGAGGCATCTCTCGCCCGGATCGAAGAGACCGATCCTTTGATCAACGCCTTCACCGCCGTCACTGCGCAGCGGGCTCGGGCATATGCAGGGAAAATTGACCGGCAGCTTGCCGCAGGTCATGCCGGCACATCGGCCTTGCCACTTCTCGGCGTCCCATTTGCGGTCAAGAACCTGTTCGATATCGAGGGCATCACGACGCTGGCGGGTTCAAGGATTCTGGTCGGCGAACCCTCCGCCGAAGCAGATGCTCCCCTGATCAGGCGGCTCGAAGCCGCCGGCGCAATTCTGGTTGGCGCCTTGAACATGGACGAGTTTGCCTACGGATTTTCCACTGAAAATTCACACTACGGTCCAACCCGAAATCCGCACGATCCCGGGCGTCTGGCCGGCGGTTCGTCGGGGGGCTCCGCGGCGGCTGTTGCAGCAGGTCAGGTCCCGTTGACGCTCGGCTCGGACACCAACGGATCCATCCGTGTACCCGCATCCCTGTGTGGCATCTACGGATTGAAGCCAACCTACGGTCGCCTGCCACGAACCGGCACCTATCCGTTTGTCCACAGCCTCGATCATCTGGGCCCCTTTGCACGATCGGTCAGGGACCTCGCCTTGAGTTACGACGTGATGCAGGGCTTTGACGCCAACGACGCAGCTTGTGTGCTTCGGCAGGTTGAACCCAGTTCAGACACGCTTGCAACGGGTCTCAAGGGCTTGCGAATCGCCCGGCTGGGCGGATATTTCCAGGACAACTCGGAAGCGGCCGCCCGCCTGGCCGTTGATCGGGTTGCCCATGCGCTGGGTGGCCTTGCGACACTTGCGTTGCCGGAAGTCCCCCGGGCCCGTGCCGCCGCATTCGTGATCACCAACGCGGAAGGTGCCGCACTTCATCTCAAGGATCTGCGCAACCGCGCCGGGGACTTCGAACCCCTGTCGAGGGATCGTTTTCTGGCCGGTGCCCTGTTGCCGGCCGCATGGGTCATCCAGGCACAGCGCGTGCGTCGCTGGTTCGCCTTGCGCGTGGCCGAACTGCTGCGGGATGTCGACGTTCTGATCGCCGCCGCGACACCGGTTCCCGCACCACCCATCGGCACCGAGTGGATCGAGATCGGCGGTCGAAAAGTCCAGGCGCGTCCCAGCATGGGGCTCCTGACACAACCGATTTCGTGCATCGGACTGCCG
>JBGSHJ010000061.1:0-11581 GCA_041752315.1 Pseudomonadales bacterium
GACTCGACATCGTGGACTGGATCGAGGGATTCTACAATCGTCAGCGATTGCACTCGTCGATCGGATATCAAACGCCGGTCGGTGCAGAAACCAGCCTTGTGGCTGCGTAGTGTGGTGTACGTGGAATCGAGGCAGGGTCAGGCTGGAAAAGACCCGCGGTAGCGCCTTTCCCTCTTCACCAGAGACCTGGCAAAGGCTCGGGCTGCAAGCCGGTCTGAACACGTCACACAAGCGCGGACCCTGGGGTCTGGACGGAAACGTTGGCTTCATCGGCCGCTCCGAGCAGGAGGAGGCATTGCGTTTTGGGACAGATGGCAACGATGCACCTCGTCTCGACATGACCGACTTCCTGCTGGAGCTGAGCCACGGCGAAGACCATCGCGTCGCGCTGGGTCATGTTTCCTTTGGTGCGCACCGCCTGCTGGCCGACAATGTTTCCCATCGCGGCGCCGCAGTGTCGTCGCAGCTCACCGAGCATCATGAAGTGCGATTCACGGCGCTGCGCGGCAATGCCATCGTCGGTTACGACCACCTGCTCGGCATCTCGCAGCGTGATCATCGCATTTACGCTGCCAGCTGGGCCTTCACGCCGCGTCCGGACGTTCCCCTCGCACCCAGGCTTGAACTGACCTGGATGGACGCGGCAATCCTGCCGCTGGACAACTTCGACACGGGCCAGGTCCGTGACGCGGAACGCAGTCGTGGTATTGGCCTCTCAGTCACCGGTCTTGGCGAGCGCCTCGAATACCAGCTGTTGCATGCCCTCAGCCGCTTCTCCAACCCTGATGATCCTCTGCTGGACCAGGGTCTCGGCCTCGTTTCGGTCCGGTCCGACACCGCCGACGCCAGTGCTGCGCGGTTCCTCTGGCGGAAGCCGGAAATTGGTCGGCTTGGTGAAGCCTGGCCGGTGACTGTCGAGATCGAAACACTCTGGGATCGCTCTGATCCACTGTATCGCACCGTCGGTGCATGGGTGGAACCGGACAGGGAGAACGCTGCGCTTCGCATGAGCACCTTCGTCGGCCCGATTCAGCTTCAAGCCGGCTATCGGCAGGGACGTGACAATCTCGATGAACTCGTCTCGTTGCTCACCACACGTACAAGGGAGATCAACACGGCGTTGGCGGTACCACTCACGCAGATCGCAGGACCCGAGGCAGGCCGCTGGCTACCCGACTTGTCAGCCGGCTGGCAGCGTGTGTACCAGTTTGCTGGCAACGTCCCCGATCCGCTTCTTTCGGGTTTTGCCGCGACTCACCTGCCGGACCAGGTGACGCGCCTCACGAACCTGCAGGCCGCGTGGTACCGGCAGTCGTTCGATGTATTCCTCGGACTGACACGATCGCAGCAGGACAACCGTCAGGTCGGTCGAGAGCGTGCAGATTTTGACAACAAGGACGTGAATGGATCGATCACCTGGCGCGTAAGCCCGGGTTTCGATGTTGGGTTGAACACGACGTTGTCGTCCAACCGTGACCGCGAGTTCGCGCTGACCCGTCGGACACATTCGTTTGGGGTCAACCTCAACTGGTATGCAAGTGACCGGCTGTCGTTTGCTGTCTCGCTGTTCGACCAGAAACAGACTGATTCGCGCGACGAAAATACATCGCGCAATCTCAACGCCGATGTCCAGGCAAGCTGGAGTTTCGCGATTCGGTGGGACGACACGCATGAACTCCCCGGCCAGTTTTTCCTGCGGTGGGGACACCAGGACAACCGCTTCACAGATCGTGTTTTTGATGTCGACGATCGCGGCCGTACCTGGGTGATCAACTCAGGCTTCAGCCTGACAGTCTTCTGAGAAGACCCATGAAAATCGTTATCCGCTGTCTGTTCGTCGCAGGCCTGATTGCCACTGACCTCGCCTGGTCGTTGACCGGCGTGAATCCGACGGGTGTCAACATCAACCGTCACGGTGTCAGCACCGTGTTCCTCACTTTCCAGGGCACGAGCGCAGAAACCCCCGGGGCGGCCTTCTGGTGTACACGATTGAGTGCCCCACCCAATGTGGTGACTGCGACAAACCCTTGCGTTCCCGGCAG
The DNA here is from genome assembly GCA_041752315.1 of Pseudomonadales bacterium. GTDB lineage: Bacteria > Pseudomonadota > Gammaproteobacteria > Pseudomonadales > Azotimanducaceae > SYFY01. Next base: position 2,043 of record JBGSHJ010000061.1, read on the forward strand.
CGTCATCGGTTCGCTACCGGCGCGCTTTGATCTGGCCACGCCAAGCGGTGCGCTGATACCCCAGGTGACACCCCCGGTTGGAGAAAGGCCGGTGATCGAAGCAGGCGCTCGCAACACCACGGACATCATGACGATTCCAGCCTCTGTGGCACGGCGCGCACTGCAGTTGGCGCGCGAAGGTGAGCCATCGGCGTTTTTCTATGTTCGTGAATTTGTCACCGCCGAAGGTTTGCGCAGCTACGTGAGCGTAACCTGTCGCATGGCGGGTGGAGGCGCTCGCAGTCCGCTCGCGCTGATCGAGGTCGACCCCGGCTTTGTGGATGACAATGATACGCACGTTCGCTTCTTCGAGGAACGCACAACACCGCCTGAACTGGTGGCCAACCTGCGCTACACCGGCACCGGTCGGCTTCGCGGGCGCTGGGAAGTTGTCATGCCCGGCGAACCACTGCCGTCCGTGTTCGACCTGCTACCGGCGGGAAGCCTGCCGGTGGAACAGCGTGGCCTGCAGAAGCCGTACACGGTATTGTCGCGGTTCGACGTACTCCTGCCGCCCCTTGGCGAATTCCAGTTGCCCGGGCCGCCACGGGCGCGCATCCCGACCGGCCTGCGAGGAGCCTACCAACTGCTGTTGCGCATCGAGGCAACCGGAGACAAGGAAGGCGACTCGAACACGCTGGATGGCATTGCCCAGTCCGGCGGAGTGGCCGGCTTTCCGATGCCGGTAGTCCGCTATTTTGTGGGATTGCCTGATACAGCGCCGTCCGTGCAGAGCCTGTCAGCCTCTCTCCAGGCAGTGGCACCACCTGACGATGCCCGCGTCGGCGCGGCTCAACCGCTTTACCTCGCTTGGTCGGATGCGCTGGTCCGCCCGCGGTTGCAACTAGAGATCGCAAACGCCGTCGGTGAAGTTGTCTTTACTGCGATGTTGCCGGGTGGGAACGCCCAGTATCTGGTTCCGCGGCATGTGCGTGAACGCGCCAGCGGCACGCTGCTTTGGCGTGTCATTGAACCGCAGTCCGGTGGTACGACTGAAGCTGTGACTTCATGGCGGCGGATCCTTTTGCTCCCCGCTGTACAAACGCCTCAGCCGGATGCGGACGCCGGTGGCAACGGAGTTACAGACCGCGTCCGCTGAGCTGGAAAGCCGCCCAGCGGGCATACGGCACGATCTCGATAGCCGAAGATCGGTCGGAACCCAGCCAGCCAGTGAACCTGTCGAGCCAATGTGTTGATGTCACATTGGCGTAGGCGCGATCCAGATGGTTCCGCTGCGCCTCTCTCAACGCATCCGCGGGTGCAAGCCCTTTTGCAAAGCCATCGTAGAACGTCCCCATGATCTCGGCCGCGGCTTGATCCTCGACCCGCCACAACGTGCCGAGTACGTTGTGTGCACCGGCGTAGAAGAATGCACTGTGCATGCCGATGAGCCCGGTGCCGCCGTAGTCCCGACCGACGAGCGTTTCGCACGCCGATAGGGTCACAAGGTCCGCGTCCAGCCTGAGAAAGGCCGCGATCTCCCAGGCTTGCAGCAGACCGTTGTCGTCGGCAGCACCCGCGGCGAACTGCAGCCAGGAGTCCATCGGCCGCGTTTCGTTGAGCTGCGCATGCGTCGCGAAATGCACGATGCGGCTCGAACCGGAAAGTTGACGCGCTGCAGTCTCGGTGGCGTCAGCGCCAATTCGAACTTGCACGTTGTCACCGAACAGGGTGGCGATGGTCCGGGCTTCCGCCTCGACCCCGGGCAAATTCGGCGTCGCGAGCTCTGACGGGACATTCCCGTTTGCCTGCGCTGGATCGAAGGCGAGCAGGGCCACGCTGGAGGGTGGAGTCCGCCTGTGTTCACCGGACTGCGATTGCGCTGCCAGGATATGGCTGGCTGACAGCGCACCGCTGATAGTGAAGTGGTCAAGAGCGTGGGTTGGACGCTCTCCGGGGCGGGCCGGAAGTTCGGTCACCAGCGCTGCGAAAGGCAGGGCGTGCAGCGCGCCATCTGCAAGGATGATCAGTTTGCTCTTGGTCTTCAGACAGTTTGCGGCAGGTGCCATGAGTACGCGCCACGCGTTGTGCAGCGCGTTCACCGTGGCTGCCTGAATGGCTTCATCGGGACGTTGCACCGACAGCAGTGTGCGCAGGCTGTCGACAAGTGAACTGATGGCTGCGCGACCAGCGTCGATGGTTACCACGCGTGAACTCTCCCGGGCGATACAGAACAGATGTGTCCGTTCCTCCGTCACGGCGTAAGACAGCAACACCGTGTCACGCGGAAGACTCTGACGGAAGTGGTCGACATCGATGGCAGCCGTGATGCCAATGCCGGCAAGTCGTTCCAGTGTCACTTCTGCGGTCACTGCCGACTGCAGCGTAGCCAACCGTGCTCGCGACGCATCCAGTGCGATGATGAGCTGTCCATGATCCTGCGACCCTTCTGCATCTGCGGGGTCCCTGAGTCGCTCGAGGACCTCGTCATGGTGCAATCGTTCGCGCGAGATTTCTGCTGCCGTTTCCGACGTCATCTGCAGAGGTAACCGACCATCGCCCGCAATCACAAGATTCTGCAGGAGGCGTGAGCGATATTGCTCCAGTGTCGCGAACGCCTCGTCGATCCGGCCGAGACGGGTCTCCAGCGTGATCATCTGCTGATAGAAGCGTGCCCAGCGTCCGAGGAAGGTGCCGTGTTCATGCAAGCCGCCACCCAGCATGGCTTGAGAAGTTTCATAGGCTTCGATGGCACGCGCGTATTGGATATGCGCGCGATCCGGTAGCCCCAGTATCTCGAGTGCGCGGCCCTTGTCGAACTCCGGGAGGGCAACGTAGACGGTGCCCGGTGCCTTCGAACGTGTGATCGCGAGTGCCTGGTCAAAGAAGCCGATCGCCTCCTTCGGCATGTTTCGCTGCAGTGAGATGAGTCCACGGCTGTACAACACGTCCCAACGATCCCACGCATTGGCAGGCGCTGACCGCAGCAGTTCTTCAACCTGCTGATAGCGTTCCTCGGCATCATCCAGTCGTCCGCTTTCGAGAGCAGCCTGTGCCAGTACCACGTCGATGGTTACGAGCCCGCCGGCGTTGTAACCTGCCTTGTCCTGTAACGCGCGTGCGCGATGGCCGGCGGACTCGGCCAGGTCATAGTCGCGCAGATCGATTGCGTTGTAGGCGATGTTCTGCAGAGCGATGGCGGCGTCGGGCCATGCGCCATTGGCTTCGAAGACCGAGAGTGCCTGCGCGTAGTACCGATACGCCGCTTCGAAATCACCTCGCACCTGCGACATGTAGCCGAGCGAGTTGAGCGCGTAAAGGCGCAGGTTTGCAGCGGGATGCACAACCTCGAGCAATTCGAGCACATCGCGCTGGTGTGTCTCAGCTTCGCGGAGCCGATAGTCCATAGACTTGATGACGCCGAGTTCAAACCAAGCACGTGCCTGCTGTAGTGGGCGGCCATCGATGCCGGTTTGCTCCAGCGCTGCCGTTGCATGCGCTTGCGCCTGAGGCAACTCGCGCATCTGCCGATGCAGCAGTGCAAGACGCAGCAGAATCTCGATTTCAGCCGTCCCGCCCGGTTCCATTGCACGGGCCTGCACAAGCGCTGCGTCGAGTGTTGCGAGCGCGGTTTTGTTGTCGTAGATCCACAACTCGCCGAACCCTTGGCGTTCGCGGCCGACCACGCGGAAGTACGCATCACCCGCTCGGTCGCTCAAGGAAAACCCGGTGTCGAACAGTTCCCGGGCGTCGTCCGTCGCACCCTGGTAGATGAGCGTGCGGCCATGGGCATGCAGGATGCCGGCATGCAGTCGGCTGCCTGGGTGGGTCTGTTCGACGGTGGCAAGTGCCTGCTCGAGCAGTGCCGCGGAGCGCTTGAGATCACCCGCCTCGTATAGCGCTTCACCCAGTTCGAGCAATCCTTGGGCGCGGATTGGCTGCCCGTCCGGAGCAGTGGAGAAAAGAGGTTCGAGTTGTGTCAGCAGTCGGGGTAGCAGCGCCGAGTGCCCGAATCGGATGATCGCGGTCGCAGCTTCCACAAGCAGCCATGCAGCCTGGTCAGGACGGTGTGCTCGTGCGAAGTGTTCCGCCAGCGCCGCCACCGGGGCGGGATCTCCTCGCCTGGCGGCTTCCATTGCCGTGTCGACTATCTTGTTTGTCGCCTTGTCGAACGCGGGTCTGCTTTCCAACAGAAAACTCCCGACGGGCAACACGAGGCTCAAGATGCCCGTCGAGTCTTCCACGATGAGTGTTGCGCCTGCAGGTTGGCTCGCGGAGTTGATCGCCGCGTGAAGTTCGAGAGGTGTGTTGACCGAAGCGCTCTCGATGCCAACCTTGTTCACCTCGACGATGCGGTGGCCGGTTTTCAAGCCCGCCCGTGCCGCCGCCGATGCAGGATCGACGCTGACGACGAACACTCCATGGTCAGGGGTCTGGGCCTGAAGACCGGAACCAGCGGCGAGCACAAGGGTCAGGAGCACGATGCGTATCGCTGGTCTCAGGGAAACGGGCGGGACCCGGGATTGTTCCCGCTGAGTGCAATGAGACTCCGGCAAGCCCCACAACGTGGGGTCTGTTCCTGAAACTGCATGCCGAATAGTGCAACTCATGCGTTTAAGCATGAACGGTGCACGGAAGGTGGGGAAGCCCCGCGTTCCACACCAGACATTTACCATCGAAGGAGTACACGAGATGCTTGAAGGAAGCCGATTGCTGTTTCTGTCGACAGGGTTGTTCGTTTTTCTGGCCGCCCTGTTCGCAGTGCCGGATACTGATGCTGCCGAATCCCGTCTGCAGGTGATCACGAAGGATACTGTCAGACTCTCCAGGAGCGATCCGGCGGTGCAAAGATTCCGCCTTCCAGGCCAACCCGGCGCGCCGGTCTCCGCACTGGCGGATCACGATGGCCAGACTTGCGCCGGCGGCGGCAGCAGGGACGAGAAGTTTGGCAACGGTGCCGAGACGGAGTGTCGCAGCGAGACGCGTAATGGCACGAATGGCACGATGTGCTGCCCGGTCACCTGCACCTACCGCTGCGAGAGCATTGGCGCGGATGGCAAGGGGACCTTCAAGGGCACCTGTCAGAGCGATACGGCCGGCCAGTGCACGTGGACACCAAACCAGTCCGGAGGTGGTGGCGGTATCCTGCAGGATCAGGGCTCGAACTGAGCAACCATCCGTCCGAGGTCGGGGAGGGCGCGGTGTTCTGCCCTCCACAGAATCCATGAGACGTCTGGCAGGTCAGGGTTTGTGCCGAACCTTGATGGCAGTCTGATCAGCCGTCGCTTCGCGCCGGTAGGTGCGACGATTTGCCGCATTCTGGCCGGGCACCGCGCACCGTATCCTTCCGCTCCACATTCCGAACGGAGACTTCGATGGATCGCCGCGACCGACGTTGTAAACCTGGCCTCGTCACTGCACTCATCCTGGGTCTGATCGCCTTTGACGGACGCACCGAGGATACGATTGAAGAGGTCCGTGTCGAAGGGGCGCGGCTGGATCTCGACGACGAGCGTGCGGCCGCCGAGCGTGTACCGGGCGCTGTTTCTGTAATCGACATAGCAGAAGTCCAGCAGCGCAACGTCTCCAATCTCGCCGACATGCTGCGTTACGTGCCGGGTGTATGGTCGGCGAGTGCAACCGGCAATGACAACGTTTTCCTGTCGAGTCGTGGCTCGAATCTCGACGCTACGGACTACGACGGCAACGGGTTGAAGATGCTGCAGGACGGCCTGCCGGTCACTACGGCTGATGGCAACAACCACAACCGGTATGTTGACCCGCTGAGTGCACAATTCGCGACGGTGGCGCGTGGCGCCAATGGGATGTCCTACGGGGCAAGCACACTCGGTGGCGCGGTCAACTTCGTTACCCCGACCGGACACGACCGCAGCGGATTCGACGCACGTGTCAGTGGTGGAAGCCACGGTCTCGCCACCCTGCGGGCAACCGCGGCCGGTCGGATTGCGGAGGACGGTGATGGTCTCCTCAGTGTCGAGCACAAGACCTGGGATGGGTATCGCGATCACGACGAGCAGCAACGGACCGGTGTTTACGGCAACGTCGGCTGGCAACTGGGCGACGCGCTGTCGACACGCCTTTTTGCAACCTACGTGACCAACGATCAGGAACTCCCCGGCAGACTGTCCTCGGCGCAGATCGACGACGATCCGGACCAGGCGGAGGCCATGGCGCTTGCTGGCAATTATCAGCTCGATGTCGACACGACTCGCATCGCCAATCGGACAACCTGGCTCATCGACGAAGACCGCCGGTTCGAATTTGGCGTCTCCTACGAGGAGCAGACGTTGTTCCACCCCATCGTCGAGGTCCTCGTCGACTTCGACGGCCCCGGCCCGCTGCAGCCTGCGAGTGTGTTCAGCCTGCTGATCGATACCGATCACACCAACACCGGCGCGATGCTGCGTTACAGCCAGACTGCGGGGGACCATGCGTTAGAATTGGGAATGAACTATGGCTACAGTGAGGTTGAAGGTGGACACTTTCGGCACGCAGGTGCCCGCAAGACATCGCTCGCCACGCTCATCGACAATGAAGCGGATTCGACTGAACTCTTTGCCCTGGATCATTGGTCGGTGACGGACCGTCTCACCCTGGTCTTTGGTGCGCAGGCGGTCTTCGCAGATCGTGAAGCGCGCAGCACGAGTGTCGCGAGTGGCAACGTCACTGCGCCTTCCGACGACTACTCCGCGATCAATCCGCGTTTCGGTGCCATCTATCGGATTGGCGAAGGGGCGAGCATCTATGGCAATGCGAGCCGGCTCTTCGAGCCGCCAACTGTCTTCGAACTGGCAGACGATCTGCGTGCGGACGGCAGTGCCCTCGACGCAATGTCCGGTACGGTTCTGGAAGTGGGTACTCGGGGGCAAGCGGATATCGGCGCCGATCTGCAGACATTCTGGGACGTGTCGGTCTACTACGCGTGGATAGCCGATGAGATCCTCTCCGTGGATGATCCCGGCGCTCCCGGCACGAGCCTTTCGGCCAATTTCGACGATACTGTTCATGCAGGCTTCGAGGCTCTGGTCGGTGCTTCGTTCGCACTTGGCGACGGCAGTCACCGGCTTGAGCCACGCCTCAGCCTGACGCTCAATCATTTCGAGTTCGACGGTGACGCGGTGTATGGCTCGAACAAGCTGCCTGCGGCGCCCGACCATGTCCTGCGTGGCGAGGTCATCTACCGGCATGCCTCTGGTTTCTACGTCGGACCCACCTTCGACTTCGTCGGTGAACGCTTCGCCGATTTCACCAACACCTTCGAAGTTGACGACTACAGCCTGCTCGGTCTGCGCAGTGGCTTTGAAGCCTCTTCCTGGCAGGTATTTGTTGAAGTACAGAATGTTCTCGACGAGGAGTATGTCTCGACCTTCTCGGTAAGGGATACAGCGGGTGCGGGCGCTGCGATCCTGTATCCAGGAGCGCCGCTCTCGGTGTACGCCGGCATTGAATTCTCCCTCTAACATGACAACGGACACGTCAAACGGCCCCTATCGGGCCGTCTGGCGCTGGCACTTTTATGCCGGTCTTGTGGTGGCACCGCTCCTGCTCGTGCTCGCCACCAGTGGCCTTGTCATGCTGCTGCGAACGCCGCTCGAGGCATCGCTGTACGGGCATATGCTGACGGTCAGACCCGGTGGCGTGCCGCATTCACCAGGCGCGCAACTTGCTGCGGTCGAGGCCGCCTTTCCACACACGCAGGCGATCCTGTTTGTACCGCCGGTCACCCTGGACCGTTCCAGCGAGTTTTCCATCATACCGGCGCACCACGGCGGTGGCGGGCATGGTCACGGTCACGGGGAAGCCAGCCGCTCCGTATACGTCGACCCATACACGACACGCATTCTTGGCAGTGTCGATCCGGCGAACACACCCTACGGCTGGGCGAACGCAATCCACGGTACCCTGTTGCTCGGCGACGTCGGTGATGCCGTCATCGAAATTGCCGCCGGCCTTGCCGTTCTGCTGATCGTCAGTGGGATTTATCTGGCGCGACCACAAGGGCAAGGGTGGCGTTCCACGTTGTTGCCACCGGTCTCGGTGGAGCGACGTGCCGCCACCCGTGCGCTGCATGGAGCGGTCGGTTACTGGATTGCGGTGCCCCTGCTGTTTTTCCTGCTCTCGGGCCTGACATGGACCGGGGTGTGGGGTGGTCGCGTGGTCCAGGCCTGGAACACCGTTGCCCTGGACCGGAGTCCGCCGGCAGCGGTTTCGACCCGCACCCATGGTGATCTCAACCGCAGCCCGCTCGAGGAAGTGCCCTGGGCGCTCGAGCAGACTCTATTGCCCACCTCGGGGCCTACCTCGGGTTCGACTTACGTCGGACCCGGTGCCGGAGCCACACCGGATCTGGATCGAGTTGTCGAATTCGCCAGAGCCGCAGGCTTCTCGAACTTTCGAGTCGCGCTGCCTCCTGATCACAACGCCGCGTGGACCATCTCCGCGTCCACCCTGGCAGGAGATGTCGATGCGCCAACCGAAGAACGCTTCCTGCACGTCGATCGGCATACCGGAACGGTACTCGCCGATGTCCGATTCTCCGACTACTCGGTCATGGGGCGTTTCATGGCTTCCGGGGTGCCCTTCCATCAGGGAGAACTTGGCACCTGGAATCTCGTTTTCAACGCGGCGTTCTGCGTGGCGGTGATTGTGCTCGTGATGCTGGCTACTGCGCTGTGGTGGCAGCGGCGCCCAGGCCGCGTGTTTCCCACCGCCCCACCGGCGTCTGACCCGCGCACGATGCGCGGAGTGGTCGCGGGAATGTTCGTCTGCGCCTTGTTCTTCCCGCTCACCGCCGCGGCCATCGCCGGGGTTGTGCTGCTTGATCGATTGATCGTCGTCATCAAGACGCGCGTCCTGAGCCTACGCCCAGGACTTTGATACCTGTACTCTCCGCATGCTGCGCCCGTAACCTGGCCAGCCTGGAACTGTTCGAATTCAGTTGGCAGGAGTTGATCATGGACAACATTGAGCCGGTTGATGTTTCCCGATATCTGTTCGATATCCACCGTGACCTGTCCATCACGACCCGCGCAGCCAGACCTGGCCCGCCGGAGAGGATCGATGGGTTCACGGTCGGAATTGTCACGGTGATGCACGACGCGCCCCATGACGGCGAGATGCACCCAGATGGAGATGAAATCCTTTACGTCATTTCGGGCAGACTTCGATTGACGGGTGACTCGGCGCCACAGGCACCTGTCATTCTCGGACCAGGCGACGCCTGCATTGTGCGAAAAGGTGAGTGGCATCGCCTGAACGTGCTAGAGCCAACACAGCTCATGCATATGACACCAGGCCCGCACGGTGATCATCGGCCCCTGCCGCGCAGCTGAAGACGGTTGTTGGGCAACGTTGAACCGCGAGGCCATGGATCCGACCCGGCGATCAGCACGCCGGTGCTACAGCCCGACCAGGTCCTCGTCGGTGAACCGGGCCGGTGTTGCGGCGCTCTCGCCGAACGTTCCGGTGTCCGGACCCGCATCCGCATCGAGTCCGCTCATGACCTGCTCGTGCGAGCGGGTGACGAGGCTCGTGCCACG
>JBGSHJ010000062.1:0-130951 GCA_041752315.1 Pseudomonadales bacterium
GACCCGATGGAGGAATGGCAGCCCATGCAGAACACATTTTCTTCAAACGTCGCCACCCGCAGCCTGCCGTCCACTCCTTCGATGAATCCCTGGACAAGCCAGCCCATACCGTTGTCGAGGCCCTGGTCCATGCGGTTTGTATACACCGGCAGCAGCCCTTCGTCCTTGTGATAACCTTCCTGCAGATAGGCCTCACGGGCTGCGTCCAGGGTTATCGTGAACGCCTTGCGCATGTAGCGGACTTCCTTCATCCGACGCGATGGAGTGATGGCTGCATGATCATCCACACCCACGTAGCGCACGGTGTGCAGGAACTCGGTACCTTCCGGATAAAACGACGGGGCCAGGTGAAAGCCACGCGCCGCGCCAATCCAGCTGTCAAAGGAATCCAGTCTCCGGACGATGGCCAGTCTGCCATCTCCATCGATGTCCTCGCCTGCCTCCTGCTCATCGATATCTGGCGTTTCGATGGTCGCAAGCCCCTTGATCAGCGCTTCAGCAATGGAAAGGTTGGCCAGGTAGACCGCTTTCGAAGGGACACCGTTCCGGTCCTGGCGATAGGCGGGTGGCAGACGGATCATCACATCATCGGTTGATCCATTAGTGGGCCAGAACGTTGATGGCAGGGGTTTGTAGTTGAACGCGACCCAGTGGCTGCCATCACGTGCAAATCCTTGTTGATCGAAGGCCCGCGCACCTTCCTGCAGATTTTCCAGGTCCGGAATCCAACCCTTGAACCCGGCCGCCTTCAATCGTCCCGGCAGCGCCGAATAGTTGTCATCATCGATCCAGTCCAGGATTTCTGCATCCGGGATGGCGGCCACGGCTTCAGTCCGGTCCTCGAACAGGTTTTTCCAGTGATTGGTCACGCCAATTTCGCTGAAGCTGTATTCGCGCTGCAGCGGACCATCGTTCATGCTGTTTTCGCGGCCTGGCCACACATTCTGGTGACAGACATAACAGGGATTGTGTACACCTTCGGTACGGGTGTAACACTGCGGTGGAATGATGGCTTCGCGGTTGTACATGCTGGCGACCGGATGGCCCGCAGTCGCCGGTGGCAGCACATCGGTGTGCAACTGCAGACTGCGGATCAACTGCTCGTGCGCTGGCAACGGTTCGCTTTGCAGAGGTCCGGAAACAAGGCCAATGGCAAGGATCACCAGCAACCCTGCAAACAGCAGGGATGCTCGCTCGTGGTCATGGCTGTTGTTCTGCTGCATGCAGCGCAGGCTATTTTGCCTGCGTGACCTTTCGATGAATGCAAGCAGAATCCCGTCAGAGGTCGAGTGCCTTGAATGCAGCCGTCAGCTCATCATGCCTGGTGTTGACGTCGTCCAGGATGTACCCCTGCGTCGGAATATAGAACAGCCCCAGTTCCAGGCCCTGCAGGGCAATCCTTCCGCACTCATCACAGGAAATGAAGCGCTGCCGCAGCATCTTTTCCGCGTGCGGTGGAATCACCTGATGCAGCGGATCCTTGGCATCCGCAACCGCGAGTGCATTGAACGTGGACGCAAGACTCTCTGTCAGAACCGGACCGGGCATGAGCACGCTCACCGAAACTCCGGTTCCGACCAGCTCGTGACGCAGCCACTGTGCAGTCACCAGCAGCGCATGTTTGGTCGCGCCGTAAATGCCCATCTTCAGTTCCGCATTGTCCGGCGGCATGACCAGGGAATTTTCGGAACCGGTGTACATGATGTGACCTGTAGCGCCCCGATCCTGCACGCGGCGCACGTAGGCCTGGGTGAGCCAGAGATTGGCGAAGTAGTTGAGATCGAACTGGCTGGCGACGTCGGCCGGGCTGCAGTCCATGAGTCGTTTCATCATTCCGGACCCGGCGTTCGCAAAAACAACGTCCAACCGACCTTCGCGCGCAAGGATATCGTCCAGCAGCGCCGCAGAGCCTGCACTGTCCGTAACATCCGCACGCACACGACGGATCGGACCCAGGGCCTTCAGCTCCGCTTCCGTGGCCTGACCCACGGCATCATCGAGGTTGGTGATCACGACACGGGCACCCGCCAGCAACGACTGTCTGGCGATGCCTTTGCCGATCCCTTGTGCACCACCCGTGACCAGCACGGTCTTGCCTTGCAGATTCATGGCTGACCCTCGAAGGTGTATTGAACCGCCGCGCGTTCCGAGATGCTGGGCAGCACGTATTGCTGCAGGAGTTCGACATGCCGAGGATGGCTGGCGTAGACCAGGTAGTCTTCCTGGCTGTTGAAATCAGCCACCACCACATGGTGCCAGTTCCCCTCGCGCAGTCCGGCATCCGGGCCGTGCGCAAAGCGTTGCACAACTTCCAGTTCGACCAGCCGGTCGAAGCCTGCACTGATCTGCGCTTTCTGGGTATCGGTGGTTTCGGGTTTGAACTTGAACATGACGCAGTGACGAAACATGGAACTTCCTCGAACCGGTTGATCCCACAGGTTAACCAAGTTGTACTCGCATTGTCGAAACCCGCGCATGCTGCGGAGGAAGTGCATTGGGATGGGAGTGAATGGCAAGGGGCAGTCGTTTGGTACTGAGGTCAAGGGTACTGCGCCATCGCGCCCGGACTGGGTGCCTTGATTCAGCTGCGGGGATTTCAGGCATTCCTGATTGATCACCCGCTGTTCATCACGCACTATCCATCACTCTGATTCCTCCGGGGGGAGAGGCATCGATCCATCAAACCGATACATCCCAGCCATCAGCGATGGCGGTCCAGCGTGCTCACGCCGATGACTAACAAGCGGATTTACGGATGCACGATCTGGATATTGATGGCTCTTGCTGCGCCTTCGAGCTGGGCAATCGACTATCAGCACGCCTACGCCTTTCTCAGCACCCCCAAGTACCCGGCGGAATTTACCCATACCGCGTACGTCAATCCCAGTGCGCCCAAGGGAGGCATGATCCGCATCGACGAGATGGGCACCTGGGACAACTTCAATCCGCTGGCACTGGGCGGGCGTGACGTGCGCGGGGTCGCCGTCTGGGTCCGCAACCTCAACTATCTCTACGACTCCCTGATGGAACCTGGTCTCGATGAGCCCGCCACTCTCTATGGGCTGCTGGCGGAAGGCATTGCAGTTGATCCGGAAGGACGCTGGGTCGCGTTCCGCCTGCGGCAGGACGCGCGCTGGCACGATGGCAGGGCGATCACGACAGACGACCTGGTGTTCAGCTTTCACGCCTTCAAGGAGCAGGCGTCACCCACGATCAGCACACCACTGGTGCCGTTCACACGTATCGAGGTCATCAACGCCCGTGAAGTGCGGTACCACATCGCCGAGACGTCCAGGGGTGATCCGATCCTGCCGCGCCGGGTAGCCATTCTTCCGGTGTTGCCCAGACACTCACTGGAAGGCCGCGACCTTTCCAGGACCTCGGTCGAGACTCCCCTGGGTTCCGGACCCTATCGTGTCGGCAAGTTTGTGATCGGCCGTTCCATCCGCTGGGAACGTGTACCGGACTACTGGGGCAAGGATCTGCCGATCAACAAGGGTCGCTACAACTTTGACACGATCAAGGTGGACTACTTTCGCAACGATCTTATGCAGACCGAAGCACTGAAAGGTCATGTGACGGATGTTCACCTCGAAAACGTGCCGCCACGCTGGGCGAAGGCCTACGATGTCCCATCCGTCAAGGCGGGCATGCTCAGGAAAGACGAGTTCCTTCTGCTGCGTCCGGCCGGTATGTGGTGGTCGCTGTTCTGGAACATGGAGCAGCCCATGTTCAGCGACATCCGGGTACGCGAAGCCCTGTGGCTGATGAATGACTTTGCATGGGGAAACCGGCGCTCCTACGGGTTCTGGGGCGAAGCCCTGAGTTTTTTCCAGGGTTCGGAACTCGCCTCAGGTGGCTTGCCTTCTTCCGGGGAACTGGCCTTGCTCGAGCCCCTGCGTGGCCAGATTCCGGAGCGTGTGTTCACCACACCGTACACCGGCACTCCCAATCAGGGAGTTGGCAACAGTCGGGACAATTTTGTTCGCGCCGATCAACTGCTCAGGGAAGCGGGCTGGGTCGTACACAATGGACAGCGGGTGAATCAGCAAACCGGCGAGCCCATGCACCTGCGCATGCTGGCGGTATCCGCAGACCTCGCCGGTGCCTGGCGTCCCCTGGCCAGCAAACTCAAGCGCCTTGGCATTACCACGCTGATCAAGGCTCCCGAAATATCGAACTGGCTGTATCGGATGCAGGCAGGCGATTTTGATGTGGGCGGATTGTGGTTCCTGATGGACTTCACGCCGACCCAGCTGGTGACTTCAACCTTCCACTCCAGCGCCGCAGACCAGCCGTACAGCGCCAACTGGTCAAACCTGCGGGACCCTGCCATCGACACACTCATCGGGCACATTCACCGCGCCCGTACCTGGGAAGAGTATGTCACCGCACTGCGGGCCTTCGATCGGGTGATGCTGTGGAATTTCTACTGGGTTCCTTCGTCCTCGAAGGTCAAGACTGCCATTGCCTGGTGGGACAAGTTTGGCATCCCGCCCTACACACCGCTGTTGCGCGAAACCAACTTTGTCGATCTGTGGTGGTGGGACTCCGCCAAGGCCGCACGGGTCAACGACTTCCTCGGCAAACGCAGGGCGGCAGAATAAGTGGGCCGTTACCTGCTGCGACGCCTGCTGCTGATCCTGCCGACCCTGTTCGGGATCATGGTGGTCAACTTTGTCATCGTGCAGTTTTCGCCGGGCGGACCGGTGGAACAGATCATGGCCCAGGTTTCCGGTTTGAGCACCACGACAACTGCCGGCATGTCCACCAGTGGCCAGATGAGTGCGGCCGGAAGCCAATCCGCCTACTCGGGCACCAGTGGCCTTGACCCACAACTGGTGGCCCGTCTGGAGAAGCAGTTCGGCTTTGACAAGCCTGCGCACGAACGGTTCTTCCAGATGATGCTGAACTACGCACGCCTGGATTTTGGCACCAGCTATTTTCAGGATCGCCCGGTGCTGGATCTGGTACTTGAACGGTTGCCGGTATCGGTCTCCCTGGGATTGTGGTCTCTCCTGCTGATCTACAGCATTTCGATCCCGCTGGGCATCGCCAAAGCCGTACGCGATGGCACCCGGTTCGACGGCTGGACCAGTGGCATCGTCTTCACGGCCTATGCCATTCCCGGATTCCTGTTTGCCATTGTACTGGTCGTGCTCTTTGCGGGCGGCTCCTACCTGAGCTGGTTTCCCATGCGAGACCTTGTTTCGGAAAACTTCGATGACCTGTCGACGGGCGGCAAGATCATCGACTACTTCTGGCACCTGGCGCTGCCACTGACAGCACTCACTGCAGGCGGTTTTGCGACACTGACCATGCTGACCAAGAACAGTTTTCTCGAAGAACTGAACAAACAGTTTGTGCTGACCGCCCGGGCCAAGGGACTGAGTGAAAGACGCGTTCTGTATGGGCATGTCTTCCGCAATGCAATGCTGATCGTGATTGCCGGGTTTCCGGCCGCATTTGTCGGCATCCTGTTTACCGGTGCCTTGCTGATTGAAGTGATCTTCTCGCTCGATGGCATCGGCCTTCTCGGTTACGAAGCGGTGATCAAACGTGACTATCCGATCCTGTTCGGCACCTTGTTCAGTTTCACGCTGATCGGTCTGGTGATGCACCTGATCGGTGATCTGGTGTATGTGCTGGTGGACCCCAGGATCGACTTCGAGACACGTGGCGAATGAGCCCCCTCAACCGCCGACGTCTCGCCAATTTTCGCGCCAATCGACGCGGCTGGTATGCGTTCTGGATATTCCTCCTGCTGTTTGGTCTGTCCCTCATGGCGGAGTTCATCGCCAATGAACGGCCGATCCTCTTCGTCAAGGGTGGTGAGCTTTACATGCCGGTACTCTTTGTCTACACCGAAGTGGAACTGGGTGGTGAGCTGCCCACGGAGGCCGACTATCGGGATACCTTCGTGCAGAAGCTGATCGAGGACGACAGTGGCTGGATGCTCTGGCCACCGATCCGGTATTCCCACAATACGATCAACTGGAGTCTTGACGTCGCTCCGGCCCCACCCAGTCGCGAGCACTGGCTCGGAACGGAATCCCTCGGCCGGGATATTGTTGCCCAACTGTTGTACGGTTTTCGGCTTTCGGTGCTGTTCGGTCTCTCACTGACACTGATGAGTTCCATCATCGGCATCACCGTCGGTGCAGTACAGGGTTACTTCGGCGGCATCGTGGATCTGATCGGCCAGCGTTTTGTCGAGATCTGGGCTGCTTTGCCCTTGCTGTTCCTGATGATCATTCTTGCGAGTCTCATCGAACCCAACTTCTTCTGGCTGCTTGGCCTGCTCACCCTGTTTGGCTGGATGGCACTGGTCGGTGTGGTACGCGCCGAGTTTCTGCGCGCCCGCAATTTCGAGTTTGTTCGTGCAGCCCGTGCGCTGGGTGTCTCGAACCGGCGAATCATCGTGCGCCATGTCCTGCCCAATGCCATGGTTGCGGCCCTCACCTACCTGCCCTTTCTCCTCAATGGCTCCATTGCAACGTTGACGGCACTCGACTTCCTGGGCTTTGGCATGCCCTATGAATCCCCTTCACTCGGGCGTTTGCTTGGCGCGGCACAATCCAACCTGCAGGCACCATGGATCGCCATCTCGGTGTTCCTGACCATCGCCACGCTGCTGACACTGCTGATCTTCATCGGTGAAGCGATTCGCGATGCACTGGACCCGCGGCGAACGCTCGGAGTGCGTGCTCGATGAGTGCTTCCGGCAGCCTGCTCGAAGTGAAGGACCTGTGGGTGCGCTTTGGTACGACCGATGTGGTTCGCGGAGTCAGTTTCAGCATTGTGTCAGGGGAAACCGTTGCTCTGGTCGGCGAGTCCGGTTCAGGAAAGTCGGTGACTGCGCTGTCCATCCTGCAACTGTTGCCGTATCCGGGCGCATCGCATCCACGGGGGCAGATCCTGCTGGACGGCGAAAATCTTGTCGGGGCACCACCTGCCCGTCTCATGGGTATACGCGGGAACGCGGTGACCATGATCTTCCAGGAGCCAATGACTTCTCTCAATCCGCTGCACACCATCGAAAAGCAGATCGGCGAAACCCTGCAGGTCCATCGTGGCATGACACGGCGCGAGGCGAAATCGCGCACGCTCGAACTGCTTGAGCGGGTCAGGCTGGGTGATGCCGAAGGCAGACTTGGCGCCTATCCCCATGAACTGTCCGGCGGGCAACGACAACGTGTAATGATCGCGATGGCGCTGGCCAATGAACCACGCCTGTTGATCGCCGATGAACCTACCACAGCGCTTGATGTCACCATCCAGGCTGAAATTCTCGCCCTGCTCAAGGAACTGAAGGACGATCTAGGCATGGCCCTGCTGCTGATTTCGCATGATCTCGGCGTGGTTCGAGGAGTTGCCGAAAAGGTGTGTGTCATGCACGAAGGCGAAATTGTCGAGCAAGGGTCCCGGGAATCGATCTTCGGCCATCCACAACATGCATACACACGCAAACTGCTGGCTGCAGAGCCGAAGGGTGAACCTCCACTGCCCAATACTGGAACGCCGGTTCTGCTCAGCACCGACCGGCTGGGTGTGCACTATCCTGGAGGCCGCAGGTGGTTTGGACGGAAGGAAGCGGTCTCTGTGGTGAAAGATGTGTCGATCACCCTGCGGGCGGGTGACACGCTTGGTGTGGTAGGAGAGTCCGGTTCCGGCAAGACGAGCCTCGGGATGGCGGTGCTTCGGTTGATCAGCAGTACCGGCGGCATCAACTTTGATGGCCATGACCTCCGGGCGCTTTCAGGCCGCGCGTTGAAGCCCCTGCGACGCCAGTTGCAAGTGGTATTCCAGGATCCATTTGGCAGTTTGTCACCTCGGCTGTCGGTCGCCCAGATCATCGGCGAGGGGCTCGATGTTCATGAACCGGAACTCACGCCCGAAGAACATCTGACACGAGTCGCCCAGGCGCTGGAAGAAGTTGGCCTGTCGGCTGAACACCTGCATCGTTATCCACACGAATTTTCCGGCGGACAGCGACAGCGAATTTCCATCGCCCGCGCGCTCATCCTGCGACCGAAGCTGATCATCATGGACGAGCCAACGTCCGCACTGGACATGTCGGTACAGGCACAGATCGTGGATCTGCTGCGTGACCTGCAGCACCGCTACGGATTGACCTACCTGTTCATCAGTCACGATCTGCGAGTCGTGAAAGCACTGGCTACCCATCTGGTCGTCATGAAGAACGGAACGGTAGTGGAACAGGGTGAAGCGGCCAGGATCTTTGCCAACCCGGGTACTCCCTACACAAGGGCGCTCCTCTCTGCAGCGTTTGCACACCAGGCCTCCCCGGCCTGATCCTGGTTTTCCAGACCCCAGAGACGTTTTCACGCCTGTCGACAGGACGGTGTACCGATGGATCTGCCTGATGCGTGGTGGGAGACAGGCACCTCACATGCCACAATCCTTGCGCACACACCCGAAACGAACTGTTACCGGATGCACCGATGCCCTCGCGTTTGCTGCAGCTCCTGGTTTGTCTCATGTTGTCTCCGACGGTCGGCCAGGCAGGCGCACCTCCGTCGGTGGCCACAAATACCGCCGCTCGGGACTCCTCCGATAATGTCCTCGATGCAGACGAGGTAGCTGCATTTTTTGACGCCGCGTTTGCCGTGCAACAGCAGGATCACCGGCTCGCAGGCGTGGTTGTGGCTGTGGTGCAACACGGTGAAGTCCTGTTTCAGAAAGGCTACGGCTGGGCCGATCTCGAGGCGCGCGTACCGGCGGACGCGGAGCAGAGCCTGTTCCGGATTGCCTCAATCTCGAAAACCTTCGTCTGGACCGCGCTCATGCAACTCGTCGAACGGGGTCTTGTGGACCTCGATGCGGACGTGAACCGGTACCTCGACTTCCAGGTCCCGGATACGTTGCCTGAACCCATTCTCGTGAAACACCTGATGGCCCATACCGCAGGCTTCGAGGATCGCAACATCGGCACATCCGCTCGCCGCGCGGACGAGGTGCTGCCGCTTCGGGAATTTCTGGTCACCACCATGCCCGAGCGTGTGCGGACACCCGGGTCGGCTGTAGCCTACTCGAATTACGGCAGCGCACTCGCAGGCTACATCATCGAGCGGGTTACGGGTGAATCGTGGTCCGACTACGTGGACCGCCATGTTCTCCAGCCACTTCGCATGCACTCGACCAATGTGCAGGTCACGGTACCACCGGCGCTCGTGGCGCGGCACGCGGTGAGCTACACCTTCGATGGCGGTGGGCTGATACCGGCCCCATTCAGCTACATGCACGACAATCCGGCCGGCGTGATGAGTTCCACCGCCGCCGATATGGCGCGCTACATGCTCGTTCACCTGGGCCGGGGTAAACATGGCGGGGTTCGGATTCTCGAATCGGAAACCGCATTGCGCATGCAGACTCCGTTGTTCTCGGCGCATCCAGCGATCGGGCCGGTGTTGCACGGCTTCTTTCGTTCCGATCAAAACGGCGAGATCATCCTTGGTCACGGCGGCGACACCAACCAGTTCCACAGCGATCTGAAACTGTTCCCGGAACGTGGAATCGGCCTGTTTGTCTCGTTCAATTCGGATCCGGGTGCCGCCGCACGCGACGGGCTTGTCGCGGCATTTGTCGATCGTTTCCTGCCGGCGGAACATCGGCCCGCTGCATCAACGCCTGCAAACGTGGACCTCGCGGATTACACCGGAGAATACCTGTCCCTGCGCAGCAATCACTCGACCATCGAGCGCCTTGCCATGCTCGTGAGCCCGCTTGTGATTCGCGAGGAGGGAGCATATCTCGTGACAAGTCGGGACGACACCCGGTGGTTGCCCCTGGGGGACGACACCTTTGCCGCAGTGCCCGATGGCCAAACCATGGTGTTCGAGCGCAATCCCGCAGGCCAGGTGAACCGGGCGATTGTCGGCCACGCCTTGAATACCTTCGATCGGGTCAAGGGACTCGAATCACCAGCGGTAATCCGCGGTCTTGCCGCCGCGATGCTGGTGGTCGCATTGGGTTCGCTCCTTGGCTACGGCTATCGCGCCCTGCAAAGGGCGCCGCCAACCAGCAGACTCGGAACACCGGACATTTTGATCGCCTGGACTTTCGCGGCGTTGGCGATCCTGTTGTACATCGATCTCGGGGCCGCATTGGGTGGTGACATCGAGGAATTCCTGTTCGGCGTGCCCACATGGGTTCACGTGAACCTTTGGTTCATGAATCTGAACGTGCTTCTGGCGCTGGTCGTGATCGGCTGTGCGCTGCGGCAGTGGCTCATGGCAACAGGATCGATCCTCGCGCGCACCCGCTACTCGTTGATCGCGGTCGCGGCGGCCATCCATATTGGACTCGCCAGTTATTTCAACATGATCGGTTACCTCCTGGAGTAGGCGACGCTGGCGCCTCCGACGGATGAAAGACGGTCAACGACAGGCATCTGTCGACTTTTGGATCAATGACCTACCATTCCACCGCCCATCGAAAGGAGTCATCGTCATGTGCCGGAACATCAAAACGCTGTTCAATTTTGAACCACCCGCAACCGAGGCGGAGGTCCGGGACGCATCGCTGCAGTTCGTTCGCAAGCTCAGCGGCTTCACCGTGCCATCCAGGACAAACGAAGCCGTGTTCAATCTGGCGGTTGAACAGGTGGCTGCCGTTGCCCGGGAACTCATCGCGAATCTGGTGACGACAGCCGAGCCCAAGAGCAGGGAGGTCGAAGCCCAGCGTGCGAGAGAACGCTCGGCGCTTCGCTTCGGGCCGAGGCCGTAAACCCACATGTTCCGCCGCGGTCAGAAGCCGGCGAGGTTCATGTTGAAGGCACTCGGCCGATGCTTTGGTCCGTTGGCGTTCATGTACGGAGGTCTCGTGGCAGCGCAGGAGCAAAACGTCTTGACCAATGACCCCGTCACCAGAATCGCGGTCGTTCAGTTTCTGAATCGCTTCGAATCGCTCGCGGAGAAAGAGAACTTCGAACTCATTGCGGACATGATCCATGACAAGGCGTTCTTTCGTTTCAACGACGGCGACTTTGTTGGCAAGCCGGCAGTCCGCGCGGCTTTCGAAAAGACCTGGAAAGGCAGTGAAGGTGTCCGGAAGGAGCGCTTTTACCTGTCGGACATCGAATTGCTGTCGGTTGATCGCACGAGCGCCAGCGTTACCTACACCTACATCTGGGAAGGCAGCATGAATGGCCAGTCGTTCCAGATTCGCGGGCGAGGCACACGAGTGCTCGTTCGGGAGGATGGACGCCTGCAGATCATCCACGAGCACCTCAGCCGATTTCCATGACCATCCAGGAGTCCAGGGAACCTTCACACCACCATCGGACCCGGATGAACTATCGATTGATCACTGCACTGCCATCCGACCACCCGTGGCTCGAAGATCTGCGACGACAGGTGTACCAGGAACTTTTTCAGGTGACCTGGGGAGGCTGGGATGAAGCACGACATCTTCGTCACTTCTCCGATTGTATCCAGCGGGGCCACATTTCGATCATCGAGGTGGACGGCATCCGGGCAGGCATGGTGCAGTTGTTCGACCAGCCAGGTCGTGTGGAGGTCGGTGAGATCCAGGTGTGGACAGGTGATCAGGGCCGTGGCATCGGTTCCCGGGTATTGATGGATATCATCGCCGAGGCACATCGACAGAAAAAAGGTGTTCACCTCCATGTCGGCCTGAAAAACGACAAGGCGTTCAGGCTCTATCAGCGCCTGGGATTCCAATGGGTTTCCCGGTCGGAAACGCACAATCACATGGAATGCATGGTCCCGACCGGTTGAATTCTCCCCGATTCTGCCGACGAAGACTGCTCCACTGCATTCGATTCCGGGTCAGTCGTGCTCGCCCTTCATTCGTCCCACGACGATCACGGCACCCGCGAAGAGAAACATCGCTGGCAGATAGAGAATGGCGGGGCCGGCATAACGCTGCTCGTCGAGCATCACCATTGCGATCATCAGGGCCAGATTGAAATTCTGCAGTCCGATCTCGATGGCGATGGTCCGTGTCGTAGCCCCGTCCAGACGCAGCAGGCGCGCACCAGCGAGTCCGACCAGCATCGAGATCGCGATCAGGGCCATGACTGGCAACATGGCGCTGACAAACAGCGAGGCCAGCGACAACTCGGCGGCTGATCGCAGCATGCCGATGGTCAGCCCGACCAGCAGCATCATCAGCAGCGCAGTAGAGATGCCGAGCAGGGGCCGATGCAGACGCGCAGCCCAGCGTGGCCAGAAGCGCAGCACCAGCATTCCCGCCAGTACCGGTAGCGCCGTCGTGAGGAACAGCGGTGCAGCCATTTCGCCAAAGCCCAGCTCTATGCGTCGATCTTCTCCCGCAAACACGGTCATCGCGAGTCCGACCAGAAACGGGACAGTAACAAACGCCACAACGCTTGAAGCGGCCGTCAGAGAGATCGACAACGCCACGTCGCCACGGGCCAATTTTGTCAGTACGTTCGAAACGACACCGCCCGGACACGCAGCAATCAGTACCAGTCCGATCGCCTGGGTCGCTGGCAGGGAAAAAGCGTGCGCAAGGCCAAAGGCCACGGTCGGCAGCAACACCAGCTGGCCGGTCAGCCCGAGCGCAACCGCGCGCCGCAGCACCATGAGCCGCCGGAAATCACTCACCTGCAAGGTCATGCCAAGAGCCAGCATCATCGCGAACAGTGTCAGCGTGGGAATCCAGTTCATGGCACTTGCCTGTCGGCCAGCAGGCCCGCCATGACGACATCAAATGCTCGCAGTCCGCGTTCGACGAGACTTCCGGGATCGCCCCAGTATTGTGTCAACCACAGGCGCGTCGTGATCATGAATACTGCAACGAGAATTTCAGCCATCTGCTCTGGCGCGACGTCGCGGCGAAGCACACCTGCCTGCCTCGCCATCTGCAGGAGTGCGGAAATGCCGGTGAAAAACTCGCGTGTCTGGTCAAGTCGAGGCGCGTCCGCAGAGCTTCCGACATGTGGCCCGTGCGGGAAGAAGATCCCCGAGCGCGTGAATACAGCCTGCATGAAATCGCGGTCGCGTTCGATCGCTGCAAACTGTTCGGCAAGGACTTGCCGCATGATGGCAGGAACCCTGTCCGGTGCCGGTGTATTGGCACCGGCCTGCGCGCGCCTGCCCTGTTCGATCAGCCAGGCCAGACCCAGTTCGGCCAGTACCGATTCCTTGCCCGGGAAATAATTGAAAAACGTCTGCCGACTGATCTCGGCCGCGCCGACGATATCGTCGATCGTCGTCTCGTCAAATCCTCGCCCGCGGAAGAGTTGCCCGCAAACTTCCAGGATCTTCTCCCGAACTTGCTTCTTCTTGCGTGCGCGCAGGCCGGTCTCACTCACGTTGAACGGTCGGCAAGCGGGACGAATGGATTCGGGAGTACATGACTTATTTTTGATCAAGTCTATTTTTGGTTCAAGTCAACTTTTGTTCTGTCGATGGAATGGCGATGAACCCACGGGCTGACATGCTCCCCGTTGAGCTGCCACAGATCGATCTCGCTGCGCCATCGGTGTCGGAATCCACCTACGCGAGTCGCCGCTCCTGACCGACGGTCCGGAGAACCTGCGCGTGATCCAATCGGTTCATGGCTGTGGGACGGAGTTAACCGCCCCCTTCACCTGGTGCTCCAGGAGGCCGTGAGCAACGAACAACACCGACAATCTGAATGACCTCCCAATCCACCGTTGCTCGACGACCCTGAACACCTCAAGTCAATTGCGTCGTATCAGGAGCAAAATATGACCAAGGACCATTCTGTTTGTACAAGCAACAAATTACTTTCGGCACTCCCACCGGATGAAAGGCGTCAGATTGAATCACACCTGGAGTGGGTCGATCTGTCGCTCGGCGAGAGACTCTACGACGCGGGAATGGCTATACAGCACGTGTACTTTCCAGCCACTGCCATCGTCTCTCTGGTTTCGTTGATGAAAGACGGCTCTTCTGCCGAAGTAGCCGTGGTCGGCAATGAAGGTGTCGTCGGAGTCGGCGCCTTCATGGGTGGTGGACGTGCACTGAGCTGCGCCGTGGTGCAAAACGCCGGCCACGCGTGGCGCATGACCGCAGAGTCCATGGCGTGCCACGCCTGGAAATCGGAAATTGTCATGCAGGCGCTGCTGCGATACACCCAGACGCTGTTTGCTCACATGGCCCAGACCTCGGCGTGCAATCGACACCATCTCCTGGACCAGAAGCTGTGCCGCTGGCTCCTGCTCAATCTGGACCGGCAGTCCGGCACCGAGATGATCGCGACCCAGGAGCAGATCGCCGGCATCCTCGGCGTACGCAGGGAGGGGGTGACCGTCAGCGCCCTCAAACTGCAGAAAGCAGGTCTGATCCGATACCATCGCGGCCGAATGTCCGTCCTGGATCGGGTGGGTCTCGAAGAACGCAGTTGCGAGTGTTATTCGGTGGTCCGGAGGGCCTACGATTCACTGTCGGCTGGTTCAGCCACGCGGGAGGTCTCCCGAAGAACGAGGTCGGGTTACGTCCTGGCGCAATCGGAACGGCCGGCAGCTGCCTCCAGTGCTTTCAAGCTGGCAGGCGGACCACGTCCCCAATCGTCGAGGCTCGTAGCCGGACAGGTGAATTCCGGCTAGCCTCGTCGACTACATCGTCATCTTCAGCGGAATACCATGCGACAGCTGTTGCGCGAAGGATTTGATCGACGTGTGCTGCTGCCGCTACTGGCTGCCGTCACGCTGGTGATCCTTGCATACTTCGTCGCCGAGTTGCGACGTGCCTACACACGCGAGCTCAGTGAAATCATCCAGAGCCGTCAGGATCGCCTGCGTGAGATGGCGGAGCTGATCTATGTTTGCATCGAAGCTGAAAGTGCACAGCGTGGTTACCTGCTGACGGGCGAAACGAAGTACGCGGAGCCCTACGAACAAGGCCGTGCGATGGCTGCGATCCGAATCGCGAATCTGCTGGTGACTTTTTCGAGGCGCGACCCCGAGGAACTGGATGCTCTGCGCGCGGTGCAGAAGGGGATTGAAGAGAACTTTGCCGAGATGGACGAAACCCTGCAAATGATGCGGGCAGGTCGTCCTCGAGAGGCGCTCGCCGCTGTCAAGACCGACGTTGTGCTGTATCAGATGCGCGAAATTCGCGACGAACTCGAGGCGCTGCGTACACGCGAACGAACCCGGATCTATGAGAGCCTGGCAGAGTGGAACCGGGAAATCCGTCTCAACAGCCTGATCAATCTGTCGACCACGGCTTTCACGCTGGGGTTGTTGATTCTGGTCGGGTTGCTGGCCACGCGCGAAGTTCGCAGACGCCAGGCGGCCAACGAGCAGCTCGACCAGCTCGTCAGACAGCGAACGGCGGACCTGCAGGAGCTCTCGACTCACATGCTGCGCATCGGTGAACTGGAGAAGTCTGCTCTGGCACGGGAACTTCACGACGAACTCGGCGGGCTGCTGGTTGCCATGCGCATGGATCTGTCGCAGTTGCGACGACGTATCGTTCTGCCTGACGAAGACACACAGACGCGCTGGTCGCGCGTTAACGATGCGCTCACTGCAGGGGTGGAGTTGAAACGACGCATCATCGAAGAGTTGAGGCCTACGCTGCTGGACAACCTGGGTCTTGTCGCTGCGGTGCGTTGGCAAGTCGAACAGAGCACCGCTCTCGGGCGCCTTCAACTCGAAGTAGATCTCCCCGATGAGGAGCCGGAGTTGGCTGACGATGCGGCGATTGCCATCTTCCGGTCAGTGCAAGAGGCGCTGTCCAACATCCTGAAGCACGCGCGCGCAACACGCGTGAAACTATGGATGCGACAGTCAGATGACTGGTTGCGTGTCACGATCGAAGACGATGGCATCGGGCTGCCGGTTGACGCAGACACCAAGCCAGGCTCACATGGCCTGAAGCAGATGAGTTTTCGCATGCAGGCAGTGGGTGGCAGAATGCGTTTGGCGTCGGTTCTGCCACATGGGACCCGCACCATCCTTGAGATCCCTGTCTAGATACCGCGCCTGCTGCCGATTTCAGCAAGGATTTCCGGCAGGTGTTCGAAGTCCACAGATTTGTCCAGAAAGTACTCGACCCCGAGATGAATGGCCTTGGCCCGATACTGCGGCAAGGTATAGTTGGTCATGATGATCGTGGTGGGTCGACTGGTACCCAGCGCCTCCAGCACACCAAATCCTGTGCCCTGTCGCAACTGCAGATCGAGAATCATGACATCGGCGTCAACGTCCGTTGCTGCTCGAATTGCATCCTCTTCGTCCGTCGCCACGTATACGACTTCCGCACCCGCCTCTGTCTGCAAGATATCGCGCATGCGCTCGGCGATTCGTGGTGAATCCTCGACCAGCAGGATGCGCAGCGCCTTATGAACCTGCGTGACATTCATTGGATCAAGCCGTTTTTCAACGCATAGGTGGTGATATCCGCATTGGATTGAAGTCGCATCTTTTCGAGCACGCGGCTGCGATAGGTGCTGACCGTTTTCACACTGATGTTCAGCTCCCGCGCAATATCGGAAGCCGTCGTGCCCGTGGCCAGCTTGCAGAAGATCTGGAACTCCCTCTCCGAGAGTTCGGCGTGCGCAGGCCTGTCGGAATCGAGATCCAGATCCGAGACCAGTTGTTCGGCGAGCGTGCTGCTGACATATCGCCGTCCGGACAACACCAGCCGCACCGCCTTTAGCAGTTCCTCTGGAGCACTTTCCTTGGAAAGGTAGCCGCTGGCGCCGGCCTTAAGTACGGGCACCGCATATTGCCGCTCCGGAAAACCACTCACGACGAGCACCTTCGTGTCCGGAAAACTCGCTCGCACGTGCTTCAGGATGTCCAGGCCACCCCGTCCCGGCATATTGATGTCGAGAATCAGAAGCTGGAATTGCTGCTGTCGAAGCAAGTCCATCGCCTGCTCGCCGGTGGCAACCTCGGCGACCTCACCGATGAGCCCGCCGTCGACCAGAAACTGACGCAGTCCAGCGCGAACAGCGGCATGGTCGTCTGCAATCAGTATGTTGTGCATGTCAGGAATGGGTCGCGGTGCCTGGAGATTATCGATCTGCTCAAGTCCAACTATGCATGTCAGGAGAGAAACCCGAAAGTGGATCATTGCCGAACGGTATGTAGGAATCCTCCTACAGGTCGAACTTCGGCGACAGAATTCTCCTTGGGAGGTTAGGACAAGTCCTACAGTATTGGTCGAGACTCTTACCTGCCAGAAGTTGATAGGTCACGCGACCATGTAGTCACCCAATACGGGAATCAATCTTTCACAGGAGGCAGTTATGAACTGGGATCGCATCGAAGGACAGTGGAAGCAACTCAAAGGAAGCGCGCAGCAGCGATGGGGGAAACTGACTGATGACGATTGGGCGGTGATTGAAGGCAAACGGGAAGAACTCATTGGAAAAGTCCAGTCCTTGTACGGCAGGCGAAAGGAAGAGGTAGAGCGCGAGGTAGAGGACTGGAGCAAGCAGCTGTAGGCCTCAACGGCTTTTTAAACATTTCGTTCTGACTACCAGGAGAAACCAACATGAACAAGTCACTGACAGTCCTCGCACTGGTTGGCACGTTTGCGGCCATGCCGACTATCGGCAAGGAACCCACCGGTTCATCCAAGGACGCGTGGATCACCGGCAAGATCGAAGCGGTTTATATGCTTAACCGGCATTTGAACGGCTTCGCCATCGACACCAATGTGACCGAAGGTGCTGTGCATCTCACGGGCATGGTCGAGAGCGACATAGATCGAGACCTTGCTGGCGAGCTCGCGAAAGGCATCGAAGGTGTGGTGAGTGTGGATAACGACCTCGTGCTTGATGACAAGGCGCGCATACCCGTCTCCGCGTCGGCTGAGCGACCATTCGGTGTGTGGATCGAAGAAGCGACGACCACGGCGGCCGTGAAATCGAAGCTGCTCTACAACGACAATACGGAGGGTTTGCAGATCAAGGTCGACACACGCGGCGACATCGTCACGCTGACGGGGGAGGTGAGTTCGCCAGAAGAAAAGCTGCTGGCCGAACAACTCGCACGCAACACCGACGATGTGGATGAGGTTCGCAACCAGCTCGTGGTGCGGCGCGCGGACTAGGGCGGCGTTCCGTCAAGTCCTGTCGCCGGTGCAGGAGAACGCTGGTGGTTGAGTACCGGCGTTCTTTTCGATCCTCCGAAAATCACTCCTGTTGCTGATGGAGAGCGCACGAACCTTTCCCCGACTAGGCGTGTCAGCGCACGGACCATCCGATCCACACTGTGATGTCATTCAACTGTCGTTTGTTGACGAGTTGATGCTCATGCGCGAACGAACTGAAGAAAGCTCTTACCACCACCACAGGGAAATGAAATGAACATCAAATCGCAAGGCAACGCGGAAATGACCTCTCTCTCGGAACTGATCGAAGATTTCACCATTGCCATGCTCACCAACGCCGACGCATCAGGCGCACTGGTGAGCCATCCAATGACCCCTCTCGAAATGGACGCGCAAGGCGCGATCTGGTTCTTCACGGATTCACGCTATACGGTGGGTGAACATCTGGGTGAGGTGAATCTGTCGTTCGCCAACGCCGATACCGCAACGTTTGTCTCGCTTGCAGGACACGCGGAACTGATCCGCGACCAGGCGCGCAGCGCTGAGCTATGGACTTCGTTTGCGAAGCCGTGGTTTCCAGCGGGCCCATCGGATACGAATCTGAGGCTTCTGAAATTTGTCCCGGAAACGGCTCAGTATTGGGATGCTCCGAACAACAAAGCCGTTCGAGCATTTGCAATGTCCGCCTCCATCGCTGCCGCAAAGCCGATGGGCCTGGGCAAGACAGGAACAATGACCTCGCTCTAACCGCCGAGGGTGGTCGCGGCCAGTCGTCGTTCCATCGGGGACCGAAGGCCAGGCCGCAAAAAAACGGTAGTTCAGTCTGAAGTTGCACCATCAACATCCGCCCGTGCAGGTAACAGGCTCGTCAACGCAGTGGATGCAAGACCGATCCACACCTTCGACTGCTGCCTGCATACGTGGACACTGCGATCAATTGATGACCTGACAGGTTCCGCCGCCGGTGACCAGAGTACAGCCCCCGGAGCACGAGGCCCTGACCAGCTGGGTTCCGTTCAATGCGCAACTCGCGCCTCCTCCATTTTGATTGCCAGTGCATATGCCACTGTCGTTGCCGGTGGAAATCTTGATCTTTCCCCCTCCAGAACAGGCAATTTCAATCGAGGCAGCGGGTACAGGATTTGAACCTCCGGCCTTGTCCGGTCTGACCGGGTTCGCCGTGGTTATGGTGTCAACTTCGACATTCTTTCTTGCAGTGCCCACAGCGGGGAGCAGGGCCAGAGCGCAGGCGGATACCAGCAGGATGGTACGGGTCATCTTCAATGGGAACATGGTCTGGTTTCCTTTTTTGCGTCAGTTGATCGAGCAGGAGCCGCCGCCGAAGGTTGAGGTGCAGCCGTATCCACAACTGACGTGGGCACTACCGCCAGCACCGGTGCATGAAGCCGACTTGCCCTCAGCTCCCGGCGAACAGCTGGAGGCGGCTATCAGCAGAAAGCTGGTGACCAGCACTTTCCAGACCCTGAATCGTTGTTGCATGGAGACGCTCCGGTTCGCATGGGAATAATGCCGACTCGGAAGGCCTGGACCATCACGGGGCACCAACAGTCAGCTGCAGTGAGGTCAAGTCCACACACCCCTGCGTCGATTGCAGCCCGGGACCTTCAACTCCGCATGCCAATCACCTTTTGGCGCCCGAAATTGTCAGGCTGTCAAGTTCCACAGAAATCCTGGCTGTTCTGGCTCGCTGCGCGCGTCCAGGTTACGCATGAACGATCGTTGCTCCAGCTCCCACGCTCGACCTCTGCAACGAGGTTCCTCGGCTGACCCGGCATCGGATGCCTCCTCGAGACATGCCGGAACCTGACGACGATTCCGGGGGGCACCCGAAACTGGCACACGCGTCTGGCGCGGAGCGATCGCAGTCATTTTTCACCCTGCTCGAAGTTCCTGGCCTACGAGTAAAGCGACTTGCCGGCCGGTGCCATTGTGGTGTACCTCGCATGCGGACCCTCTCTCCCATAAGGCGAAGGATCGCGCAGCCGCATCAGCGTTGCAAAACGCTCCGGGTTCCTCCGCAGCATGTCGTCGGTCACCCCATTGCGATAGTCTTCCTGGGCTTCGATGTACATGCGGCTGAACGCGAGGATCAGGCTCATCCGCGTTCCGGCCTGACGTCTGGGAAAAGCCCCATGCCAGGTATTGCCGTGGAACACGATCAGCGACCCGGCCGGTGCGATGGCGGGCTCCAGCGCCGGATTCCGATAGTCCACCGACTCACTGCGTGTCGGCCGGCGACCGAGACGGTGGCTGCCCGGAACGAAGCAGATGCATCCTGCCTCGACGGTGTAATCGGTGACTGCATAAGTGACATTGCACACCTGCGCGTAGGCAGGCCACGGATCCGGTTGCCAGGGTGGATTGTCTGCGTGAATCGTCAGCGCCGTATCTTCCACCGGCTTGATGGCGGCTGCCGACAGCCAGAGGTTGCAACTGTAGCCGAGCAGGCTGGTGATCATGGTCAGTACCACCGGGTTCATGAGTGCCTGCTCGAACACCGGATCTTCGAGCACCGCAAAGCCGAACGTCGATCCTCTTCCAGTCGACCCGGACAGGTTTGCACCACCTTCGAGGTCCGGCGTCTCACCGAGTCTGCGGGTTGCCAGATCGACGATGGCCTGCCGGAGCCGATCGTTGAAGCCGGGCGGTGCGGATCTGTGTGGGGGAATGACGGTATAACCCTTGAGTTCGAGTTCGGCTGCATGTGTCATGAGGTCGAGGCGCTCAAGGTCACCATTCAGCTGCTCAAGCCACGTCTGATCACCTTCGGCAACTCCGTCGGTGCGGTTTGACTGGTCCACAAACCGGAACGTGTCCGGATCCCAGCCACCTTCCGTTGCCGGGGCGTCAGCTGCGTCATGCGTATCCAAGCGTCATCTCCTGGTTGAGGGCATCATTGATCAATACGTCGCGGATCGCGGGATGAGTGCCGTACGCTTTGCCCTGCGCTGCAAAGCACGGCGGACGACGTCATGGCGCCGCCGGGTCATCGGGAACGACCAGATGCTCACCGCAGCCGCGGCAAACATGAGAGCCGGCACGATTCCGAAGGCCCACTTCAGGCCGAGCACAGCGCTGTCTGCATGGCTCGTCGCGGCCGGGTCGTAGCCGACAATCGCCAGAATCCCGAAGGCGATACTCCCACCGATGGCTGCGTTGACCTTCACGCCGAACAGGAACACCGCGTAGTAGGCGCCGCTTCGGCTGACCCGGGTCCGCAGTTCGTCGTAGTCGATCACATCCCCCAGCAACGCGAAGGGCACAATCGCACCTGCCCCGGAGGACAGCGCAAGCCCGACCACCATGACCAGATAGGGAAGGAAAGCGTCTTCTCCTGGAGTCAACAGCACAGGGGCAGCAACCCACAGACTGGCGAACGCAAGAGACAGCGCCCAGGCCCGGTGCTTGTCCATACGACGCATGACGATCAGCCACAGCGGCATGCCAAGCAGCGCCGCACCCATCATCGCTCCCAAAGCGTGTGGAACCTTGTCACCGAGCCCCAGGTAGGTGTCCAGGTAGATGTACAGCAACGTGCCATTGATACCGGATGCCAGTCCTCCCAGCACAAACACACCGAGCAGACGCCAGAGGGGCATGTTGGCGCCGATGGCACGCAGTGTCATGCCGAGCCGAATCGGCTCGACAGGACGTGCCAGGCCAGAAGTGGACGGTACCCAGATCACGGCGCAGCCGATGCAGACCGGGGCGAGCACGAGAAAGCACATTGCCACCATTCGCAGCACGTCTGGCGTCATCTGCGTGGATGGCGCGTCCATCAGGACCGGAATTGCAGCAAAACCCAGCATCCCCAATACACCCATGAACGTCCGTACAAAAAAGACGCGATTCCTGGCAAGGTAATCACTGGTGAGTTCCGCGGCCCAGGCCGTGTGCGGAATCTCGATCATCGTCCAGCCGGTATAAAACAGCAGACTCCAGACGGCGAACTGGAGCACCGGATCGCTCCCCGCGCCAGGCTCCGCAGTCAGATTCCACATGGCGAACGCCGTCAGCAATCCACCGGCGATGATCCAGGGTTTGCGCCGGCCAAGTGGCGACCGCGTGGCGTCGGACCAGTAACCGATCATCGGATCACTGACCGCGTCGAAAACACGCGAGACCAGCAGTACAAGCGCGATGGCCCCGGCACTGACGCCGAAATACTTGGCATAGATGCCGGGGACAACCGCCGTAAGCGGAGCGGCGACAAACTGGGACGCGAGTGCGGGAAGTGCGTACGCGATGATCACGCCCAGGCCAGGAGCTCCCGTTTCGGGTTGAGGCTTCATCGGCCGACTACGCCGGTACCTGCCCGGAAGCATCAAACTTCGGCAGGATCTCCTGGATGAACAACTCCAGCGCATCCCAGTCGATGGGTCCCCGAAGGCCCAGGTTGAGCCCGAGCACACCCGTCATTTCGTACTCGCCCAACCGGTCGATCACCTGCTGGGTCGATCCGACCAGTGCTCCGGCTGAAGGGATGTCCCGGGCTGTGTCCTGGCCCAGGAAAAAACCGACGTTCACGCTGGTATCGAGCGTCGAAGGCTCGCGATCCACCTTTTCGCAGGCGGCAGTCAGCCTTGCAAGACGATCGGCCACCAGGTCAGGCGGCATGTACGGAAGGTTGAACCCATCCGCGTAACAAGCCGCCAGACGCGGTGTTCGTTCAAGGCCAAATCCACCGATCCACAACCGGATGTTGCCGTTCAACGGTTTCGGGTTCCCGACCGCTCCATCAAGCTGGTAGTGGCTGCCGCGGAACCGGGTCACAGGATCGCGCCACAGCGAACGCATGATGCTGACGCCCTCTTCGAGCTGGTCGAGACGCTCTCCGATCGAAGCGAAGCGGTAACCGTGCTCCTCGAATTCCTCCTTGAACCAGCCGGCACCGACGCCGATGTTGGTGCGTCCACCACCGCTCACGTGGTCGATGGTGACCGCGCTCTTGGCCAGCATCGCCGGATGTCGAAAGAGGGAGCAGAACATCAGGCATCCCACCTGAACGTTGCGAGTCTGCGCCGCCAGCGCAGCCATCGCGGCCACTGCCTCGTAGCAGGGATCCTGTCTCGACTTCATCGGGTTCGCGTAAAAATGATCCCAGACCGAAACCCAGTGGAAACCGGCCTCATCTGCACGACGCCATAGCCGCACCAGATCTGCCATTGCCAGATTCTGCGGGCCTGCGTGAATACCTATCTTCAACGTCACGACCGTTCATCTCCAGAGAAACAGCAAACACACATCAGACATTCAACCGGTAGACGTTGCGGCGGAAGAAATAGGTCGCAACAGTCAGCAGCAGCAGCGCGTAGATCGCTCCCCCGGCCGCCCAACCGTAGCCGGCGGCATCGCCGGCGCGGAACGCGTCGAACGCTTCAATCCCCCAGGCGGTGGGCGACACCAGAAATATGGGCCTGTACCACGCGTCTGCAGACACGAAGTACAGGGCAAGCGGAACCAGACACACAAAGCTGAGGCCCTTGAACACTGCCATCGCCTCAACCTTGTCAGCTGACAGCGTCGGGATTGCCAGCGCCAGCGATGGCGTCAACAGCGCGTAGCAGAAGATGATCGTCATCCATTCCACCGCCGACAGATCGACGGCCTGCCAGGCAGCGTTCATTACCGACAGCGTGAATACAGGCCAGATGCACATCCAGAGTGTCGCCACCACCGTGCGTGTGAGTATGAGCCGTGTCGGTGGCACTGGTGTCACCACCAGGGCCTGTCGGACCCCGGAGTCGTTTTCGTCGACCATGAGCATTCCGAACAGGACACCAAATCCGCCAGGTCCGCCCGCCAGCGACAGTGCGACCATGAACGGGAACCACGCCGACCATCCAGGCAAGGACTGCTGGAACAACCCCAGCACGGTGATGATCACCACGATCGCCAGCGACAGGCCGATGTTGATGAACATGACGTTGTCGCGCAGGATGCCGCGCAGATCTAGCAGAACGATGGATCCAACTGCGTTCATGCCGCTTCTCCTAACGACCTTCAGTAACGATGTTTCGCGTGTATTCCCGCAAGGCCCAGAACCAGCCCAGCGCACACCAGAACGCGAGATATCCGTAGGCGTAAACTTCTGCCCATGGCGAAGGGGGTGCCGGATCCAGGCTCAGCATCAGGGCGACGAGGACCGCGTAGGACGGAATCAGCGCGATCACCGGGGTCAGCATTTCAGGGAGGACGCCAAAATGGGAGAGCAGTGGCAGCAGGAGGACCAGTTCCACCCACAGCAGCGTGATCATCAGCTTGTTCATGGTGGGTACCCTCGCGACACAGGCCAGGCCAATCAGCACGGCAAACGTGCTCGACAGTGTCAGGGCAACCAGCAGGCGCCACGGATCGTAGTTGTCAGAGGCGATGTACGCCACTGCAAGACCCGATGCAAAGGCCAGCAGCGTCAGGGTGATGGTCTTGGCAGCCACGTAAGT
This sequence comes from Pseudomonadales bacterium, assembly GCA_041752315.1. Taxonomy (GTDB): domain Bacteria; phylum Pseudomonadota; class Gammaproteobacteria; order Pseudomonadales; family Azotimanducaceae; genus SYFY01. Next base: position 24,512 of record JBGSHJ010000062.1, read on the forward strand.
CGACGGCTTCATGGGGGTGACACCCAACGCAAAGATTGTCCCTTCGGCCTTTTCCATGAGCACAATCGCGCCGACGAAGCTCAAGCCGATGAGTGCAGGATCCATGAACACAAAAAACGCAGCCCAGTCAGGCGGCAGCGCTGCCACGGGCAGCACCAGGATGACGCCGCAGATGAGGGCGGTGCTCACCACGGTAGCGGGATAGATGAAGGACCGCAGCTGCAGGCGAAGGTCCCAGCCAACGGTCTGTGTCAGTTTGGCCATGACTATTCTCCATTGGCGTCGAGACGGACACCGGTGACATCTGCAAAAACACGATCCAGGCTCGCTTCCTGGCTGTGAATCGTCCTGATATCAGCACTGCCGAGGAGATCCAGGAAATCCCGGTTCTCCCCTAGCCCGTCAAAGGGAAACTCCCGGGAAGACAGCGCCGTTTGCCCGCTGCACAGGTACTCAACTCGAACCGATCGTTTGCCATAGCGTGTCTTGAGGGCCTTCGGGTCATCCAGAACGTCCATTCGGCCATTGACGATAAAACCCACCTGGTCGCACAACTCATCGACATCCTGCATGTTATGGGTGGTCAGGAGGACCGTCTTGCCGCGCTGCCGCTGCTCACGGATGAGCCCCTTGATGATGGATGCGTTGACGGGGTCCAGCCCTGAAGTGGGCTCGTCGAGAAACAGCACTTCCGGATCGTGCAGCAGCGCACGCACGAAGTTCAGCCGCATTTTCATGCCCTTCGAGTATTCCTCCACCCGCACGTCCGCCGCGTCCCGCAAACCCACCAGCCCGAGCAGTTCTTCGGGTGCGCGTGTCGGCGACTCGTACAGCGACGCAAAAAACGCCAGATTTTCACGCCCGGTTAGCTTGAGATAGTGATTCGGCAGTTCAAATCCGACACCGATCTTTTCGTAGTACGACTGGTCCCAGTCGCCCAGTTCCCTGGACAACACCGCGACTTTGCCCTGGTACCGGCGGTTCTGGCGGGTGAGCACACGCTGGGTCGTGCTCTTGCCCGCACCGGACGGTCCCAACAGACCGAAGATCTGTCCGGGAGCCGCAGTGAAAGAAACGTTGGCCACCGCCGGCCGTTCGGCGCCGGGATAGCTGTAGGTCAACCCATCTACCTTGATCATCGAAGCTCCTTCGCAGCGTCGTTGAATGATCGGACCCGTCAGAATCGCGCAGCTAGCCGAACACCGTACTGGCGTGGATTGCCAAGCGTGTGAATGGTATTGCCACCAAAGCCCTGCACGGCAATGGTGATGTACTCCTCGTCCGCGAGGTTGGTTCCCCAGAGGGTTGCTGACCAGCGTCCTGAGGGGTCCGCCAGGCCGATATTCGCGTTGAACATCGAGAAGCCATCCTGCAGCGCAGTGTCATTGTTGAAGACGTCGTAATACACGTCTCCACGATAAGACCACTCGCCATTGACGATCAGACTCAGTCCTTCAGTGAGCGGACGTGAGTACGTCACGTTGAGGTTACCTGTCCACTCCGGTGCGTTGGTCAGCCGGTTATCGGTGCAGTCGATCAGCAGTCCTGCGCTGTTCTGCCCGCATTGGGAATAATCTTCATAGGTTGCATCGGTGTAACCGACACTGCCGCGTATTGTCAGCGCGGGAGTCGCCACCCAGGTCAGATCCACTTCGCCACCGGTGCTCGAGGCCTTGGCAACATTGGTGATCCTTGAAGAGGGCACTCCTTGTGCGTTGGCCTCGATGCGGAACACCTACAGATCATCGTAGTCGATGTGGAATGCGGCTGCGTTCAGCGTCAGGCGCCCCTCAATGAAACTGGCCTTCAGACCGAGCTCGTAGCTCAGCAGCGTCTCCTCGTCGAATTCGGTGTCCTGAAGCTGCGCGAGAGATCCGACTGCCCCGGTGTTGAAGCCACCGCTCTTCGAGCCCTGTGCCACCGTGGCATAAACATTGAGATCGTCGTTCACGTGCCACATCAGCGATACCATGGGATCCACGGCCGTATCTTTGCGATCAAAGTTCTCGTCGACATCGGGAACGATGAACAGTGGAGCACCAGGTCCTGGCTGCCGCAGCGCAAAGTTCTTTTCCTCCCACGACACCCGAACCCCGGCCGTGAGTGTGACACTGTCAGCCAGTGCGTAGCTTGCCTGCCCGAACACCGCCCAGGTTTCTGTTTCGTGGTCGACCTGTGCGCTGGCGAGACTGTCGCCGCAGGACGCGGCTGCTATGGCAGCAGCCTGGGCCGGCGGCAAACCCGCGGCGATGAGCTGAAACGTAAACAGATCGGTGCAGGTCAACCCGGTCAGCAGACGGAACAGTTCGTCCGGGTAAAGATCGTAGCTGGCGCGATCTTCCATCTCGGCATTGAGGAAGTAGCCACCAACCAGCCACTGGAATGGGCTGTCGGACTCCGAGGCCAGGCGCACCTCCTGGCTCCACTGCGCCGTGCCCTGACGGCCGCGCTCGTGGAATCCGTTGTCGATGGTTCCATCGCTGTCCCCACCTCGCTTGAACTGGTAGTCACGGTAAGCGGTGGTGGAAACCAGCGAGAGCGCGTCGCCCAACGCATAGTCCACCGCCAGGGTCGCCCCATAAACTTCACGCTCCTCGAAGGACTGAAAATTGTGCGCCGAACGGCGATCGTCAGGGGTGGTATCCAAAGATGCAGGAACACGGTCCTCGAACATGTAGTCGGCAGAAATCATCACTTCGAGCGGACCGTCCCCGGTATAACGGAGAGCCGCACGCGTACTCCACGCATCCGCGTCGTCAAATTCAGTGCCCAGGAAATCATTCTTCTGGAAGCCGTCGCGCTGGTGGTACCCCACGCCAAACGACCCGAACAGATTTTCAGCCACCGCACCGCTCGCCTTGCCCTGCAGCCGCTGGTGATCGTAATCGCCATACTCGGCGCGCACCTCGACACTGCCCTGCTCATCTGGCTTCCGGCTGATGACATTGATTGCGCCTGCAGCTGCATTCTTGCCGTACAGGGTTCCCTGCGGGCCACGCAACACCTCGATCCGCTCCACATCCAGAAGATCAAAGTTCTGTGCGGCCGGATTGTTGACGTAGACGCCGTCGAGAAAGATACCTACCGAAGACTCGGCAGCAGGAAAGAAGGTCTGCCCGGTGATACCCCGCATGGTGAACTGAACAGTCCGGGATCCGGACGGCGCAGTGATCGACAGGTTAGGCGCCGCGAAGGCGATGTCCTCGAATCGAATGAACCCCCGCAATTCCAGATCCTCCGCATCAAGCACGCTCATGCCGATGGGTACGTCCTGCAATCGCTGCTCACGCTTCTGCGCAGTCACCACGATTTCTTCCAGATAGTCCTGGGACTGGGCCGCATGCACCGGTTCGATGGATACAGCCAATCCCGCTGACACGAGCATGATCACTACGGGCACGTTGCACAAACGTTTCATCGTTTTCTCCCTCCACTTGCAATGCCGGTACCGGACGCCCTGCGCACTTCACAGTTCGCTGGCGGAAATAAATATAATAAGGCACCTAACTACATGCAAGTATTTTTTGACGACGGCGAAAATTATCAATTTTTCCAAGGGTCTATTCATCGCTGTGCGAGTAAAAAGAAAGGAGAAATGCCAGCAATTTACCGGTCAGGAATGCTCGGAACGGGAAGACAGAATTCTTGTGGCTTGAGGAGGCTTCAGGAGACTGAAGCAAGACTGCTCACCGCGATTCTGCAGGGCCACGATCCAGCGATTCGCAGGCTGTTAAGACGCCTGAACAGCAATCGTCATCCGCAAATGACAAAGCGATGAACGCGACCCTGGTGATCCGGGGTCAGAGGGTGCGCAGCTCCCGCATGCCAGAGCGGACCTTGCGCAACAGATCCACCAGGGTCAGCTTCTCGGTATCGCTCAGCCTGCTGAAGGCGAGTGTGATGTTCTGACTCGCCCGCGGCCACTCCTTGGCGATCAGTTTTTTCGCCTTGGCACTGAGGCGCAGATGCACTTTTCGCAGATCCTCACTGGATCGCTTGCGGACAATCAGTCCATCGCCTTCCAGAGCATTGAGCAGCCCGGTGATGGATGCACGGGTGACGTCAAGCGTGTCGGCAAGCTCCGCAGGCGTGAGGCCATCCTTGCCGCCATGTGTCATGACGCACCAGAGCACCAGATTGCGGCCGTTGGAGAGGCCGGCACCACCGGCTGCGCGGTCCAGCTCGGCCACCAGCGCACGTGTGGTGCGGGTGAGTTCGTTGTAGGCGTGCAACGACTTGGGATCGATGTCCTCATAGGCGGCAACCTGCCTGGAGAGGGATGCCAGCGACAGCTGGTTCTCCGCGCGTTGTTCCGGTGCGTCCCTGGTGTCCTTTTCCTTCTGACTCATGTTTTGGCGATACTCCCGGACATCATGGATTCCGCGCGCTTCTTGAGGGCGCGATCGAATCCCTCGAACGCAGCGTTTTGTGCCTGCATTCGTGAAGTGTTGATGGTGAATGGAACCAGCAGACCGGAGAAGCGCTCCGAATTGCGAAACTCGACGCCGTTGCCGCGGGGCCGAATGGTAAAAGAATGCTCACCACGAAACAGCCCCATCGGCAGGTGCCCGCCCCACACCAGTAAACGCGGTGGATCGACGCGCAATACCCGGGCAGTGGCCGAGACCGTCGTTTCCGGGCCGGTGGCCACCGTGAAGGACAGCATCTGGTGCAGCGTCGGGCTGCCTGTCACGGCGCGGATGAACGGATTCCATTGACCATAGGTGGGGAAATCGGTCAGTACCTGCCAGACGATCTCCACCGACGCATTGATGTCGATGCAGGTTTCCACGGTTCTGGACATCATGCCTGTCTGCTCGTTCGGGAGTCCGCTTGAACAGACGCAATCAACCAGCGCAGGGAGTCGGCGAACACCGCTCCTCCATGCCGCAGGCTGTGCCCCCCTTCACCGAACAAAAACTGATGCGGATAACCGGCAAAGGCCAGCGCCGCCGCCATCGCCTGATTGGCGAGCGGCCAGCTGCCGTAAAGGATGTCGGCGTCCTGGACACCGCTCTGCAGAACCACCCGGATCGGTTTGCGTGGGGTCGTGCGCACCAGATAGGGATAGTTGTGCCCACCACGGATGTTGGTGTACGAGCCACAATGGCTGATGACACCGGCAAAGTGCCCGGGGGCATGCCACGCGGCATTGAAGGCGGCGATTCCACCACTTGAGATGCCGCAGAGAATGCGTCGGTCGGGATCCAGGGTTACGCCACAGCCAATCCTTGCTTCGACCACCGGCAGGACTTCGCCGGTGAGAAACTGTTCGTAGTGTCCGTTGCATGTGTCGTACTCGACACTCCTCTGCCGCATGGCCGCAAGACCATCGCGCTGCGGATCGCCCGTGTGAGGTGGCCGACCTGGATTCACGAAGACACCAATCAACGGGAGGGCAAAGGCATGCGCGTTCAGATTGTCGAGCACCGTCGCCGCCCGCACCGCACCCCGGGGATCCAGATAGGCTGCGCCATCCTGGAAGACGATCACCCCCGGAGCAGGTCCGCCCGGATCGAACGCGGCTGGAAGATGAATCCAGAGATCGCGCACGGTATCCGGGTACACGTCACTGACACTCCAGTTCTTCAACTCGATCTGGGACCCAGGCAAGACATCATCCCTGGGATGCGCTTCCGCGCATGGCAGGTAACGACTATCGCCTGGTGCCTGCAGCGCCTTGCTGATCTCCTGGTTGGAGTGGCCATTGACGACCAGACCGGGATCGAGTTCCCACAGGCTTCGATGCAGGCCATGTGCCAGATAATCCTGGATGTCCATGAATCTCCTCAGTGATCGAATTGATCGCGTCCCGGCCAGTTGTAACCTGCCTTCACCATGCACTCGATCAACGCAGGTTGGCCGCGCTCCGTGGCGCTCACGGCTTGCGCGAGTGCGGAGACAAAGTCAGCCGGTGTTTCGACACGTCGTGCCCAGGCACCCAACGAGACCGCCATGTCGGCATAGTGCCCGCCCTGGAAGTTCGCTCCGAACAGCACATGCGCCTGTTCGAGTGCGTTGGTCTCGATGGCCATGATTCCGTTGTTGAAAACGATCGTCAGGATGCCAATACCACTGCGGGCGGCAGTCTCGATGTCCAGCCCCACCATGCCGATTGCAGAGTCGCCCATGATGTTGACGCAAAGCTTGTCAGGCGCTGCCAGCTTGGCGCCCATGATCGCGCCGAGCCCGAACCCCAACTGGGTGGTCTTGCCCCAACCGAGGTAGGAGCGCGGTGTCGGTGCCTCCCAGAACGAGATGATCTGTTCCCGGGGCGTTCCGGCATCGTGGGTAATGATGGTCCGCGCCGGATCCAGTCGCCGCATCAACTCGCCAACGATCCGGAACTGGCTCATTGGCATCTCGTCACTCGTGAGTTCTGCATGCCAGCTGTCCAGGAATGCGCACTTCGCAGCCTGAACGGAGTCCGCCCGACTGCCCAGTCCACGAGCAATACCCAGGTCCTGCAGGGCGGCAATCAACGCCTGCAGGCTGAGCCTGGCGTCGCCCAGCAATACGTGATCCACGGCGTAATCCTTGTTGACGTCCGCCTCGCCGTTGGTCGCCTGGATCATCAGCTTGCCCGAGGGCACACTGGTGCCGTACACCGTATGAGTGAGGCTCGTTCCAACCCCGAACACACAGTCGGCCTCACGGAGGAAGTGCATGAGGTGCTCAGGTTTGGTGATCGCCGAGGCACCCAGCGAGAGCGGATGGTTTTCGGGGAACGCGCTTTTGCCGGGCATCGTCGTCAGTACCGGTGCTTCCAGCATCTCCGCCAGCTGCACCAGTTGCTCGGTGGCTTCCGCAAACAAGACGCCCTGGCCTGCATACAGCACGGGGCGTGATGCATTGGCCAGTGCGTTCGCGACCTCGGCGACGGCGTCTGGATCCGGCCCGCAGCGCGATCCCACCGTGGGTCTGTAATCGAGTGTGCCTTCGACTTCAGCCGCCAGGACATCCATGGGCAACTCCACCAGAACCGGCCCACCGGCGCCTGTGCGCAAGCGATAAAAAGCATGACGCATGACCGTTGTGATCCGCTTCGGCGTGGAAAGTCGCGCCCGCCACTTGGTGATGTGCGCGTAGTTGTCGAAGGAACTGAACGCGGGCCTGACACCGAAACGGGCGTTGGTCTCACCCGCCGGCAGGACCAGGACCGGAATGTTGTCCGCGAAAGCCTGAGCCACTCCCGGGAAGGCGTTTTCCGCGCCTGGACCGTGCTGACATACAAACACACCGATCCGGCGACCGTTCGTCACGCGCGAGTATCCGTCGGCAATCCCCAGTCCCACCCGCTCCTGCCTGCAGACGATCGGCCGGATACCAACCCTCGCACATGCCTCGATCAGATCGTTGTGCGGAAAGCAGGCGATGAACTCGACCCCTTCCGCCTTGAGAATTCCGGCAATCATGTCGACACCTTTCAATCGCGAATCCCTCCGTTTGAACGCTTTGGTTGCGGGTTGGCTGATCAGGGCAATATAATAAGGCGCCTAACTACTAATGCAAGAAGAAACATTCAGTTGAATCGCCATATCGTTCTGGACCGGTGCCTGCTCCTGACCATCCGCATGTTCGGCAAGCCGTTCTTCAGCGAGTCGGTGGACTCGCCGTCATTCGAGGATCACCTGAAGGCCATACGGATCCGGGTGCCGGAACTCGCCGGTGCCGGTTACTACGATGCGCAGGTACAGACGGCGGTTGGCAACATGCCGCTGCGGCTGAATCTGCTGCATGCAACCGATGCGTCTCGTCCACTGGTCATCTGCAACATGGGGGGCAGCGAAACTCCTTTTGACCGGGGAGCCCTCAGGTTTTTCCCGCTTCATCAGGCATTCGACCTGAACGTCATCGCCGTGGAGGCACCATTGCAGCGCAGCGTGAAGCAGTTGTCGGCTGCATTCGCGCGCCTCGACAACTATATGGCGATGCTTGCCGCAACGGTTGCGATGAACGAGCACATCGTACGGTGCGCACGCTTTCGCGACACTGCCGTGAAAGTCATCTCCGGAACCAGTCTCGGTGGATTTGTCGCCAACCGGCACCACCTTGCCTTCAACAGTGCGAGTGCTTATGTGCCATTTGTCGCCGGCACCCGTCATGGCGAGATTTTCCTGACGACGGTCGCCAGCAGTGCGGCAGCGCGAGGCAATCCGGACCACATTCGAAGAAGACTGAATTTTGATGCAGCCTGGGCAGGCAGGTCACACCCGAATGTCCATCCCGTGCTCGCGCGCTTCGATCAGTTGAACCGGTTGGAGGTGCAGGGACCATCCTACGGAAACATGCCTCTGGACGTCTGGCAGGGTGGACATCTCTACAACTCGCTGCACCCGGACCGGACACGCAACAAGATACTCGACGTCATCGCACACCTCTGACCGTCGCCCCCTGCGTAAATCAGTCCTCCGGTTTTTTCGGATCATGCACACCCATGTTGAAGCTGATTCGATGGTCCCCTGCAGGTTGCAGGGAATCAACATGTTCGATCAGTTCGCGATAGTACGAGTTGTCCTTGATGAACCCCCTGACACCGGGGGACTGTGCAAAGGTCTGGAGTTCCATCGCATGTCGATTCCATAGCGGCGCCGGGCACGTGCCCTGCAGGAACTGATCGTAGAGATTCAGGAACAGATTCAGAAAGGACCGGACGATCCACGTGTAGCTGTAGGCCTCGGCTGCCGTCAGTCGGGAAGGATCCATCGATCCGCGATCAAAGATTTCTGCCAGGTGAGGGTGGGTGGCCAGCATGCAGTTCAACTCGTTGAACCCCATGATATTGCCTGCCGTGATCGTCGCATTGGTCGCTTTGGAGTTCTGACGAACCTGCACAACCAGGAAAGCGAGCGTGACTGCCACAACCAGCGCTCCCACCACCTCGCCCATGGCACCGATCGCTTCCCAGTTCATTCACCCTCCTCACAAGGATCCCTGACGATTTGAACATGCTGCGCCGTGTCGTGGCGTCCAGTCGAAAAAAAGGCGTCAACAATCACCGCAGGATTTTTTCCATCACCTTGCCCTTGGCAAGTTCGTCGATCAGCTTGTCCAGATACCGTATTTTCCGCATCAGGGGATCTTCCACCACCTCCACGCGAACGCCGCAGACAACACCCTTGATGAGCGAGGTGTTCGCGTGCATTTGCGGGGCTTCATCAAAAAAGCGCTCGAAGTCGTTGCGACGCTCGATCTGTTGTTCCAGGCCGGTCTGGTCGTATCCGGTCAACCAGCAGATGATCTGGTCAACTTGAGCCTTTGTGCGTCCCTTGCGTTCCGCTTTTTGAACGTACATCGGATAGACCTTGCCAAACTCGGTCGTGAAAATTCGATGTCCGGGCATCTCCTCTCCTGAATTCCCGCAATCGTTGCTCAAAACTGGCGTCGTTCCATTCAGCATCGACAAAGAGAGGGCAGGCCCGCCTGATTTCCCAGCCCACGATCAGTTGAACGTCCCCTTGCCCCAGGCGGCAAGTTCAACGGCCCGAAATTCGACGCCATCACCAATGTCCGGGTCGTACATGAAATCCTCCGCACTGCGACGATCCGAGGCCAGAATCTCGGGCTTCGGACCTGGAGGCAACACACTCGACTTGCCGAACTCGGCTTCGAGGTCGGCCAGTTCTTCGACTTCGAGTGGGCGCAGTCGGCAGGGAACTCCCTTGAGATGAGGGATGCCCTGCTCGATATCCATGAGTCCGGGATCATCATCGCCACTCAACTGGGCATCCGAGAACATCCACATGCCAGAAAGATGTGGCTTGCCCAACCCGGTTTCCGGCTTCCACCAGCCGTGAGGCACACGGACCAGACCACGCGGCATCTGCTCGCGCAGATCTGCGCGCATGACGGCGCTGCCATGACGCGTCTCCACACGCAACCAGGTACCCTGTTCAAGACGCGCCGGTGCGGCATCATCGGGATGAATGAAGAGCGTCGGTTCAGGTGCCCGCTTTCGCAGTTCCGGCACATGTCGCTGACCCGTCTGGAAATATTCATCGTCCCTGACCCCAACAAACAGGTTGAGGGGAAAATCGACGGTCGGTGCTGTCGCTTCGCGGTAGTATGGCAGTGGATCGAACCCGAGGCCTCCAAGTACCGTGGAGTAGAGCTCGACCTTGCCGGTGGGTGTAGCAAAACCAGACTGTTCGTAACTTCGTTCTATCCGGTCGCGCACGGGCAACGTGCCAGCAGCCAGGACATCGCGCCATGTCATGCCACTGGGCGCAAGGCGCGAGTCATACAAGGCTTCGAGATCCGGCCAGGGAAAATGCTCACCGAGTCCCATGCGGATGGCCAGTTCTCGCCAGAAGTAAAAAACGTCGCGACACTCACCGGGAGGCAGCATGGCCTGATCACTCACACCCACCATCATGCTGGGCCGCTCCAGCCAGGCGTCGCCCGGAAGAACATAGTCCGCCAGTTGAGCCGTCGGAGTGAGCATGTGCTCGTGGACGACAAACAGATCCTGGTTCATGAGTCCCTTGAAGATCTGCTTACTGTTCGCGAATCCCATGAGGGTGTTGTTGCCGAGGGAGAAAAATGCCTTCACCGGATAAGGACGGCCTTCAGCCATCGCCCTGAACACCGATGTCGGATTCGCCATGTACGAACCACCGACCAGATTGGCCCATTCCCGTCCCCAGACACGCCGCGTCGGCGCCTTCAGCGGAGCCATCCCGCGATAGGTGAATACCGGGAACTCGTCACTCCCGAGTTGTTTTGCTTTCTGCCCGTCGGACAGGCGTTCATGCAGTTCGAGATCCGTGTCGGCAACGATGTTGGGGTGGAAAGCGTGGAACACATCACCACCCTTGACGTCCAGGTTGCCGGTGAGAGCCCGGAGCGCGCATTGCAATCGGATCGCGGAGGTACTAGACACCTGCTGGTCGGTGATCGGCGACCAGGGGATACAGGCCGGCTGGGTGCTGGCGTACAACCGGGCCGCTGCCCGGATAAGGTCGGCATCAACGCCTGTGATCTGCGCCACGCGTTCGGGCGGATACTCCATGACTCTCGAGGCAAAGGCCTTGAAACCGTGTGTCCACTTTTCCACGAACTCCTTGTCGTACAGATCTTCAGCAAGAATCACGTGGAGCCAGCCAAGGCACATCGCCGCATCGGTACCGGCACGGAGAGGTAACCAAAGATCCGCCACCTGCGCGTTTTCGCTGGCGCGTGGATCGAGCACGATGAGGCGAGCCCCCATCCGACGCGCGATCTGGATCATCTTGTATTCAGCAGTCCAGGAGTGCCGCCGCGGATTGTGACCAAACAGGACGATGCACTTGCTGTTGAGCACGTCCGCATAGGGATACCAGCCATACACCATGCGGTTCACGGCAGCGGTATTGCCCATGCAGTACGCCACGCCACTGATCCAGTTGGGACTGCCGAGCAGGTTCATGAATCGCCGGCTCATGCCACTGTCAACCGTCGTGTTCCAGTTACTGGTTGCAACGGCGAATCCTTCGGGACCATGCCGGTCGACCACGGTGCGCAGGCGGTCCGCGATATCGTCCAGCGCGGCTCCCCAGTTCACCCGCTCCCAGCGCCCATCCCCGCGCTCGCCAACGCGTCGCAGCGGATACATCAACCGGTCCGGGTGCGCAAACGACTTCGGTGCGTAGGCTCCTTTGACACAGATCACGTCACGCAGCAGCGGGTGGTCCCTGGCGGACACCTTGACTACGCGTCCTCCCTCCACCTTTGCCGTGAGTGGACAGAAGTTGTCGCAGCTGGAACACACAACCTGTTTTTCGACCATGGTCTTCACTCGTACACCTCACCGTGCAGAATGTTCTCGATCGGGTTGATGGAGGATTGTCTCCTCATGACAAGGTCCGTCACCACGAGGGTGAAGGTCGCAGCCGTCATGGGTCAACGGTTCTCCCCGCCAGGACCTCAGAGGCTTTCGCGAACCACCCGATTGGACAGCGTGCCGATCGGCTTCACTTCGATTTCGATGAGGTCACCATCATCCATGAAAACCGGTGGTTTCATCGCCGAGCCGACACCACCCGGTGTGCCGGTGACAATCACATCGCCTGGCACCAGTTCGATGAAGGTCGAACAAAACGCGATGAGCTCGACAAAACCGAACACCATCAGCGAAGAAAACGAATGTTGCATTACCTTGCCGTTGAGACGGGTGGTCAGTTCCAGCGCCGACAGGTCACCCACTTCATCGGGGGTCATCATCCAGGGACCGAAGCCGCCGGTCGAAGCGAAGTTCTTGCCCGGCGTGAACTGCGAGGTATGGCGCTGGTACTCGCGCACGCTGCCATCGTTGTAGATGCTGAAACCCGCCACGTGCTCGAGCGCACGGTCCTTGGGGATACGGCGTCCGCGCTTGCCGATGATCATGGCGATCTCACCTTCATAGTCGAGGGTATTCGACTCCGGTGGCCGGATCATCGGCGCGTTGTGGCCCATCTGCGCGCCGGCAAAGCGCACAAAAATCGTCGGATAGGCCTCGCCGCCACGCCCGGTCTCTTCCTGGTGCGCCTTGTAGTTGAGACCCACACACAGGATCTTGTCGGGGTTGGGGAGCGTCGGCAGATAGCTGACATTGGCCAGTGGCACGGCGGTTTCCCCCCGTGCACTCAAGGCCAGACCTTCAAGCGCCTGGGCAGCAATGGCGGATTTGAGGTCCGGATACTGGCTGCGTGCACCGATGTCGACTACGCCATCACCACCTGCAGACAAGACTCCAAACGTGGCCCTACCCTGATGTGCAAACGACATCCAGCGCATGAAAGTTCCCCGAGCCGATTTCTAGTTGAACATGATGACGCTGCGCGCTACTTCACCGGTACCCAGCGCTGCAAAGGCGTCGTTGATGTCAGCCAGCTTGATGCGACGCGAGACCATGTCGTCCAGGTGCAGGCGGCCTTGCAGATAAAAGTCGACAAAGCGCGGCATGTCTACGCGGAAACGATTGGAGCCCATCATGCTGCCCTGGATCTTCTTTTCGAACAGGAATTCCATGCCATGGACGGCGACCATCTGTCCTGGCGGAATCATGCCAATCACGGTCGCCGTGCCACCATTGCGCAGCATCTGGAAAGCCTGTTCTGCAGTGGCTTTCAACCCGATCGCTTCAAACGAATAATGCACACCACCGCCAGTCATTTCCTTCACTTCGCCCACCGCATCCTTGTCTTTGGCATTGACGACGTCAGTCGCGCCAAACTTGCGGGCCAGCTCCAGTTTGGAAGGGACCATGTCCACTGCGATGATGCGTGAGGCACCGGCAATCGCCGCACCATTGATGGCCGACAGGCCGATGCCACCACAGCCGATCACGGCAACGGTTGCACCTGGTTCGACCTTGGCGGTGTGGAACACGGCGCCCATGCCCGTCATCACCCCACAGCCGATCAGCGCGGCGCGGTCCATGGGCATATCGTCCCGGATCTTCACGACTGCATGTTCATGCACCAGCAGCATTTCTGCATACGAGCCCAGATTGGCAAACTGGCCCATCGGCTGTTCAGATTGACTCAGTCGCGATGGAAGGTCCTTGCCACGCTTGGTCTCGGGCTCCTGGCACAGTGACATGTGGCCGGTCAGGCAATATTCACAATGACCGCAGAATACCGAAAGACAGGTGATGACATGATCGCCGGCCTTGACGTAATGCACGTCGCTGCCAACCGCCTCGACCACGCCTGCGCTCTCGTGCCCCAGGACCATCGGCACCTGGCCGGGATAGGTACCGTTCCAGAAGTGAAGATCGCTGTGACACACTCCGGCGGCCGAGGTACGGATCAGTACTTCGCGTGGTCCGGGTTTGTCGACTCGAACTTCCTCGATTTCCATCGGCTTGTTCACTTCACGAAAGACGGCAGCTTTCATCCTCTCTTCCCCCTGTTCAGCTAAGGCGCTGGTATTGGTGCGCTGGTACGAGGGCACTCGCAACCGCGCTGGACGCTTGACCGTTGAAGTTTGCCAACCTCATGGTTGAAAGGCCACGCTTTTTCCCCGCACTCTTCTCTTGCACTCTCCTCTTGCACTCTCCCTCTTCACTCTCCCCCTGCACCCCTGCCTTCACTCTCACCCCTGCTCAGGGGAACAAGTTTTTTTCGTGTCAGCGGCGTGGATCCTGATCAGTCTTTCACCCAGGCGGACTTGCTGTATATAACCACAGTATGCAACCGCTCGTCGAACTCAGCCGATGTTTCCGCATCTACGCGGTGTGCATTCCCTGTGGCCGCATGCAATTGCTTGTCATCGACCATCTGATCGGTCGACTGGGCGATGACGCTACGGTAAGCGATGTACGCAGTCGCCTGCGTTGCAGCCAGTGTGGTGAGCGCAGGCCCGATGTACGCGTGATCTACGTCGGGCCCGACCAGCAGGTCGCCGGCTTTCGTTACCGACCACAGTGAGGATGTCTGCTGTCAGAGCAGTTCGGTGGCTTCCAGCGTCAGACCAAATCCCTGCACGCCCACAAACTCGACTTCACGTCCGGCAATCAGTCGCAGCTTTTCGACCCCGAGGTCACGCAGGATCTGCGCGCCAACACCAATCTCCAGCCATTCCGCACGCCTTGCGTTTTCCTTGGAGGCATTTTCCAGATGGTCCAGCGGTACACCCACAAAACCCGAGCGCAGGTAGATCAGAACCCCACCACCCAGTTTGCCGATACGATCAAGTGCCGCGTTCAGCAGATTGTCAGTGTGCGCGGCCTGGGCACCAAACACGTCCTCGATCAGCTTTTCACGATGAATGCGGACCGGCACGGCCTTGGCTCCGGAGATCGTGCCAAACACCAGCGCCAGGTGCTCGGCGTCCTCGAACTTGGTGCGGTAGGCGATGGCGCGGGCATTGCCGATGCGGGTCTTCACCGTGAATTCGCCGGCTCGTTCAACGAGTTGTTCCCGTCGCTGCCGATACGCAATCAGGTCGGCAATCGAGATGATCTTCAGTTTGTGTTTTGCCGCGAAGTCGATCAACTGTGGCAGGCGCTGCACCGTGCCGTCATCGTTGACCAGTTCGGCCAGCAGGGACACCGGTGGAAGGCCCGCCAGAATGGAGAGATCAACACCGGCTTCGGTGTGTCCGGAGCGAACCAGCACACCCCCCTGGCGGGCTACCAGCGGAAAGATGTGACCGGGGCGGACAAAGTCTTCAGCCCCGGAATTGCTGTTGGCAAGGGCCTGCACGGTTGCTGCCCGTTCTTCGGCTGAAATACCCGTGGTCAGCCCATGGGAGTAATCGATGGAGACCGTGAATGCCGTGCTCATCGGTGCGTTGTTGCGCGCGACCATCGGATCGAGGTGCAGTCGTTTTGCCTGGTCTTCGAGGATCGGGGTACAGAGAATGCCACTGGTATGCCGGATCATGAAGGCCACCTGTTCGGGTGTTGCCTTGCTGGCAGCCATGATGAGATCCCCTTCGTTTTCGCGATCATCATCATCCACCACCACCACCATCTTGCCTGCGATGATGGCTTCTATGGCCGACTCAACGGTATCGAACTGCGTGCTCATCTCAAACCCGGGAAAATTAAAGGGGCGAAGCCTACCACGTCAGACCGCTTCGGCGGCACGCAGTCGCGCCATCTGCGCGGCGTCCACCCCGGCCAGTTCCTCGAGTATGCGGTCTGTGTCCGCGCCCAGTGCGGGCACGTCAGTGAGGGGCGGCGGTTCAAGTCCCCGAAATCGCAAGGGTGTATGCGCCTGCGGAATCCTGCCCAGCACCTCATGCGCCCGCCATTCCAGCGTGCCACGAGCCAGCAACTGGGCATCGTTCACCACGTCTTCGAGGTTCTGTACCGGCGCGCAGATGACACCGTGCGCCTGGGTTCGCGCAAAAATCTCTGCGCGGGGCAGTGTCTGCGACCAGACACCAATGACGGCATCAAGCGCCAGCATGTTCCGGCATCGGTCGGTGTTGGTCGCAAAACGAGGGTCGTCGGCGAGTTCGGGCCTCTGCATGGCCAGACACAGTTTGCGAAAGTGCGATTCACGGATGCAGATGATGGCGACGTAGCCGTCACTGGATGGGTAAACGTTGTAGGGCGCCAGCGCCATACCGGAATGCCGATTGCCGGTGCGGGGGCCCTGTTTGCCACCCGCAAGAAAAAAGGTACCCAGCGCCGTGGCGAGCGTCGGAAACACGCAATCCTGCATGGAGATGTCGACAATGGATCCTTCACCCGTCTGCTCGCGGGCCAGCAGTGCAGTCACCACGCCTGCGTAGAGATGGGCGCCACCGAGAAAGTCGGCAAAGGCGGCAGCCGTTTTCAGCGGCGGACCTTCCCCTTCGCCGGTCACGCTCATGACCCCGCTCATCGCCTGCAGGGTGATGTCCATGCCGAGATAATCACGGTACGGACCGGTTGCGCCATAACCGGTGGAAGCCGCATAAACAAGCTGCGGATTGATCGCCCGCAACACATCGGCACCGATGCCGTATCTGGCCATGGTGCCGGGTGCAAAATTTTCGGAGACCACGTCCACCTTCTGCACCATGCGCTTGAGCAGCGCCTGACCTTCCGCAGACTGAATGTTCAGCGTGATGCATTCCTTGTTGGTGTTGAGCAGCGCAAACGGATAGCTGGACGCCGCCGCCCTGCCCCGGGCGCGCAGGGTTTCCCCGGTGGGCGCTTCAACCTTGATGACCCGTGCGCCGGCTTGTGCGAGCAGAAAGCCGCAATAGGGGCCGTTGTAGACCTGGCCAAAGTCAAGAACAGTGATGTGGGACAGCGGTTGCCGACTCATTGGCGAGACCCGTTGGAACAAACGCAGAGCATACCGTGCAACTCGATGATCAACTTTTCAACGACCGAAAAAAGTTGTTGCGGTTAACGTAGTTGGCACGCTCGCCGGAAACAATGCCAAAAAGTTCACTGGTGAAGCGGCCAGCATCAGGAATGCCGGCGACGTATCTCGGCTTCCAGACTCTGGTAGTCCACAAACCCCGTCTTTGGCAGCACATCCGTGGCCCAGGCTGCATCAAGCGCCTGGCTGACCGAAGCCGGCAGTTCCTGTTTGTGGCCGCCCACACCACCCTTGCGAACCTTGGCAGAATCACTGCCCTTGGGCAGCCCGCAGCGCTGCTCTGACAGCGTTCGCATCATGGCGTCGTCAAAACGGTCCTTGTATTCGAGCATGTAGGCCAGCGAAGAACGCTCAAGCGTTATCGCCAGCAGGTCATCGCCCAGCGGTAAACCGCAGAAGTCAGCCAGTTTCCGGATGGACGCCGCGGGATTGGCCGTCATCTGCTCATAGGAAAAAAGCAGCACGTTCGGATTGTCCCGCTGCTCCCACCAGCTGACCAGATGTGACCAGTAATCCTGGCCCGTGCCACGTCCTTTCAATCGTGGTCCGAGAAACTCTTCGTAGGAGATCTTCCCGGGCTCCGAGAACCAGCCCTCCATGAAACGGTACATGGACACGAACGCATCCTTGGGATCACGCAGCGACACGACGTACCGTGCACCCTTGGGGATCTGGGTGTAGGCCAGATGACTTTTGAAACCACGCGGCTCGGCGCGTTGTGGTGCTTCGAGATCGAGCCCCAGCGACACAGCCGTTTCAATCCACGGCACAACACGCGAGATGTCGTCGAAATCCATGTCGCCACCCGTGCGCAGCGTGTGGAAGGTCTGCTGCAACCAGGTCGTTCCACATTTGCCAAACGGTGTGATGATCACGTCGGTGGGTCGCGGTCGGTAGGACGCGATCGACGCCATGATGTCTGGCAGATTCATCATGCGCCCCTGGAGTTCGGCCATCTCGGCCATCGTGTGGGCGCGACGGGATTCAGTCATCAGTCAACACTCCTCTGGATAAACGCATGCACAGACCAACAATGCCGGATGACAGGGAGGTGCGTCGATCGGATAACGGTGGTCAGAGCTGATTGTGCACGAACGGAGCCTGCGCCTGCACCTTTCGATTCCACCACCACAAACACAGCACAATGATCCCGGCAATAAAAAAGGCCAGCGCCACACCCATCAGCCCGAGCTGATAGTTGCCCGTGGAATCCTTGGCGATACCCCAGGCATACGGCCCGAGAAACGATCCGATCATGCCGATCGAACCGATCGCTGCAACACCGGCCGCAGCCGATCGGCCACGCAGCACATCACTGGGAATCAGCCAGAACACCGCCTGGTTGGCGTTGCCTGCCAGTACAGTGGTGGCATAGGCAAAAACCAGCAGCAGCGGCGCAGTCGAAAGGCTTAAGGACAGGTAGGCACACGACAGGAGCAGCATGAAGGCCACCACATGCAGGTAACGTTCCCGACGGTGGTCCGAATGCCAGCCCGCGAGCAGCATGGCAAACGCCGACAGCAACGCGACTCCGGCAGTCAGAAAGCCAACTTCGGCGACCTCAAGGCCGGTCGCCTGCATCAGGATCGCGGGAGCCGAGAGCGTGAACGCATAGGATGACCCCAGAATGCAGATGCTGGCGATGCCAAGCATCCAGACCAACGGATTGGTCAAGGCGCGCAACACGCCCTGATCCGATTGCACTCCGTGTCCTGTGTTGTCAGCGGCCAGCTTCTGGGCAATCCAGTCGCGCTCGGCTTCCGTGAGCCATCGAGCCGTCGCCGGACCATCGGGCAGGAACTTCAGCAACACAAAGCTCAGGATGATGGCCGGTGAACCCTGCACCAGGAACAGCCACTGCCAGCCCGCAAGACCGAGCGTGCCACGCAGGTCGAGCAGCGCACCGGACATGGCTCCCATGACGGCAGAACTGAGGGGCAGTGCGACATAAAAACGGCTGATGGCCTTGCCACGTTGTTCGGCGGGAAACCACTGCATGAGGTAATAAACCACACCGGGGAAAAACCCCGCCTCCGCTGCCCCCAGCAGGAATCGCATGATGTAGAACTGCATGGGCGTCTGGACAAACATCATGCCCACGGCGATCACACCCCAGGTGAGCATGATCCGGAAGAGCCAGCGGCGTGCCCCGAACCGGACCAGCATCAGGTTCGACGGCACCTCGAGCAGCGCGTAGCTGAGAAAAAAGAGCCCCCCGCCCAGACCATAGACCGCCGCACTGAAGTGCAGATCCTCATTCATCTGCAGGGACGCGAAGCTGATGTTGACGCGGTCCATATAGGCAATGCCATATCCCAGACCCAGCAGCGGCAGCAGCCGCCACGATGCCTTGCGCAGGGCTTCGCGACCAATGGAATCAGGGGACATCAGGGTGTGATCGATGAAATCGAAGCGGCAGCATAGGAGGCCTGCGCGTCAAACGCCACGCCCGGACGAAGGTCACCGCGGGGGATTGGAATTTGATCCGTCATCCCTATCATGTCGCGACCACCTGCAGGAACAGTTCATGAAGGAAGATCAGCTGTCGGATTTTGGACCTCTCGCGAAGCTTACCGGTATCTGGGAAGGAGACAAGGGTCGCGACGATGCACCATCCGACGATCGTGGCGAGGAGGTGAACCTGTACCACGAACGCATTGTGTTCGAACCCATGTCACCCGTGGACAACCACGAACAACGACTGTACGGCCTGCGGTACGCAACCACCGCGTGGCGTATCGGCGAGGCCGACGGCTTCCATGAAGAGCGCGGATACTGGTTGTGGGATCCTCAGGCGCAACAGGTGATGCGGTGTTTTGTGGTGCCACGAGGGATCACGGTGATTGCGGGTGGTCCAGCCACTGCGGATGCAGGACAGTTCAGCCTTGCGGCCGATCTCGGATCGAGGACTTTCGGCATCTGCTCATCGCCCTTCCTCGATCGGGAGTTCCAGACGGTGCGGTATGAACTGAAGGTCACCATCGGCGATGGCACGTTCCCCTATGAGGAAGACACCCAGCTGAAGATGCCAGGCAGGCCGGACCTCTTTCACCATCGGGATCGAAACACACTGCGAAGGGTGCAGACGTAATGGTGATCGGCGTAACCGACAAACCAAGGATAGGCCCGCGCTGCGCTCGGGTCTCGACCCTGCGCTGAAATGGCGCGCCCAAAGGGACTCGAACCCCTAACCCCCAGGTTCGAAGCCTGGTGCTCTATCCAATTGAGCTATGGGCGCTGTGGAAATCGGCTAGGAGTCTGCGCGGCAGAAGGCGGCGGTGCGAGGCGAGCGTCAATTCGAGGCCGATTTTGCGTTCGTTTGAGGCGCGTAGTGGGCGCTACGCAACGAAAACGAACGCAAAATCGGGCCGAAGTGGCGCCGCTGCAGCCCGTCGATGTTCTGCCGCGCAGACTCCAAGGCGCGCAGTCTGCCGAACTGCGCGCTTCCAGGCAACGTTTCCCGTCTGAGACTAGCGGGCACCGGCGCGGATGAATCGCCCTGGCAGCGCCCCGGTGTGCTCGTTGTTGGTCAGCAGAATCTGCCCTCCGACGATGGTGTGCATGATGCCATCGGCTGTCTGTTTCAGGCGGCGGGCACCGGCTGGCAGGTCGTGTTTCATCTCCGGCATGCGCGCGCCGACCGTATCGGGGTCAAGGACCACCAGATCCGCTGCCATGCCTTCACGAACCAGACCACGATCATGCAGGCCCCACAGGGTGGCCGTGTCATAGGTGATCTGTCGAACCGCCGCCTCGAGCGAGAAGGCCTGCTTCTCGCGCACCCAGTAACTGAGCAGATGGGTCTGGAGCGAACTGTCCATGATCTGCGACACGTGTGCACCGGAATCGGAGAACGTCACCACGGACCGTGGATGTTTCATCATCTCCAGGACATCGCTCTGGTTTTCATTGGCAATCGGCTGCCGGAAAAACATGCGCATGTTGTTGGCCAGTGCCAGGTCGATCATTAGTTCTGCGGGATGCACACCACGCGCCCGCGCCATGTCTGCCATGCTCGGCTTGTCGAACTGCATGTCGTCCATGGCATAGATGTAGTCCCATTCCGGTGGTCGGGCTTCTGCACCGACCACACGTGGACCTGTATACGGCTGAGAGGCCACCTCGATGAGTCGCTGGCGCATGATCGGGTCGCGCAGTCTGACCTGCTGCTCGGCCAGCGGCAGCTTGCGGAAGTCACGCCACACATCCCAGTTGTCGAACGGCGTATTGCCTTCGAACGAGAGCAGTGTGGACAGGGATCGCGAGTGCACCTGCGCGATCATCCGTCCGCCGGCATCAGCCGTTTCATTGAGCAGATCAAAATACGGCCGCCAGAAATCCGGGGCGATCCGCACGCTGAACATGCCCCAGGTCTGTGTCACCCCTGACTCCACCGCCAGGTTCTTCAGCCGGTTGAAATATTCGCGCTGTCGCTCGGGATTGCGGCCGGGTGCCTCACCGGCAATCTCGAATACACCACGACCGGTTTCACCGATGGCCGTGACGATCCGGCTGACTTCTTCCCAGTCGGCAATGCGGCTGGCTACCGGTCGATCGTCAGCCGTCGTATGGTTGAACGTGCGCGATGTGGAGAATCCGATCGCGCCATGCTGCACCGCCTCTTTTGCAATCGATGCCATCCGGTCCATTTCGTGTGCGTTGGCCTGTTCGCTGAACGCACGCTCGCCCATCACATAGGTGCGCAGTGCCGAATGACCGATGTAACCTGCATAGTTGATGCCCTTGGGGGTGCGGTCGACGGCATCCATGAACTCCGGGAAGGTTTCCCATGACCACTTGATGCCTTCGAGCATGGCATCCCGGGAGATGTCTTCCGCACGCTCCAGGTTGCGGAACACGTAATCCGCTTCTTCCTTCTTGCAGGGCGCGAGGGTGAAACCGCAGTTGCCCATCACCACGCTGGTGACACCGTGATAACACGAGCACTGGCCGATGGGATCCCAGAACACCTGGGCGTCCATGTGCGTGTGACCATCGACAAAACCCGGGGTGACCACATGCCCATCGGCATCGATCACCTGCTTTGCCCTGTCGTTCAGCCGACCGATACGGACGATCTTGCCGTCCTGTACCGCCACATCCGCCCGGTAACGGGCGCCGCCGGAACCGTCCACCACCATGCCGTTCTTGATCAGCAGGTCATACATGGTTTTTCTCTCCCCGAAAAAGGTCACCGTCCTGGCTCGACTTTAACACCGAATGAAACGATTGTTCTCCCGATCCTTGCGGACCTTGCCGGCTGCAAAGATCTGACCGTTCATGACGATATGGACTCCTGGCAGGCAGGTCTGAGCCGCCGCAAACGCCATGCCGACATTGAACGTGGCATCGGATTGAGCGAATCGGGCTGGTGCCAGCGCACCGGTCAGGACAATCACCTTGGCCGCACAACCGGGGTGTGTCATCAGGACCTCCGCTGTCTGTGTCATCGTGTCCGTGCCATGCGTGATCACCACGGCTCGCTCTTCGGCACCTCCGACACAGCTGGCGATGGATGTGCGATCCGCATCAGACAGGTCCAGGCTGTCCTTGCGCAGCAGTTCGAGCACCCGATACGGCACGTCGACGTGCGCTTCCCTGAGCAGTTCGCCCACCATGGATGCACCCACCTCAAAATTCGAGAGCGCGTCAAAATACACCTTGTCGATGGTGCCACCGGTTGTCACCACGAGAATCTGATGGGTCATGCTAGGATTCTGCGGTGCATAAACTTCATTGGGAAGCCCATCCCGGCAACGGGCCTTGTCTGCTGCTGGTGCACGGCTTCCTGATGAGCCGGGCACAGTGGGTGCTGAATCTCGAAGCCCTGGGCAGGGTATGCAGGCCTGTCGTGGTCGAACTGTGGGGGCACGGACGGTCCCCCGCACCGGTTGATGAGGCGGAATACCTGCCGGATGCACTCATCGAACAGTTTGATCTCATCCGTCGCGAACTCGGTGAGTCGCAGTGGTTTTTGTGCGGTTATTCGATGGGTGCAGGGCTGACCCTGAGGTACGCACTGGATCGCCCCATGCAGACGATTGCCCATGCATTCACCAAATCGACCTCGGCGCTTGCGGATGAGGGTCAACAGGCTGCATGGCACGAGCAGGGGCTGGCGAGTCGGGACCGGTTCATTACCGAAGGCTTGCCGGCCATCGACCGTATCGCGGTGCATCCGCGACACGCCAGGCACCTGCCTGCCAGTGTGAAGATTCCGCTGCTGGCCGATGCGGCCCGTCACATCCCCCTGGGCATCGCCAACACCATGGCCTGGACCACACCACGGATCAGCGTACGTTCACGAATCGGTACCAATACCCGTCCCGCACTATTGATTCAGGGTCAGCGCGAAACACGTTTCAATCCGTTTGCCGATCATGCACTTGCCCACATGCCGCTCCTCGACGGCATCCGGCTGGACACGGGTCATGGCGTGAACATGGAAGACGCCAGCGGCTTCAACCAGGCGCTGGTCACTTTCATCCGGCAGCAATCCGCTTGAGCCGGCATATCGTCGATACCCTGATCGAAGAGCGCGCAAGCGGACTGATGCAGCGCCCGTTGATGTGGAAGCTGGTTCAGCGTTATCTGTACCCGGTGCTCGGCTATCGGCAGGCCATCGAGTTGATCGACGGTTTGCAACATGCCGGTGGACGCGAAGTGTTTGACTGGCTGTCCGGAAAGCTGAAGCTGCGCGTCGAAAGTCTGGGTCTTGACCATCTGCCCAGGTCTGGCCGAGTAGTGGTCATCGCCAATCATCCTGCCGGAATTGCCGACGGCATTGCCGTGTACGACGCGCTGAAGACCGTCCGCAAGGACATCGTGTTTTTTGCGAATCGGGACGCCATCCGGGCCATTCCACGCCTGAATGAGATGATCATCCCGGTGGAGTGGATGGAGCACCGCCGCGATCATGGCCGCAACAAGGAAACAGTGCGCGGCATGGTGCAGGCCTTCAGGAGTGAACGGGTTGTCGTGATCTTTCCCTCCGGACGCCTGGCGCAACCCACGATGCGGGGACTGGTCGAACGTCCCTGGATGACCAGTGGGGTGAGCATCGCACAGCGATACGAGTGTCCGATCGTGCCCATGCACGTACGAGGATTCAATTCGGCGCTGTTTTACCTGTTGTGGTTTCTCAACACGGAACTCAAGGACATGACGCTGTTCCGGGAACTCCTCAACAAGGGAAACCAGCACTATCGACTGACCGTCGGACGGTCATTCATGCCCATCGGTGATCCCGGTCAACTGACCGATGCACTTCGGGATTTTGTGACACGGAAACTGCCGGCGGGCGAACACAGCTTCGAATTCCCCACGATCCCCGGACCTGCCACACACACCCTTCCAATCAGGAGTCCGACATGACCGCAACCGCCCTGCTTCTTTTTGCCGCCTGGTCGCTGTTGCTGCTGGCAGGCATCGCGCTGTACCGGTCCTGGATATGGATGACTGCCGGCAAGGCGCTCAACTCCTTTCTGGCTGCGGGTACCGACCTGCCCGGTTTTGGCCTGCGCCTGACGCGTGCGCATGCCAATACCTATGAATTCCTGCCCATTGCCGGTGTGGTCATGCTCTATGCCATTGCGACTGGTCAGACCCGTCTCACGGATGACCTTGCGACAGTGCTGATCGGGGCACGACTCGCCCAGTCCATCGTCCATCTGGTTTCGACCAGCACGATGGCCGTGCTGGTTCGTTTCACTTTCTTTTTTGTCCAGGTCTGCGTGGTCGGTTACTGGATCGTGTTACTCCTGTAACCGGCCAGTCCCGGGCCCGCGATCACACCGGGAACCTGCACCTGCGCGCGACAGGCGACTGCGGTGATCCATCAACCCGGCGTGAGACGAAATACCCAGACATCGGGGGTCACCTGCGGGAACGCCGCACCAAGCAGTTCATCCCTCTCGGCAGGATCGGCTACCCGCTGCATCCGCATGGGATAAACAATCCCGCGCACACGAATGCGCACTTGCGGATCGGCAGCCACATTGCCTGGCCATCGTTTGGTGTCGCAGGCTTTGCAAGGGATGTACAGATGGTCACCCGCACGCCACAGCACGGTGGTCACCGAGTGGGGAATGCCAAGCGTCCCCCGGGTTTCCACTTCGATTTCGGTGAGGCCCTGGAGAAATGTCCAGTCCGTCGCGCGGGCATCTGCAACCGGACCTGTCAGGCCCAATCCCGGCCGTCGATCAACCGGTTCCACCGGTACAAACCGGGCCAGCAGGTACAGTCCCACCAGCACCACCACTCCCGTCAGCATCAGTTTGCGCATGTTCAATCCACCGCTGCGACCTGACCGCCATCGGCAGCCAGGTGGGTTGCATTCAGCCACAGACCCGCCGGGCTTGCGGTAAAGACGATGATCCTTGCAATCTCGTCCGCCGTGCCAAGACGTCCCAGCGGGATGGCCTTTTCGACCGCCGCATAAAACTTCGGGTTGGCTTCTTTCTGTTTGTCCCAGGAGCCACCCGGAAACCAGACGGCGCCCGGGGAGATCACGTTGGCGCGGATGCCCTGTTTGCCATAGGTCTGGGCAATCTCGTTGGCATAGGTCCGCATCGCGGCCTTGGCCGGACCATAGGCCGATGGCGCCCGCCCGAAGTGATACTTGCTGGCCATCGAACCCACAAAGACGATACTGGCTGCGGGGCTGTCCCGCAGATAGGGCAGCGCTTCTTCCACGGCGCGCACACCGGCCATCATGTCGACTTCGAAACTTCGGCGCCAGGCCTCTTCGCTGTTGTCGGACCCAAATCCGCTTGCGTTGTGAATGAGGATGTCGAGGCCGCCCAGCGCCACCGTGGCCTCACGAACAAAGGCCCGGGTGGACATGCCATCAGCCAGATCAACGGACTTCGCAAATACACCCGCGTCTTCCCGCAACGCCTTGAGTTGTTTGCGCGCCTCATCGATCCCATCCGAACCCCGCGCACAAATGGCGACGTCACAGCCTTCTTCGACCAGCAACGACGCCGTGAACAGACCGATGCCCCGGCTGCCGCCGAGCACGATCGCCTTTTTTCCTGCAAGCCCCAGATCCATCAAGACCCTCCGCCGATTCGATCCCGGCTGTTTGTATCACGTAACGACGTTTCCGTGACAGTTTCGATCAGGCAGACTGCCCCGATTTCAACAGGAGCAGTCAATTGAGCCAGCGTCTGCTGTTTGGCATGTGTACACCGGAGCGGTTCTGGAACAAGGACCTCGACGGTCGCCGCGCGCTGGTCCATCGCATTGCCGATGCCGGTTTTGATCACATGTACATGGCGGACCACGTGTCCTTTCGCGACGGGTCGGGCAACGACGGATTTGTCGAAGTCGCCGCACTGACACAACTGCACCCCACCATGGGTGTGATGATCAGCATCTACCTCCTGCCCCTGCGACATCCGCTGCCCGTTGCGCGTCAACTGGCGACCGTTCACAAGATTGCCCCCGGACGCATGTTGTTCGGCATCGGCGTGGGTGGTGATGACCGCCATGAAGTCGAAATCTGCGGGGTCGATCCAAAAACCCGCGGCAAACGAACCAACGAGTCGCTGCAGATCATCCGTGCATTGATGGGAGGTGAGACGATCGACTTTGCAGGTGAGTTCTTCAACGTTTCGCAGGCCTGCATCAAGCCACGAATCGATCCACCGGTTCCCATTCTGGTCGGCGGTCGATCCGATGCCGCACTGGATCGTGCGGCGTACCTGGGTGAAGGCTGGATCGGTGTGTGGTGTTCACCGGAGCGGTATGCGCAGGCGGTGGCAAGAATCGCCAGCAGCGCATCGGTCATTGGCCGACAGGTGGCCTGGAAACATGGTTACCAACCCTGGGCCGGTGTGGCGGACGACAAGGCCACGGCGCGCAAACTGGTGGCCCGGGCGATGGAGAACTTCTACAAGGTGCCCTTCGAGAAATTCGAACGTTATGTGCCCTATGGGACACCCGACGATATCGCTGCAGGGTTGCAGCCCTACGTGGATGCCGGGTGCCGGGTGATGAACCTGAAGCTGGTCGCGGCTTCCGACGATGACGAGATCAATGGTGCGGCCGAGGTCAAAGTCCGGCTGCAAGTGAACGGATGACTTCAGCGGCAGACACACTGCGTGCACCATCAACACGCCTGCCACACCACAGCGGCGAAAAGTCTGTGCTTCCGGTCTGTTCCGCGGCTGCGCGCAGCGGTGCGAGAGCGTTGGCTGCCAGCGGAAATGCGGGCGCAAGCGCTTCCTGATCGGCCAGTTCGACCATCAGGCGATTGATCAGACCCTGTGCCGGACGTCCCGTGAACAGCCTGGTGATCCTCGTCGTGCGCCGGGGTGTTTCAGCGAGCGCGGCGCGATGCAGGACCGACGTGGTCGCCTCATCGCAGCAGAGAAAGGCCGTGCCTGCTTGCACGGCACTGGCACCCGCTTCCATGGCCGCCGTGACGCTGGCGGAATCCACGATGCCTCCCGCAGCGATGACAGGGACATCGGTCACCTCGACCAGACTGCGTACCAGGGACAGAGCATCCCGTTGACCGAGCAGGTCGTCGCGCAAAAACATGCCACGATGGCCACCCGCCTCGAGGCCCTGCGCGATGATGCCATCCACACCCCGGGCGGCAAGATGCAGCCCTTCTTCCACCGTGGTGGCCGTCGACAGTACCAGGACACCGAGTGCACGCAATTCGCCCAACAGATCTTCAGGGGGGAGTCCAAAGTGAAAGCTCACCACATCAGGTGGCATGGCTTTCAGGACAGCAAGGTGTGACCGCGAAAACGGCTGTCTTGCAGGGCCTGCAGCGGCATGCACCAACGCAAGCCCCAGTTCCGCGTGATAGGGCCGAAGGCAATCCTGCCAGCGTGCCTGCACCTGTTCATCGGGTACGGGCTTCTGATGGCAGAAAAAATTCACCTGGAAAGGCGCAGCGGTGGCCGCCCGCACGCGGAGCAGCTGTGCCGCCAGCTTTTCTTCGCTGAGCATGGCTGCAGGCAGCGCCCCAAGGGCACCGGCATGGCAGACCGCGATGGCCAGCCCCTCATCCTGCACGCCGGCCATGGGAGCCTGCAGGATGGGAACCTCGAGTTTTTTCAGCAGTTGTTCAATCACGAGGGAAACCTCTGATCAAGCGTGGTTTGGTCAGGAACGGCCATCACGCAGGTTTCGTGCAATGGCGCGTATCGCCGCTTCCGGATGACGGCGCAGGAATCTGAACGCTTCCTGCCGGACTCTGGATTGATCAAGGGTGAGTCCGCATGAGCGAAGTCCAGCCGCATGGAATTCCCAGAAACCCGGCAGGCGCAGATCGAACCAGCTGCGACCAAGATACTCGTAGTACAACTGCACCCGCTCTTCGAGCCGTTTCCGATAGCGCGAGCTGTCGAGGAATTCCGGACCGTACATGACCAGCAGATGCAGGTTTGAAGCAAACATCTTGTTGTAGGCCTTGGTGACCTTGTTGGTTACCGACCCTGCATCCCGTCCAACCGTGGTCAGCACCTCGGGCACAAGGCCGAAGTCCCAGCTCCTCAGCACTTCATAAAACGCCATCACGTCGGCATAGAGCAATTCAGGCGTAAAAAACGGCTGGCGACCGCGCACGGCGGCCATTCGAAACAGCAGAGCCGAGGGGGAGAGACACGGATAGGTCTCTCCCAGCAGCGTTCGCGCGGCCACTTCCGCTCCAGGATGAACCAGCACGGCAGGATCAAATTCCGTTGACGCGGTTTCCTGACCCCATTGGAGGTGCGAACCGACGATCCCTACGCGGGGGTTGGACTCCGCCAGCGTTACCGACTTCTCCAGTGCGTTGGCCTTGAGGCGGTCATCGGCCTGCAGGAATCTGAAATAGGCTGAATCCGGTGCAATCTCACGAAACCCGGCATTGTGATTGGCGATGACATCCACGGTTTCGGGATTGCGGACCACCCGGACCCTTGCATCCGTGGCGGCATACCCGGAGGCGACCACGTTGGTGCCATCCTTCGAGTGGTTGTCAACGATCACCAGACGCCAGTTGGCGTAAGTTTGGGCGAGCACACAGTCAACCAGCCCTCGGACGTGGCGTTCGCCGTTGTATAGCGGCGAAACGATGGTGACAAGCGGTTCCAGGGACAAGAATCTGCTCACTCGACAGGGACGGACCAGACTTTACCACGCGCGCATTGACCGACCGCCGTTTCCGGCCTTAAGTTGCGACACCGGTGCGCTTGCAAGGAACCCGAAACATGCCCTACATCACAGATCGAGTTGTCCACGATGCCGATGCCCACATCATGGAAACCGCTGACTGGCTGGCAGGTTTTGCGACGGACAGCATCAGGCGCCACCTGTTGGGATTTGATGGCACGCCGTCCGTCGCATCCACTGCGGCAGAACTCGACAACATCCTGTCGAAGCAGGGTGATGCCGCCTACCGGGCCCGCGATGAAGACGAAATCATGTTACGCAAGAACTGGGCTGCAACCGGTGCGCTGTACAAGGAAGACAGGCCACGTGCGCTGGACCTGATCGGCGTTTCTTCGCAACTGGTGTTCAACACGTTCATGAACGGTCATCTCGCGAAACTCGAACGTGCATCGACTGATCTTGACCTGATCTACGGTGTTGCCCAGACCCACAATCGGGCCATGCATGATTTCTGCTCTGTGGACCCGCGCCTGTTGTCCACCGCCTATGTGCCACTCGCCGACTTTGACCGCAGCGAGCGGCATGCAGCAGATGCGATCAAGGCGGGCTTCGACAGCCTGCTGGTTCCTTCGCAGTGCCCTCGCACCCATTCACCCAGCCACACGGGACTGTTCCCGATCTGGCGCATGGCTGAAGAAGCCGGCATCCCGGTGGTGTTCCATGTGGGTGGAGGTGGTCAGCTGCTCGATCCCAACTACTTCAGGAACGGCCTTCCGGTACCCACAGACTTTCATGGTGGCGCGGAGAACTTCCGCTCCGTCGATTACATGGCCATACCCACACCAGTGATGCAGACACTGGCAACGCTGATCATCGATGGCATCTTCGAATCACATCCACGCCTCATGTTCGGGGTGATCGAACAGGGCGCTGGCTGGATTCCCAGCTGGATGCGTTACCTCGACAGTGCACACGCCGCGTTCCTGCGTACCGAAGAACGGCTGCAGAAACTGTCGTTGAAACCTTCGGAGTATGTGAAGCGCCAGATTCGCGCAACCCCCTATCCTGCTGAAGACGTCGCCTGGATTGCCCGGGAAGCCGGAGTCGAAATCCCTCTCTTTTCGTCCGACTTCCCGCACGTGGAAGGCGGTCGCAATCCGCTCAAGCGTTTCGAAAGCACACTGACGGATGACGACGAACTCACTCGGCATCATTTTTACCGGCATAATTTTGAATCACTGATGGGCAGACGTGCGGCGCAGCTCGCCGCCTGATCACTGACGCGTTTTGCCTCTCAACCCGGAGCCCCTGACATGTCGTATCCTGCCACCCCGGACGCGTTGACCCGCGAATGGCTCTCGTCAGCGCTCGGCTGCACGGTTCGCAACTTTGAAGTCCAGCCTTTTGGCGCCGGTGCCGGGATCATGGGCCAGGTGACTCGAGTGAAACTCGACTGCGACAGGCCGGTGGACACGATCATTGCGAAGTTTCCTTCACCTGCACCCCAGAACCGTGAAGTCGCCCGAACGTATGACATGTACGGCAAGGAAGTGCATTTTTACCAGTCGATCGCCAAAACGCTGCCCTTGCGGACACCCGAGTGTTATTTCGCCCAGCACACCGCCGCCACGCAGGACTTCTGCATCCTCATGGAAGACATCAAGGGTTACCACATTGGTGACCAGGTTGCCGGCTGTTCACTGGACGAAGCCATCCGCGTGATCGAGTCCATCGCCGCAATGCACGCGCATACCTGGCAACGCACCGAAGCGCTCGGCCTCATCTCCCACAACAATCCTGCACAACGCGATGGCATGGCCGCCGGATTCAGCTTCGGCTGGCCGGTGGTGATGGAGAAGTTTCGAGACGTGATCCCCGACTCGGCGCTGATCGCTGGCGAAAAGATGTCCGCTGCCACACCCTGGCTGCTGAACGAGATGATGCGTGGACCGGTTTGTCTGAATCATGTCGACATGCGACTCGACAATATCTTCTTCAATGAAAAAGACGTGCTGTTTGTCGACTGGCAGTCGGTCGCCGGCTCCTGCCCGGAACATGATCTGGCCTATTTTGTCACCCAGAGCGTGCCACCCGATGTCCGGCATTCCCATGACCTGCTTGGCCACTACTACAGGAGTCTGACCTCCCACGGCATCGATTACCCGCGTGAACTGTTTGATCGTCGGTATACCGCCGCCGCACTTTATCTGCTGGATTTTGCAGTGGTGATTGCGGGTACCCTGGATCTTGCCAATGAACGCGGACAGAAACTCGGGCGTACACTGCTGGGCGGCAGCCTCGCGGCACTTGAGGAGTTGAAAGCCTTCGAACTGCTCCGCTGATACCTACCGGGACAACTACAGACCTTCAACCCGCAGCAAACAGTTCCCTGCCGATGAGCATGCGGCGGATTTCGCTGGTTCCGGCGCCGATTTCGTAGAGCTTGGCATCCCTGAGCAGCCGACCGGCAGGAAAGTCGTTGATGTACCCATTGCCGCCCAGTGCCTGGATCGCTTCAGATGCCATCCAGGTGGCTTTTTCCGCAGCGAAGAGAATGCAGGCAGCAGCGTCAAAGCGGGTGGTTTTGCCCGAATCACACGCACGGGCCACGGCATAGACGTAACTGCGTGCAGCATTCATGGTGGTGTACATGTCGGCGATCTTGCCTTGCATCAACTGGAACTGGCCAATCGGTTGTCCAAACTGCTGGCGATCACGCACATACGGCGTCACCACATCCATGCAGGCCCGCATGATGCCGGTCGGTCCGGCGGCGAGAACAACCCGCTCATAGTCGAGCCCGCTCATCAGAATGCTCACCCCTTGTCCGACTGCGCCCAGGATCTGTGTTTTTGCCACCCGACAATCCTGGAAAATCAGCTCACAGGTATCCGAGCCGCGCATGCCCAGCTTGTCGAGTTTGGTGTTGGTCGTGAACCCGGGGGTGCCTTTTTCGATGAGAAAGGCCGTAATGCCCCGCCCTTTCAATGCGGGATCAACGGTTGCATAAACCACGAGAATGTCCGCACCCGGTCCGTTGGTGATCCACATCTTGTTGCCGTTCAGGACGAAGTGGTCACCATCCTCCCTCGCCCTGAGTTTCAGGCTCACGACATCGGAACCCGCATTGGGCTCGCTCATCGCCAGCGCGCCGAGATAGTGTCCACTGACCAGTCCAGGCAGATACGCACGTTTCTGCGCATCGGTACCAAACCGGCGGATCTGGTTCACACACAGATTCGAATGGGCACCGTAAGACAAGCCAACGGACGCCGACGCCCGGCTGATCTCTTCCATCACCACACAGTGGGCAAGATAGCCCAGATCAGCACCGCCATAGGTTTCCGGGACGGTGATCCCGATCAACCCCAGTTCACCCAGTTTTGGCCATAGATCCCGGGGGAACTCGTTGTCGCGGTCGATGGCCGCTGCACGTGGTGCAATCTCCCTGGCCGCAAACTGCGCGACGGTGTCGCGCAGCATGTCCAGGGTTTCGCCAAGGCCGAAGTCAAAGTCGATCATGTTTGCCACGTGCCTCTCATGAAAGTGCGGTGGGTTGAATGGATGGGCTCAACCGAGCACACGAATCGGGTCTGCACCGTTCCAGCCTTCACTCGCCTTGCGCACCATGGTGTAAAAATCGAGCAGACCCTGACTGCCTTCGTAAACCTCGATCATGTGACCAAGACTTCTCGTCGCGTCGATGAAGGCAAACTCGGTCCCGGTCAGTGTGTGCGCAATGGTCACCACCTCGAAACCGGAAGCCCGGTAGTGTTCATACGCCGCCGGCAACGACTCGACGATCGTCGCCATGTGATGCAGCCCTGACTCACCCGGCGCGTACATGTCACGAAACGGCGACGGGCCCTCCACATCCTGCTGCACCAGTTCCATCATCACCGACCCCCATTGACCATATGCGGAGGAGTGGACAAAGGGGCAATCCTGTCCACGATGCGTGCCCTTGGACAACTGGATCCGGTCAAGTATGAAAAAGGGCCCGGCGCCAAACCGGCGATGTGCGTCCTGCGCCGCCAGGCGGATGTCCGGAACAAAATACGCTGTCTGGGCCAGAGGTAATTGCATCGCGTTTTCCGGTCTGCTTCAAAACAGGTGGTTTGCGCTACATTACCGCAGAATTCATCCGGGAGATCAGCATGTCACCACCGATGTCACTACAGGGTAAAACCGCCATCGTCACCGCCGCCGGGCGTGGGATCGGCAAGGGGATAGCGCTGGCGCTGGCCAGAGCCGGTGCCAATGTCGTCGTGAACTCATGGGGTGCCGACACAACGGCGGCCACTGCGGCAGAAGTCGAGGCGGCAGGTGCCAAGGCGCTGGCGTTTCCCGGCGATATCACCAGCGCCGAGGTCATGCTGGCAACCGTTGATGCCGCACTCCAGCAGTTTGGTCGTGTCGACATCCTCGTCAACAACGTCGGCGCCGGACCCAAGGAAGCCATCACGCCTGAAGGCGGACCGCTGGGTGGAGTGGCAGCACTGTGGGACGCACTGTATGGCCAGAACCTGAAACCCGCCGTACTCATGACCGAAGCCGTACTGCCACACTTCAAGGCACAACGCAGCGGCAAGATCGTGAACATCTCATCCATCGCCGGGCGCGCATCCCTGTCGGACAGGATGCTGGAGACCTTTGTCCATCCGTCGTACGGCGCGATGAAGGCAGCACTGGTCAATTACACCCAGACGATGGCCGAACTGCTGGGCCCACTCAACATCAACGTCAATGCGGTGGCTCCGGGAATCGTCTGGACCGATGCCTGGGCGGGCAATGCCAAACGGGCCGTGAAGACCATTCCGGAATTCCAGGGCATGGACCCGCGTGTCTGGTTTGAAGGCATCGCGCGCGGTGACTACCCGGCGATCTTTGATCGCACCCCATTGCGCCGGGAGCAGACCGTGGCAGACATTGGCAATGCCGTGGTCTTTCTTGTTTCGGACAATGCGCTGAACATCACCGGGCAGACACTGATGGTGGATGGTGGCATGGTGAAGATCTGAGCGTAACGATGGTCACTCGACGCCCCTGATCACGAGTGATCTGCCGGGCAGACCACTCTCTTCCGCCAGCCATCTCAACCCACGGCGATGATGTTGGGATCCCTGACCTTCGGTTTGCCGTCACTGTTGCGCACCGTCTCGGCCACCCGCTTGAACGGTTCACGCAGCATGGTCTTCAACGACTCGCTGGCGCCTACCCGATCCAGCGCGAGGTCCATGCACTTCAACCACAGGTCGCGCTCTTCCGGACCGATGTTGTAAGGCGCATGGGGGTCGGTGAGGCACACGGTGCCTTTCACGGCGAGGTATACCGGCGGACCACCCATCCACTGCGTGAGATAGGCGGCCAGCATGCGCTTGACCGAACTCAGATCCCTGGCATGCATCTCACGGATCTTCGCCAGTTCCGGCAACGTGTCCATGACGTCGTAAAAGGCACTCGCGAGATTGCGAATGCCCTGGTCACCCAGAACCTCATAGGGAGTCTGGAATTCTTCGGTTGCCTGCTCGGTCATCGTTTCTACTCGTTGGCAGTCGTCATTTGCAGTCGTCGTCTGCTATCGTCGTTTGCAATCGCTTGCGCCCGCTTCTGCACTTTGACGTTCTGCCGTGTAAGGGATGACTTCCATCAGGGCCTGGCGATCCACTCCTTGAGCAGCTTGTGAAAGTGCCTGGGTTTGGTTTCGCCATAATTGGCAAAAATCACCTGGCCCTTTTTCATGGCCTTCAGGCCACGCTGCACTTCAGGCATGTTCACCACGTCCTGATTGAAGACTTTGGCAAGCATACCCAATTCCGGCGCATCCACCCAGTCATCGTCCGGTCCGAGATGGTGTACGGACGCTGCCGGCCCACGTGGCTGTCCGGCGGGCGTTGGCGTCAGGTACATGCACTCCATGATGCACTCTTCAGGATTGTCACCATTGGGCCGGAAGCGGTAGACGATGCGATGAAACACACCCCATGGGTGGAAATTGGGGAACACCGTCAGATAGATGGAGTCCAGCAGTTCCGCATCGCTGACCTTGTCCATCACGTCGCCCAGCGACTTTCGATAACCCTCCCGCACCGGCTCAGCCATGACTGCGCGGACGTTTTTACCTGGTGGAATCGGCGGGATTCCGTTCAACGGCAGGTTCTCGGTACCTGGCAACTGCCGGCCTCCCACCCAATTGATCATGTTCGGATCAGCATGGGTCATGGGCCCATCGACCCAGACCGCGTCGGATGTGAACCTGCTCACGCCGCCGCGGCTATCGGTGACATGCACGGTACCGTCGTCATTCATCTCGTAGATGTGTCCTGTCAGCGCATGGCGCAATCTTGTATACAGCCGCGCATCATCCAGCGGCGGAAACTGGCTGCCATAGGTGTGCGGACTGGGAGTGAAGTTCGGCGACATCGCCCGGCTGTAGTTGCCAAACACGTCGTACTTCGTATTGGCATCGCCAATGGATTCAAGAATGGTGGGGTGTGTCGCAATGACGTGATAGGCCTCGCTGAAGGCTTCCTGGGCCACTTTCCAGTTGCAGCGCAGGATCTTGGCTACGTGCGCAACCTTGGTACGGCGTTCGTATGGCAGGTTGGGGAACTGCTCTGACAGGTCACCCAGAAAGGATTCGAGCGATGCTGCGTTTTCGTCCGGATTGATGAACACAAAGCCACCCCAGCGACCGACCTTTACAGTGGGCAGGCTGTGGGTTTTTGCCGAGACGGTTGGAAAATCCCATTGACAGGGGACTTCCTTCAACGAGCCGTCAATGTTCCAGGCCCAGCCATGGAATGAACAGCGAAACTCCCGGGCGCGTTTGCCAGCATGTGACTTGAGCAACCGTCCACGATGCAGACAGACGTTGTAAAACGCCTTGAATTCCTCGGCTGCCGTGCGGACGACCATGAACGACAGGTTGGCGATGTCGTAGATCAGGTAGTCGCCCACTTCCGGAATGTCATCTTCATGGCAGGCCATCTGCCAGACACGCTTCCAGACCTTTTCCACTTCGAGGTCATGAAAGGCCCTGGAGTAGTACACCTCAGCCGGAACGACGGTGGGACCGGGTTCGAGAGGCGATTCGGCGCGAAAGATCTCCGGAACCGGATGACTGTCTTCATCCAGGATCTTCTGGTAGTTGATTCCCTTGGAGCGGTTGGTGCCTGTACTGGTCTCGATCAAGATGAACTCCCTGAGTGTGCGATCAGGAATCGACCCTAAGTGCACCAGAGACCTGCAGAAATACGGACTTCTGCGTAAACCCGGCTCCGTCTATGAGGAAGTTGGCGCCATCGCACCCAGCTTGTCCGGATTGCGGATCGCATACAATCCCGCAATACCGTCCGTACGCACGTCAAAACCGAGCGCCAGTACCGGCTTGCCCTGGGGGTCAAACGCAAGCACGCCGACGGCATCGTTCATCCAGCGATATTCGAAATTCAGATCACCCGGTTTTACATCACGCGTAATCCCCAGGAAAAACTTCGCAATCTTCACAGCGCCAACAATCGGCCTCAGTGCCGCGAGCGCCTTGCCGCCACCATCGCTGATGAGTACGGCATCGGGTTCGAACAGGCTGGCCAGCTCAATCGGATCGCGGAGGGCAACGGCACGCTGAAACCTGGCAGCCAGTTCCTGCTGCTGACGGATCGACGCACGGAATCGAGGCCGCTCATCAACGACCCGCTTGCGGGCCCTCGCTATCGTCTGTCGGATGGCATCTTCCCGTTTGTCGACCACGGAGGCGATCTCGGTGTACGACAGGTCGAAGACATCGTGCAGCAGAAATGCCGCACGCTCCTCCGGTGCCAATCGTTCGAGCAGCAGCAGGAACGCCATGGAAAGATCATCGGCAAGTTCCAGTTCGGTGAGCGCTTCCGGGGCCGGACTGGGTGGTTCCTCAAACCAGGGTTCCGGCAGCCATGGACCCACGTAACTCTCCTGGCGAACCTTGCGAGCCCGGAGTTCATCGATACAGAGCCTCGACATGATGGTAGTCAGCCAGGCCGCAGGAGAATCTATCCGGGTGGAGTCAACCGACCGCCACCGCAACCAGGCCTCCTGCACCAGATCTTCGGCCTCTGCGCGGCCACCAAGCATCCGATATCCCAGAGCCAGCAGTCGCGGTCGATGGGCTTCGAACAGATCGCTCATGCGGCGCGCGCCGCCGCCAGCTCCTCTTCACCCACTCGCAGTCGCTCGCAGATCTGCGCATGACCCATGACCCGTTTGATGGTCGGATAGGTCCGTGTCTGGGCGATGGCAAACGCCAGTGAGACGAGGCCATGCTGGCCAAAGCGCCGCAGGACTTCGGAACGCAACGGATCGGTGACGTCGTGCAGGAGAACCGCCTCGGCAAAACGCAGTCCGAGTTCGGCGTCCGATGTCAGTTGACCAAAGTTGCGTCCCACGATCGCCCTCACCAGTTCTGCTGAAACACCGTCCAGCAACGCCATATCGACGACCAGCTGGGCACACGGGCCGCAGTCCTCATGCCGGACGGTGGCAATTTTTGCGGCGTACCAGGCGTCCGCGGATATCCCCGTTCGATGCAGATTCATCGGTTGCGCCGCGAGGAACTTGAGCCACGCCGATGTTGAAGTGTCCAGAATGTCATGGACGTACGTGGCGTCATACCGGAAGCGACGAAAGGCACGATCGATCAAGCGATGTGCAATCCACTTAAACATCTGATCGTCTCCGGCTGGCCAGGAGCATCCAGGCTGACAGCAGCAGCGGTGGCAGGTAAACGCCGACATGGTCGACCCAGCCCGCATGCAATGCGGCCTCGTCGCCATGGCTCCATTCCATGAGATGCAGGCCAGCGTGAATTCCGAGAAATACCAGTGCCACACTGCCGGCCGGCAGGAGCCAGTCGGTCCGCCAGGCAGAAAGGCCAACTCCCAGCGCAGAAGCCAGATAGGCAACGCCGATATCCCGTACGAAGTGAGCGTTGAAGGGGCCGGTGTGCTCGACACTGGCCAGGGAGTGATACCACTCCAGTGGCCAGAGCAGCATGTCCAGTCCATTGGCCAACAGACCCATCGCCGTGATCCCGGCTGAGACCCTGATCCACATGATTTGCCCCCTTTCTGGCGGTGACTGATCGCGAATGATCATGGAATGATCATGAAAGTACCGCCATGACGATCCGACCTGGCCGTTTGTGACAGGCAACCGCATTCCGTGCCCGGAATCGGCGTTCGAACCACGCTATCATTCCGGTGCTGGATTGCGTAAGTTCCTACCAACAGGAGTGAACCGTGCAACCCGTGCCCCAATGTCCAAAAACGAGGGCTGAAGAAGAGGCTGAATATGACCCACCCCAGGATTTCCACACTTGGTGAGCTGAAGGCATCTGGTTACCAGCCCACACCGGTCAAAGTGGAGATGCGCAACAATCTCATTCGCAAACTGAAAGCCGGCGAGCGGCTGTTCCCCGGTATCCGTGGTTATGACGACACCGTACTGCCACAGCTGGTGAACGCACTCCTCGGCAAACAGGACATCATCTTCCTGGGCGAACGGGGCCAGGCAAAATCGCGAATCGTTCGCAGCATGACCAGCCTGCTGGATGAGTGGACACCCACGATCGCCGATACCGAAATCCCGGAAGATCCTTATCGCCCGATCACCCTGCAGGCCCGCAATCTGGTGAAACAGCACGGTGACGCGACACCCATTGCCTGGTTGCATCGCGACGAGCGGTATGGCGAGAAGCTGGCGACACCGGATATCACCATTGCCGATCTGATTGGCGAAGTGGACCCGATCAAGGTCGCCGAAGGCCGCTATCTGGCCGATGAGCTCACCCTGCACTTCGGACTTGTTCCCCGATTGAATCGCGGCATTTTTGCCATCAATGAACTGCCGGACCTCTCGGAGCGGATTCAGGTCGGTCTGCTCAATCTGCTCGAGGAGCGTGACATCCAGATCCGCGGCCACAAGATCCGGCTGCCACTCGATGTTTTCATCGTCGCCACCGCCAATCCCGAGGACTACACCAATCGTGGCCGGATCATCACGCCGCTGAAGGATCGTTATGGTGCACAGATTCGTACCCACTATCCTCAGGAGGTCGATGAAGAAATCGAGATCATGATGCAGGAAGCCGAGGTCCTTGATCTGGGCGATTATCCGATCACCGTGCCGGTCTTCATGAAGGAGATCATTGCTGAAATCAGTCAGCTCGCACGCAAGTCACCGGATATCAACCAGCGCTCGGGTGTGAGCGTCCGCGCCTCGATTTCCAACTATGAGGCGCTGGTTGCCAATTCGATGCGTCGGGCACTCTCCCTCAAGGAAACCGAGGTGGTACCGAGGGTATCGGACCTGCCGTTCGTAGCACCCTCATTCCAGGGCAAGGTCGAATTCGAAGCGATGGAGGATGGCCAGGAAGACAAGATCACCGATCGGATCTTTCGCAGCGCCGTGAAATCGGTCTTTGATCGTTATTACGACGTCAACGATCTTGGCTCGATTGCCAACGCCTTTGCCGAAGGCCTCGCCGTTGAAACAGGCGAGAACATGACAGCGCAGAGTTACGCCGACATCGTCAATCGCATACCCAGTTTTGGTGCGGTACTGCAGAGCGAGACCACCGGCGTGAAAGCCTGCATCGTCGAGTTTGTTCTGGAAGGTCTGCATCTGCACAAGCTCCTGAACAAGTACACCGTATCGGGCAAGAGTACCTATACCGCATGAAACTACCTCGCCGACATCGTTTCAGCGCCTGGGACGGATCACAGCGGGCGCCGCTTGATCCGGATGACATCATGGGCGCACTCGCCAACGACCTGATGGAGTTTGGCGACCTGCGCTGGGCCATGCGCAACCTCGCCTCCCGCGGCATGAAGATTCCCGAAGGGGGCTATCTGCGGGGTCTGCGGGAAATGATGAAGGAACTGCGCGACCGCAAGCGCGCGGCGTTGCAACGTTACGATCTGGGCAGCGTCTTCGCGGGGTTCCGTGAGCGCCTGGACGAAATCCTTGCCATCGAGAAGGAGCGCATTCAGGAGTGGCTGGACAAGCCGGACAGTGATGACGCGCTGTTCTCCGACAATGTCCTTAAGCAGGTAGCCAAACGCAACAAGGAAACACTCGATGCGTTGCCAAAGGACCTCGCCGCAAAGATCAACGCGCTGGAAAAGTACGAATTCCTGAATCCCGATGCGCAGCGCAAGTTCCTTGAACTGCTCAACGAACTGCGCAAATCCATGGCCTCGTCGTTTTTCCAGGACGTCGAGAACATGATCAGGAACATGTCCGATGGTGACCTCGAACGCATGAAGGACATGCTGAAAAACCTGAACGACATGCTGGATCGCAAGGCCAACGGCCAGGATCCGGGCTTCGACGATTTCATGAACAGATTTGGCGACATGTTTGGTGACAATCCACCAAAAAATCTCGACGACCTGCTGAAACAGATGCAGGAGCAGATGGCAGCCTCGCAGTCACTGATGAATTCCATGTCGCCCGAACAGCGCGCCCAGTTGCAGGCCATGATGTCCGGTCGATTTGGGGACCCTGCACTGAACGCCGAACTGCAGCGCCTGGCCGAGGCGCTTGGACAGGGACAGGGCGGCAATCGGTACCGCTTCGGCGGTGATGAGTCGCTCGACATGGACGCTGCGATGAAACTCATGCGCGAATTGTCCGGCATGGACGAGATGATCGACCAGCTGACGGACGCCGAACGTGCCGGCAATCTCGATCGGGTCGATGACGACCTCCTGCGCAAGCTGATGGGCGATGAGGCAGGTGAAGATCTGGACCAGCTCAAGTCGCTGCTCAAGGCACTGGAAGATGCCGGTTACATCCGCACGACGGATGACAACCGGTTTGAACTCACGCCGCGTGGTTCGCGAGTCATCGGACAGAAGGCGCTGGGCGAAATCTATGCACGCCTGAAAAAACAGAACCTTGGCAACCACTCCATTCCCGAAGAGGGACGGTTTGGTGAACGCCTGGAAGAAACCAAGCCGTACGAGTTTGGCGACCCTTTTCACCTGCACATGCCGCGGACCATCCGCAATGCAATCAACCGCAATGGACCCAGTACACCGGTCCAGCTGCAGCACTCCGATTTCGAGATCTATCGCAGCGAGATGGTCAGTTCGACCGCGACTGCGATGCTGGTAGACCTGTCGTGGTCGATGGCCTTGCGCGGGTCGTTCCAGGCTGCCAAGAAAGTGGCGCTTGCGCTGCACAACCTGATTACCAGCCAATACCCCAAGGACAGCTTCTACATCATCGGTTTCGCCGCCTATGCCAAGGAACTGAAAGCACACGACCTGCCCTACCTGCAGTGGGATGAGTATGTCCTGGGCACCAACATGCAGCATGCATTGATGCTGGCAGAGAAGTTGTTGTCCAAACATCAGACTGGCAGCAAACAGATCATCATGATCTCTGACGGGGAACCTACGGCACACCTTGAAAACGGCGAGGCCGTGTTTGCCTATCCTCCCACGCCAAAGACCATCCGCGCGACCTTCAAGGCGGTGAAGCACTGCACAACACGAGGGATCGCGATCAATACCTTCATGCTGGAGCAGAGTTACTATCTGAAGGCGTTCATGGACGAGATCGCCCGCATCAATGGTGGCCGTGTGTTCTACACGTCACCGGATGAACTCGGCGAATATATTCTTGTCGATTACGTCGAACACAAACGCAAACGACTGGCGAGGAAGTCCTGATCGAATGGGCGGCAAGTATTTCGAAGAGCTGACGGAGGGCATGGAGTTTGTTCATCAACCTTCGCGCACCGTCACCGAAACCGACAATCTGCTGTTCTCCGCACTGACGATGAATCTGCAGCCGCTTCATCTGGATGCACAGTTTGCGGCGAATTCAGTGCACGGCAGGATTCTGGTGAATTCAATCTTTACACTGGGTTTTGTGGTGGGGGTATCCGTGGCAGATACGACGCTCGGCACCACGCTCGGCAATCTTGGTTTTGACAAGACAAGCTTTCCGAACCCGGTTTTCATCGGCGATACGCTCTCTGCACGTACCAGGGTGGTGGAACGGCGCGAGAGCAGGAGCAAGCCGGATCGCGGTGTCGTCATTTTCGAACACACCGCCATCAATCAGCGTGGCGAGGTGGTCTGCGTCTGCCTGCGCGGTGGCATGATGCTGCGCAAACCGGCATGAACTGCCCCAGGTTGAACCGGCAATGACGGTTGGGGCGCTGAGACTACGCAGATCGCTGCACTTTGTGCCCGGCGCAAACGAAAAAATGCTCCGCAAGTCATTGGCGACCGAGGCTGACGGGCTGGTACTCGATCTTGAGGATGCCGTGACCCCTGATCTCAAGGCCAGCGCCCGCAATATCGTCGCGGGATGGCTTGGGGAAGTGGACTTCGGGCGCAAGGAACGCACGGTACGCATCAACCCGCTGCATACCCCGTGGGGCCAGGAAGATGTACGGGTGACCATGGTGAATCCACCTGACGCCTACGTTGTACCCAAGGTGTCAACACTCGACGAACCCAACGAACTGGACGCCCTGATCCGGGACCTCGAAGCCCAGTATCAGCATCCACCGGGTGGTGTTGGTCTTGTCCTCGTCAGCACGGAGACGCCACTGGGTGCCATCAACCTGCCTTCCTTTCCAGCCTGCGAGCGTGTGATCGCCTTGTCCTGGGGAGCCGAAGACCTGTCTGCGGCGCTGGGCGCATCGCGCACTCGCCTGCCTGACGGCAGTTACCTGCCGGTGTTCAGACATTGTCAGACGATGACGTTGCTGTCCGCCGTGGCCGGCAGTGTTCAACCCCTGGATACCGTGTTCATCGATATCAACGACCATGCGGGACTTCGCCAGGAAAGCCTCGAATCGGCGTGGATGGGCTTCACGGGCAAGATCACCATTCATCCTGACCAGATCCCGATCGTCAATGAAGCCTTCACACCGGCACCCGATGTGGTTGCCACCGCACAACGACTGGTCGAAGCCTTTGCACGGGAGCAGCAACAGGGCCGCATGGCCTTCAGCTTCGAAGGACAGATGGTCGACGTTCCCCATCTCACCCGGGCGCAGCGTGTGCTCGCTCGTCACGCTGCAATCATCGCCACCCATTGAATCCTGCACGGCAATCTGTGTCACGACGTGTTCAGCCTGAAACTTGAGGAGCCAACTGTGGAACTGGAATTGGAAACAGACAGGATTCGCGGTGTCATCGACGGTCAGATCGGCTGGCTGATCTTCAACAACCCTGCGCGCCACAACGCTCTCTCGCTCGACATGTGGCAAGGCACCGCCGATGTACTGAGGGCATTTTCAGCGGACCCAAACGTCCGGGTTGCCATCATGCGTGGAGCGGGTGGCAAGGCGTTTGTCTCCGGCGCAGACATCTCCGAATTTGACCAGCATCGAGCCAACGCCGATCAACGGGCTTCCTACGGCGCGGTCGCCGGTGATGCCAATCGTGAGCTCGCCAGATTTGCCAAGCCACTGCTGGCGATGATCGAGGGCTACTGTATTGGCGGTGGTCTGGCTACCGCGCTGGCGGCGGACATACGAATCGCCTCGCCAGATTCAAGATTTGGCATCCCTGCTGCCAGGCTCGGGCTGGGTTACGAGTACGAAGGATTGGCTAAACTTGCGCGTATCGTCGGGCCGTCGAGGGCTCGGGACATCATGTTCAGTGCCCGTTTCATGGACGCGCACGAGGCATTGGCGATGGGTCTCATCAACGTCATCCACGAACGTGTTGATATCGAAGCGGAAACGCTGGCCTATGCCCACCGCATCGCGATGAATGCGCCGTTGACGGTCGCAGCCGCCAAGGCCGCCCTCAACGCCTTTGAACGAGGCAGTCAGAGTGAAGAAGTGGCGCGTGTGCGGCAACTTGTTGACGGCTGCTTCAACAGCGACGACTACAAGGAAGGACGACGCGCATTCAAGGAAAAGAGGACTCCGGACTTCCGCGGCAGCTGATCGGCGGCGCCAGACGGCGGGCAGAGGCAGGAAGGAGCCGCAGGCGGCAATCCCGGAATCAGGCTCAACCAGTCTTGCAGGTCATGTCAGGTCCAGGGATTTCTGACAGACGCGGTAGAACCCCGGATCATCCGGACAGACAGTCCCTTCAGCGCACGACCTGTGCGCCGATATCGACCAGGCGACTGTTTCTGCCGGGATCGACAACCGATTCAAGCAGAAAAGCGCGAATGACCATAAGGCTGGGCAGACTGGCTTCATGGTCAAGCCGCGCGATGAGAATGTCAGCTTCGATTTCCGCCTCGAAGCGCGAG
Organism: Pseudomonadales bacterium; assembly: GCA_041752315.1. Taxonomy (GTDB): domain Bacteria; phylum Pseudomonadota; class Gammaproteobacteria; order Pseudomonadales; family Azotimanducaceae; genus SYFY01. The sequence continues at coordinate 68,689 of JBGSHJ010000062.1, forward strand.
CCGTAGGGTCCGACGTCAATGCCTTCGCGGGTGCGAAAGTACCAACTACCACCACTGGCAAACACGCGTTCGCGGCGGATCCATCGCAAGGCCCGCTCGCCCAGTCTGGAACGTTCCGGCGGCGTGTCCATCAATATTGTCCGCTCCATGCGCATGACCGATTGTTACTGCCTGCCAAGCAGTCTGTGACTCCTGCACGGATTTGTCTGTCGAGCAAATGCAACGATATGTAAGCAGCTTTATATCCAGGGCACTAACGCCCAGGGACAACGGATATCATCACGCCCCCATCAGGTGACGAGGTGACGCTCTTAGGAATGAACACTATGCAGAAGTCGTTTAGGCGATCGTTGGTCGCCTTGTTTTTCATATCGCTGGTGGCTGGCTGCGCGAGCACCACAAAGGCTCCACCGAAGGTCGAAGAGACGGAGTTCACGGGTCTTTCTGACGAATACCGGATCGGTGTTGGCGATTCGCTCTCCGTAAACGTCTGGCGAAATCCGGACCTCAGTGTTTCTGTCCCCGTACGGCCGGACGGCAAGATCAGCGTGCCGTTGGCTGGCGATGTCATGGTTGGCGAGAAAACTCCCGAAGAGGTTGCCGCTTACATCACCGAGCAGCTGAAAAAATTCATACGCGACCCGTACGTGACCGTCATTGTCACGACCATGGGCAGTGATGCCTATCGTTCCCGGGTACGTGTCACTGGAGCCGTGCTGAGGCCGATCTCCGTGCCCTATCGTCAGGGCATGACCGTTCTGGACATGGTGCTGGAAGCCGGTGGGCTCGCGGAGTTTGCAGTTCCCGGCAAGGCTACCCTGTTTCGCAAGAGTGGAACCTCCCTGAAGATTTCCCTCGACAGGATCTTACAAAAGGGCGACATGGAGACGAACTACTCGCTGCAGCCAGGTGATGTAATCACCGTCCCTGAACGGGCATTCTGATCCGTTTCGGGCCGGTACCTTTTTCACCTCCATCTTTTCCACCTCCATTGCGAGGCAGGGGGGCTCCTATGACATGGCAACGCACCAGACTTGCTGCCGCCCTCCTGGCCCTGTCAGCACCGGTGGTCGCTCTGGAAACAACCGTCGGGGTACGAATCGAGTCAACCCATTCCGACAATACGACACGGGCGCCAGAAAATGAAGTCAGTGAGGTCACCCACCAGCCGGGTGTGAACATCGCCCTTGAACACCAGGGGCCTTCCATCCGGGCCAATGCCCTGTATGACTATGAGCGACGTATTCGGACCGAGGAGTATTTCGACGATGATTCAGCGCTGGTCGGCACTTCGAGTGTTGTCTGGCAGGCCATCCCGGGCCGTCTCGATTTCACTGCCAGCAACACACGCACGGAAACGACCATCAATGGCCAGCAGGAAAACCTGCCAGACAACCGGCAGGTCACCGACAGCACTCGTGTCGGGCCGACCTTGCGTTTTCGGGTCCGTCGCAACGACGAACTGCAACTCCAGTACTTCTACACACAGACAAACGCCGACGTCGCGAGTACGGACAGCAAGAGGGATACCGGTACGGTGGCTTACGTGATGAACGTCGGGCAGAACGACCAGCTCGTTTTCAACGTCGCCAACAACCAGGTCAACTTCGAGAATGTCGATTCACCGGACCTGGACGCTGTGACAAGCTCCGTCCAGTGGCGGCGATTCGGCCCGAGCATCGACTTCAGCCTGCTGGGTGGGTATACCAGCATGGACCGGACACTGGGCCGCGATGATGTCAGTACGGAAGTCTATGATGCCCGGCTGACATGGCGCATGTCGCCACAGACTTCGTTGACCATGGCGCTGGTGAAGGAATTGAGGGACCGACCGGCGGTACTCGAAATGGGCATTCTGGAATTTGGCACGAGCAACCAGATCGACTCGGATCTGAATGAAGTGTTCATCAATGATCGTGCCGAGATCGAATTCCGCACAGTCCTGCTGTCCAACGAGTTCAGTCTGGGGCTGGCCTACGACAAACAGGACTATGTCGATCTCCTTGAAGATCTCGAACGAACCACTGCAACCGCAGGCTGGCGCCGACGTCTGAGTCCAAGACTGACTGCAGGTGTTGAAGCATCGTACCGTGAGGAGAAGTTGCTCGATCTGAACCTGCCAGCCGAAGATCGATTCGGTGCCGAGGTATCCCTCGGCTACGTTTACAATCGACGACTGTCGCTGCTGTTCAGCGGTTCGCACAACTCGGTGGATACATCCGTCGCGATCCTGTCGTACGACGAAAACCTCTACTCCCTTCGCGTCAACTATCTGCTGCTTGAGTAGCCCACCATAACCTCATACGGGTAGCTCACGTTTTGCCTCGTCGGTCTTCAGTTCACTACCTTCTGCAGTTCCTCTGAATGCTCGCTCTCCTGGCCATCACGGTCGACTGCGGTCATGACGAGATAGTAAGTTCCCGGCACCACCTCGATATTCACTGACGTCGCTCCTGGATCGACGATATCCCGATGGTTTGAATACTGTCCGGATTGCTGTCCGTAATACACTCTGTAGCCGACCAGGCTCACTGGCGTTCCGTCCTCGTTCTGATCGGGCTTGGACCAGCTCAGCGCCAGCCCCTTCACGCTGGTGACGGGGACAGTTACCAATGCAACTGCCGAGCCGCCTGCGCCAGTACACGTGAGACCAAAAGAGGTCGACGCGGACAACGGTGTCGAGAGGCGACTGCCGTTGGTCGGCAATGCACCTTGCCAGCCTCTATTGGCTTCGCAACTGGCGGCGTTTCGGCTGGTCCATGACAGGTTCACTGTTTCGCCTGCCTTGATCGTCCGTCGATCGGCCGTCAATGTGACCACCGGGACAGCAGGCACTGGTGTAGGAGTGGCGGGTGGCGGCGCCATGGGTGTGGGTGTTTCTGGAGTCACGGTCGCGGGGGTCACCCGTGGCGTCGCCACGGGTCGTACTGTCACCAATGGCGTGGTGACCCGTGTCGGTGTCACGGGCACCGGTGTAGCGACGGAGGCTGGTGTCACCAACGCCGGTGTCACGGACACCGGGGGTTTTTTCGGCGACGGCACAGGGGTTGCTGCGATGGCCACAGCCTGACCATGAACATTGACCACCACAGAACGCCGAACAGTACCTCCCAGACCGGCACACGACAACGTGAACCTTGTCGAACTGCTCAAGACCGGTGTTCGCAACGATCCGTTGGCGGGCCGATCACCTGTCCAGCCTTCGGAGGCCAGACAGGTATCCGCATCGGCGCTGGCCCAAGACAGCAACACGGTGCTGCCCGAGTCCACCAATTCAGACGTCGCCCTGAATGACACCACCGGCACAGGAACACTTGCCTGCTGGCTCATGCGAGCCTGCAGACTCGCAATCTGCGCAACATCGGACAGCGCCACAGCGTCCTTGACCGTCTCGATGGTCGTTTGGGTCTCGGGCGTCAGCAAAGAGTCCACCGAACTGCGCAACGTGGTACGGTCAGCAGTATCCAGGGCAATCCCGAGATTCTGCAGTGCATCGTTGTCAAATGTACCCTGGAGTACTGCGATGGCTCTTCTGGTTTGCTGAACCATCGCCTCGGTTGGCACCACGCTTTCGACGGACACATCCGTTGCCGCTGGCAGGATCGTGCGAATTGCCGCATCAAGCAGAGCCGTAGCATCCTGCCCATCCACTTCCAGTCGGCCTGCGATAGTTTCCAGCAGGACTTCCACCTCCACCGCACGAAAAGTCGACGTAAGACGGGCATCGGCGTTTCTGCCTCTGCCGTCGAGTTGCCCATCCGCCAGGTCACACGCCAGTTTTTCCAGTAATTGATCATGCGTCATTACGTAACCGGCACTCTCCATCACGGTGTGTACCCGACGGATCGCTTCACCCAGTGCTTCATTGGCGAGCAGCACGGTGGCAACATTGGAAGCGTCGACGTTCGATGATACGGGATGGTCAATTCTGGTTCCGTCCAGTCCCATGCTGAGCGTGCTTTCGACGTGCTCCCAGGCCGATGCCAGTGAGCGGGCCCCCACTACACCACTGCACTTGGCAGCATGCGAAATCAGGCTGGATATGGGCGAGAGATTCACCGTTTGTGCGCCGGTATCGGTCACCATCGACATCAGTTCGAACTCGACGGGCCGTCCGGTGACAAGGTCTCGACCACCGGTCGCCACCACGCGAAGCGGCAGCCTCGCACCGGCCGGCACCGCAATCTGATAACGAGAGGTGCTGAACGCAGTACCTCTGGCGACTTCAGTGCCCCCGGCATCAAAAACCGTTATGTTTGCGTCGACGACCGGGCCGTCCCCAACACTGCCACTGATTCTGATTGGAGCAACTGGTGCAGTACTTGATCCACCACCACAACCCCCAAGAATGCCGGTGAGCATTACAGCCATAGCAAGCCGTGCCCGCCGCGCAGAAAGTACAGTACAACTCATCCCTGTCTCTCCACACCGCGCAAGAGCGGTTCACGCGTTGAGGCGTGAATTTAGTAACGAGTTGTATTGAACTGGTGTGGACTGCCGTTGCCCGTGACGCAGCACACGGTTTTCCGGAGACCGGATGATCCATCAACGCACATAGTGGTTTTTTGTGATGGATTGCTCGGGCAGGTGCTCAAGCTGAACGCGATCAGAACCTGTAGATGGGGATTCAGTGTCCAACTAAGCCGGGCGGACCCGGCTCGGCACGGAACATTGACTTCAGACAGGACAACTGGTTTCCCAGGTATCAGGAAAGATCTTTCAATACCGGCTTGGATGGCTGGCTTTCGTTTCCATCCTGATCAAATGCCGAGACCGAGAAGTAGTACTTTCCCCGCGGCAGATCAGGTTGCCAGGACGTTTGTCTTGCATCGTTGATCGTGAAGGAACCATCAGCGGTATCCGGACCTGCACCCCAGTAAACCCGGTAGCCGGCGATATCCACGGTACTCGTGCCGTCCTCATTCTGAACCGGGGCCTGCCATTCGATGCTGAGGGTCTTGACGCCGACGCTGACGGTCGCGACCTCGGTGAAATCGGCGTTTGAGCACTCAAGCGTATAGGTCATGGTCCTGCTCAGCGCACCTGTGTCAAAGCGTCCCTCAACAGGACGTTCACCGCTCCAGTCGTTGCTGGACGCACAATGGGTCGCATCGGAAGCTGTCCAGGTAAGCACCGACTGCTCCGATTTGCTGACCGTTGCAGGTTCTGCCTTGAATTCGACCCGCAGCGATTTGGCTGGACGAACGGTCACCGATACACCGGACATCGCGCCAGCGCCCGCAACATCCGTACAACTCAGCCAGAAGTCCGTCGATGCCTGCAAGCTCACCTGGACTTGGGTACCCGACACACCCCTCGACCCAATCCAGCCACCGGAGGCGGTACAACTGGATGCATTTGCGGACTGCCAGTCGAGAGTGACGGTTTGTCCGATCTCGATCTGGGTCTGGCTGGCTGACAGGGAAACTGCGACGTTTTTTGCGGAGTTGCCTGTCGATGGACTGACTGATGCCTCTACAGGAATTGGAATCTGCGCTGATGAAGGTGTAAGTGAGCTGGCTGTGCCTGTAGTACTGGTGGCAGTAGCGGCGTGCGTGCCTCCGGATGTCGCACTGCCCACTACATCGCTGCCGGACGCCGCGCCTGGGCTAGCGAGCGAGCCCGCTGAATCGGCAGAGCCGCCGGAGCCACCTCCGCCGTCACAAGCGGAAAGCATCAACAGGATGGTTACAAAACAGATTGGGCGGGAGATCAAGACAGAAGATTCGCGATCCATGGTTCTCTTTACTGCTGGTTACTACAAGAAAATTCACTGCGCGACTTGAAGTCGCACACCAGTATTGAAGGTGCTGACGAAGGATAGGTCGGATCCGACGGTTGACAATGTAACCGCTCGAACCCCTGTCGTAAAGAAAACGGCGATTTGATTGCTTTTTCGGTTTTCGCATCCCTCGGGCCCGGTGATAGCATGCTCGCCATGACAAACCCAGATTCCAGGTCCCCCGTCACCGTCACCGCTTGTGTGCTCATCATCGGCAACGAGATCCTTTCCGGCCGCACCCAGGACACCAACCTCAATCATCTGGCCCGTGTGCTGGGCAGTTGGGGCGTGCAGATCAGGGAAGCCAGAGTCATTCCCGATATCGACACGGTGATCATCGACACCGTGAGAAGCCTACGCAGTCAATATGACTATGTGTTTACGACCGGTGGCATCGGCCCGACACACGATGACATCACCGCCGAGTGCATGGCTCGCGCGTTTGATGTCCCGCTGGTGCAGAGCGAAGCCATCGCCGCCCGGATTCGCGTACGACCCGCACCACCGGACATCATGGCATCGCGGCTGCGCATGGCGCAGATTCCCGAAGGTGCCGTTCTCATTGACAATCCGACCGGTGGTCCGCAGGGTTTCCGGATCGGCAACGTCCATGTACTGGCCGGCATCCCATCGATCATGCAGGCAATGCTCTCGTCGCTCGAAGACAAGCTTGTGCACGGGGACATCGTTCGCTCCTGTTCCGTGACTGCCTATCTGGGTGAAAGCCAGATCGCATCCGCGTTTTCTGCGGTGCAGCAGCGCTTTCCCGATTTTGATCTTGGCAGCTACCCGTTTTTTCGCAATGAAAAGTACGGTACCAATCTGGTGATTCGCGGCGTGGACAAAGACCGCATGAACGCCGCTCTCGAAGAGGTGAAGGCCGTCATCGTTGCAGCCGGTGGTGTGCCGGAAAACGTTGTCTTTGAATGAATCCAGTGCACCAGCCACAGGTGCACAATCACCGGAGTACCCATGAACGTATCGAACAAGATCGCCCTCGTCCTCGGTGGCACTTCAGGGATCGGCCTGGCAGCAGCCCTGCAACTCCACGAACAGGGTGCGCAGGTCCACGTGTTTGGTCGATCCGAGGACAACCTGAAAAGCGCGGCTGCACAGGGATTGAACGCGCATGCCCTCGACGTTCTGGATCGCGACGCGATGTCGACTACCTTTGCCGCACTTGCGCCATTCGACATACTGGTCAATGCGGCAACCGGTGGCCCGCGCGCCAATGGTCCGTTTCTGAAAATGGATCTGGATGCCTATCAGGCCTCGTTCCAGAAACTCTGGGGTTACACCAATTCAGTCCGTCTTGGAGCTGAACACCTGACACCTCAAGGCTGTATCGTGCTGGTCAGTGGTGCCCCCGCCCGCAAGCCACGACCTGGATCCATCGCACTCACGTCGGTCGGTGGTGCCGTCGAGGCGTTTGTCAGGGGCATGGCCGCAGAACTGGCTCCTCGTCGAATCAACGTGGTCTCGCCGGGAATCATCGATACGCCCATGTTTGCAGTCAGCGGCGATGCCCGCCAACAATTTCTGACCCAGGCGACCAGGAACTATCTGATTCCCCGACCTGGCACGTCGGAAGAAGTTGCGCAAGCCATTCTGTTCACGATCACCAACGATTTTGTTACGGGGACAACGATTGACGTGGATGGAGGCTGGCTGCTTTCCTGAAGGTTCTGCCAACTCGTGATATCCCCCCCTTATTTACCGCCACGCTGGCTTCGCAACGGCCATACGCAGACGATGCTGGGCAGTGTGGCACGTCGCTCGCTGACCCCGGAGCGTGAGCGTGTTTACCTGCAAGGTGCAATTACCCAGGACGTCTGCACATCAACCGGAGCCGTATTGCGGGTCAGATTGAACCTGCACGAATACCCGGCGCCACTCGTTGTCCTGATCCATGGCTGGCTGGGCTGTGATGAATCGTCCTACATGCTGTCCACCGGTGGCTGTCTCTGGCGAGACGGTTTTGCAACAGCGCGCATCAATCTGCGCGATCATGGGGATACCAGTCACCTCAATGAAGCGCTGTATCACTCGGCACGGACTGACGAGGTTGTTGCGTTGATCGAAGCGCTGCGCAAGATGCACGGTCAGTCGGGATGTGCCGTGTCCGGATTCTCCCTGGGTGGCAACTTCGCCCTGCGCGTAGCCCGGGCCATTTCCATACCGGCACTGGGAATCTGCCCGGCAATCGATCCGGCCCAAACGCTCCGCCAGATCGACGATGGTCCCGGCTCGACCGTGTATCGCAGCTATTTCCTGCGCAAGTGGCAGCGTGCGCTGGTGGCAAAGGCGACCGCCTTTCCGGATCACTATGACTTTTCACGCGCCTACGCGCTGCGGTCGGTCAGTTCGCTCACCGACTATTTTGTTCGCCATCACTCCGAATTCCGGGATACACAAAGTTACTTCGACGCCTACGACCTCACTGACAAGGCGCTCGACGGTGTCCACGCGACCATCCTCATCGCCGCGGACGATCCCATCATTCCAAGAGCGACGTTCCGGAAATTGCCGTCCAGTGTGACGATCGTTGAAACGTCTACCGGGGGGCACAACGCCTTCCTCAAGAACGCAGCGCTCGCCAGCTGGAGCGATGAATTTATCAGCCAGTGGTGTCGGAATCAGCTGGGTGATCCGAGGTGTGCAACCCCGCCAGCCGTGTCAACCACGGGGAGAGAAGCAGGAGCACAAGACCTGCAGCGATTCCCCACTGTCCCGCCAGCATGAAGGTATCCCGATAGAGAGCCAGGGATTCTTCCCCCGCGCCTGCAGTCGTGCTGGCGAGACCAGCCAGCATGCCACCCACATAGTGAGCGCCCGAAGACGCCAGGAACCACACGCCCATCATCAGCCCGACCATGCGTGGAACGGAGAGGCGTGTCACCATCGACAGGCCGACTGGCGACAGACAGAGCTCACCGGTCGTGTGCAGGAAATAGGCCAGTATCAGCCAGCCCAGTGCAACGCTCCCTTGTTCACTGACTTGTTGTATGCCGATCACCAGTGCAACAAAGCCCGCTCCCACCTGCAACAGCGCCAGCGCAAACTTCACACTCGTGGAAGGCTCGAGGCCCCGGCCCGCGAGTCTGGTCCAGAGCGCCGCAAAAAAAGGCGCCAGCAGGATGATGAAAGCGGGGTTCACGGATTGCAGCTGCGAGGCGGCAATGGTCGCTTCCCCGATCTGGCGATCGACCACCCGGTCGGCAAACAGGCTCATTGAACTTCCAGCCTGTTCGAACAATGCCCAGAACAGGACCGACACCGCAGTCAGGAACAGAACCAGCAACATGCGATTTCGCTCCAGTGGTGTGCAGCGAAGCAAACTGAAGGCGATGATGCCGACAATCGAAACCACTGCTGCCAAACCGAGCAGTCCACCCACCACCGCGTGATGCTGCATCAGCCACCATGCAGCGATTATCCCGCCACCGCTCAAACCATACGTCAGTGAGGCAGGTGTCAAACCGAAGTAATGTCGGGTGCCCAATACGGCCGCAGGAGGCGGCTCTCCGGCGCCCTGCAGCAGGGCCCTGCCCCTGACAAAGGTGACCAGGCCGACCAGCATCCCCAGCCCGGCAACACCAAAGCCATAACGCCAGCCATAGGTCTCACCGAGATAACCACAGACCAGTGCCGAAAGCATGGCACCCAGATTGATGCCCATGTAAAAAAGCGTGAAGCCACCATCCCGACGTGGATCATTTTCCGAGTACAGCTCGCCTACGATGCTGGAGATGTTCGGCTTCAGAAATCCGACACCGACAATGATCAGCGCCAGCGACCCGTAAAAGATCTGCAGTGCCACCTGATCACGAACCACTTCGCCGTCGAGCAGGTAGGCAGGTTCACCTTCGATCGCCATTCCGAAATGACCAAGTACCAGCAGCAGGCCGCCGAAGATCACTGCCTTGCGAAAACCGAGAATGCGATCGGCCAGCAGTCCACCGATCACCGGTGTCAGATAGACCAGCGATCCGTAGGTGGCATACAGACCGGTCGCCATCCGATCATCGAACAGCCAGTGTTTGGTGAGATAAAAGACCAGCAGTGCACGCATCCCGTAAAAGCTGAAGCGCTCCCACATCTCGGCGAAGAACAGCACATACAGGCCGGAAGGTTGCGCGTGCTGAACTGTGGTCATCGCCCATTCTCCTCAGGGACTGGATTCATCATGCATGCCCGGGAACCTCGAACCTGCACGTCAGAGCCCTGCAAGTGGATCGATGTTGCCACCTGTCAGCACAATACCCACCCGTCGCGACCCTTTTGGTCCGTGGCAGCGCAGCGCAGCCCACGGCACCGCGGCCGAGGGTTCCACCAGCACTTTCAGAATCGACATCAACTCACGCCGGGCACTGTTGATCTGGGCTTCGCTCACCAGGCAGATCTCGGTCCCGTAAGACCTCAACATTGCGAAGTTGAGCGTACCAAGACTGGTTCGCAGTCCATCGGCCACCGTCAGCGGGGGCATTTGCGGCTGACGCTTGCCGAGGCGCATCGAGAGTTGAGCATCAGCCGCAAGTTCAGGTTCGGCACCACGGACGCAGATGGACGTGGCTGACAAGGCAGCAATGCACCCGGCAGCGAGCCCACCGCCACCTACCGGAACCCACAGCGCATCAAGCCCCGGCACCTGTTCTTCCATTTCCAGAGCAATGGTTCCCTGGCCAGCGATGATTCGCGCATCATCGTAGGGCGGGATGACATGTGCCCCGGTTGACGCGACCAGTTCCGCCAACGCGGACTCACGGTCCGCGAGCTGCGGCCCACAGTCGATGATCGACGCGCCATACCGGGCGATGGCAGTCCGCTTGAACGTCGATGCGTTGTCCGGCACAACCACATAGGCAGGCACCGCCCGCAGCGTCGCTGCCCAGGCAAGCGCAGCACCGTGGTTGCCGGAAGAGTGGGTGGCCACACCGTTGGCTATCAGTTCGCTGGATGCGTGCATGACCGCGTGACAGGCGCCACGGGCCTTGAATGCCCCTGTTTTCTGCAGCATTTCACACTTGAAGAACACCTCGCAGCCCGCCAGCCTGTCCAGTGTTCGACTGACCAGAACCGGAGTTTCATGGACGTGGCCGGAGATGACACGCGCCGCCGTCATGACATCGCTGCGACCCGGAACGTTCACGAGAGGTTCAATCGGGAGGTGATTTCAGTTCGGATTCGGGAATGGCCCGGCCTTGAGCAGCATCGACGGAACGGGCTTTTTCAGCACACCTTCGAGCCAGCGCGCGCCATCGATGCATGCCATCAGATCAACACCATGGGTGATGCCGGATCGGTTCAGCATGTAGACCAGATCTTCACTCGCCACGTTGCCGGAGGCGTTGGGAGCAAACGGACAGCCACCGATGCCACCCATGCAGCCGTCGAGGGTTTCGACGCCGGCCTGCAGCGCCGCAAAGGCATTGGCGACTCCGGTGTTGCGGGTGTCGTGGAAGTGCGCACGCAACGGCATGTCGACGCCCAGTGCATTGCGCAGGCGACCAAACAGATCCAGGACCTGGGTTGGTACACCAACCCCGATAGTATCGGCCAGACCGATCTCCACCGGCCCCTCTTCGGCGAGACGCTGCGCAATCTCCACCACCCGTTCTGGCGAGACCTCGCCTTCGAAAGGACAACCAAACGCAACCGCGATGGTTGCCTGTACCCGATGGCGCCGGGCCCGCGCCTCACGCATTACGGCTCGTGCCATCGTCACTGCCGCATCCACGTCCATACCCTGGTTTCTGCGCCCGAACGTGTCCGATGCCGGTACCACCAGCCCGGTTTCATGCAATCGCTCGGTCGCCAGCAATCGGTGGAATCCTCGCTCATTCAGTACCAGTCCGGTGTAGGTGACATCTCCACGCTGGGGCAATTGACTGCAGACAGCCTCCGCATCGGCCATCTGCGGTACCTTCTGCGGGTGCACAAAGCTGGTCACTTCGATTCGCCGATAACCTGCAGCCAGCGCCCGATCAATCAGGGCAAGCTTGTCTTCGGTACTGACGATCGTGGATTCGTTCTGCAACCCATCGCGCGGGCTTACTTCCATCAAGGTGACTGTGGCGCGCATCATCCTGCTCCTGGTGTATAGGAATCCTTGAGCGATACGGTCCGGTTGAATGTATCCGCCAGCTGGTCGTCCTTGACAAAATAACCAACACGCTCGAACTGGAATCTCACTTCTCGGCTTGCGGTGATTGCCGGCTCGACAAATCCTTTTTCGATGCGGACCGAATCGGCGTTGATCTGGTTCAGGAAATCCTTGCTGTCCGGATCCGGAACGACAAACAGGCGCTCGTACAAACGCAGACTGACCGGGTGGCTGCGCGATGCATCCACCCAGTGGATGACTCCCTTGGGCTTGGCACCACTGGTATCGGCTCCACTCTTCGAATTGGGCAGCACTGAACAATGCAGCTCCAGCACTTCACCGGCTGCGTCGCGAATGACGTCATCACAGCGAATGATATACGCATACCGCAAACGGACGATGGCTCCTGGTGCCAACCGCTTGAAGTCCTTTGCGGGATCGAGCGCAAAGTCTTCTCTTTCGATCAGGATCGACGCGGAAAACGGTATGTCCCGCTCGCCCTGCTCCGCATGTTTTGGATGCCACGGCGCGCGCAGCATTTCCTGGTGGTCCGTCGGCAGGTTGGTAATCCGGACCCTGAGCGGATTGAGCACCGCCATGCCTCTCGCCGCAGAAGATTCCAGGTCTGCCCGAATGCAGAATTCCAGCAACTCCATCTCGATGCGATTGTCCTGTTTGGTGACGCCCACCCGGGCACAGAAGTCCCGGATGGATTCCGGTGTGTAACCCCGCCTGCGCAGGCCGGCGATGGTCGGCATGCGCGGATCATCCCATCCATCCACGTGTTGCTCATCCACGAGACGGTGCAGGAGCCGTTTGCTCATCACCGTATACTCGAGTCCCAACCGGGAGAACTCGATCTGCGGCGGATGGAAATTTACATTGATGTTGTCGAGAACCCAGTCGTACAGCGGACGGTGATCTTCGAATTCCAGCGTGCAGAGCGAATGTGATATCCCCTCCAGCGCATCACAGATGCAGTGTGTGTAGTCGTACGTCGGATAGATTGGCCAGTCCATGCCTGTACGCTGGTGAGCCACCTTGCGAATCCTGTACAACACCGGGTCGCGCAGATTGATGTTGGGGGACGCCATGTCAATCTTCGCCCTGAGCACAAACTGGCCATCGGGAAACTCTCCCTGCCGCATACGGGCGAACAGATCGAGATTTTCTTCGACCGGACGATTCCGGTCCGGACTTGCACGACCGGGTTCCGTCAACGTACCCCGGTAATCGCGCATCTGTGCCTGATCAAGACTGCAGACAAAGGCCTTGCCGGCACGAATCAGCTCGATCGCAAAGTCGTACAGTTGCTGAAAATAGTCCGAGGCATGGGTAAGCCGATGTCCCCAGTCAAAGCCGAGCCAGCGTACGTCCCGCTTGATCGACTCCACATAGATCTCGTCTTCCTTCGCCGGATTGGTGTCATCAAAACGCAGATAGGTGACACCGTGGTGCTCGATGGCAACTCCGAAATTCAGGCAGATGCTCTTTGCATGCCCGATATGCAGGAACCCATTCGGCTCGGGGGGAAACCGGGTGACCACGCCACCGCTCAGACGATTGGCCTGCAGATCCTGTCTGATCCGCGCCCTGATGAAGTCAACACCCGCTGACTTTTCTGTTTCAGTCATGTTCAAACTGCACCATTTCGTCTGCTTTTTTGCCGAACCGCACTCTTTTGCAGTGCATCGTGTACCACTCCTGGAATCATGAGGCACAAGTTTACTCCATAGCCCCGGATTTCCGTTTTACAATCGGGATTCAGGACTAGACTCAGAACATGGACAAGACTAACCAAGGCAAGGAATCGCTGGCCGATCTGATGCGTCAGGCAAAACGCGCGCAGGAGATCATCGGTGCAGTCGATTTTGGCAAGATCGCAACGCATGATACTGATGAAGTCAGCAAGCTCTCCGGCATCACCGAGGCGCTCGAACGGCTCTCGGAAGGCGAAGTGGTCGATCGTGTTGACGGTATCGATGAAGTTCACAACACCGATCCGCGTCAGGCCTGGATCACCGAGTTGATGGAACTCCTCGATTCGGCTGGTCACAGCGAGCGTGTCGGTCGTGTGTTTGCGATCGCCAGCGGTGAAGAGCGCGGCCGCATGAAGCCGCTCGATATGGTGCCTCATCGCGAAGGCATACCGCTCCATGATCTCTGTCTGGCGCCAAACTATGCGCCGAGTGAAGGCGCACACGCACTGTTCATCTCTGCAACCGGCGTGTTTTCGGCCCATGCCGCCCAACCTTTCAACCGGCACAAGTGGAAGATCCTTCGCAGCCAGCGTTACGACAGCGACACCGAGTTGCTCGCCATTATCGGCCACTATCTCAATCCGCCGGAGACCTGATCCCGCTACAATCGGTTTTTTCATGGTCCGGTGACGTGTGATCAGGGTTCTGACGGGGCTGCTGCTGACACTTGTCCTCGTGATCGTGTTATGGGCACAGCAAAATGCTCTCCCCTCGGTGGTTCAACTGAGCCGCCTGCTGATCGGCGAGCATTGGTATGCCATCACGCTGCACGACCAGCACGTTGGTTATCTGCATACCAGTGCCCTGGATCAGTCCGACGGCACGTGGCAATACTCGACCCATACACATGTCCTGATGCAGGCAGGTGAACCGGTCAACATCAGAAAGGAACTTGTTTTTGCCTCCAGGGCTCCGTACCAACTGCGCTCTGCCGAACAGCAGACCCGGCGTGGCCGAGGTCTCCCCGAGATCATCCGGCTGAAGGCTCGCGACGACGGCCAACTGGTTCGGGCAGCGGATGGGTCAGGCACACAGGGACAAGGGTTTGTCTTTACCCTGGAAGACTACCTTCGTGTTGAACACTGGCTGCGGGATGAACATCCGGCCGTCGACACCCGCCTGCGTGCACCTACTCTGTCCTTCGAGCGGGCGCAGATCGGATCCACCGGCTACACACTGCGCGCAACCAGTCCGGCAGGCTATGTGCTCAGCAGTGAAGGTGCCGTCGGCCGGACCACGACCCATCTCAACAGGAGATTTCTGGCTGAAACGATCGAGGTCGGTGACGTATTCCGCTTCACGCTGACCGACAAGGCCTCGGCACTCGCAGTCGCCAGCCCCGCATTCAAGACTTCGTATCTGCTCCCGGTCGAGAACCGACTTCGCGATACCCACCAGATCAGGCGCATGACCCTTGAGGTAGTGAACGACGACAACGCGCCGATCGCGACGATCGACGCCTATCGTCAGCGGCTGTCTGACACCAACGACGACAGTGACGCCCTCCTGAACCCGTCTGCAACCAGTATTCCGGACCTCGCAGCAATGGCGCGTGCGATCCTCGCTCAGCTGCCGCAAGGCGAGGATGCAAAAACCAGGGATGGGCGAACCATACCCACGGCACAACTCGCGGATCTGGTGCTTGCAGCAGTCCACGAGCGACTCGCCTATCAGGAGGCGGCGCCTGCCGATTCACTGGATCAGGTGCTGGCGCGCGGTTATGGAGAATGCACGGACTTTGCGGATCTCTTCACGGCTCTGGCACAGGCGACCGGACTGCCGGCACGTACCGTAATCGGGCTTGCCTATCAGGATCGCAAACCCTATGGATTTGCATTCCATGCCTGGAACGAGGCGAGGGTTGATGGTCAGTGGCAGGTGATCGATCCTACCTGGAATCAACGAATTGCCGATGCGACACACCTGCCTCTTTCCGACCGCGAACTTGCCAACCTGAAGGTCTATGGGTCACGGCAGGAGGCGCACATCATCGTCACCGGCGTCGTGCGCGACACACCCGATGATCCTCAATGAGGAGTCTTGCGGATCATCGGGAATGGATCAGAGCTGCCTCAACAGGCCTTCCTGGGTGACGGACGCCACCAGTTCACCACCGACATTGAAAAACTGGCCATGACAGAGGCCCCGCGCTGCATCAGCCCATGTCGTCGTTCGATGATAGAGCAGCCAGTCCGTCAGGTTGGGATCACGGTGTATCCAGATGGCATGATCCAGACTTGCCATCTGCAGGCCGGTCCGGGGAGTCGCCTGTTGATGTGGCAGGGCTGCCGTGCCGACAAACCCCATATCGGAAGCATACGCGAGCAGACTGCGGGACAACGCGTGATCGGACGGATCAACGGTTCCCAGAAACCTGATCCATACCGGACTCCAGGCCCGATTCAGACCCCACTGCGCACTACCCGGTTCAAACACCGAGCGCATCGCAAACGGTCGGGCCCGCCCTGCAAACGGGCTGAGGCGCGGATCATCAACTCCTGCCTCAACAAACTGGCGAACACTGTCGAGATCATCTGCAAGCGCATCAGGACGTGGTACGTTCGGGATGGGGTCTGCATGCTCCATCCCTGCTTCATCAACATGGAATGAAACATCCAGGTTGAAGATGGCTTCGCCATTCTGGATGGCCACGACCCGGCGGGTCGCAAAACTGCGGCCATCGCGGATACGCTCGACTTCGTACAACACACGTCGTTCGGCCAGGCCTTCGCGCATGAAGTATCCATGCAGCGAATGGGATTTGAGCCCGGATGCAACATCGATGGTCAACCCGGCAGCACGCAGCGATTGGGACAGGACCTGCCCACCAAACAACCGGTAAGGACCGCGGACTTCGTTGTGGCCCAGAAACAGGTCCTGCTCAACAGGCTCGAGTTCCAACAACTCGAGCAGACGTCTGGCGCGGTCTCGACCGGCGGCTTCATCTTCAACGTTCACGCGCGCGTTCCCTGACTACTCGTTGGTGACCATGCCTTACTTGACCAGGCGCAAGACAAAAGGATAACGGTACCGCTCACCACCGTTTGCCTTTATGCCGGCAATGACCATGAGCACGAGCGCCAGCAATCCCAACAGCGGCAGCAGCACAAAACCGATCAACACCAGCATCAGTACCATGCACAGCAGAGCCGCCAGCGAAACGGTGATCTGGAAGTTGAGCGATTCCTTGCCCTGGTCATCCACAAACGGAATCTGATCCTTCTTGACCTGCCAGACAATCAGCGGGCCGATCAGGTTGCCAAATGGAATGATGAAACCGATCAGACCTGAAAGGTGAGCCAGCATGCCCCACAGTCGTGCATCGGGGTCCATTTCCTGGATGCCGTCGGAGGGTGCAGTCTGGTACGGGGGAATCTCTTCCGACATGGAAAGCTCCTGACAATCGCCTGACCCAGGCTGTCTGACGAGCATAACACCAACGTCACGCAGGGCACTCGCCGTGCACCATTGAAAACGGCGCCCTCGGGCGCCGTTCGAACATCACCGAGGGTTGGCTCAGCGCGGAGGCAATCCGCGTTTGGCACGCTCGCGGTTCATGCGATCCGTATCACTTTCCATCCTTTCTCCAAGTTCGTCTTCGGAGATGGAGCCCGCCATGTGACGCCCGGCCATTCCGCCGTTGTACATGATCTTTTTCACGGGTGTGATGATGAGGATGGTGCGCAACGGTGAATTGAGAAGGTTGAAGAAAAACTCCTCACCCTGCTTGTTGTCCGGATTCAGCTTCCGGGACAGTGCGGTGTAGAACATTTTTTTCGTTGCATCGTCTTCCTTGAATTCGCCAGTTCCCTTGAAGGTGATGGCGCCTGTCGGCAGCCCCGCGCTCTTGTCGGGATAGCCTGCACTGCTGACAGTGACGGACACCCGATTGTCCCGACGAATCGCCGCCGCACGATGGCGGTGGGAAGAAAACGTTATCCAGATCTTGCCTTCGTGCCAGACGAAGGCATGGGTCACACCGACCGGCCAGCCGTCCTTGGTTGCCCACATGAGTACACACTCATTGGAATTGTTCATCATGGCGTCCACTTCGGCATTGGTGAACGGATATATGGAGACTATTTCATGATCGTGAGTCTGAGCCACGGATTACCTCTCTTGCCTGGTTTTGGTACTGGTGCTGGTCCTGGTATAACAAACATCTGAAATGGACTACCGGACCCCTCTTCCGATTCGACTCTTACAACGACCTGCGCAGCGCTGCCGAAGCGGGATGCGGTTCAAGATAGACCTGACGTGCGATGTAATCGTCCGGAAATTGTCGAAGATGATGTTGGATTAGCGCCAGCACCGCAAGGAGAGGCTGCTCACCACGCCGGTACGCGTCTACCAGCATCGCCAGCTCATGACGTGCCGGGCCGTCCAGGCGATCCTTGAAATACCCCTGCAGATGGGACAGCACATTGGCGTGTCCACCACGCGTCGCAATGCGCCCCAGCCCGTTCATGAGCTCAGTGATGTAGGTGTTCGCTGTGTCCATCAGATTGTTGCGCAGGTCCGACAGCAGCCTGCCTGCCCGCTCATAGGCAGGCACACTGTGTGCCATCAGGAGATACTTGTATCGGCTGTGGAACGCAACCAGTCCGGCGGCGGTCACACCCGAGGCGACAAAATCCGTCCAGTGAGCGTACGCAAACGCACGGGTCACAAAATTTTCGCAGATCACGGCATCGCTGAGGCGACCGCACTCCTCCAGAGGCAGGGCAGGCCACGCATCGGCAACCGCCGCGGCGTAGATCCCACGCCCCTTGCGAACCGGAATTCCCCGGTCCGGCGACAAACCCGGCGAGTCCGGATAGACCTTCACGCGAAAAAGCCCGCAACTGGGTGAGTTTTTCATGAAGACATAGCCGCAGATTGCCTGCGAGCGAAGCTTCGCGACCATCGTATGCCCGTACTGGTGCAAGGCATCGGTCACATCAAGCCCGGCATCGGCAACGCCGATTGCGCGTGCGGAAACGGTGGTGCCAACCAGCCGGATGGGCGGCCTCGGCACCGCCATGCCAATCCCGACTTCCGGACAGACGGGAACCAGTGTGAACAGCGCACCAAGCACGTCATGCGGAAAGGATGAACGTGCACCACTGCCATCGTAGCGAACTGCAGCGCCCGTCAGGCATTCGCTGACGGCAATCGTCAGGGGCACTGCTGGCCGTGGGGGCAGTCGGTCGATCATCTGCCGCTGATGAACGACCAGACCGAATCGGCACCGGAGCAGGCGATCATGGCACCCAATTCTCTTGCCCAGGAAAATTCATTGCCATACTCATCACGCCATGCCCAGACACGCCGCGTGAAATGGTGCAGCCGGTGTTCATGGGTATAGCCGATAGCCCCGAACACCTGGTGGGCAGCTTCACCCACGACGCCACTCGCCTCTCCGGTGCGGATCTTGGCCACGGCCACCTCGGCACGCGCACGTTGGGTGTCCAGACTGTCTACCGCGGCCCATACCGCACGTCGCGCAGCAGCCACTTCAGCAGCCTGTACAGCAAGCGAATGCTGGATCGCCTGGAACTTGCTCAGACTGCGGCCAAATTGCTCGCGGTCACCTGCATAGGTCAGCGCACTCTCCAGCACCGTTCGCAACGCGCCCGCCGTCTGGGCCGCACGCGCGAGTGCCAGCAGTGTCCAGGGATCGCTGGATACGGTCATTGTTGGTGAATCGGGTGGTATCGCGATCCTGTCACGCGCCTCACCTGCCATGTTGGCACCGTGGGCAGTCGTGTCTACGGAGTCAACCACCACCACCTCTCGCGAATCCTGACGGATGCCGATGACCCGTGCGGCAGATCGACCCCACGGAACTTCGGTGATGACGTCACCCTGCCACAGACCAATGGACGACAGTCCATCGGCAGCACCGGCCCAGACATTGGCCAGCAGGCTTTCCGCCAGGGGGAGTGGCACGGCGTGCCGTCCGGAAACCTCCAGCAGGGCGAACAGCTCGGGCAGTCCTGTACCGCTGTCAAGACTTCCCACCTGGTGAAATCCGGTCGCAACCACAGCCTGCCACAGCTTGTCGGGGAACCTGCCAGATTCGGCCGCATCCAGCATGGCCTTGTCCACACTGTCGGCAAAGATCCGGTTGGCGGTGTCGACAATGATGTTCAATGGTTCGTTCGGGTCGTTGTTCATCCGTGCGCCACTCATCGTAATCCCAGCCCCCTTGCAATGACGCCGCGCAGGATTTCCCGCGTACCACCCCGCAACGTGAACGACGGAGACAGCAGCTGTGTCATCTCGAATGAGCGTCGCCACGCCGAGTCCCTGGTGCGGTCGGTTGGCGCAGCCAGGCGGGTCAATTCCGGCAGCAGCTTTTCAAAGTTGTTGCCCAGTTCCTTCACCAGCGCGGCTTCGACTTCCACCTGCTTGCCTTCATTCAACATGCCGGCGACAGAGGCTGACATGCGACGCAGGGTCATCAGGTGCGCCGCAATCCGACCGATCGCGGCGCTCTCGTGCGGGAGGGGGTTTGGACCGACCAGTCTGACAAACTCGACAAACACCCGAAATGCCGAGAGGAAACGTTCCGGACCACTGCGCTCGTAGCTGAGTTCCGAGGTCACCTGCTTCCAGCCATTCCCGGGTTCACCGACAATACGATCGGCCGGTACCAGTACATCCTCGAAGACAATCTCGTTGAAGTCCTCACCACCCGCCATGTTCCGGATTGGACGTACCCTTGCCCCGTCAGCACGCAGATCGACAATGATCTGGGACAATCCGACATGACGATTTTCACCCGCCGCCGGAGCGGTCCGAACCAGCGCGATCAGAAAATGATTGCGATGTGCATCCGTCGTCCAGATCTTCGAGCCATTGATGACCCAGCCACCGTCGACCGGCTTCGCGGTGGTTCGCACCGAAGCCAGATCCGAACCGGTGTTGGGCTCGCTCATGCCGATGGAAAAAAACGATTCGCCGCGAGTGATGGCAGGAAGATAACGCTGCTTCTGGGCGGGTGTACCAAAGCGCAGCAGCAACGGTCCACTCTGTCGATCCGCGATCCAGTGCGCACTGACCGGTGCACCTGCCGCAAGCAGTTCCTCAGTCACCACATATCGATCAAAAAAACTCCGCCCACCACCACCGAACTCTACAGGCCAGGTCATGCCTATCCAGCCCCGAGCGCCAAGTTTTGCGGAAAACACCGGATCGTGGCCCGTGGTGAAATCGGAGTTGGGTTCAGCCAGATGTTCCTGCTGTCCGGCCAGGAAAGCCCTAACGTCGGCGCGCAGCGCCTCGCTGCTGGCAGGCAGGGAGGTTCGATCAAGTTCCAGCATGGGACTCATACCCGTAAATCGTGGCGCGCGATCTTAGCAGCGAAGGGCCGCGGTCTGAACCACGAAAGTCCGATCCGGATCCATGAACGGATCTGGAGTGAGCACCGGCAGCCCTCGCCTCCGCTGCAGGGCTTCGCTATTCTCGACAGGTCCTTCAGCTGCCACGGAGAATTCCCATGGACCCGAAACCCAGTTATCTCGGACTGCTCAATGCAATCGCGGTCGGTGAGTCCCGTGGTTTTGAACTGCTTTCGACCTGGGCTGCCTGCACCGGCAATCCTGGCGTCCGGGAGGTCCTGACCACGGTTGCCATCCGCGAACGTGAACATGGCGCCGCCTTTGCGAAACGGCTGCACGAACTTGGTTTCAGCGTCCGCGAAAGGCCAAGCGAGCGGTTTGCCGCCGACCTTGCGCTGGCTGCGTCCAAGGCCGATGACTGCGCAAAGTTCCAGCAGATTCTGCGCTACGATGAAACGCCCGGTGAGGACCGGCTGTACACCCTGTTGAACGACTCGACGATCGACCCGCTGACCGGTGCGCTGCTGGGCAGGTTCATCGCCGAAGAGCGTGACAGCGAGCGGCAACTGCGTGCCTGCCATCACAGCCTCAAGGCGCCAGACGCGGATGATTCCGTCCTGTTCCAGGAACTCACCGAGCGGCTTGAAAGACTCACCACTACGTTGGGTGAACTCCAGTCACTGCGGCAAGCCACGTGACCGGAAAAGCCCTGAACGAAGATCTTCTCGAACAATTTCGACCCGTACTGGAGGACATCACGCAGCGCAGTACGGTTGCCGATCGATTCATCGACAAGGACCTCTATCGAATCCTTGCCGGTACGGTCTGGGCCAACGTTGTCCTCGACCCCGACATCGTCGGACTTGGCGAGTTCGACCTCGAAGATCTGCACGATATCGTCAACGACTGGTCGGCACGCATTCTGGGCAGCGAATCCGGAACCATCGCCGAGATGTTCCGCTTTCTCAACTCGAAGGCCGGAGAACGCGCCATGCAGCAGGCACAACTGACACCCAACCACAGGGACCTGCTGCTCTACTTTGCTTCCATGATTCTCGACCCGGAAGGGCACCGACGATGGATGGATGTCATCCGCGATCGCCAATCACATTGACGATGACCTCGCGCGCCCGTCGCGCATGACGGTGCTCCCAGAGAAAGATGCCTTGCCAGGTGCCCAGCGCCAGTTTCCCGTTCATCACGGGAATGCTCAGGCTGACCGCGGTCAGCGCTGACTTGATGTGTGCCGGCATGTCATCCGGTCCTTCTTCATTGTGTGTGTAGATCGGATCGAGTTCCGGTACCAGGCGATCAAGCCACGACTCCAGGTCGGCTCGGGCACCTGGCGCCGCGTTTTCCTGAATCAGCAGACTGGCTGAAGTGTGTCGAATGAATAGTGTGACAAGTCCCTCATTCACGGGATTATTGTCCAGCAACTGCGCGACGCTGTGCGTGATGTCATGAAGACCCTTCCCGGTTACCGGTACCGTCAGCAACACATTCATGGGCAACTCCACGTCTCGATATTTCGAGAATACACAATCGCTTGGTTCGGACCACTATCGATGCAGCACAATTGGCCAGGAACGCCACTGTCGCGGGGTACGGTTGCAGGGATTGCAACTTCGATACTCTGCGTCGGATTCATGATGCAGACACTGTTGCCTCATACCGAACTGGCCATTCCGGTATTCCTGATCGCCCTCACCGTCTCGAACCTCACAGCGCATCGTGGACTGACCCTGCTGATGGCAGGTATCGCGTCTTTCATGCTGATCTGGGCAAAGGCGGATGAAGCAGGCCAGCTGCTCACCAATCCCGACCTGACAATCCTGTCCACGGACCTCGTGGTTTCTTTCTGTGCCATCTGGATTGCCACATCCATCCTCCTGTGGGATCCACGTCGCAAGACGGTCACCATCGAGGCACTCAATCACGCGTTCACCAATGCACCCACCGGCATGCTCATGCTGGACACGCGCGGCCAGATCCTGAATGTCAACACGACGCTGCTGCGACTCCTCCACCTGGAGCATGCCCAGGTTGTCAACAGACCGGCCAGGAGCATTGCGGGCGGCGTGTTATGGACAGTCATTGAGCAGGCCACGGATGACCTCCAGGCTGGGAAGGACGTGTCGACCACACTCGTTCTGCCCGTACACGGTGGACAACAGCAGCACGTCTCGCTGCACGCCCGACAATTGACAGACGCAAGCGGCAAGGCTGGCTCTTACGTGATCCAGTTACTGGACCTGACAGACACGATTACCCGAGAACGTGCACTGCTCCATGCCCAGAACCGGTTCGAAAAACTCTATCAGTACTCCAACGATCTGATCCTGTTCATCGATGAATCCGGCAAACTCCGCAATGCCAATCCAAGGGCGCTGGAAGTATTCGAACAAAACCTCGATGAACTCGCCGGCGTCGAAGTGGTTTCGCTGGTGGCGGCCGATGAAATCTTCCTGCTCGAAGAAGCCATTGCACGCGCCAACCTTGCGCCAGGCAAACCGCAGAAGCTGAACCAGCTGCGGCTTCGAAACCCCGGTGACACCGTCATCGAGACACAGATCATCAGCTTTGCAAACAGCTCCGGCCTGTCCGGAGTAGTCATCACCGGTCGCGAGATTACCGAGTACCTGCATTCCATCAATCGCCTGCGCGCCTCCGAGGCCCGCTTCTCCCGAATATTCCACGCCAGTCCCGACGCCATCCTGATCCTGCGAAACGTCGATGGGACCATCATCGACTTCAACGCAGGTTTTACCAAACTGTTGGGCTTCACCCGCGAGCAGGCAATCGGCAGCCAGACCCTGTTGCCGGGCCTGTGGGTTGATCAACGGGAGCGCGACCGCATCCACGTCCAGCTGGAGCAGCACGGCGAGGGTTCCTTTCACGGCGCACGGCTGGTCAACACCAACAATCAGATGTTGCACGTCGACATTTCACTGCGTTACATCGAAATCGAAGCCGAAATGTGCATCCTGCTCATCGCACGGGACATCTCCGAAGAAATCAAGGCGCAGGAAGCGTTGAAGGAAAGCCAGACCAAGTTTTCGCGAGTGTTCACCCATAGTCCGGACGGCATCGTGATCATCCGGCAGAGGGACGGCACCATCCTGGACATCAACGATGCGTTCGTGAAGGTGTCAGGCTATCGTCGGGCCGAGTTGCTCAATCAGCTCGTCACGGAACTGCCGATTTTCGGCGATGAGGGGAGTCGTGCGGCAGCACGCAATCTGCTCAGCAGGGAAGGCAGTTACACCAACCTGGAAGTCATGTTCAGAACCAGGAGCGGAATGGACATTCCAGCCCTGGTATCCGCCACTTCCATGCAGCTGGGTGCCGACACGTGCACACTGTGCATCGCTCGTGACATTCGCATGCAAAGATTGACCGAAGAGCGATTGCGCGAAAGCGAAATCCGGTTCCGCGGCACGTTTGAGAGCGCACCGATCGGCATCCTCCTCGTGGACATCGACGGCCGGATACTCGAGGCAAACCTGTTTGCAGCCGAACTGCTGGCCTACAAGCAGGAGAAGCTCACTGGCACACATCTTTCGGAACTGGTGCCCACCGAAGACCGGGTGTTCCTCAAGGAAACACTGGAACGCCTGCTGCACGGCGACGAAACCACCTCACGCTCCGAACGTCGGATGATCTGTCTGGACGGCACGGAAATATGGACCAACTTCCACGCCGTCATTCAACGGGACGAAGATTCGCAACATGCCTATCTCATCGTGCAGATCGCCGACATCACGGAAACCAAGAACAGTCAGAAGCGCATGGAGCGCCTCGCATTTTATGACACGCTGACCGGGCTGGCCAACAGGACCCTGTTCCAGGAGCGTCTGCTGCACGCGATCGAACATACACGAAGGCGCAACGCGTCGGCTGCGCTGATGTACCTTGATCTTGACCAGTTCAAGCGAGTCAACGATACGCTCGGACACGAGGCAGGTGATCAGCTGCTTAAGGAAGTTGCACTGCGCCTGACCGAATGTGTGCGCAAGGAAGACACGGTCGGTCGCAGCGGGGGTGACGAATTCACCATTCTCCTCTATGACATCAGTACTCCGAGCGACGCTGGAGTCGTTGCCGAAAAAATACTGCAACGGCTGCGAGAACCCATCCACCTTTCCGGCCAACCGCTGGTCGTTACCACCAGCATTGGCGTCACGATCATTCCGGGGGACGGCAACGCCTCGAATGAACTGATGAAAAACGCGGATCTGGCCATGTATCGCGCGAAGGAACGCGGGCGCAACAACTATCAGTTCTACAGTGAGGAGATGAACTCCAATGCCAGTTCGCGTCTGCGTATGGAATATGAAATCCGTACCGCGCTGCTGAACAACGAATTCGAACTTTACTATCAGCCGAAGATTCGCCTTACCGACCAGCGACTGGTAGGTATGGAGTGCCTGATTCGCTGGGACCATCCAACACGAGGCCTGATCGGTCCCAACGAGTTCATCCAGGTTGCCGAGGAAACCGGCGCCATCGTTGACATCGGTACCTGGGTGATTCGCGCTGCATGCGAAGCCGGCAGGATCTTCAGTGAATTGAATGGCTCGCCGATCTACACGGCGGTGAACATTTCACCTCGACAGTTCCGCGACCCGAACCTTGTCCAGACCATCCAGCGATGTCTGCGCCAGACCAAGCTCAATCCGAACTTCCTTGAACTGGAAATCACCGAAACCATGTTGATGCATGATATCGACGTGGCGCTGGTGACGCTCAACCGACTGGCCCAGCTCGGCCTGCGGTTTGCCATCGATGATTTTGGTACCGGTTATTCATCGTTGAACTATCTGAAAAAATTCCCCATCAGCACCGTCAAGGTAGACCGCAGCTTCATCATGGACATCCCGGACGTCCAGGATGACATGGAGATAACCGCCGCTGTGATCGCCATGGCACACCGGTTGCGAATGGAGGTGGTTGCAGAAGGTGTGGAGACAGCCGCCCAACTGCATTTCCTGCAGTCCCAAGCCTGCGACTATGCCCAGGGTTATCTCTTTTCGAAGCCGGTTTCCTTCACGGAATTCAAGAAGCTGCTGACCCCGAACGTCTTAATGCTTCACAACGGCGCGGCGTGAGGCCCCGGAATAAAACTGTGCGTGTGCCGTGCCGAAGTAGTCGGCAACTCGCGTGGCTGCCGGCGCGGAGGATGGAATTGCACCCATCGGACTGACCCCGTCTGCCGTGGTTTTCCAGGCATAAAACACTCCCCCCCTGGACAGCACAGTCAGCTGGCCGTCGACAAGCTTCCCAACATGATAGTCATGCTCCACCGGTACCGGTGTATCAACCCCACCGAGCAGTGAGGGCCCCCAGAACTGCTCCGTTGTCCTGATGCCGAGCAGACCAATGATCGTCGCCGGAATACCAATGGAAGAGCCAACGTCCTCGATGGTTGCCGGACGCAGCGAAGGTTCACTGATGATCAACAGCGGCACCCGATAACTTTCTATCGGCACCAGACTGTCTCCGTGAATCCTGGGGCCGTGATCGGCAGTCACAATGAACAGGGTGTTGTCGTACCACGGTCTGGTTCTGGCCATCCGGAAAAATTCGCCCAGCGCCGAATCGGCAAAGTGCATCGCATGTGTCAGCGAACGTTCATCCGGGGAACCATGGTGGTCCGGTAGACTGAAAGGGCGATGGTTGCTAACGGTCAGAGTGGCCAGGAACACCGGTTGTCCCTGCCCGGTCGCCTCATCCAGCAAACCGATCACGTGCTTGAACAGCGATTTGTCATCCACCCCCCAACTGGTTTCAAAGGTGCCGGCTGAAAAATCATTCCTGCTGGTGGTCCGTGCAAAACCGATGCGGTGCCAATAATTCGTGAAGTTGGAAAATCCGGGCCAGCCACCATATGCAAAAACGGTCTGGTAACCGGAGGACTGCAACACCCTGGGCAGCGATGCGAGTCGCTCGACACCATCGCGCTCCATCGCGGAAATTCCGGGCAATGGCGGAAAACCATGCATGATCGACTCCATCCCGCGAGTCGTGCGTGTACCCGCTGCATACACATGGGTAAATGCCAGACCTCGTTCTGACAAGCGATCAAACTCCGGCAGCCATTGGCGGCGAAGAACCGGATCGGTCCAGTTGACGCCGGAAAATGACTCTTCAAGAATCAGTACCACGTTTTTCCTACCCGTCGTGGGAACCGCAGGTGTAGTCGATTCAGGCTGGGCGCTGTGGTTTGCACCATGCTGCGCAATGAGGCGCCAGGCGACTCCTGGGTACAACTCCGACCAGTCCTGCTGCGACACGGTGGCCGCGGTAAGAACGCCCATGTAACCGTTGCTTGCCAGCTGGTTGAGACGTCGGGAAGTGTCGAGGACCGGCTGCCGGACCAGCAAAAGTACACAGGCAGCGGCAACCAGCAGCATCAGCAGGTGCCTGCCACTTTCCATTCTTGCGGGCCGACCGACCAACCGAACCACCAACAGGACCAGCAGCACAAACGGCACCAGCACCCAGGTGATGTAAAACTGCTCTTCCAGGAAGACGAGGACTTCCACCGGATAGGCGAGGTAATGGAACACCAGGCGATCCAGCCTCGCCTCGAACTCATGCCAGTAGAAGATTTCTGCTGCGGCCACCAGCAGTACGACGGCGACCACGATCACGACCAATGCAGTTCGGACCCAGGCTCGCGACGAACGCAGACCGAGGGCTACCACCGCTGACAAGAGAACCAACGCGGCGACGTCCGCCAGCATGCCATGGAACCACACCCACAGGGGCACCGCACCGTTCACCCACACCGTGTAGACCCGTACCGCCGTCAACAGGCCCATGACCAGCAGTACAAACCGTGTCCACCAGCGCGTCATCTCGACTTCTGCAACAGCACCGGCAACAGGAACAGGGCGAACACCAGCAGCATGCCCACAGCGATCGTGAGATACAGGCCAATGGAAGCCGTACCGACGTGCGGTGAAAGCATCAGGGAAGAAAACGCACCAACCGTTGTCAGGGTGCTCAGCAGTGCAGCAACTGGGGTGCTTGACTGCATGAAGTTGTCGACATTGCCGGCTGCCTGGAAACGATGAAATACATGGATGCCATTATCAACACCCAATCCAAAAATCAGAGGCAGGACGAGGACGTTCGCCATGTTCAGCGGTGCATCCAGGATCTCTCCCAGCGCCAGCGTGAACAGCGCAGCCAGCAACAGCGGCAAGGCGATATAGAAGGCACTGACCAGACTGCGGAAAACCACCGCCAGGATCACAAAGATCGACACACCGGAAACCAGCATCGCCTGCTGGAACGACTGAATGACAATTTCGCCAACCCCTTTTTCGATCACGGGTCGGCCTGTTGCCTTGGGTTCCACTGCCTGCACTGCGTCAATGAAAGCACCAAGGGACTGCACATCTGCAATATCCCTTTCCGGCAACACCACCGAGAGCTGTTTGCCGTCCGCGCTGATGAAGCCTGCCCGAAGGGCGGCCGGCAGCCCGTCCAGCGTGACGGGTCCAACAGCCAGGGCACGGCGGAGCCATTCAAGTTCGGCGTTTAGCCCGTCAACGACGTCCGCCTGCCAGTCAAGCAGGCGCGCCTCAGGCAACCCGGCCAGATCGGCATAAAGACCTGCGTGCGGATGGTCAGTGGCGCGCAAGATGCCCGCAAACCCGTTCAGCGCCGCGCGCAGTTCATCGGTTGTCGGCGAAGGAAGAACCGTGACTGGCGTGACTGCACTTTCGAGCAACAGACCCAGGTCTTCGATTGCAAAAAACTTGTCGTCCTGATCCCTGGGCACAAAGTCCTCAGGCGTGACAACCGCTCGAACCATTGGCAGCGCTTCGAGCTGGGCAAGTTTCAGTTCACCGGGCTCATGAACGATGTAGAGAGCATAGTCCGTAGCCACGCCTTCTTCCTGCAGGAATCGCAGCATGCGCATGGATTCCGTGCTCTCGTCGCGCAGCGCCAGAACGCTGTAGTCAAAATGAGCCCGGCTTGCGAACCAGATCGCTCCGAGGCTTGCCAGCACAACCAATCCAATCACTGCCTGCCGATGTGCTATGAGGCTCTTCACCAGAACATCTCTGGATTGTGAACCCAGGCGGTGGGGCTGGATGTCACCAAACACGACAAAAAACGCGGGAATCAGCGAAAACGTCAGCACAAACGCAACCAGCATGCCGCCAGCCGAGATCACACCAAGGTCAGCCAGCCCACCATATCGGGTAGGCCAGAAGGCCAGGAACGCAACGGTTGTCGTGATCATGCACAGAAAGATGGCGCCACCCACGCCCCGGGTGGCGTGAACCAGGGCCAGCACGCGGTCATCGTGCTGGTTGACCGCCTCCTGGTAACGCAGCGAAAAGTGCAGCGCATAGTCGACGCCCAGTCCAAAGAACATCACGATGAAGACCAGCGAGAGCGTATTGAATTCGCCGACCGCAAACATGGCCCAGGCAGTGGTGATCACCACGCCATAGAGCAGCATCAGCAGCGTGGTCACCACGATCTTGATCGACCGCACCCCGATCACCATCACCAGCGTCAGAAACAGTGTTGAAATCCACCCCGCCAGATTGATGCCGCCTGTTGCGGCGCTGATCTCTTCATGGGTCAGTGCGATCTCACCGGTCACGCCGGTCAGGACGCCATCCGGCAGCGGCACACTGTCGATGGTCTGTCGCAGCAGCGCCAGCATCTCCCCACTCGGCAATGAGACATCAAAACGGTTGTTTCCCTTGAGACTGATGACCCTTATCTGGGGTGGATCGGGACTGAAAAGTTCATCCGTCCAGCGAATTTTCCCATCCTGCCCTGCCAGTGCCCGGTGACCACTCGTGGTGACAAGCTCAAGAACGGATTCGAATGACGCCTCTTCACCCGCGTTCTGTGCACCATCGGCGAGTACTTCAAGAACGCCGCGCAACGAAGGATCCTCGGCAATGGCCGTCAGCACCGGTTGTGCTTGCGCGAGTCGATCCGCCATTTTGTCCAGATCGTCACCGGACAGGTACAACAGCGCATGATCACGCAGAAAAGAGAGATTCTGTACCGCACTGATGGCCGTAAACCGGGACTCCGCCCGGATGGCTGCTTCGATCGCCCGCGATGCTTCTTCGACATCGCCGAATGAGTCACCGTACACAACCACAACCGCTGTTTTCAGCAGATCAGGGAATGCTGTTTCGTACTCGTCGAAGTTGACCCGCCACGCAGATTGCTGATCGATGAGTCCGCTCAGGTCGGAATTGATTCGAAAATTGACAACGCCGTACCACGCACATCCCAGTGTCATCAGGGTGATCGACGCCAGCACATGCCAGGGATTCCGACAGACGAACAATACCCAGGCACCAAGAACGTTGTTCAGACGTTCACTCATTCGAGAGGTTCGTCGAGTTCGTCGAATTCCTCGAAAAAGTCCTCCATCGGTGGATCCCCATCGAAGGTAACGTATTCACGCCGCTGGAAATACGCATCGCGTGTAAACACATAGGGGTCGAGCGCCGCCTGGTCGCGCGCATCCGACAGTGGTAACGCTTCGGCACGAATGGCCAGCAGATCGACCAGGGAAACCCAAATGCTGTAGCCACCACTCATCAGCAGTTCCGGCAGCCAGGACTTGAGCAGGGTACCTGGTGTATCGCGCAGGGTTGAGGGGCCGGATGGCAGATAGATATAACGGGTTCTGGTCACCCCCCATATCGCCAGCGTCTGACCAAGATCTTCTTCATGATGCGCAAGGCCCATGCGCGCTCCAACATCGATCAGCCCGCCGATACCAACGGTTGTATTGACGATCACTCCTGCCAGGTCTTCGCCGGCGTGACGGAACTTCCCCTGCAGGGCGCTGTTGGCAACGCTGTCGATGCGACGCAGGTTCCTGAAAAAATTGCCCACTCCACGTTCAGCCCAGTCAGGCATCAACGCCCGGTAACCGCGGGCCACCGGCGCGATGATCCTGCGATCCACGCTGTCAATCACCCCATAGACCTTGCGATTCACCGGCTCGTAAGGGTCCTGCACTGCAAACGGTTCACCGGTAAGCGTTGCACAGCCACCGAGCAAACCCATGGCCATCAACACCCCCAGGACCAATGCCGGGACGCCGGTCTTACTCGAGTTCGGCAACATTCTGCTCAACGTTGTCAAACAGCGCCGGCAAACCCTCTCGCTTGAGGATGCTGCCATAGTCCGCGCGGCGCAGCGCGAGGTCACTCACCCCATCGGCGACCACGTTGAAGATCCTGCCCGCCCGGAAGTAATAATGCAGCGAAACCCGCTCGCCATTGCTGCGGACAATGGCCGTCTTCACGACACTGCCGGTCTTGGAAGTCTGCACATCGAGGCGTTCGAATCGCTGACCCTCAAAACTGTCGAACCGATCGGCATAGGTGGCGACCGACAGGCGTCTGAGCAGATCGACAAGCCGGGTCTGTTCTGCAGCCTGCATCTTCGTCCACTCCCGACCAACGCTGACGCGCGCGATGGTCTCGAAATCAAAGAGTGCAAACACCTGATCATCGACAATGGCAATACGTTCAGCCACGGAACCGCCATGCTTCATGGCCTGCACCAGCACGGCATGCAGGCCATCGACCAGCTGCCCCGGATCTTCGGTCGCATGGGCCGGACGGCCAAGAGACGTCAGCGACAACCAGCCGATCAACCCGGCCAACCCGATCAGGAACGTGCGCCTCATGTGATGAACACCAGACTGAGCCAAGGGACATAGGTGATGATCAGCACCGCTGTCAGCAGCACGAGAAAAAAGGGCCAGCAGGCGCTGTAGAGTTCAAGCATCGGCTTGCGGAAGCGGAAGCTCGCGATGAACAGGTTCATCCCGATGGGCGGCGTGAAATAACCGATCTGCATGTTGGCAAGGAAAATGATGCCCAGGTGTACCGGGTGGATGCCATAACCCACGGCCACCGGCAGCAGCAGCGGAACCATGATCACCGTCGCGGCAAAGATGTCCAGAATCGCTCCCAGAAGCAACAGGAGCACATTCAGCAGCAGCAGGAACATCAGCGGATTGCTGACATGTGCCTGCATGAATTCGAAGAGTTGCTGGGGAATCTGCGCATCCACCAGAAAATTGGTGAAAGCCAGCGCAACTCCCAGGATCATCAGGATGCCGCCTACCATGACCATGGAGTCGATGACCAACCCCGGCACCTGCTGCCATTTGACGTCGCGGTACAGCAGCACTTCGGCGGCAATCACATACAGTGCGGTCACGGCCGCCGCATCGGAAACGGCAAACACCCCGCTGAAGATGCCACCAAGCACCACGACCGGCAGCGGCAGTTCATAACGCGCGGCCCACAACGCCCGACCAAATTCGGCGCGTGTGAACGGTTGCCGGGATATGCCCCCATCGGGGCCGCCTTTGCGATGTTTCCACAGCGTCCAGCCAATCAGCATCCCGAGCATCAGCAAGACCGGCAGCACACCAGCCTTGAACAGATCAACAATGGAAAAGGAGACACCGACGTCCATCTGCTGGGCAATCACGCCGTACAGGATCAGCGGCACCGAAGGCACGATCAACAATCCAAGACTGCCTGACGAGGTGACCAGACCCAGACTGAACCGTTCGCTGTAACCCTGGCTCAGCATCGCCGGTAACAACAAGGCACCTAACGCAACAATGGTGACCCCGGAGGCACCTGTCAACGCCGTGAACACCGCACAGGCCACAAAGCCGACGATGGCAAGGCCACCAGGAAGTGCACCGAACAGGGATTGAACCAGATCAACCAGTCGCTGGGAGGTGTTTGCCGCCGACAGCACATAACCGGCGAAGGTGAACAAAGGCAGCGCCACGAGGAGCGGTGTGTCGACGATTCGATAGAGTTCGATGGCGACGACTGTCAGTTCGATTTCCGATGCCCAGAACCCGGTCATGGCAGCAGCGAGCAGCACCGCAAACAGCGGTGCACCGGAGAGTGCCAGCAGAAGCAAGCCAGCCACGGCCAGCCAGATCATGCCTGTTTGCGCTCTGGCAGCTTCACCACGTGCATCAGATAGCGCAGGCACATCACTGCCGCTGCAACGGGCATGATTGATTCGCACAACCAGGCAGGTACGGTAGCGAAGGCTACCGCTCCGTCTTCAAACTCCATTCGCACAAAACCAACACTCGCCCAGGCAAACAGGCCAAGGACCAAAGCGGTCATCAGCGCAGACAATCGGCGCACGAGTTGCTGCGCACCAGGCGAAAGAAACCTGGCAATCAGATCGATTCGAATATGATCATCGGTACGCGCCGCAATCATCGCACCCAGCATGGCAATCCAGAGCACGAGCACACGTACAAACGCGTCGCCCCAGTTGAGTCCACTATCAAAGAAAAACCGGGCCAGCACCTGCCACGCCGCCAGCCCGATCAAGCCTGCCAGCAACAGCACCAGAAGGCCGGTTTCAATTCCCCGCAACAGGCGCATCTGAGTTCCCTGCCCCGGTCTATCTGCTGCGCTGGCTGGCCAGTGCCGCCATGAAATCTCGGTAGAGATCTGCGCTGATGAAACCTTCTGCGGCATACCGGTCATTCGCCGTTTTCGCCAGCGACTGCCACTCGACCAGCTGTTCAGGAGAAGGTTTGGACCATTGCACACCCTGTGTGGTCATGGCATCGATGGCGGAAGCGTGATCCTTGCGGGCCAGTGCATCAACGTCGGCCACGGCCTGCCGCAGCTCATCGCGAACGATCTGCTGATCCCCGGATGACAGCTTCTTGAAGGGGCGACCATTGATCGCCAGGGTGCCGTAGATGTACATGAGAGGCATGTCCATGGCGTGCTTGACCTGCGTGTACCACTGCAAGGCGATGGCGCCCACAGGGGGTGCTGCGATGGTGTTGATCAGACCCGTCTGCAAACCTGTCAGCACGTCCGCAATGGTCAGTGGAATGCCGTTGATGCCAAAGCTGTCGAGCAGCCGGGTCGCACCCGGGTCGTTATCCGGGGTCCACACCTTGCGGGAGCGTACGTCGGCAGCGCTGTGCACGGGCTCCTGGGCCATGACGTAGGCAAATCCGATCTCGGCAACACCAAACCCCTCGTAGCCCTTGTTGCGCAGACCGGCAAGCAACCGATCATCAAACATGACGCGTATCGCCGCGGCTTCTTCAGCGGAAGCAAAGGCCAGGGGCAGGCTGTAGAGCTGGAAATCAGGGTCAACACCCACGAGACCGCCTGACGTGAACACGGCGCCGTGCAGTTGATTCGCCCGTATCTTGCGCAGCACGGCCTTGTCGTCGCCCATCACGCCGCCAGGGTAGAACTTCAGCGTCACCCGGCCGGCGGACTTGTCGCTGATCACCTTCCCGGCAACACGCAGACGTTTCATCCACACCGAGCCATCCGGCGAAACCGCCGCAATCTTCAGCGTCGTGGCGGCAAACACGGGAGTGCCAAGCAGGAAGGTCGCGATGGCGAGCCACAGGCCCGACGTCCCTGGAACCCTGCTTCGCCGCAATTCAGGCGCTGCGGGACGTGGCCCGATGACGGCACGCCGCTGCGGGCGATCGCCGAACAACAGCGGCACCAACGATTTCACCATCCTGCTAAAAATATTCATCTGCTGATTCCATGAGTTTTTGCGCCCGTGCCTGGGCGACAGTGTTGATCAAGGTCAGTCCCGGTACCCTGGGATCCGCGGCAACCACCTCTGCCAGCAGTCGATCATGCAACTCGCGATCAAAAACGAGCCGGGCGTAATTCTCCGCGAACATCACCTTGGTGAGCAGGTGCTGGTTCCGGCTCAACTCGATCGCACGCTCAAAGTGTTGACGACCGATTTCAGGGCGGCCACCCATGGCCGGCGGAAACAGGGTTTCAAAGACGCCAAGGTAAAGGTGCACACCACCGTGATCGATGGTTTCGTCCAGTTCCGCGATGCGCTGCATCAGCGCCTTGACCCGGGCAAGCTGTGCAATGGCATTGAAGTCATCGCTGTGTACCTGCATCCAGCCGGCCCACGTTGCACCAAGGCCATACAACAGTGCTGCATCCTTCGGCTTGCGTGCAGCCAGCCAGGTTTCGAACAGTTTGAAATCGACGCTTTCCAGGTCACAACCGTCCTTGATCTCTTTACAGACAGCGCGCCTCGCCATGGTCAACGCCTTGTTGTGCATCCGGCGGGCCCTGTCAGTTTCTTCCACAAATGCACCGGCATAGGCGGAGTTCAATCGGGCGGCAGTACCGAGCAGTCCCGCATCGTCGGGACTGCCGGTAAGCAGACCGTCTATCAGGAGCAGGTATGCCGGCGCGCCATCGTGCACCAGTTCCATATCGTCGCTGTCGAGAATGGCGCTGGCGAGATTGTTGGTGAAGCCCTGCGAAGCTCCGGTGATGATGGTGGAACATGCCGGCAGCACAAATGCCACGACCAGCAGGAACGCGGCCTTGAGACAGGTCTGAAGCGAGCGAACGGGCATGTTTTCAGCAGCCTGGATCGACACTGATCAGGCAGGTTCGGAGTCGCTCGCGCATTGACGCGAGAAGCGCAACACGCATATCGGGTATTACATCGTGCAACAACACTTCACCAGACCTCTTGTTCGAATCGACCATCTGCACAGCGACTTGGGACGCGCTTGGCTCCGCAGGCGCTGCATTGTGCCATAGCAGACGGATGGTTCCTTGGTTCTACCGATCATCAACAACGGCCTTGACGGCCTCCAGCACCTCTTCGATCGGTGGTCGCTGACGGTATCCGGGCACCGAGAAAGTCCTGACCACTTCGCCATTCGGGCGCACAAAGAGTATTCCTGGATGAGGAACTCCATAGGCGCTATGGCCTTCCGGGTATTCTTCATTGCGAACTCCCAGTGCATTCACATGCCGGGCATTTTCATCGTTGAGGAGCGGGTAACCAAGCCGCGCATCTTCCCTGAACGCCTTCAACACTTCGACGCTGTCGTAAGTCATGCCTGCAACATTGACATCCAGTGCTTCGAACCGGCTTCTTTCACTTTCCAGTTGGACCAACTGGCGTTTGCAGAAGGGTCACCAATCTGCCGACCGATTGAGAAACAGCA
This sequence comes from Pseudomonadales bacterium, assembly GCA_041752315.1. Lineage (GTDB taxonomy): Bacteria > Pseudomonadota > Gammaproteobacteria > Pseudomonadales > Azotimanducaceae > SYFY01. The sequence goes on from JBGSHJ010000062.1 coordinate 104,699, forward strand.
GCAGCCCCTGCCTGCCAGAAAGGTCCGCCAGCGTGCGTTCCCGCCCCGAATCATCCTGAGCGCGCAATTCAACCTTGCTGCCAATGGCCGGACCCCAGACGGGTTCTGCCGCGGTGACATCGTGCACGACGACAGGAATCAGACAGGCCAGCGCCGCCAGGACCAACAGCTTCAAGATAAGTTTCTCCATTGTTTTCCGGATGACAGGTGTCAGACGTCCGACTTCCGGATTTCGATCCGTGTACACGCCGACGTACGTTCCTGCACCACCTGGAACCAGTCGATCTCCAGGGGAATCTGCAGCTGCGATTGTAACGCAGAGGTCGCTGCAAGCGATTGTGCCGCCTGCCGGCGCTCCGTACGACGCAACCTTGCCCGGGATGCTCTGGAGCCGCCGCGTCTGAGCGCTCTGGCAACGCGCCTGACCTGTGCCCACCGCTCGAGGGATTCCACCCACGCCACCAGCGCCGGACGCGCCGCCCGCCACTCATCTGACAACCCGGGGTGAAAAAGTTCCAGTGCCACGCGCAACCGTCGCCCCAGGCGAAGCAGTTTTGCCAGACGCGCACCGGACGGCGCCGGGCCATTCGCCGTGAGCCATGGCCTGGTTTCAAGGCAATGCCGGGCCAGTGTTGCAAGCCTCTCGGCCACCACCGGGTCGGCTGGTGCACACAGGCTGCCGAGCAGGGTGGGCAATGCCTGACCCAACCAGTCAGACGCGGGTGGCAAGGCGCAGCCCAACTGCCACTCCTCGGGCGCGTTTTCCCCCAGCGTCGCTTCGATCACCCGTGCGGCACGCACCCGGTCAAAATCATTCAGTCGCTCAAGCAGACGATCGCGGAACACCCGATAGACGGGGCCGGACCAGCCGCTGCGCAGCAGGTAGGTGAGTGTTGCCACCCGCGACAGATGCGCGATTGCCAGATCCGTCTTCTGGATTTCGGAGTGCTCCGGGCTCTCAGTCAGCTCACGCAGGCCAATCGCTATCTCGGCCAGCAGATCGACCATCCACTGCGCTGGTGACGGCTGCCCATACTGCTCCACCATGTGCCAGGTCATCGATCAGGCCATCCCCGGAAGTCCGCATGCCAGCCGGTCGATGAGCGCGAGCCGTGCAACGGGTCAATCCTTGCACCGGCAGACGGCCACCGTGGGAGAAGGTTCATCATTGGTCCGGGTCAGGTTCACATCCACGGAGAGACTGGCACACTCACGACATGCTCGCTACCCTGTCGCAAACCCCCTCTCGATAGAAGTGCAACCATGTCAAATCCGGAGCCGCTGGTCCTGACCGAACATCTGGACGGTATCACCGTGGTCACCCTCAATCGCCCGACCGCACTCAACGCCCTGTCCAGCGGCTTGCGTGCGGCGATCAGCGAGACCTTTGTCCAGCTTCGCGACGATGAACAGACCGAGGTGATCATTCTGACCGGTGCGGGGCGCGCCTTCACGGTGGGTCTGGATCTCAAGGAACTGGGGGGCGAAAAGCCTGCCGAGGCTACCCGTGCGAGCATCGATATCGCCGCCGCACTGCGTGATCTGCCCAAACCGGTCATCGGTGCCATCAACGGTTTTGCAATCACAGGCGGTTTTGAACTGGCGCTGATGTGTGACTTCCTCATCGCCTCTCCCGACGCCCGCTTCGCAGATACCCACGGTCGGGTTGGCGTGGTACCGGGATGGGGTCTTTCACAGCGTCTGCCACGCCTGATTGGCGCCAACCGGGCCAAGGAACTGAGTTTGACCGGAAATTATCTTGATGCACAGACGGCCTGCGCATGGGGTCTGGTCAATCGTGTGGTGCCGGCTGCTGAACTGTTGCCAACCTGCATTGCCCTTGCACGCGACATCCTTTCGACGGAGCCGGTTACCCGCAGGGAAATCAAGCGTCTGATCGACGCCGGCTGGCACTCGACACTCGATGCAGGTCTGCGACTGGAAGAAGAAGCCAGCAAGGCTCATGGCCGCAAGGAAGTGAGGGCGGACAAGGTCGCCGCCCGACGGGCTGCCATCCAGGCGCGTGGCCGGGAACAGAGCGGCAGCAGCTGACCCGCTGCCGGTCAGTGCAGGAAGTTGAACATGCGCCGCCGCCAGGTCGCAGCCAGGGGTGCGCCCTTGCCCAGCAGATCGAAGATCCGGATCATCGTCAGTCGACCGATATCGTCGCGAAACGTCCGATCCGCACGCAATACATCGAGCGCGAGTTCAAGGGCTGCCTCGTATTCCTCCAGCACGGTCTGGCGCACACACAAGGCATATTTTGCATCCAGATCGGCCGGGTTCCCCGCGACCGTTGCCAGCAACTGGTCCAGAGTCTCCAGACCAGCCGCTTCCTCCCAGAATTCGAGCCGGACCAGAGGCCGCTTGCGGTCTGGTGCATCATCCGGAATGGTCGCCAGCGCCTTGCGTGCTTCATCCAGCTGCCCGCTGCGCACCAGGACATCGGCGAGTTCGACACGAAACACGGGATTGTTGGGTTCCTGCTGAATCGATTCCTGCAGGATTGAAAGCGCCGTACCGAAATCCCGGGCTGCGAGCACATCGGCCAGTGAAGCGCGCAGCATGTCGCCACTGGACATGGTGAGCTGATCCAGCAGTTGCCGGTAAACCCGATCACTCTGCGGGCCATCGAGTTGCTCGACCATCTGGCCGTTCTGCAGGACCCGTATGGCCGGCAGGCTCTGCACACGCAGTTGCTGGGCCAGCGACTGATCCCGAGCCACATCCACCAGTGCCAGTGCCGCCTTGCCGTTGTAGGCCGGCATCAGGCTTTCAAGGGTTTTTTTTGCGGTTACCGACGGCAGGACCTGCGCGGCCCAGAAGAGCAGGAGCACCGGCATCGTGCGGGACCGCTCGGCCACATCCTTCTGGATGTTCTGCGGGGTGACTTCGAAGACGTTGCTGCTACCAAGATCCATGACTTAAGCCGTGCCTGTGTAATGTGGAAATAGTAAGGAAATCGGACCCGTTTCGCTGTTGGAAAATGCCGGTTCTTCAGAACGTGAGTTCCGAGGTTCCGGGTTGGGTTGCGACACTCGCCGGTGCGTCTCCCGACAGCATGATCCAGGGCATTCCGGTGGACTGCGTGGCGACCCGCATCGTCCTGACCCGCTCCTGGAACGGCGCAAATACCTGATCCAGCTGCGTCCGACCATTGTTTTCTTCACTGACATGTCCGATCACCACGTCCAGTCGGGCATGAGCCAGTGCTTCCAGCAATTCGGCGGACTGATGATTGGACAGGTGCCCAAGGTCGGAACGGATTCTGCGTTTGAGGGTCGGTGGATAGCGCCCGGAGTCGAGTTGACCAACATCGTGATTGGCTTCCAGCATCAGCAGATCGGTCCCTGAATACTGTTCGACGACATGGGGCGTGACGCAACCCAGGTCGGAAAGCACACCAATCCTGGTCGCTCCCTGTGACAGTACAAACTGGGTCGGTTCGCGGGCATCGTGCGGAACCCGGACCGGGTTGATGGCGACGTCGTTGATCAGGAATGGCACATCACCATCAAAGGGCTGGCCGGTCAGCGAATACTGGCGACTCGAGAGCGTGCCATAGGACGCGTGCACCGGAATCGCATATTTATGGGCAAATGCGGCGACGCCCGAGGCATGATCGGCGTGTTCATGAGTCACCAGGATGGCGGTGATCTCTCCAGCCCGCACCCCCAGCCTGGCCAACCGTGCCTCGGCCTGCTTGACGGTGAATCCGCAGTCGATCAGCAGCAGCGTCCGGCCGAATCGAACCAGTGTGCCGTTGCCCCGGCTGCCACTGCCAAGCGACGCCAGACCAATCAAACCGCAAATTCCCTGATCAGGGACAGCACCTGCTGGGCCAGGTCCTTGTCAACAGGCTCCCCACTCACCTCTTGCACCAGTACGGTGAACTCCTCGCCCTGGCCTTCGAGCTGAATCTTCAGGTCCTTGGGCTTGTCGCCGCCAAAAGTGACCATCCGCTTGAAAAAACCTGGCTCTTCGCCGGAAAACACGGCATCACTGACACGGATGTTGTAGGTCCCGGTGGCGCTGTCGTCGCCTGTCACCTCAACACCGCCATTTTCCAGCGCCTTGCTGACCGCCGCCCAGGCACGCTCAAAATCAAGCCTCAGACGAAGCACCGGGCTCCCATCGGGATTTCGATCCATTTCAGCCTTGTTCACCCCCGAGATGTTGGAAGCCACCCGGGATACCGTCTGCTCGGACACCCGCGCGGCAATGTACGCTCCGAGTTCTTTCAACAGTTCGTCTTCAGCCGTCGGCAGTGCCGAGTTGACCTTCGCGAGCGAGGCAAGGCCAATCGCCGAGGGCACGCCCTGGCTGTCGTTTTCATGGCGCAGGTGAATCTCGCTGCTCTGATCCTGCAAACCTCCTTCAAGGCGCAGACGAAGACGTTCCTTGCCCGTCTTGAGTCCTTCGGCCTGCCGCTTTTCCTGGAGAACCAGGCGGACAACGTCGCGATACTTCTGGTCCTGCACGGGTGCGACCAGGAACCAGTCGGTGTCGATCCGACCTTGTGTCGGCTCTTCATAGGTCACCGCGAGGCCGTTCTCGGCGAGGAACTGCTTCAGCTTCGGCCAAACCGTGGTGGGTGACTCCGGGATCGCCAGCCAGCGACGCTGGGAGAGCCGCTGTATGCGGACTTCGCCACGATTGTCACTGGTGTAGATCGCGTCAGGTGGCGGCGCCTTCTCCGTGAAATAAACCGCGTTGGGCTGGGCAGGCACCGGCGGGATCGGAAACGGATCCTCGACCTTCTCTGCGTGCAGGTCGTCTGGAATTTCAAGAGGTGGCAACTGTCTGGCCTTCACGTAGTCACCACTCCGGTCGACAAACATGCCCTTGTCATCACTCATCCAGCCACAACCGCTGGCTACCATCACGGTTCCAAGAATCATCACTCGCCCAATCGTCTGTCGCACCTGCCTGGCTGGCATCATCAGGGTCATCCCGCTTGTGTCACTGGAGTGCGCCGGCAGCGCGAAGTCGAGCCCTGAGTTCGGGCTTGTGCTGATCGGAAAGCTCCACCAGAGGCAACCGGATGCCCCGATCCGTCATGCCCATCTCGAAAAGAGCCCACTTGGTCGGCATCGGTGAGGTTTCGATGAACAGGATCTCGTGCACTGGTTGCAGAATGCGGTCGAGCTCTGCGGCTCGCTGGTGGTCGCCAGCAGCCCATGCATCACAGAACTCAGCCATTTTCCCGGGTAACACGTTGGCAGTCACCGAGATGGTGCCAACCGCTCCCAGCTCGAGCATGCGCAGTGTCTGTGCATCTTCGCCGGACAACATGATGAATTGTTCATCGACCAGCCGGCGGATCTGGGCAATCCGCTGCGGATCGCCGCAGGCTTCCTTGATACCGATGATTCCAGGGATGCTGGCCAGCCTGCCGACGGTTTCCGCCTTCATGTCGCAGGCTGTTCGTCCGGGCACGTTATACAGGACGATCGGTACGGAACAGGCGGAGGCAATCGCCTTGTAGTGCTGGTAGAGCCCTTCCTGGGTCGGCTTGTTGTAGTAGGGAGTGACCAGCAGGCAGGCATCGGCGCCATCTTGTGCGGCCTGCTGGGTCAGATGGATGGCTTCGCTGGTCGAGTTGCTGCCAGTGCCCGCGACAACCGGAACCCTGCCTTCCACAATCTCCACTGTCCTGCGAATGACCTTGAGGTGTTCAACCGTATCCAGCGTGGCACTTTCGCCGGTTGTCCCCATGGGCACGATGCCGTGTGTGCCTTGTTCAAGGTGCCAGTGAATCAGACGCTCGAGCGCCTGCCAGTCCACATCACCGGAGGCGTGCATGGGTGTCACCAGGGCGACAATGCTTCCCCTCAACATGCCATCAGTCCAGTTGCAAAAGTGCGCGCATGGTAACAGCGGGACCCTGCCAAGCTCCACCAGTGAGATGCGCCGCCATGGGCGAGAAGATCAACACGTTGGAGAACTGCAGCCGGAACCACTCTTGCTGGAAAAGGCTTTTGATGGAAAGTGCTGCTCTTGCCGGAGAGTGCTCTTGCCGGAGAGTGCTCTTGCTTGCGGGTACTACGGTTTTTTCTTCAGCAGATAACTGAAAACGCCATCCTGTTCATTCGATTCCAGCAGTTCATGGCCGCTCTGCCGCGAAAACACCGCGAAATCACGCACCGACCCCGGGTCGGTGGCATAAACGCGGAGCAGGGCTGCCGGTGCCAGCGCGTTGAGTGCCTGTTTGGCCTTGAGCAGCGGCATCGGGCACATCAGCCCTTTTGTGTCGAGTACGATTTCATCCATGGGGGCCGATTATAACCGGATTCAGACTGCATTCAGTTCGTTGATTCACTATGATCGGATCATGGTCCACTCCACCATCAGACCACAACGTCCAACCCCTGCACCCCGGCGCCTCCTGACCAGAACGGGCACGTTGCTCGCTGGCTGCCTGTTGGCCGTGGCAGTGCAGTCTGCCGGGCAGCCGCAGAACCATGCCGTCAGCCTCGAGCCGCGGGAAGAACTGCAGCTGCCGAGCCTGGGTGACGCTTCTTCCAGCACGATCTCGCCACAGCTTGAAAGACAGATCGGCGAAGATTTTCTCAAGCAGATCCATGCGAGCCTGCCCACCTCCAGCGATACTCTGCTGAAGTACTACGTCAGTGTCCACCTGAGCCAGCTCGCGGGTTACTCGGACCTTGCCGACTCGATCCTGCGGGTCGTGGTGATCGACAACAAGGAGATCAACGCCTTTGCAGCGCCTGGCGGTGTAGTGGGCGTCAACGCCGGCCTGTTCCTGTACGCTCACGACGTGCACGAGTATTCATCCGTCATCGCCCATGAACTGGCACACCTCTCCCAGCGCCATTTTGCTCGTGGTGTCGAAGAATCCAGGGCCCAGGCGATACCCACCATTGCCAGCCTCATCGCTGCGATTGCCATCGCAGCCATGGGTGGAGGCGATGCCGGCATGGCGGCCATTTCCGGAGTTCAGGCAGCAGCGCAGGCGCGCAGCCTGCGTTACAGCAGGACTCGGGAAACCGAGGCCGACCGCATCGGCATCAACACACTGGTTCGTGCGGGACTCGACCCGAATGGCATGCCACGCATGTTCGAACGGATGAACCAGACATACCGATACAGCGAGCGCCCGCCGGAGTTTCTGCTCACCCACCCTCTATCCGATACCCGTGTTTCCGATACACGGCAACAGGTGCAATCCATTCCGAAACCCGCTGTGCCCGCGCCCAACAGCCGGCTCAACGAACTCGACTACGGCTTGATGCGTGCGCGAACCCAGGTCAACTATGCAACCAGCCCGACGGCAGCGGTTGCGTTGTTCGAGAAGGCGCTGGCGGACAACCCGGACGACGTTGCATCCGAGTATGGCCTGGCGCTGGCGCTCGCCAGAACGGACAAACATGATGCTGCGCTGGCCATAACCGAATCACTGCTGAACAGCGATCCGCAGAAAATCCTCTATATAGGTGCCCAGGCGGAAGCCCTGATCGAGGGGAAAAAACCAGGCGAAGCGGCTCATCTCCTCAGTCATCACCTGGTGCTGAACCCGGACAACGCACCACTTTCCATGTTGTATGCACGGGCTTTGTCTGCCGAGAAAAAATTCACCCAGGCCCAGGCAGTGCTGGAACGACAGAGCCTTGCCAATCCGCGGGATGTCGACGTTTGGTACGACCTCGCCGAGACGGCCGGACTTTCAGGTGATGTGATCGGGGTGCATCGGGCACGAGCGGAATATTTTGCGCTGCACGGCGGATACAGCCGGGCGATCCAGCACCTTGAATATGCGCAGCGGCTGATCAGCCGCACGGAACAGCGACTGCTGGCGCAAATCAATCAGCGAATCATGGATCTGCGGGAATCCCTGCGCGAAGCGCAACAGAGTTAGGCGAAGCGCAACAGAGTCAGGCGAAGCGCAGCAGAGTCAGGCGAAGCGCAACAGAGTCAGGCGAAGCGCAGCAGAGTCAGTCGAAGCGCGACCCGGTCGTTCCGGCACTCGGACTGACAATCAACAACACAGGCACCCGTCTCCTGTGCCGACCTCAGACCTTGAATTCAAGCATCCGGGTCAGAGGCACCATGGCCTGCCTGCCGATATCCGGGTCGATGTGGATTTCGTTGGCGGACATCAGGGTCTCCGATTGCAACAGGTCCGCCAGCACCTGCAGATGGTTCATCGCCATCCACGGACAGTGGGCGCAGCTCTTGCAGGTCGCTCCATCCCCGGCCGTTGGAGCTTCGATGAACCGCTTGCCAGGATTTTTCTGGCGGAGCTTGTGGAACATTCCCTTGTCGGTGGCCACGATGAAGGTCTGGTGAGGCAACTCCGAAGCTGCCTTCAGGATGCCGCTGGTTGATCCCACGGCATCGGCCAGGGCGATCACGTCTTCCGGAGACTCGGGATGAACCAGTACGCCGGCATCCGGATAGACCTTCATCAGGCTTTTCAGCCCCTTGGTCTTGAACTCGTCATGCACGACGCAGGCTCCCCGCCAGAGAATCATGTCCGCGCCGGTCTTGAGCTGTATGTAGCGACCCAGATGGCGGTCAGGCGCCCACAGGATCTTTTCGCCACGCGCATGCAGCGACGCGACAATCGGCAGTGCAACACTCGAGGTGACAACCCAGTCCGACAGCGCCTTCACCCGGGCCGAAGTATTGGCGTACACCACGACCGTGCGGTCAGGATTTTCCTTGCAGAAAGCTTCGAACTCGTCCGGCGGGCAGCCCAGATCCAGCGAGCATTCCGCCTTCAGGGTAGGCATGAAGACCCGCTTTTCAGGTGACAGGATCTTGGCCGTCTCGCCCATGAATCGCACACCGGAGACGATCAGGGTCCGGGCTGGGTGTCGTTTGCCAAATCGGGCCATTTCGAGAGAATCGGAGACAATGCCGCCAGTCGCCTCAGCCAGGTCCTGAATATCGCCATCCACGTAATAATGGGCGATCAGCACGGCATCCCGCTCGCGCAGCTGCGTTGCGATCTGGTCCTTCAGCGAATCGCGCTCGGCGGCCGACAGCGGCATCGGACAGTGGTCGGGAATCTGTTCAACCGGTAGGGTGTGGTCTTTCAACTGCAAAATGCTGTGCTCGCATGGACCGGAGTGGGCCACATTCTACTCCGGTAACTTCATCCAGCGGGACCCGCTTCATGGCAATGCCCCAAGTCCTGTTTCTGTCCGACCTGCCTGAGGCTTCGCCTCAAACCCCAGAGGCGAAGCCGCGTGACAACATTTACACCCTGCCGCGGGTTTTTGCCCGGGCCGGCTGGGAGGTTGCCATCGAAACTCACGCACTGCGCTGGCATCACGGCGATGTCTACGCCGGCAACAGCTGCCTGAATGATGCAGACCTGGTCTGGCCGCTGGGTCTCGGGGACCGGGGAGACTTCATCGACCGGATGCAACTTCTCGCCCACAGCGGTGTTCGAATGATCAACCCGCCGCAGGCCTATCTGCTGCTGCACGGAAAGCTCATGTGGGCTGATTTGCTGCCACCTACCCACGCTTCGAACCGGTTTGACGATCTGGCCAGCATACTCGCGCAATCCACCGGCGAGTGGATACTCAAACCGGCGGCCGGCAGCTTTGGCCGGGAGGTCCACAGACTGCTTCCCAACGACAGGGATCTGCTGCGAACGACAATGCTCGCCAATCCTGGAGAATGGTTTGCACTGCAACAGTACATACCTGCCATTTCCGCAGGCGAACACCGCACGCTGCTGGTGGGTGGAGGGATCATTGGCAGCTATCGACGCATCCCGCGGGATGGCCTGCGGGCCAACCTGGCGACTGGCGGTCAGGCGCAGACGGGCACGCCGGGGAGTGAGGAACGCGCGATCATCGCAGAAGTGCAACGTCGGTTGCGGGAGCAAGGCGTTGGCTTTGCGGCGATTGACACAAGCGGTGGGTATCTGGTGGAAGTGAATGTCGCCAATCCGGGTGGACTCGGCACACTGAATGAAGTCTACGCAATGGACTTTGGGGACGCCGTGGTGGTCAACACCGAACGTTGGCTCAAGGACAGATGAGGATCGACGAAGTTGACAGGGATCAATGCAGATTGCGATCGGCTTCACGCCGCGCCAGCATCATGGTCTTGAGGTCGTCCAGCTTATCCTGTCGTTCATCAAGCGTACGAACATGCCAGCGAATGATTTCGTTCTTGCGGGGATGGTCCAGCTGCCGCCACGTCGATAGTGCTTCCTTGAGGCGTTCAACTTCTCGCGCCAGCAGCACGATCACATCATCGAGCTTCAGCTCGAGATCATCGGGCAATGCAGATTCAAGTTCAGCCGTGGTGGTCATGTTCAGGTCTTGGTTCTCGATAGTCACCGCGCCATCTGCGCCTTCTTCAACTATAGCTCCAACGCCGTACCGTACGGAATCGCTTTGTGCTGCGTCTCGCATTCCCGAACGTTTCCCCATGACTTGCCTTCCTCCGGCCCACACGTAGACTGCTGGAAGGAAAAACACGTCAATGGGATCTGGTCGACGTTTCCGTGGTCTGTTCAACCCGTTGACGACGACCGATCATTCCCTTTGATTCCTGACCGATGACCCATTCTGCGCTGACAAGGAGACACACATGACGGGGCCACTGTCCGGGTTTCGCGTCATCGATCTTTCCGCAGTGGTCTCAGGTCCGCTGACCGGCGCCCTGCTTGCCGACCAGGGTGCTGATGTGATCAAGATCGAACGTGTTGGTGCAGGCGACATACAGCGTCACGTCGGCAGCCAGCGCAACGGCTACTCGGGATTTTTCCACGTGATCAATCGTGGCAAACGAAGCCTGGCTGCGGATATCGGCACACCGGAAGGTCGACAGATTGTCCACGCACTCTCAGCCAGTGCCGACGTGATCATCCAGAATTTTCGCCCCGGTGTCGTCGATCGCCTGGGCATCGGCTATGAGGACCTCGCCCAAACCAACCCGGGGTTGGTCTATCTGAGCATCAGCGGTTTTGGACAGACCGGGCCACGCGCGGGCGATCGTGCCTACGACCCGATCATTCAGGCGTACTCAGGCATCGGAGCGATTCAGGGACGCATTCACCGCGAGCACCCGGATACACCGGAGCAGGTCAACATGCTGCTGCTCGACAAGCTTACCGCCTGGACAGGTTGCCAGGCCATCACCGCTGCACTGCTTGCCCGTTCAAAGTCGGGCAAGGGCCAGCACATCGAACTGTCGATGCTCGACACTGCGCTGGCGTTCATCTGGGCTGACACAGCCGCCGACATCATTCTGCAGGGAGACAACATCGATCAGCGGCCACCGGTGGGTGCATCAGGCACGGTACACCGCCATGCCGACGGCTGGGGGGTTACCATGACCCTCAGTCAGGACGAATTTGCCGGTATGTGCCGCGCTTTCGGCATGGCCGATGTAGCGCAGGACCCGAGGTTTTCCAGTCTGGTTGCGCGTACCCGAAATCGGGTGGCGCTGCAGGAACTTCTCGCTGAGAGAGCGGCACCGGCAGCACTGGCGATGACGGTCGCTGGCGCTGCAGAAGCGATGCAGCGTGAAGATGTACCGTTCACCCGCTTTCGTAAGTTGACCGAACTGGCCGGCGACCCGCAGATTCAACACAACGGCAACTTGCGGACACGCACGCACGCGTCAGCGGGGCTGTTGATCGAGGCACGTCCCGCACCTCTTTTCAACGGTACTCCCCTGACTGTGACGCGAGACGCACCGACGGTCGGACAACATACCCGTGAAATTCTCGGCGAGATCAACCTCGCTGATCACTTTGATGACTGGATCAGAAGGGGGGTGATCTCATGAACTTTGGATTCACGGAAGAACAGCAGATGCTGCGTGATCAGGTCAGACGTTTCATGCAGGACGACCTGCCACTGACAAAGGTCCGCACACTCGCCAGGAGCGGCATCGTCGATCGCGAGTTGTGGCAGAAGATTGCCGATCTGGGCTGGCTCGGGCTGACCACGCCGGAAAAATACGGTGGCCTTGGGCTGTCGTGGGTGGACCTGACGGTGGTGCTGGAAGAAGCAGGGCGCGGCCTGTGTCCGTTACCGATCGTCTCCCACGCCCTCACCATCGAGGCCATATTGACGGTGTGCAAAAAAAAGCAGTGCGAAACCTGGCTGCCGGTGATGGCTGCCGGTGGCGCCATCTGCACGCTTGCTCTCTACGACGATCCACACTGGTTGCATCCGGAGGGGGTCACCCTGAAGGGCAAGCCGGTCAGGAAAGGGGTGCGAATCCACGGCACCAAACCTTTTGTCGCAGACGCCATGTCAGCGGACTACCTCATGATCGCCGTGTGGGTGGATGATCACCTCTATCTGGCCGCTGTCAGCAAGGATCAGGTAACGATCCAGCCACAGCCGCAGATGGATCTCACCAAGCCGGTCGGCAACGTCAACTTCGATGAAGTGGTCATCGATGACGACATGATGTTCCGGCTCAGCAGAAAACAACTGGCCTGGCTCACCGATCTGGGTGCAACCGCGGTCACCGCTGAAGCGGTGGGTGCAGCTGAAGCGGTGCATGCGATGACCGTGAAGTATGCCAGTGAACGAGTGCAGTTCGAAAATGTGATCGGCAAGTACCAGGGTGTCAAACACAGGCTGGCCGACATGTACGTGGATATCGAATCCTTCAAGTCCCTGCTTTACTACGCAGCATGGACGGTGAACAACAGCCGTCAGGAACTGCCGCGCGCCGTATCACTGGCCAAGGGTTATGCGGCTGACGCGTTTGCACAGATTGGCATCGACTGCATCGGGCTGCACGGCGCTATCGGCTTTACTGCCGAATACGATGCCCAACTGTACCTGAAACGCTCCAAATGGGTACGACCCATGTATGGTGATTCGGATTTCCACTTGCAGCGCGTGGCCATTCTGGGAGGTGTGTAATGGACTTTGACTACTCGACATCGGAAGAAGCTTTCCGTCAGGAAGTCCGGGCATTCATCAAGGACAATCTGCCACCGCGCAGTGAGCGGGGTCCTGACTTTCTGAACGAGTGGCTGCGCAAGGTTCGCGCCCGCGGTTGGGTAGGTTTTTCCTGGCCGAAAGAGTTTGGTGGTGGTGGTGGCGGGCTCGTCGAACAGGCAATCCTGCGGGAAGAAATGTCCCTCGCCAAGGCACCACCACTCGGTACATCGTTCATGGGTCTTGCCTGGGTCGGCCCTGGGATCATTCAGTACGGCACGCAGGATCAGAAGCAGCGTTTCATCCCGGATATTCTCGACAGCAAGGTCACCTGGTGCACAGGCTACTCCGAACCGAACCATGGTTCGGACCTGGCATCGATCCAGTGCAAGGCGGTACGCGATGGTGATGACTATGTTGTCAACGGGCAGAAAATCTGGACCTCCGGCGCCCCCTGGGCTCAGTGGATCATCCTCCTGGTGCGGACAGCCTCGCGCGCCGAAAGCAAGCACAAGGGGATAACCTGCCTGCTCGTGCCAATGAACAGCGCTGGACTGGTGGTGGTGCCCATCGAGAACATGGCCGGCGATCGTCACTTCGCCGAAGTTTTTTTCAAGGACGTTCGCGTCCCGGTCGCCAATCGCCTCGGGCAGGAAGGCGACGGCTGGAAGGTCACCGTGTCGGCCCTCGCCAACGAACGCTCGAGCATCGGCGAAGTGACTGCGATGTTCGACAAGCTCGATACGCTGAAAGAACTGGTGCAACACACCCGAAAAAATGGCAAACCGTCCAGAAACGATCCGGCCGTCAGGCGACGCCTGGCCACTTTCGAAATGAAAATCGCCGCGATGAAGTACAACGGTTTGCGCTACCTGACGAAGCAGATCCGGGGCGAACCCCTGACCAGCGAAACTTCGGTCAACAAGTTGCACCGGGCGAGCCTCGAAATCGAGATGGATGATTTTGCCGTGGCACTGACCGGGCAGGCAGGCCTGCACCTGCGTGGTTCGGACAATGCGGTGGACAAGGGCACCTGGGCAAAGTCGAGCCTGAACTGGCCCAATGTCGTGATCGGCGGTGGCACACCGAATATCCAGCGCAACATCATCGCGGAGCGGATCTTGCATCTTCCAAAGGATTGAAAGAGACGAAGGACTAACAAGAGACGAAGGACTGAAAGAGACGAAGCACCAAATCCGCCAAAATGGCTGGGTCACCAGCCATATTGCCGCGATCGTTCTTGCAGCCATCGGCCTGCACCGAATCAGGCTGTTCAGGTTCCGCGCATCCTTCAGCCGATTCGATACACCGCCTATCGCCGGTGCTTCAGGAAGGCTTCGTTGACACAGTTCTGCAAACGACCGGTACTGAGGTAGGTCAGTGCTACCTCGCCAGCCTTGTAGCGCATGTCATGGACACTTTCCGGCGTGAAGAAGGCTGAATGGGGCGTGATCACCAGACGATGATCAATCCATTCTTCGTCGGCAGCCCACGCCTTGATCAGGGGATGCGCAGGGTTGGCAGGCTCTTCCGGCAACACGTCAAGTCCTGCCGCCTGGACCTTGCCCGACTTCAGTGCATCATGCAGCGCATCCAGATCGACAATCGGTCCGCGCGCCGTATTGATGAGGATGAGTCCCGGCTTGCTCGCCGCCAGTACCTCGGCGTTGATCAGCTTCGTGGTCCCTGCGCTGAGTGGTGCATGCACGCTGATGACATCACTGATGCTGAACAGCTCCTGCAACGAGTGAACCCGCTTCACCCCGATGGCCAGATCCGAACCGTTGGATACGTACGGATCGTGGAACACGACGTTCATGCCAAATGCCTTGGCTCTCAGGGCCGCCGCCGTACCGATACGACCAAGTCCAACGATTCCCATGGTGCAGACCGACAACCGCTTGCCGAAGGGATTCAGTGCGGGCCGCCACTTCGTGCGCGGATCCTGCTTGAGTTCCCTGGTGTGGAAGGTGATTCCTTTCATCAGCGACAGCATGAGCGCGATGGCGTGATCGGCAACTTCCTGGGTTCCGTAGTCCGGCACGTTGCAGACCGGGATGCCAAGGGCTCCCCAGGCCGCCAGATCAATGTTGTCGAAGCCGACGGCTGGTTTGACAAAGATCCGGCATCGATCGAGTTGAGCGCGATAGCCAGGGTCAAGATCAACGCCGTTGACGATGGCATCGCAGGCCGCCCACTCGACCCCCGGCACATCCCTTGCGTACTGGTGGAAAACGGCCTCGCCACCGTTGGCGACGCTGGCAAGTTCGATACTCTTGTCCCCGGGCCATCGCATATCCGGCCAGAGAATCCTGAAAGTCATGGTCGCCTCCACAATTGACGCTTGGGTTGTTCCGTGATTTTTTCGGACATGTCATCGGGTCTCAGGCAAGCAGTTCCGGCAAGGTGCTGACAGAACGACGCACACGATCCGCATCCAGGCCAGGAAGTCGCAGGCGGGTTGCGATCAGGTGGGTCATGCCAAGCTGGTCGCGGTACAGGCCGACCTGCTCCCGAACATGGTCTGCCTCACCGACGATGGCCCATGCATCGACGTCGTTCGGTGCCTTGTCGCGGGGCCTCGGCAGGGCGGACAGCCGCTCCTTGACCGCAGCCGTCTCGGCGGAACCATCCGTAACGTACACCGTCCGCATGACCGGTACACACTCGACGTGCCCGGCTCCGGCAGTACGATGACTCAGATAGTTGCCCGCCAGAGTTTCCAGCGTTTCCATCGGCGAGGCAAGATAGGGCAGTCCAAGGCGTCCTGCCTGAGCAAGCGCCTTGGGACCAAAGGCCGCCACCCAGATCGGCGGATGAGGCTTCTGGTAGGGCAGTGGTGCCAACGTGATTCCGGTCGTTCCTTCGATGCAGACCGGCTCGCCGGTCCAGGCACGGCGCATCATCTCGAGCGTGGTTTCGAAAACTTCGCGTTTTTCTCCCGGCAGGACATTGAACGCCTTGAGCATGTCCGGCGCGTAGCCTCGGCCAACACCGAGAATCACGCGCCCGCGTGACAGCTGGTCGAGCACTGCAACCTGTTCTGCGGCAAGCAGTGGATTACGCAGTGTCAACAGATAGCTTGTGGTCCCCAACCGGATGCGGGAAGTGGCACCGGCGACACCGGCAAGCAGCATCAACGGATCCGGGATCGCGCCGGTATTGAAGTGGTTCTCAGGCAACCAGAACGACTCATAACCAAGCTGCTCTGCCAGGACCGCCTGCGCCTGCAGATTGTCTGCTCCCGGATCGGAAAAATCCCAAGGCGTCAGCCCCAAGTGCACCTGTCTACTCCCTGCCAAAAGCCCCTGACAAAAGATCACGCTACCACCCGGCAGTGGAGCCTGAACCCACCATGGCTGCACACGCTGCCAACCACGTCTGGCGGGATTATGCCTGCCAGTGCGGGTCTGCGCGAAATTGCTAGTCTTCCAGGATGGTCTACACGCTCTATCATGCGCCCGATGACGTCCACCTGGTGCGTCCGCTCGCCCGCTTCATCGAACTGAGCGAGGTCGAACTTGTATGTGTCGACAAGGAGCCAGCCAACTACGCCCCGACGGGCCTTGTCTTGTGCGGCCGGGGTTACGACACACAGCCCTGGTTGAAACAAGCCTTGCGGGTCAGCAACTCTGTGGTTGCCGTACTGCTGGCCGACGTGGACCCGGGAGTCAAGGATGTCCGCTGCATAGACCTGCGCACCTGGCCCGGTCGATCAGCTGACAAGACGGCAATGGCGCTCGCCGAGTGGCTGAAGAGCGGAGGTAAAACCACATTTCCCGGAAAGAGGCCCACCGCCCGGGAATCCACGCAGACACAACGATCACAGAACATCGCCGCGTTCGTGATTCTGGCGGTGATCGTCGGACTGTTTTTCATGATGACCCAGCTGACCGATCGCCAACCGGAGGTTCTGCCTTCCCTGGGCAAGCCCCTGCAAAAAAATGACGATCTCACGGCTGCCCGGTACACAAAACCGCCCGTCCCGGACACCGGGGTGGAGGCTGCCAATTCAACGCCATCACGATCGCCTCCTGTTAGCGGCCCCGAGGCCGGCGTTAAAAATGGTGGGACCAGGTCGTCCTCAACGGAAGAGCGTTTGGTGCAGACTGGAAACGGTTCGCAGGCACTTCGCCGGGAGCCGACCGACGGGGCATTGCCAGCCGTCGCCGCAACCGCTGGAACCTCTGCCAGCAGCAACAGTTCGAACAGCAACAGCCCGGACATGAACCGTCAGAAGACAGACCGTCCGCTGGAAAACAGTCCAGAGAAAAGCAGCCCGGTAAAAAACAAAAAGGTCTCGCAAATTGCAGGAATCAGTCGCGCCGAACTGGACCGCTGTTACCTGGCAGACGCCTACACCCGGGAAAGGGGCCTTGCCAGTGTCCCACCCCGACACTGCCTGATCCTGCAGGCAAGTCGCCGTGCACAGTTGCGCAATCCGGCGGACTCACCTTAACGCTCCCGCTGCCTCGAGCCTCGCGATCCGCGCATCGTCGTAACCGAGAACTTCCTTCAGTACGACATCATTGCTGATACCGAACCAGGGCGCGAATTCAGGTTTGCGCGGCTGGGTCAGCGACATGGTCAGTCGCGTACTTTCCACCGACGCGTTGATGTGCTTGTTGTGAGCTACCGCCTGATAGTGCCCACGATGCGCCAACTGCACATCGTCGTGAAGGTCATGCGTGTCAAGCACCCGATGGGCCGGTATACCCAAGGCCTGCAACTGCGCCTCGACTGCGTGGCCATCAAGACCGGCAAGCCAGGCGGCCAGTATCGATTCCAATCCATCCTCCTGCTGTTTTCGATCGCGCAGACCCAGATTCCGCAATGACAACAATTCGCCGCCGGCAAAATCGCACAGTGCCTGCCAGTCAGCGTCGTCACGAATGGAAATCGCGAGCCATCGATCATCTCCGACCACCGGCCACACCCCTTGCGGAACGTATGCCGGATCACGATTGCCGTTGGCCCGGGTCACTTTGCCCGTTGCGAGATAGCGCGCACATTCGGCCCCCAGGAAATTCATGCCGGCTTCGGCCTGCGCCATGTCGATGTACTGACCTTCACCGGTTGCCCGTTGATGTTCGAGGGCCGCAAGCAGGGCCATGGCATTGAACCGAACGCCAAGGAAATCGGTATATGGGCCAAAACATCCCGTCGGGGGTGCGTCCGGCCAACCCGTCAAACCATGGAAACCACTGACCGCAGCCGCCAGGTTCCCATAACCTGCATAGGCACTCCAGGCACCGGACTGACCCATCAGACAACTCGATATCATGATGGCGCGAGGGTTGATCCTTTGCACGTCTGCCCAGGACAGACCCATTCGTGCCACGGCACCGGGGGCAAAGCTCTCTGTCACCACATCGGCCCAGCGAACCAGATCGAGCAACACTTCGCGCGCGGGCAAAACACCCAGGTTGAGCGCCAGATTCAGCTTGTTGGCGTTGGTCGAGTGGTGCGCCGCTGCATTTTCAGGATCAACAACACCACCGATGTACGGCGGCACGTTGCGTACCATATCAACCCGTGTCGAGGATTCCACGTGGATCACCGTGGCTCCATAGTCCGCAAGCATGCGTGTTGAACCGGGACCTGCAACCACCCAGAAAAGATCGAGGACCTTTACGCCCGCCAGCGGCAACGCGGATGTTGATCCGGAGCCCCCGATTTTCTCTCGCGCAGTCCAGTCCGCCTGTGGTTGGCAACGCAGTGGAAATGGTGTTCTTGACAGGTGAGCAAACGCACCCAGGCGTTTTTTCCCCATTCGTCTGATCACCAGTGAGCGATCCAGTGCATGCCGGCTCTGCAGCACGTCCGCGACCGACAGTACGGGTGCAATCAACAGTCTGCGTTCAACCGCAATGGCCATCAGTTCGGCCTTGGAGCGTGAGGCAACCGCGTGGGCGATGGCATCCTGAATCGGCGCCCATTGCTCCTGGGTGATGGCGCCCGTGGCCATTTTCATCGCTGCCTGGCCCCAGGGCTGTCCCAGAAGGCCTGCATCGAGCAGACCCAGACCATGCAGCCACCCGGTGAGCCGGTTCATGAATGCGGCGAGCGGCGGAACGATGCCCTGCAGTACCAGCACCCAGCCATCGGTGGTCGGATAGAGGCTGCGCAGGTCTACACCGCCAACACGGGATTGCGCACTGGCGCGCATGGCTTTGGGCTGGCCAACAGCCTTGTCGAGCGCTCGACTGAGCAGCGCGTAAGTGGTGCTCTGCTGCGCTGACAGATCGACGTGTTGCCCCAATCCGGTCTGCTCCCGGGCGAGCAGCGCAATCTGAACCCCCACCACGGCATCGGCTGCAGCGTGGTGGAACGACTGCGGAGCACCGATACGCAGTGGCGCGCGCTCAGGCGCGCCGGAAACATAGAGAAACCCTGAAGCGGCACACGCGATCAGATCGGTGGCCGCCCAATCCGACTTGGGGCCAGCACTGCCAAATCCGGTGATGGTGACGTGGATCAGATGCGGGAACCGACTCGCAAACGTCTCGCGATTCATGCCGATTGCCCTGAACCAGGCATCGCCCATGGATTCGATCAGCACATCTGCACCAGCCAGTTGAGCAAACAGACCACTGGTGTCGCCGAGCCAGTCAATCCGACGCTGGATCTTGCTGCTGGCATAAGCCTGTCGCCAGAACGGATCGACTGCTGCGCAGTGCGGTGTTTCCCAGAGTTCCACCATGGCGCCCATGTCGGCAAGCAACTGGCCTGCCAGCCACGACTCCGGAGATGACAGGTCAAGTACACGTACCTCACTCAACACCATCGTCAACTCCGCTGTTGCTGGTTGAAGGGGTTGTTTCGGAAACCTCGACTGCCTCTGCAGGCGGTCTTCTCAGCCACATCAGTGCCTGCATCGTCGCGCGAATGGCCGTGGTGTGCCGCGCAAGCGCAAAATCCCGATAGAGCGGATCCAGGCGAAGCAGAACACAGCGCTCGCTGCCACCACATTCGAACTCGGTTTCGTCGCCAAATCGATTGCCGGCAACACCATAGGTCCCAAAGGCACCTGTCTGTTCAGGCAGCTGCCAGAAAACCTCCCAGGAGACCGGCAGTCCACTGATCGGTGAACGCACGGCTTCGACCGTATCTGCAACAACACTCGAAAGCAGTGCCGCGGGAGATGGATGGTCTGTCAGCAATGAATCGCACCCACCCGCCGCACTTTGTGCAAGCTGCTCATGATCAATCGGCCAGGCATCAAACCGGTCAGAGAACGAAAATCGCCAGAAACGTTCACTGAAGACCGGTACGACCCGATGCGGTGTGGACATGCGCTGCAGATAGAACACCATTCGTCCGAGCTTGCGCAATCGCGACGGGGTTTCACCAACGGTACCAAAGGTGTCGGCCAGTTCCTGATAGTGGCCTTCAAACCGGGTGTCGACCAGACCCCAGAGAGTCCGACCGGCACCTGGCACTGAAGCGTGATAATTCCAGCGAAACATGCGGACCAACGCATTGCGACCGGCCATCTGCACGTTGGCCCGGGCTATGTGGCGCACCTGTAATGCAGTGAGGGGTACCTGACCGCCCGCGATCAGACACTGATTGACCAGACGTGCCGCCAGGAAGGTCATTTCCTGATGCACGGCCTCCGGGTAGGCCATGACCACGGCGGGCCGGAGAAGCATCAGCATCAACAGGATTCTAGTGCAGGCAATCGCTGATCGTGGCATGGCATCAACCATCAATCTGCGCAGTCGCGCTGTTCCGGGCGATCCGGACAACCTGTTCATTGCTCGCCAGACTGGCGCACAGTTCTGCCACCGTCAGCGAAGTTGAAGGCCACACCAGATCCGGAACGATTTCGTTCAGCGGAATCATCACAAAGGCGCGCTGTGTCGCACGGGGATGTGGCAGGATCAGCTCGGGCGTATCCAGTATCTGATCACCAAAGACAAGCACGTCCAGATCAAGCACACGCGGTGCATTGCGAAGAGTGACCCTTCCCCTGTCCCGGCCAAAGACGCGCTCGAGAGACTTCAGTTCCTCAAGGAGGGCCTTTGCGGTCAATCCGGCACGAGGCATGAACGCAGCTGCTGCATTGATGAACACATCACTCTGTGCAGGACAGTCCACCGGTGAGGTCTGGTAGAGCGAAGACACGACAAAGCGGTCGGAAGCAAACGTCCGCAGCGATCGCAGGGCCTCCGACACCACGGCGACACTCGATTTTTGCTGCCACGGCAGATTGCTGCCAACGCCAATCACAACCAGCTGAAGGTCACTCATGGCTGCATACTAGCGGAGTGGTCGGGCGATGGGGTGGCCTGTAGCAAATGGCCGGTTGCTTTGGCACACTCCTGCTGCACCAAAACAGGGTCACCACTGCTGGGCCTCCGGAACTGGACCGCCAGATCCGGGCTACCACAACCGGGTAAAGACACCCGCGACATCACCAGGGAACAGCTCATCAAGAGTTGACCCAAAGAGGGGAAACATGAAGGCTGCCGTACTGCGCGAGATCAACAAACCACTGTCCATCGAAAATGTCAGTCATGGGAAGCCTGGCCCGCGAGAAGTGCTGGTTCGCACTGTCGCCGCTGGGGTCTGCCATTCAGACCTGCATTTCCAGAATGGTTCTTATCCCTACCCTCTGCCTGCGGTGCTTGGACACGAAAGTGCAGGGGTTGTGGAAGCCGTTGGCAGCGACGTGCACTACGTCAAGCCCGGTGATCACGTGATTACCTGCCTGAGCGCATTCTGCGGACATTGCGAACCTTGCCTGACCGGTCACATGTCGTTGTGCCAGGAGCCGGAACTGCAGCGCGGTCCTTCCCAGGAGCCCCGGCTGGGCACCCAGAAAGAGCCCCTGTTCCAGTTCCTGAACCTGTCTTCCTTTGCTGAGTACATGCTGGTTCATGAACACACCATCGCCAAGATCCGACCGGACATGCCACTCGACAGAGCCTGCCTCATCGGTTGTGGGGTCACGACTGGTGTAGGCGCCGTGATTCACACCGCCAGAGTCGAGCCAGGTGCGACCGTCGCCGTGATCGGTTGTGGAGGAGTCGGTCTGTCGGCCATCAATGGCGCAGCCATCGCTGGTGCGTCGCGCATCATCGCCGTCGACATGGTGGCCTCCAAGCTGGAGCTGGCACGCAAATTTGGTGCCACCGACGTGGTCAATGCAAAAGAAGTCGACGCCATCGAGGCCGTGCGTGAACTCACGGGTGGCGGCGTTCACTACTCATTCGAAGCTATCGGCCTGAAAAAAACCGCAGAGCAGTCTTTCAAGATGTTGCGCCGTGGCGGAACGGCCACGGTGATTGGCATGATTCCGGTTGGCACGATGGTTGAACTGCACGGTCCGGAATTCCTGATGGAACGCAGGATCCAGGGCTCCAACATGGGATCAAACCGCTTCCGTGTCGACATGCCACGCTTCGTCGAGTTCTATCTGCAAGGCAGACTGCATCTTGACGATCTGATCTCGCGCAGGATCAGACTGGAAGACGTGAACGAAGGTCTCGATGCACTGCTGACCGGCGAAGTGGCCCGCAGTGTCATCATGTTTGACCAGTAGACAGATACGTCCGCTGCCCTGGCGAGGCACCGTGATACGGGCCTGGCCTCGGCCTGGCCTAGGCTAAGCCGCGACAACACCCCAGTCGGACATTGACTGCACTGCTGTTGTGTCTGTCATTGCACGGGTTTTCGGCCAGGGACAGCCGAATCAACGGATGACCAGCGTCCCGAACTGACCACTGCGGAACAGTCGCAGTACCAGTTGGGGCGTCTTGGTGCGGATCACTTCGCGCAGATCATCGACGTTGCGAACCGGCTGTCGATTGACCGCAACGATGACATCACCCTTGCGCAATCCTGCAACACCGGCGGGACTGTCAAACGCCAGTTCCGTCACGAGAATTCCGGCACCTGCTTCCGGGCCATCGGGACTGCGGAAATTCTGCAGTTCCACGCCTCGCAGCTTCGGATTGAGTCGTTGTCCGGCAATCTGCTCGCCGTCATAGGCTTCAAGAGCAAGGACAAGCGCGCGGGGCTGACCATTGCGTTGTACGGTGATCGGCAACTGGCCACCGGCAAACACCACCGCTTCCTGCGACCGATAGTCGCCAATCTTGTCGATGCGGCGATCGCCGAGTTGAACCACCACGTCCCCGGGCTGGACGCCCGCCTTGGCAGCTGGACTTTCCGGGTCGATCTGCACGACGACCACACCTGCAACACGCTTCGCGCCAAAAGCCTCCGCAAGTTCAGGCGTGAGGCTCTGCACATCCATGCCGATGTAACCTCGCTGAACCTTGCCATGGGCCAGCAACTGCGACAGCACTGCCTTCACCATATTGGCCGGGATCGCAAAGCCGATGCCGACATTGCCCCCCGCCGGCGCAAAAATCGCCGTATTGATACCGACCAGCCGCCCTGAAAGATCCACCAGCGCACCCCCCGAATTGCCGGGATTGATGCTGGCATCGGTCTGAATGAAATCTTCGTACCCTTCTATCCCCAGCCCGCTGCGACCCAGTGCACTGACGATGCCACTGGTGACCGTCTGATTCAGTCCGAACGGATTGCCGATTGCCACCACAAAATCACCAACCCGCAATTG
Organism: Pseudomonadales bacterium; assembly: GCA_041752315.1. Lineage (GTDB taxonomy): Bacteria > Pseudomonadota > Gammaproteobacteria > Pseudomonadales > Azotimanducaceae > SYFY01. Next base: position 128,192 of record JBGSHJ010000062.1, read on the forward strand.
TCCGGAGTTGGCGAAGGCGATCTGCCGAAGCCCCTTGGGGTCGACTTTCACCACCGCCAGATCCACTTGCGCATCCCGACCGACCAGGGTGCCGTTGAGTACCCGGCCATCGGAGAGGCCCACGCTGATTTCGTCTGCGCCTTCAACCACGTGATTGTTGGTGACGATATAACCACCGGCCGCATCCACCACAACTCCAGAGCCGGCACTCTGGGTGCGTCGTGTCTGGGGCGCGCCAGGCACACCAAAAAAACGGCGAAAGAATGGATCTTCAAGCAGAGGATTGCGTACCTGGACCGTGGTGTAGGTCGCAATGTTGACCACCGCCGGATTGACCTTCTCCAGCATGGGTGCAAGTGACGGCAACTGCCCGCCTTCCGGTGTCGCCAGAGGCAGCGCAGCCAGAGCGACGCCCGGTACTGCCATTAAAAGGACTGGCATCAAAAGTACCGGGATCCAAGGTACTGACATGAGGGGTACCGACATGAAAACAAGCGGAAGAACACATCGTCTGACAAATCCGATCACGCAATTTTCCTCGAAGCTGCCGTCACATCGTCGGGCGTGACAACAGTCACTGGTTTGGCCAACGGGCAGATATCGGTATCAGACTCGATCCGCCCCGCGGATTCAACGTCGACAACCCCGTCTGCATCCACTATCGGAATTTTCCGGAGAGACATCCGTGTTCCGCGCATGATCCGTGCAGGTAGCAGTGTGCATGCGGAAGGCTGCGGACGCTCGACTATGGAATTGGACTTCCGAAACGTCTATGTTGCCAGCGCGGGACACAACACAATCTGAACGGACACACTGAACAGGGGCAAGCATGGAGATACGCGACCGGATCATCGTCATCACGGGTGGTGCAAGCGGCATCGGTCGTGCACTGGCCGAGCGTTTCCTTCGCGACGGTGCACGACAGGTTGTCATCGCTGACATCAGTGACAATGTCCTTGCCGTGGCCAGGGAAATTGGCGCAATCGGCAGACGGGTCAACGTGGCGGTCGAAACCGAGGTGGAAGCCCTGATCAGCGGGGTTGAAGACGAAATCGGCCCGATCGACCTGTTCTGCTCCAATGCCGGCATCGGTATCGGCCGGGACATCGACGAATCCGAAGCGGTGTGGGACCGCATCTGGCATGTCAACACAATGTCACAGGTTTACGCGGCCAAATACATGGTGCCGCGCATGCTCCAGCGAAACGGCGGTTATCTGCTGAACACTGCATCTGCCGCCGGGCTCCTCAGTCAGGTCGGCTCTGTAACGTACGCGGTCACCAAACACGCCTGTGTGGCACTGGCCGAGTGGCTGTCCATCACCTACGGTGATCGTGGAATCAAGGTTTCAGTGCTCTGCCCACAGGCCGTGCGTACTCCGATGACTGCCGGTGGTGCTGGTGTGGCGGGTGTGGACGGGATGCTGGAGACACCCGTCGTGGCCGAGGCTGTGGTGCAGACGCTGCGAGAGGAACGTTTCCTCGTCCTGCCACACGGCGAAGTCGCGGAGTACATCAAACGCAAGACTGCGGATTACGATCGCTGGCTGAAAGGCATGCGGCGACTGCAGCTTGAGTACGGCAGGACAACCCAGGCCTGAAAACATGTCCCCTGACATGTTTCACGCATCCGGTGTTCCCACCGGCGACCGTGCCACGTCGCCGGGACTGAAACCCCGCAAGCCCGGTACTGGCCGCAGACGCCACATCCAGTCGCCGCATCCAGTCGCAGGCAGTCATTCGTCCGAACTGTCTCGTCCGGTCTGCGCCTCGCCCCATTTCATGGCCCAGTCGGCGAACGGACGCAATGCGGCAAGGAGTGCGAGACCCTCGGCGGTGAGCAGATAACCCTGGCCTTCGTGGCCAACCAGTGCCGATGCACGCAACTCGGACAACCTTGTGTTCAGGAGCGCCGGATTTGTTGCGGCAGCGTCCTGCAACAGTCGGAACGTCATCGGTTCGCCACTGCGCAATTCCCACAGAATCCGCAACGCGCTCCTGCGCCCAAGGAGGTCGAGCGCAGCCATGATCGGCCTGCCGGTACTGCTGCCGCGTACCGGCTGGCCCACTGAAGGCCTGTTTGCTTTGTTTTTCATAGCAATGGTGTAGAAGGCTATTTAAATCATAGCGGAGTTCACGGATGTCTGCTCGAATGAATCCGGCCACCCCACCCTACAGCGAGGAGATTCAACACTGGCTCGACAGGACGATGCCTTCGGGTAGGGAGCCACTCGTGCTGTTCACGACGCTCGCTCGCGACCAAAGACTGTTCGGCAGGTTCTTCTCCGGCGGGCTGCTCGATCGGGGGCATCTGCAACTGCGCCAGCGTGAACTCGTGATCGATCGAACCACAGCGCTCAACCAGTGCGAGTACGAATGGGGGGTTCACATCACGTTTTTTGGAGCCCGCGCCGGATTGACGACGGAACAGATTGGATCCCTGGCGCGAGGCAGTCCTTTTGATCATTGCTGGGACGAAGACGACCGTCTTCTGCTGCGCCTGTGTGATGAACTCCACCATACGGCAACGATCAGCGACCGGTTGTGGGCAGAATTGAGCGCGCAGTTTCCGGAAGGCGCGGTGGTTGAACTCCTGATGCTTGCCGGTTTTTACCGCACCGTGAGCTATCTGTGCAATTCCCTGCGTCTGCCGCTGGAATACGATGCTGCGCGCTTCCCGACTTCAAGCCAGGTTCATGACAACTGACAGGCGGGAACCATGAGCTGCCGGTGTTTTTTCGCTGACGGATTCCTGTGTCAT
>JBGSHJ010000063.1:0-40082 GCA_041752315.1 Pseudomonadales bacterium
ACGGTTGGATCAACCTCACCACGACCAAGTTGCCGAAGTCTGGGCATGACGTTTCATCTGTAGTGGGAAAGTTGACCAGTATCCCGGAAAATCAGGGGACTGGCCACGGGGCGGTTGTGCGGGTCAGACCAGAGCCCGTACGCGGTCGGGGGACGGCGCTCCCGGCTGGAACATGACAACTGCGTCGTCAAAGCCGGCACCAGCAAAACCCTGCAGCAGTTCACGCAACTGGCCGATATCCGTCTGATGGCTGAGCATGAGGGTCGACACGATGGCACGTTTGCCACCAGCCGCGCGATAACGATCCAGCGCCGCGTGTATCTGCGGTGGTGCACGGTGAAGACCTGATGCAATCCAGCCATCGAACTGCCGGGCAGCCTGATCGACACCGGCGCCCCACGAGCCCAGCAGCAATGGCACCCGACCCCGAACGGCAGGCCAGGGAGAAAGCGCAACCTCGCCAGAACTGCCTTGTTGCAGATAGTCGCGCAGCATTGGCGCCACGGTGTTGAATCGTTTGAATCGATTCGAATAATCAAGTTCCAGGGCTTTGAAATCTGCTTCGGTTGATCCGGCGCCGATGCCGAGCAGGAGGCGGTTTCCACACAGCTGTGCCAGCGAGAGGGCACGATGTGCAAGATCGGCTGCTGCATACAGCGGGGCCTGCACCACAGCCGTACCAAGTTCACAGCGGGTTGTGCTCGAAGCCGCCACCGACAAGGCCATGAACGGATCGGTGATCATGAATCCGCGCCCGATCGCCTGTGCCGACCACAGGCTCTGGAATCCTGCGCCTTCCAGCATGCGCGCCTGCTCAGCCAGCGCCGTAGCGTTTTCCGGCATGAGGATCGGCCCCAGCAGAGTTCCCAGTCGCATGGTCCTGGCCTCCCTATCGCTTGATGCCGAACTCGGCCAGCACTTCGTCGGTATGTTCACCCAGTCGTGGCGGGAGATGCCGTAACGAGGTGGGTGTCGAAGCAAACTTGATCGGGCTGGCAACAATCGCCACTTCCGGATTGTCCCCAGGCAACTGGAATCTGCTGAGCATGCCCCGCGCAGCCACATGTGGATCAGCAAAGATCTCGCTGGCCGTGTTGACGGGGCCACAAGGCACTTTTCCACCGATTGCCGACATGATCTCCTGCTTGCTGCGAACACTTGTCCATGCCGTGATGATGCCTTCAACAAACGGCTGATTGCGACGGCGCAGGTGTGTATTGCGTGTTCGCGGATCATCGATCAGATCCGGTCGCTCCATGGCCGCGCAGAGTTCAGCCCAATGTCCCGGCCCGGGAGCCGCGATCGCAATGCCACCATCACTGGCCGGAAAGATGCCAAACGGCATGAGATTGGGATGATGCTGGCCGCGAGGCCCGAGTTCCACGCCTGAATAGCTGTAGTTGACCACCACCGTTTCCGAAAACGCGAGCATGGCATCGTACATGCCCACATCAAGAAACTGGCCTTCACCTGTGCGTTGGGCATGATGAATGGCAGCCACTACGCCCAGCGCCATGAGCGTGCCCGGGTAGATGTCGCCAACACTCACGCCACCCGGAAAACCCCCACCCTGCTGCGGACCGGTAATGTGTGCGTGACCACCCATGCTCTGCGCAACGATGTCGTAGGCGGGCCACTGGGCGTACGGACTTTCCCCGGTGCGGGGATCACCAAACCCTCGAATGGCACCATAGACAATGCGTGGGTTCCTTTGTTTGACCACATCGTAGCCAACACCGAGGCGATCCATTACACCCACCCGCATGTTCTCGATGATCGCGTCTGCATGCTCGCACAACCGTAGCAGGATCTCGCGATCACCCGCCTCCTTGAGGTCGAGGACAATGCTGCGCTTGTTCCGGTTGATACTGGCGAAATAACCACCATAGTCGACACCAGCCGGCTGATCAGCGCCTGGATTTGCATAGTCCGGCGGCAGAGGGGGCAACGAGCGTGAACCATCGCCGGCCGGTGGCTCCACCTTGATGACGTTGGCTCCCAGATCGGCGAGCAGCGCTGCGCCATAAGGGCCTGCCAACGCCATGGTGCAGTCGATGATGGTCAGATCCGAAAGGGCGCCCGTGTTCTGGCTCATCATTCGCTCACGCGTTGAGGTCGGTTGGCAGGACGGCAAACGCCGGTCGCTGCGCGAGTCTGACGCGAACTTCCCCGTTCGGACCGTTGTGGAGGAGGTCCACCACCTCCGCGGCCATCGTCTCTGGCGCCATGATGTCGGGGCTCTTGAACGCATCAGGAACAATGCCCGTATCGACAACACCGGGACAGATCACGTTGATGCGCATGTTGCTGTTGGCATTGGCAGCAGCCACCGCCCGGCCAAATCCAATCAACGCATACTTGGTTGCCGCATACATGGGATCGATGGGCAATATACCCAGCCCTGCAATCGATGCGGTAATCGTGATCGCGCCGCCCCGTCCGCGCATTTTTGGCAGCAGCACCTTCACCCCGTGAAAGACGCCATCCAGATTGACCCCGACGATCCGTCGATACTGCTCGAGGCTGACGTCTTCGATTGCCAGGAACGGTGCGCCGGTGGGTACCGTCATGATGCCGGCATTGAGATGCACAAAGTCCGGCACGCCGAGCGCCTTTGCACACTGGTTGGCCGCCGCCGTCATCGACGACAGCCTGGTGACATCACATTGGAGGAACAACCCGCCAACTTCCTGTGCCAGCGCACTGCCTGCCTCAACGTTGACGTCACAGATCGCGACCCTGATATTGCGAGCGGCAAGCAGTCTGGCAACCTGCGCGCCAATTCCCGTTGCTGCCCCTGTCAGCAGGGCGACCTTGCTGGACATGTTTTTCCCCTTCTCTTTCCCTTTACCTTCCCTTCCCTTCCCCTTCCCTTTCCTTTTGCTTCCCCTTCCCCTTCACTTTCCTTCCCTTCCCCTTCCCTTTCCTTCCCCTTCCCCTTCCCCTTCCCCTTCCCGAACCGTCCTGGTTAACGCGTCATTTTCCGGATTTGGTGGTCGACTCGGCCTTCATCTCTTCGATCTTGCCTGCGAGATAGCGTTCGCGTGAGTGGCTGTGGCCCACATGCTGCAGATTGAATGCTGCCTGCTGCGCCGTCCAGAAGCCTTGTGCATCAAGCGCCTGGTTGCAGGACATCTTGGCCAGCTTGAGCGAAAACGAGGGCCGCTTCGCAATCTTGTTGGCGATGCCCAGCGTGAAGTCGGCAAGTCCATCGCGAGGCACGACATGATTGACCATGCCCAGGTTGTACGCTTCCTGCGCCGTCACCGGGTCGCCGGTATAGAGCATTTCCTTGGCCTTGCGGATCCCAAATTCCCAGGGGTGGCCAAACCACTCCACACCGTTGACACCAAAATCGAGGGTGATATCGATGAAAGTGGCGTCTTCGCTGGCGATGATCAGGTCACAGACCCACATCAGCATGAGGCCACCGGCGATCGTCTTGCCGTGGACTTGCGCGATGGTCGGTTTGGGCAACTGCTGCCAGCGACGACACATGTTGAGATAGATCTCTTCCTCGAGCGCGAGGTGCCCTTCTGCTCCCGGCTTCCTGAATCCGCCGGATATGCCGATCGGCTTCATTTCATACGGATCGCGGCCGCGGACATCGTGGCCTGAGGAAAAGTGCGGACCTTCACCGGCGAGGATGATGACCTTCACATCATCATCGTACGAAGCGCGGGTCAGCGCATCGTTGAGTTCGTAGGTCATCCGCATGTTCTGCGCATTGCGTGTTTCCGGCCGGTTCAGCGTGACCTTGGCCACGCCGCCCGCCAATGTTTCGTAGCGTACTGTCTGATACTCGCTCATTGCTGCCGCCCCTCAAGTGAAAAAAGAAAGTGATTGGAATAAGACGAAAAAATTGATGATGCCGGGCATGGTAGTACGTCGCCCGGAGATTGAGTATCCCTGCCGCCCGTTCGGAGACCACATCGCGGCTGCCGGTTGAAAAAGCGTGTATTGACTTGATTGCCCTCCAGCACCGACAGTGCCCGAGTCATCGCTTCTCGGGTTTTGTCTGCGTCCATGGACATGACATGGAACTAACGGGGGACTACCTCCCGCTCATCAGTCTCCTGCTGGCGAGCGGAGTCATCGGTGGTTTGCTGGCTGGCCTGCTGGGTGTGGGCGGCGGCATCGTGGTGGTACCTGTACTCGAATTCAGCCTCGGCGTGCTGGGCGTCGACCCCGCTGTACGCATGCATATCGCCGTGGCCACCTCCCTGGCGACCATCATTCCGACATCCCTCTCTTCAGCGCGTACCCATCACGCGCATGGTTCAGTGGATCTGTGGCTGTTCCGGCGCTGGGGGCCCATGATCTTCATCGGTGCGGCCTTCGGCGCCTTGCTGGCTTCCTTCGTCGACAGCACCATGCTGTCGCTGGTGTTCGGGTCAGTCGCCCTCCTCGTGGCGGCAAAAATGCTGTTCCTTCGCAACGATTTTCTGCTGGCCCGGCAGATTCCCGCAAAGACCTCGGGACTTGGCATTCCACTGGGGATTGGCGCCGTGTCCAGCATGATGGGCATTGGTGGTGGCACCCTCGGCGTCCCGGTGCTGACGCTCCTCAATCAACCGGTCCACACGGCGGTTGGCACGTCTGCGCTGTTTGGCCTGGTCATCAGCATTCCAGCGACCCTGGCGTACGTAGTGGCTGGCTGGTCGCACGAGTCTGTCCTGCCCGGCAGCCTTGGATACGTCAACGTACCGGGATTTTTCCTCATCGCTCCGCTGACCACATGGCTTGCACCTTACGGGGCCAAAATCGCCCATCGCCTGACTCGAGCCACTCTCAGTCGTGTTTTTGGTGTTTTCCTGCTGCTGGTGGGTAGCAGGATGCTTTACAAGGCGCTCGGCTGAACCGGCCACTGCAAACACCATTCATTGGCTTTATCTATCGATATGAAACGAACAATCGATTAGACCGAATCAACCGAGGAGCCTAGCCTGACCTTCGTCAATCAACAACGAGGCAGGCCATGGAAATCAACATCGGGATCAACCACAGCGACCGCACCACCATCGCAGCGGGGTTGTCACGGATGCTGGCCGACAGTTACACGCTCTATCTGAAGACCCACAACTACCACTGGAACGTCACCGGGCCGCAGTTCACCTCACTGCACACACTGTTCGAGACGCAATACACCGAACTTGCGCTGGCCGTGGACCTGATCGCTGAACGGATCCGGGCCCTGGGTGAGCCGGCACCCGGCTCCTATCGCGAGTTTGCGGCGCTGAGTTCCATTGCCGAAGACACCGACCGTCCATCAGCCAGCGTGATGATCCGTCGACTGGTCGAGGGCCAGGAAGCAGTCACACGAACCGCCCGATCCCTCTTCAAGACTGTCGACGCAGCGGGCGACGAACCGACTGCAGACCTGCTGACCCAGCGCATGCAGGTGCACGAAAAAAACGCCTGGATGCTGCGCAGCCTGCTCGAAGCTGCCTGAATCAACAAAAAAACCACAGCGCAACCCGTTTTTCACCGGTTCATGCCGGTTCAATCAAGGACAAACACCATGTTCCAGAACAAAGAAGGCCAACCCATACCTGCCGTGACATTCAGGACCCGTACCGACTCGGCGTGGCAGGACGTGCACAGCGACACAGTCTTCAAAGGACGTACCGTCGTCGTTTTTGCGTTGCCAGGAGCGTTCACGCCCACCTGCTCTTCATCGCACGTGCCCCGTTACAACCAGCTCGCCCCACTGCTGAAAACACACGGTGTTGACGAGGTCATCTGTGTGGCTGTCAACGACGCGTTTGTGATGAATGAGTGGCAGGTCAGTCAGAAAGCCTCTCGCATACGGTTCCTGCCGGATGGCAATGGAGAATTTGCTGCGGGCATGGGCATGCTGGTGTCGAAGGCCGATCTCGGATTTGGCCCACGATCCTGGCGCTACTCCATGCTCGTGAAGGACGGTCTGATCACGAAGATGTTCATGGAACCGGATCTTCCCGGGGATCCTTTTGTCAACTCCGATGCCGATACCATGCTGAAGTGGCTGGCGCCGGACGTGTCTCCACCGCCCAGCGTTACCGTGTTCAGCCGGTCCGGATGCCCCCACTGTGCAAGCGCCAAACGGCAACTGAGCGGCGCTGGCATCGAGTATGAAGAGCTGGTGCTCAATCGCGACTTCGGTGATCAGACGCTGCGGGCCATCAGTCCGGTGCTGACTTACCCGAGGATCTTCATCGACGGCACGCTCATCGGCGGAGCAGAAGAACTCACGGCATGGCTGATTTCTGCCCAATCGAAGGCCCGGAATGGACACCGGTATCCGGAATGAGACGCAACCACTTCTGGATAATGGAAAAATTATGAAAGGGGGGGTTACAGCGTGGAAGGAAGATCGCTACCATTCCGCGCCACAGCTGTGACCAATACGTTACGCTGTTCCTGTTTGGTGACAAACGGCAAGGGCAACGCAAAGGGAGGGCGCCATTGTTGTTGGCACAGCGTGGTTCGGGCGATGGTATCTGCTCGAAACAATGACCCCTGACAACTGTGGGGTTTACAGGCTGCATTCCGATGACAAGGGCGACCAGACTATCAAGCCATGCAAGCTACACAAGCCAACTATGTACAAACCTGGTTTCGGACCCGAAGCATCATCTGAGCGTGCCAGTACTCATGCTGGAACGCATACCGGAACCCATGCGGAAACTACAGGCAGTGCATTAGCCCACTCATGCAGAATCTAGAACCGCTAGCAGCACCCAATCTGGTGGCCACCCCGACGCTTTCAGGTCTGGGTCAGCCTTCCATGCCGTTACAGAACCTGGCGCAAATGCTTGATTTTGCAGCGCTCGGCAAAAGCGGTTTCAACTTCTACGATGGCAGTGGTCGGCTGACCGACGTACTTACCTATCGTCAACTCCGTGTGGAAGCCCGGCACCTGGCCCGGCAACTGCTGTCGCTTGGCATCAAGCGATTGAGCAGGGTGGCGATCATCGCCGACACGACCCCGCTGTTCCATCGCGTGTTTTTTGCCTGTCAGTATGCGGGCTTCATTCCGGTCCCGATGCCCGCGGCGCTCTTCATGGGCGGCGCAGACAACTATATTGCCCAGATTCACCGCATGCTGCAAAGCTGCACCGCATCGGTCGCCATTGCTCCGCCTGGCTATGAAGATCTGCTGGCGCGCGCCTGCGTGGGGGTACCCCTCGCATGGCATGGTGGCGCTCAGGCACTGGCAGAACTGCCGGCTGCAGAACTCGAGCCAGAGCTCGAGCCGCTGATCGACCATGAGCCGGCCTATCTGCAATACACCTCTGGCAGCACCCGGTTTCCCCGTGGTGTGGAAATGCCGGAGCATTCCGTGATCTGCAATCTGAACGAGATTGCCGACAAGGGTGTCAACATGACGGCAGGCGATCGCCTGGTGTCCTGGCTCCCGTTTTACCATGACATGGGACTGGTCGGTTTTGTGCTGGTCCCGCTGTGCCGTCAGCTTTCCGTCGACTATCTCAGCCCGCGGACCTTTGCCATGCGGCCTCGACTCTGGCTGAAGATCATTTCCGACAACAAGGGTACGGTCTCCTCGAGTCCCCCGTCTGGTTATGGCCTGTGCGCCACGAGACTGAGACTGACCACGGATCAGCAGAAGTATGACCTGTCGAGTTGGCGGGTGGCCTGTATCGGCGCGGAACGGATCAATGCCCGGCTGCTGGTGGCTTTTGCCAACGTCGTGAAGGACATGGGATTCAACCCAAAGGCGTTTGTCGCCTGTTATGGCATGGCGGAATGTGGTCTGGCGGTCAGCTTCGCCCCGCTGGGCGGTGGGCTCAAGGTCGATCAGGTGGACAAGGCACTGATCACAACCCTGGGCCGCGCTGTTCCCACGGACAACGAACAGGACTCCCTCGAACTGGTGGATTGTGGTCGGCTGTTGCCAAGTTACCAGTACCGTATTACCGACGGCGCCGGCCAGCAGCAACCAGACCGCCAGTGTGGGCACATTCAGGTCAAGGGGCCGAGTGTGATGCGCGGCTATTTCAACGACCCGGAGGCGACCCGGCTCGTGCTGAGTGCGGACGGCTGGCTGGATACCGGCGACATCGGCTATTGCGTCGAAGGACATCTGTATGTCACTGCGCGCAGCAAGGATGTCATCATCGTGCATGGCCGGAACATCTGGCCCCAGGATCTTGAGCAGCTTGCCGAAAGCTGCCCCGGTGTCCGCCATGGGGACACCACGGCATTCGAGGTGACCAGACCCGACAGCGACCCGCTGGTGGTGATCGTCGTCGAAACCAAACGCCCCGACCCGGAACTGCGCAAGACGATTTCCGCCAAGGTCAGCAGCAGCTTCGGTGTGTCATGTCACGTCGAACTGGTCCCACCGAAGACACTGCCAAAAACATCTTCCGGCAAACTGTCCCGGGCCACCGCCCGTCTGGGTTTTCTTGAACGTGTCGGCTGGGACGAACAGTGCAACCCGATTTCCCGGATGGCCATTGAGGGGTATGGCTGAGCGGCTTCAATCTGCCGGTGCGCCCAATTCACATCGAGTTCTGCTGACCGGGGCAACCGGCTTCATCGGCCGCCACATCGAACGTCAGTTGCTTGATGCCGGGCACCAGGTCCTTGCGATCGTCCGTCCCGAAAGAACGTCGATACCTCTGGACTCGCGCTCAACGGTCATTCGGGCCAGCCTGCTGGATGCAGACGCCATGGGTGCGGCCGTGGTTCAGGCTACCGCAGTCATTCATGTGGCCGGCGCTGTGCGCGGCGCCACTGCCGACGACTTCCTGATGGTGAACGTTGAAGGGGTGCGGGTGATGCGCGATGCCATCCTCACGCACAGCCCTGACCTGCCGCTTCTGCTGATGTCCTCCCTGGCGGCAAGCGTCCCGGAACTGTCCGAATACTCCGCCAGCAAACGGGCGGGTGAAGATCTGGTCACGGCCGAATCGCGGCTGCAATGGACTGCCATTCGTCCGCCGGCCGTGTATGGCCCGGGCGAAAAGGAACTGCGACCGCTGCTCAATCTGCTCCGGCATGGGTTGGTCATCATTCCGGGTAATCCCCGGCAACGACTGTCATTCATCCATGTGAGCGATCTGGCGGCGGCCTGTGTCCACTGGCTTGCACACAACCAGACTCTCGCCCATCGTGTTTTCACCCTCGACGATGGCAGATCCGATGGCTACGATTGGCCCGCCATCATGGAAGAGGTCTGCGAGCGACACCTGCTGAAGGTGGTCATCCCTCCTGCCTTGCTGAGAGTGCTTGGCTCGGTCAACGGCTGGGTGGCCGATCGCTTGAATCGGGCCCCGATGCTCTCTCCAGGCAAGGTGCGTGAACTCATGAATCCCAGCTGGGTCGGCAGGGACACGGAAGGTACCAGGGAGTATAACGCGGCCACAGGCTGGCATCCGGAATGGCAATTGGGGCATGGTGTACGCCAGACGTTCAGTCAGCCAGGCTGATGTTCACGTCCATGCACTTGCACTGGCTGGTCATGCCTGGCATTCCAGGCGTGGCATCCAACGCATGGAATTCAACGCAGAGCAATAACCCGAACCACTGGTCGCCCCATACCGCGACGGAGCATTGAAGTCTTGAAAGATACGGAACAACAGCTCAAGGATCTGCTTGAGCACATCACCCCCATCCCGCCTGATTTTGACGGCAATTCGGATCTGATCGAGGACCTGGCCCTGGAGTCCATTCAGGTCATGGAGTTTGTGATGGAGGCTGAAGATCACTTCGACATCGCCATCGCCCAGGACAAACTGGCCGATGTCCGCACACTTTCGGCGCTTGCAGCCGTCATTGAGGATCTGCGTGGCGCTGCTTGACAAGTTCACCGACGTAGCGAGGACTCGCGATGGTCTGGGTGATATTGATCCGACCAGAGTGGTTGTCGATCGACTGCTGTCCGCGACCCGGGCGATGATCAATGGCCGTGAAACGCTGCTGGCTGGTACCAACAACTATCTCGGCATGACCATGGAGCCTGAGTCGATCATGGCCGGTCAGGCGGCGCTGGCCGCAGCGGGCACAGGCACAACAGGTTCGCGCATGGCCAACGGGACCCATGCCACCCATCGGGCACTCGAAGCCGAACTCGCGGATTTTTACGGCTATCCATACGCCATGGTGTTCACGACTGGCTATGGAGCAAATCTGGGCGTGATGTCCGCGCTCACCGGGCCGGGTGACGCAGTCATGCTCGATGCACACGCGCATGCAAGTCTCCACGATGGGGCACGGCTCTCGAAGGCCGACATCTACAGCTTTCGCCACAACGATGTGGACAACCTGAACCAGCGGCTGCGCCGACTGGGTGAGCAGGCCAGCAGGACACTGGTGGTGGTCGAGGGGTTGTACAGCGTGACGGGTGATCTTGCGCCCCTGGCAGCCATCAACGAAGTGACCGCTGCACACGGTGCGATCCTGCTGGTGGATGAAGCCCACTCGATCGGTGTTCTTGGCGCGGGTGGTCGTGGTGTGGTCGAGTCAGCCGGTATCCTCGACACGGTTGATTTCATTGTCGGCACCTTCAGCAAGGCCTTTGGCACAACGGGTGGTTTCTGCGTGAGCCGCCATGCTGAACTGGCGCTGTTCCCGTACTGCAGCCGTCCCTACATGTTCACGGCTTCGCCCAGTCCGGCAACCGTTGCCAGTACCCGGGCGGCATTGAAGATCATGCGGGAGAGACCGGAACAGCGGCATCACCTCCAGTCACTGTGTCATCGGCTCAACGCCGGATTGAAGCAGCTCGGCTTGCCCGTCAACGATGTGCCTACACCGGTTGCCTGCGTGGCATTGCCGGATCGCGAACGGGCACTCCAGGCATGGAAGACCCTGCTGGCCGATGGTGTCTACGTCAACATCATGCTGCCACCGGCAACTCCCGGAAACACCAGCCTGCTGCGACTCAGCATTGGCGCGGCACACACCGAAGCGGATGTCGATGAACTCATTCGGAAACTCGCAGGTGTTCTCGATTGATGGGTCTCCTGAGGAGCCACCGCAGGACCAGCAGATAGATCGACAGACTCACGACGGCTGCGATCAATGCGGCGTAGCCGGGTGTCAGCGACTGCTGGGTCGCAACGAGCAGTCCGAAGCTTGTGACGTAGACCAGCAGAACCACTACCGACAGGCCAAGAACCAGTCGCTCTCCGCCGAGGGTGTAGATTGCAGGCCGCAGGACACCGCTGGGCAGTTCGAGTACCGCCGCGCCTACCAGCAGTGCCATCAACAAGGTGCCCGACGCAAACTCTTCACCACCCAGCACATCCAGCAGGGGTTCGCCAAACCAGGTCGTGGCGATCATGAACACCACACCTGAAAATACCAGCAACAGGCTCAGCTGAATCGAAAACAGCATGAACCGCCGTGGGTCGGTGAGCCACATCCGGGCCAGATCCGGAAAGACGGCCTGCCGAATCAGGGCCACGGGCTTGCGCAGGACATCGGCAACATCACGCACCAGTCGGTAGACACCCGCATCCGCAGCACCAAGACCGCCTCCGACAAGCAATGTAGGACCCTGGCGCAGCAGGGAATCCACATTCGACTGCCAGTACACTGCGACCAGGAAACGCCGCAGTCCCGGAATTTCCAGGTTGTTGAGGCGCGCCTGCCAGATACTGACCGAGGTCAGCCCCACGCGGATATGACGCCAGGCCGGCAATAGCACGATGATCTGGTCAACCCACAGCGCAAATGCCCAGACGCAGACAAAGTATTGCACCGGGGCATCCTGCAGACCAAGGATCGCGACTCCGACAAAACGAACGGCGGGCCCGACGCCTTCGACCAGTCCCAGCACCGCATAACGATCCAGCACACGCAGCGCGCCCCTGGCTGTGCCAGCAACAAAACCCGACGCTGCCAGCACGTAACACCACGCGGTTGACGGAACACTGATCGCATCAATCACCGAGCCGACACCCAGCAGGAGCGTCATCGACAGCGCGGCCAGCAGCATGCCGACCAGATCGAGACGCCACAGCGCCGCGAGCAGCATCGACCATCGACTGGAGTCCGCTGCAGCGTGTTCCGCAACTCCAAAACGCACGGCAGCCTCGGCGGTCTTGAAGTTGCAGAACTGCCGGACCAGCAACGCTGCGGCATGCAGCATGACCAGCACACCAAACTCACCTGCCCCCAGGGTCCGCGCACAGATCACGGTTGCACCCACCGTGAACGCCGCTGACAGACCTTGCCCGCCGACCAACCAGCCAAGGTTCTCAGCCAACCGCCTCCAGATGATCACCGGAAACCGCCCAGCCGGTAGAGTCGCCAGACGTAGTACCACCCGAACAACAGCGGCCAGCGTCGGGCTCGAGCGCTGGGTTCCAGCAGCACTCCTGACTGGCGTCCCACCTTCCAGGCAATGTAGTCGAGCGGATCATCAAACGTCAGGGCTGATTTGATGAGGCGAAGCCCGGAGAAGATCTTGCCGACCAGCTGACGGCCGCGCCATGACAAGCTCGCCCACCGAGAGCCTTGCAGGGCCCCGGTGTGCACCGGTACAAACGCGGCATGCAGCGCATCGTAGTAGTCCATGTCCGCCAGATAGATTTGAGCAATTCTTGCGGCTGACTCGGATCGCAGTTCCGCGCCGTAGGTCAATTGGAAGGTGTGCTGCCAGAAGGCCGCAGAAGCAGGCAGGTTGCCGGCCGGCCAGCAGCGACCGACGGTTTCCATGAGGCGCCGCTGCGCCACGGCGCGGATTTCACCGGCCAGCGTCTGCAAGGATGGGTTGCGCGCATGGAGCAAGGGTGTCGGTTGTGCAAATCGGGCGCGAAAGTAGGGATGGAAGTCGCTGTTCACAGCATCCAGCAACTGCGCTGTGGTCAGTACGGTCACCTTGGCCCTCAGCACTGCCGATTTCTGCACGAGCACGGTCGGTGGCAACACTCGTCCGAGCCAGAACCGCCAACCCTTGGGGTACCGATCAAGGAGCACGTAAAAATCCGGCATCGTGTCCCGTCGTCCACGACGCCATGAGCCATAAAGGAAGATGGCATCGGCGCGCTCCCCGAATCGATCGAGGAGCCCATCGACCAGTACTTTCAGTTGTGGGTCCGAAGACGCGCCATCAGCCGTCACCGGCTCAGTTGTAGGCACTGCGTGTGGCCGAAAAAGTCGCGTGGGCGCGTGGATAACGGGTCTTCGACGTCGGATCGGCGAGCCAGGAAGTGAGCGGGCCACCCCCCAGCCGGACTCCTGTCGCATACAGGAGCCGCAACAGGAGAATGCACGTGCTGAGTACCGTCCAGCCCACCACCAGTTCGAAACCCAGTGCCGGAGAACCCATCAGCCAGCCCAGTGTCAGCAGCACGAGGCAAGGATTGCGGCGCGCCGTGAACAGCCGGAAATACGCGTCAAAAGGACGCCAGGCAAACAGTCCAATGGGCCCAAGCGTGTGGAATGCGGCTTCGACAAGACGACCGCCGATGTATCCGACAAACACGGCCATGACCATGCCGTTCACATCCAGACCAAATGGGGGAACGTAGTTGGCGAGTGACAGGCCCCAGCACCAGTACCAGAAGGGCGGATGCACGATATCCATGCCGTGATCCAGCCAGTGTCCGATCCGACTCGATTGCACGGTCACCCGCGCAAGCTTCCCATCCACCGTATCGAGCCAGGTCATGAACCAGCCACATGCAAGCCCGAGAAAATACTCGCCGCTGTAAAACGCCCAACAGGCAATCAGCATCAGCGTGACACCGGTGAGCGTCACCATGTTCGGGGTCAGACCCAGGCTCGCGGCTACCTTCACGCCCACCCGCGCAGGTCGCGGCCACCACCACTTGGTTACAAAATCGGTGACACCCTTGTACGACCCACCATACAACCGGCTTTCCAGAGCGTCGCAGTTTTCAGCGGATACCTGCGCGACCAGCGGTGGCTCGGCCTTGCGCAATTCCACTGCATAGGCGTTCAGATCCTCAACCGACAGTGTGCTGATTGACCCGACACCACTTTGCAACTGGATTTGCGCGGCTTCAGCCAGCGCAATCGGTACGTGCGCGGCCGCAGGGCGTCCATCCGCCATCAAAACACCGGTCTGTGCCAGCAGGCTGCTGAGCGCTCGCAATTCGAACACATGGTCCATGCGAACCAGCAGGACATGATCCGCACCGGCCAGCGCCGACCAGTCAAGCACCACTTCCGGGTTGCCGAGCGACTCCATCTGACGCTGCAACCGCGTGCGGCCATCGAGTCCCCACAACCTGACCGGGCTATCCCCCATCAACCAGACCTTGAGCATGCAAACGGCACCTGCGAGATTTGTCGGGATTATACAGAGCCCTCAGGCTCCTTATTCACCTGCCTGTTAGACTCTGTTCCCTGAAATTTCAACCGGCGTCTGTCGTGCGTCTGATCCATATCACGGACCTTCACCTGACCTCGCTCGCCCATCTGGGCTGGCGTGACCTGCGTGGCAAACAATGGATTGGCTACCAGTCTTGGTTGCGTAACCGACAGTACCGGCATCTGCGTGCGCACCTCGACCGCCTGATGCAGTCTGTGACGGCGCACAACCCCGATCTGCTGTGCATCACCGGCGACCTGGTGCATATCGCCCATCCCGATGAACTGCGCGCCGCAGCCGTCTGGCTCGAGAGCCTGGGGCTGGCAGATCGCATCGTGCTGATTCCCGGGAATCATGATCTCTATCATCCCGCGGCCTGGACAGACATCGCCCGGCAGTGGCGCCCGTTTTGCCGATGGCCCATGGAGGCCAACCTCTCGGCCCCCCGGACGGCATGGCCACTGACAGTCAGATCGAGGGGCATCCGCGTTGATTGCCTCAACAGTTCGGTGGCCATGCCCTGGTACAGCGCCCAGGGTGAGCTTGGCACCGATCAGCTCGATCGACTGGCGTCGATGCCACCTGATCCGATGGGGCCGAGTGTGCTGTTGTTGCATCACCCACCCCTGTCACCACGCGAAGATCCATCCATTTCCCGTCGCAAGGCGTTACGGGATTCCAGCATGCTCAGACCCGTACTGGGACGTTACGACTTCGTATTGCACGGACACACACACCGAAACACGGTTCTGAACGCGGCCAGCACCCGCATTTACGGCACCGCTTCGGCGTCCGCCAGCAATGCGAGCTTTCGCCAGTTTGATGTTGAGCCGGTGGACAACGGCTGGCAGATTACCATGGAGTTGCATCAATTGGCCAGCAACGGAATGTCCCGGATCAGCACCGAAACCTGGATTCGGGCAGGGGCACCATCTCCTGACCAAAGACAGGAGACGGGATCAACGTCGCAGCAGTAACACCACGGCACCACTGAGCATCAGCAGGTCTGGCAACAAACCGGTCAACGGTGCGGGCCAGAGGTAGAGCAGGGACAGCTGTGTCGTCAACCGCTCGACCAGGAAAAATCCGATGCCCACTGCTCCACCGATGGCGATGCGGGCGCCCAGGGACATCGCGCGACTCGAGCCGAGCACGATCGGCAATCCCAGCAATGACAATGCGAGGAGGCCCAGTGGCAGGCTCAACTGCTGCCACAGCAGCACCTCGTAACGATGGCTGTCGAGGTCATTCGACTGCAGGTGCTGGACATAACGATAAAGATCGAGCGGCGCGAGGGCATGGTCGGCGTTGATCAGGGTGAAGATCTGCCGTGCACCAAAGTCGGGAACAATCGGCAGGACCTTGTATCGATTGACTTCCTGACCATCGGCCGAAAACGTGATCGTCATGACATCCCGCAGCAGCCAGTCACGGGCACCCAATACATCGGCGCGCGCTGCGCTCTGGATTTCCAGAAGGCGACCTTCCGCATCCAGTTCGTACACCTCGATATCCACCGGCACCATGCCCATCTCGACGCTGCCGATACGCAGCAGCCGATTACCCTGTCGTGTCCAATAGGCTGCCTCATCGCGAACCGAGCCTTCGTAGGTTTTGACTCGCAACTCCGATGCCTGCTCCTCCAGCAGCGGAATCAGCCACTGCTGGCTCGCAAGGACTCCCAGTGACAGCAGGAGTGCCAGCACCAGGACCGGTCGGGCCACTCTCAGCGGCGACCAGCCGCTCGTACGCAAGACAGTCAGCTCCTGGGAGCGGGCAAGCGCACCGTAGCCGATGATGCTGCCAAGAAGACAGATCACCGGCAACAGATCGATGCCGATGCGAGGCAGGTGAAGCGCCGCCACCCGGAGTGCATCGTTCGACGAAAAACTGCCCTTGCCAATGTCTTCAAGCTGTTCTGCAAGTTCGAGAAAACCGAAGAGTCCAAGCAGCAGCAGTACCACCGGCACCCCGCCACGCAACAGGTTGATGAACACATGACGGTCAAGGATCAGCATGAGAACTTACAAGCCGCCCTGACGTCGTTGCAGGAACATCACGACCAGCAGCACCAGGCCAAGGCCGGCAGGGGCCCACCACACATAATCGATGGTGCCCTGCTCAACACTGCTTCGCACCACACCGAGGACGTTGTAATAGAGCGCGTAAATGACGACCGCCAGCACAATTCGGGCATACCTTCCGCTGCGTGGTCGGGTTCGACTGAGCGGCAGCGCAACCGCTGCCAGCAGCAGTGTGGACAGGCCATTCGACCAGCGCCACTGCCACTCTGCCTGTTCCTTGCGACCGGGAAGATGTGCGAGCGAACCGGTCGTCGCCGCTTTGGTCTTGTACCCCACTGGCTCGGCTTCGATGCCAGGAACCCTCAGCTCCAGCAGACCCAGCCGGGCCACCACCACACGTCCCCCGGCACCCCGCTTGTAGATCATCGCGTCATCGAGTCGCAGTCGATGCTGTTCATCAACAGACCCGTTTTCGATCATTCCACTGGGCGCCGCAATCACCTCCAGGCCTCCGTCGCGGTCGCTGCGGAAAAACAACTGGCCTACCTGACCGCCAGCTTGACCCCTCGCTGCAGGTTGCCGGCTGCCAATGAACACCGTGCGCCTCTCGCCGGCCAGCGTATGGAACATGCCCGCAGAGAGCGTCGCAAAGTCGGTGGCGGCTTCCGCCCGGGACTCCACGTCGTAGAGCTGGCCATAAGCCCATGGTCGCAGGTACACCGACAGGAGCGTGACACCAATCGCGGCTGCAACCGCCACCGCAAGAACCGGGAGCATGAGGCGGGACTCAGGAATCCCGCTGGCCCGGAACGCAATGATCTCCCAATCCGAATAGAGTCGACCAAGGCCAACGATGAAACCGATGTAAAGAGCGATGGGCAGCAGCACTTCCAGTGCAATGAGTGTCTTCAGCAAGGACAACCGAAGCACCGCCGCTGTCTCCAGCAAGCCGGCGTTCGCCTCGCTCAGGAAACGCGCCAGGCTGTAGGCGATGAATACGCTGATCAGCAGGGCCAGCACGGCCAGAAACGGGCGGGCAACAGCACCAACGAGGTAACGGTCGAGTACGGTCGGAGTGATGGTGGCCTCGCGCCGGGCATGGAGAAAAAGTGGGGGTGCTATGATGCCCCGGCGGACTCACCGGACGATATCGATTTGCTAGTTCTGAACCAAGGCGATTCAGTAGTCAACAGGCACCGTGCCCGCCTGGTCGCAATTTCTCGCCAGTTGCCCGTTGGCTACGCACTTTTTGCACTGTGTCTTGCCTGCATGCCTTTGCTGATCACATCGCCAGGTGTTCGGGCGGCAGATCCGAGCGGCACGACACAAGTCGAAGACGACGAAGAACCCATCACGATCCGCGCCGATCGTGCCTGGGAAGACGCCGATGGCAAGGTCATGCATCTGGAAGGCAATTTCCTGATGCGAACTTCGGAATGGGAAGTGAAAGCGGACCGGGCGGAGGTGGAGGGTGCCGTGGAGTCGCCGGACCGCATCGTGAGTTATGGCAACCCGGCATCCATCCGGGTCAGCATGGGCGGAGAGAATCCGGTCGACGGTATTGGCTACAGCCGCAAGATCATCTACCAGTACGAAAAAAAGCTGCTCGAGCTGCATGAGGACGCCCGACTGGAGCTGGACAACGTCACCGTCACCAGCAAGGCCATCATCTATGACGTCGGCAACCGCCGACTCATCTCGAGCGGGAAAGAGGGTGTTGAATTCCAGCTCCGACCCGGAGGCCGGTCAGCCAAACAGTGAGGCTACGTTGTCCCGCCGTCCTTCGCGGCCGGCCAATACTGCTGCAGGTGACGGATCAACTTTTGTCGCAACGTTGCATCCGCCAACGGACCTGCACCCAATTGTGGCAAAGCCGGCCAACCGGCATCGGTAAATGCCACCCCCGCAAACTCACGAGCGCTGTCGTATCTCGGCAGCACATGTAAATGCACATGGGGATCAACCATCATGAGCATCATGTAGTTGATTCGCTGATACCCGAACGCGCGGGTCAGCATGGATTCGATGCCGCTGATCATCTCACCTTGCTCGACAAACGCAGCTGGAGTGATGGCCGAGTACTGGAGTACGTCTTCCTTGCAGACCAACACCAGCGCACCCAGGGTCGCCTGTTGCGAACGCAGCAGTACACTCCAGTAGCGGCCTTCATGAATCAGCGTTTCGGGATAACCGAACCTGACCAGCGTGTCATGCATGATGCGCCTCGATTTGTCCCATCAATGTGCTGTGAACAACAGGCCGTCAGCCTTCGGTTCGCTCGAACTGGTCAACCGTGATGCGTCTGTTTTCCCACCATCCAGGTACCACTTTCGACGCATGCGCCAGATCGTTGGCATCGTCGATTTCACACCAGGCATGACCGGCGGTTCCCACCGTCCCGACAAAGCCCTTGTCTGCCAGGGCATCAATCGCCGACAGGTACCAGCGCTTGAGCGTGGATTCACTGGTCATCATGAGTTCGAGCTGATCGCGGAACAGCTGCGCACCGGCTGCCGAGAACCGCATCATGCCAATGGACTCGCCACTGACCGCGTTGACGTCGAGCCGCTTGTCAACCCGCAACAGTCGTTCACCATCGAGGATGACCTTCATGTCATCAGCGTCGTAGGCCGCTTTTTGATTGGTCACCAGCGTGATCGGGTAACGGATGGGGGCAGCCAGCAACCGCGCAAAGATTTCAGGTTCGAACATCGTGTCACCGTTGACGATGACAAAAGGTTGGTTCATTTCATGGCGAACAATCCAGCAGGTGCCAAGATTGTCGGAGTGTGCGTAAAACGGATTGTGGGAAACCCGTACCGGCAGCGACGTGAAATTCTCGGCGATGGCCCGCACCTTGGCCGCCTGGAACCCGGAGACGACAACGACCTCGGTCGCTCCGCCGTCCTTGAGTGACATCAGCTGCCACTCCAGCGCGGATCGATTGCCCAGCGGCAGTGCGCACTTGGGCGTGTCTTCGGTATGCGGCAGCAGCCGTCGGCCCTGACCTGCACTGAGGATGATGACTTTCATTGGCGCCCTTCTGTCATGGGTACTGTTCCGTCTGTTCACTGTTGTGGATCGGGAGCCTGTCGTGCGGACCCCCGTGGTCGATCAAGCACCTGGTTTTTTCTACTTTCTTGCTGCTTTGCTTCATTTCCGGGCGGCAAATTACCACACGCAGGCCGGCGCTTCAGCCTGCGGGCAGGCCGCGGATGTGGTCGGCCAGTCGAAAGGACAGGGCCATGATGGTCAATGTCGGGTTCGCCCAGCCACTGGTTGGAAAAACCGATGAACCTGCCACAAACAGGTTGGTATAACCGTGCACGGCGCAATTGGCGTCGACAACACCCTGATGCGGATCCGAACTCATGCGGGTAGTGCCCATGTGATGAAAGCCGCCCAGGGGGTGATTGCCAACCGTCGGATCGACCGGCCAGGCCGAACCGCTGGCCGTGACCCACTCTTCCATCTCCAGCCGTCCAAGTCCCGTGCGCTTCAACTCACCATCCAGCAGTTCACCCATCGCGCGGACCGTCAGCTTGTCGATTTCGCTGAAACGCCAGTCCAGGTTGGCCAGTGGAACGCCATACCGATCCACCCGCTCCGAAAGTTGTACCCGGCTGGCGGGATTCGGCGCCTGCTCTCCCCTCACCATGACACTGAGTACCCGATCGCCCTGGGCAGCCTTCAATCGCTCGATATGTGGTCGCAACCACTCCCGGTACAGCAGACGGGCGTCACGATACCAGTGCCACAGCCTGCGATTGGTGTTGGTGGGCGAGAGGTCATGTTTGAGACTCTGGTAGAGCGCCTTGGCGCGTGGCACGCCGCGTCCCGGATCACGCTGCAACTTGAACGTGACGGCACTGTTGAGCAGACCATGCTCCCGCTGCCAGTCGGGCGCAATGCGCAAGGCAGGCGCCACCGGCACATGACCTTGTGGATGGCGCATGCGAAACGCGTCCCAGATGGCCAGACCGTCCGGACCCTGGATGCGCCCAAGGCGTCCATGCGGGTGCTCCATGAAGCAGCGTCCTACCTGATCATTCCGGTTACCCACTCCGGTGGATTCGACTGATCGCGACGCCAGCAGCAGACGCGGATTTTCGATGCCACCACACGCCAGCACCGTGACCCGCGAGCGAACCACGACACGTCTCCCGTCAGGACCCCGCAGTTCGATCTGCCGGATCGCTCTGGCATCCGGAGTAGGTGTCAGTGCCACCACATTGGCCCGCAGCACGAGAGTCACCTGCTCGGAGAGCAGCAGATCCCGACACTGCCTGGCGCCAAATCGCTCCTTTTCGAAATCGAAGCGCCAGAAGCCATAGTCGATCACGTGACGATCAAATACAGGGGCGCGACCAGGCAAACGAACCCGATCGGCATGGGCCTGGCCCATGTGTGACCAGAGCGAGTCACCATAATCGAATGCGCCGATATCAAGAATCGAGTGTGCCCGGTGATAGCCGGACGTCAGCTCCTCCAGCCGGATCGGCCAACCCGGCGTTCCGGCCCAGGGACGCGGTTCCAGATCGATGGGATCGACGGGCGCGCAACGGCCACCCCAGATACTGGTCGTACCACCAAAAAAACGCAGACGCGAATCCTCCAGGTCGTAATACGGTGCACCAAGATTGTCACCTGCACCCAGCGCCTGGATATCGGCATCAAAGTCGAAGCCGCCACTTTCCAGCAGCAGTATTTTCAAGCCGGAACCCAGAAGGCCACGGACGACTGTCTGGCCAGCCGCACCAGCACCGACCACGCAGACATCCGTGGAAAGCGTAGTGCCAGGAGCGAGTTCCGCTACATCAATCTGCACGAATGCCGAGGCTCCGATTCCATGCTTCGAGGTTCTTGAGCGGTCTGGTCACGTAGGCCGAACGTCGAATCAGCCACAGCAGCACCTGTCGCCCGACATCGCCTACCCGATCCAGCGGACGATCGAGATCAAGAAACAGGACAACCCGTGTTTCCGCGGTATCGTTGTGGACCTCATGTTCGAACGTGTCGTCAAAGCAGAGCCATTCGCCCGCCGTCCAGTGTCTTGTTTCCCGATCGACACGCAGTTGGCAACGCGCAGCTTCGATGGGTACGTGCAACCCGAGATGACAACGGACGACGGCTTTGCTCGGACCGCGGTGGGGAGGGATGTGGTACCCCGGTGCGAGAATCGAGAACCACGCATTCTGCAGTCCTGGAAGCGCGTCGAGGAGTTCGGCTGTCAGCGGACACTGCGCACAGTTTTCATCAACCCGCCGGGAAAAAACACGAAAGGCGAAAGTTTTCCAGGCATCCCCCCTGGAGATCCGTACCTGATCCGGCGAAAGTTGATGGAATGCCGGGATCTCGTCCCGTTTCTGCAGGATGTGTTCAAGCTCGGCACGAACCTGTGTCCACTGTGCCTGCAGGGCCTGCAATTCCGGAAACAGGCCTGTATCCAGAAACGGTGTCACGGGAATCCGGGAATGACGATCGAAAAACCGGTCTACCGTGCGCAGCACACGCTTGCCCACCCGGATACCCAGACGCGGCGCAGGCGCGGCCGTCAGATCAGCCTTGGCGACGGGACTGTTCATTCGGACTGTTCATGCAGACTGTTCATGCAGACTCTTCATGCAGAGGGACGGGGACTGGCGATGCCCACAACGGAGCCCGCTTTATAACACCAGAAAGCGCAGCGGTGGGCTGGGGGCAAGTACCAATGGCGAACCGTGCGAATGATACAGCTCCCCGTCCAGTGTGTAGCTGCCATCAAACCGTATCGCCAGCGATGGAACGTCCTGGCTGGCAAAACCCTTTTCCGTGAACAGGGAAGGCGCTCCCCGCGCCAGACGGGGAAGTCGACGCCACAGTCCTCCGGCGCCGGCCGCGATCCAGATCGTGTGCATTCGACCAGGCACGTCTCCTGCCAGATAGGGCCGCATGCCGTAGAGAACACGATCGAGGGTGGTCGCCATCATCGCAAAGGTATCCACCACGCCGGTTTCGGTTTCGACCAGCGCCATGCTGCGGGTCGTGAGAAGGCTGCGGGCAAAGATGCCGGACATGCGCCAGGCGCTGACCAGCAGCGATGTCGAACGCTGCGCCAGAAAACGCTCGACACCTTTGCTGACGATACCCAGACCGAACAGAAACCCGAACTGCACCGTGTCCTCGAACTGGGCTCTCAGGATCGGGCGCTCGGTGGTGTCCGGCCGACTGGACGCCAGCGCAATTTCCAGTGTGTTTCGCGCCTCGGCATAGGATCGGGTGCGATTGACGTTGGACGCCGTGACATTGGTGGTGCCGGCCGGCATCAGCGCAATCGGCGGCAGCTGCCAGGGGTCGACCACGCGCAGCAGTGTGGTCAGTACCCGCTGCACCGTGCCATCCCCCCCTTCGATGACCAGCGTCTGGGCGTCGATGCAGGCTTCCACATCCAGTTCATCGGCCAGTGAAAGTTGCCGTCCCGGCAGTGGTTCGCGATCACGGCCCAGCATGCGTCCGGACCGTGGGTTGCGCAGGACGAGCACTTCACTCATGGCGTGAGCAACTGCTCGGCAAGCGCATGGTCGGCCACCGAGTCGACATCAACCGCCGCTCGCGGTTCGGCAACGTTCACGAACCCTATTGTGCAACCCGCCTGGCGAGCAATCACATCCAGGGCCTGCTGTACCTTCAGCCTGCCAAGGCTGTAACGCATCAGGAGGCCAACTCCCAAGCGGCGAGCCATGTGCAGCGGCCGTTTGCGATCGGACTGCAGCGCTTGCCAGAACACCAGCGCGCCGCGCGCGGCGGGCGAACGCAGATAAAAAAGATTGGTGCCACACTGACCACCATCGGCAAATTTCAGGACAGTGCGTCTTGACTGCGGAAAAGCCGCCTGGACGGCCTGGTACGGTGCCAGACCGACCACCAGATCAGCTGTGCCTGACGACGCCTGGGCACAGAACGACTCCACGATTTGCGGAGTCAGCAGCGCATGGTCGGCTGTGGTCAGCAGGACCGGCCACTGGTCGAGGTGATCCACCGCAGCGAGGGCACTCTCAGCGGGGTTGGTACACGGCGCAATCCAGCCATAGTCACCGGTGGCCAGCAACCGGTTGAAGACATCGGAAGTTTCCACCACGGCCTGCTCTGGCCCGCAGAGGAGCCCCTTGCCAACAATTCGACTCTGCCGCAGGGTCGTCACCACCCGCTCGATGGTGGGCATGCCGGCAACCATGACCAATGCATTGGCCGCCACACCAAAATGCCGGGCCAGCAAACCACCACCCGGCCGCTCACCGGCGAGAACCACCACGGGTACCGGTTTCATCCCAGCGTTTTCTCGTACATCCGGTAGCGTTTCGACACCTTGCCACCGATTCGCTCGATGATGCTGCGCATGCCTTCGTTGGATTCGAGAATCCACGACAGTTCATTCACCTGAACTCCGGCGCGATGCGCCGACCGACCCAGTTCTTCGATCAGCATGGTGGCGATACCAGGACCCAGCGCGGTGTTGTGCATCTGACGACGCACACCCATCAACGGTACCCGGGCAGTGGTTGGAAACTTGACCTTCAGACGCCACAGGAGTTTCAGCCAGCCAAACGGCAACAGACGCCCATTCAGATCCTTGATGATTTCGTTCAGATTCGGCACCAGCACAATGAACCCTGCCGGTTCGTCGTTCACTTCCGCGATCAGCACAAAGTCCTTGGGCAGGAAAAGCAGCAACTGCGAACCGATATGCGCAAACTCGGCTTCAGTGAACGGCACAAACCCCCAGTTGCCGGACCATGCATCGTTGAAGATGTCACGCAGCACACCGAGTTCCGCCTGCTTGCGCTTGCGATCAAGGATCCGGATCTTCACTTTTTTTGCCAGCCGTGCCCTTAGTTTTGCAATACGAGGGTTGTCCTGGTACAGCGTGTCCAGCAGATAGGCAAGCATGTCCTGACAGGCACTGTAGCCAAGTGCGCCAACATGGCTGTGGTAATAAGGCCTGGCATGGCTGGTCAGAAAGAATGGCGAGGTATCATAGCCTTCACAGAGCATGCCAACGTCCTGATTGACACCCAGATTGAACGGTCCAACCACCCGCTCCATGCCACGCTCACGGAGCCAGGCCTCGGCGTTTGAAAACAAGGCTGCGAACACAGCCGGGTCGTCGATGGCATCCAGCATGCCAAAAAAACCGCTGCGATCCGGGTAACGGTCAAGGTAGAGCTGATCGATCTGTGCCGAGATTCGGCCTACCGCAACCCCGTCCACCATGGCCAGCCAGGCCTGCCACTTTGCGTGTGCAAAAAACGGTTCCTTGTCGGAGAGCGCTTCAAGTCGTTCGATCAGGAGCGGTGGTACCCAGGCAGGATCGTCGCGGTACACCAGCCAAGGCACCCGAACGAACAGGTCGAGCTGACGTTTGTCCGTTACCGGCACCATCTCTATCCTCGATGGCGATGTCGTTTGGTCGCTTTGCACGCGAGTCCCCGCTGCAGAAAGGTGCGCTTGGTAACACGAAGCCGGGATTCATGCAAAAGGATCAGGTTCCCAGCCGACCCGGATTCTGGCATGTTCACAGCTTGCACCGTACTAGATCCGCATCGATGGGAATACACATGAACAATCAGCATCAGGTCATCAGCAACGCGAGGGTCTTCACCGCCATCGATGAATCCGTCGTCAACGATGGCGCCGTCTGGATCGACGGCAGCATCGTTCGATATGCCGGACCGGCATCCAGGCTGCCTGCGGTTCCGCCGGACGCCGCCCACATCGACGCCAAAGGCGGATTTGTCATGCCCGGCATGACCGAGACTCACGCACACCTGTCGTTTGCCGATGTGAGTCCGTTTGGGATTGGCGACACATCGGTAGAAGTGGCGACGATCACCGCAGTGCGCAATGCGTCGCTGATGCTCGATTCCGGATTCACTTCCGCAGTCAGCTTCGGCTCGACCTACCGGATCGACGTCGCCCTGCGCGAGGCCATCAATTCCGGTCGTATTCGTGGACCACGTCTGCTGGCTGCCGGCCGTGATCTCGGCGCCACCGCCAGCAACATCGACTCGCCTGGTGGCCTCAGCCAGATCGCCGATGGTCCCTGGGCCCTGCGCAAGGCGGTTCGGGAACAGCGGAAACTGCGTGTCGATATCGTCAAGATTTTCATCGATGGCGAAGCCATCAACTCACAATGCCCACCGGGCGAACTTTCCTTCTGTGACGAAGAAGTGGAAGCCATCGTCGATGAGGCGCATCGCCGCAAGATGCGAGTGGCATGCCATGCCCGGTCCGCCGCCGCAGTGAAGCAGGCCGTACGGGCTGGCGTGGATCTTGTCGGCCATGCCAACTATCTCGACGACGAAGCGGTTGCTCTGCTGGCTGAACGGAAGGATAGGGTCTTTGTCGGCCCGGCCATCGCCTGGGAAGTGCAGTATCTGGCCCAGTGCGAGACGCTGGGGATCACGAAGGAAACCGTTCGCGCGCAAGGATACGAACGGGAGATCGAAGCGACCGTCGCCACCGTTGCCAAGTTGCGCAAGGCCGGGATACGCATGGTGGTCGGCGGCGACTACGGCATCAGCATTGCTCCCCATGGAACCTATGCCAAGGACCTGGAATATTTTGTGGACCTCTTTGGCATGTCTTCCGCGGAGGCGCTCATCTGCGCCACGCGCAACGGCGGCCAGGCGTTTGATCCGTCAGGGCGACTGGGGACGCTGGCGGCAAACAAGTGGGCTGACCTCTTGCTGGTCGACGGTGATCCCATCGCCGATGTCAGGGTATTGCAGGACCATAAACGCCTCCGGGTGATGAAAAACGGTTGCTGGGTCTGATTCGGGCTGAATGATCCAACACCCATTCCATGCGCAAGGACCTATTGCTGGCTGTCCTGTCGACGCTGCTCGGACTGCTGCTGCTGGAAGGTGGTGTGCGCATCCACTACGCAGGCGAGGACCGTGTTCCCCCCCATGCGGACCCATCGACCCGTGACGAGTGGGAGTGGATCCGGAGACACCAGACCGCACAGATTCCACCCGGGGACGCGATGGCCGGTTTTGACGCGGAACTCGGCTGGAAATTCAGCGCCGACATTGATGCATGGGTCAGACAGAAAGGGCATGGTCTGCCTGTCGGCGATCTCGCGGCGGAAGCGATTCCCGAGCGATTTCTGTTCATCGGCGACAGCTTCACGCAGGGTTTGCACGTCGGGGACCATGAAAACTTCGCCTGGCAATTTGGTGCCAGGCATCGACCCGACGCGCAGGTTCTGAATCTTGGCGTTTCCGGTTACGGCCCTGACCAGATGCTGCTGCTGTACGAGTCCATCGGTCGACGCTATCGACCGGACGTGGTGATCCTGGGGTTCTATGTGCGCGGGTTGTATCGGGCACTGGCAAGTTTTACCTACTACGCCAAACCCTGGTTCCAGACCACCGCCGACGAGACATTGATACTGCAGGGTGTTCCAGTGCCCGCGCCGGCGACGCTGATGGGCGAGTACCAGAGCGGCAGACGAGCGATTGCCGGCGAGCCCTACAGCTATCTCTGGGCCGCACTCGGTGCGAGTACACACCGTCTCCTGACGGAACGACGACTCACCCATCGCGATGATCCACAATGGTTGCTGATGCGCGCCATCCTCAAACGGTTCGTGGCGGCCACCACTGACGACGGTGCACAACCGGTACTGCTGATCATTCCTTCCAGGCTCGAGGAATTTCCGGATTCGGTCCACGCTGATCTGGATCGCCTGGCCATCGATGAAGCCTGCCGAGCAGGGATCCCTGCCATTTCACTCGCACCGGCATTGATGGCCGCCGAGCGCACATCCGCGATCCCGACCTTTCGCCCCCGCCGTGATGGTGGACACCTGTCCGTGCGTGGGCACCAGGTTGCGGCCGATGAAATCGCTCGTGTGCTGGAAACTTCCAGCCGGTCAGGTTGCCCAGACGTCTTGCGGTAAAGTATTGCCGAGGATGGAAGCGCCTGTCACAGTCGCGGATCAACTTCTGGAAACCTGCCTGATGCGGTCAATCTCTGTACTGTTTTTTGTTCTGCTTGCCAACGTGTGTCTGGCAGCGCCTGCGGCTTCTCCCCTGCGCATGCCGGATCTGGGTGCGATGGTGACCAATCTGCCCGCCGACGACATCGGCCTCCTCGCCCGCTTCCACTTTGCCACACACACTGAAGACTTCGACAAGGCTCGCGCCTTTTATCGAATGCTGGGTTACACCGAAGGCATGAGCGGCTTTCCACTGTCCAATACCCACCGCATGGCGGAGGCGCTGGGCATGTTCGACGAATGCCAGTATGAACTTGTCAAAGGCGAAGTCATCTCGCTGCCGGGCAGCCTGAATACTGCCAACATTGACCTGCTGCAGTTCAAGACGCCATACAACGACGCACCACCCTACGACCTGCCCAACCATCTGGGCATGGCCTATGCAGCGCTGCTCACCACGGATCTTGCGAGTGACGTGGCTTTCCTCAAGACACAGGGTGTCGCCATGCTTTCCGAACCCTATGGCATTCCCGGCGACCGCTTCGTGTTTTTCCGCGATCCGGACGGGGTGCTGTACAAACTCATGGAAACCGCGCCACCGCACGGTGACAAGGAGGCCAACATGCACCTGGTCGCGATGCCGTACATTGGCATCAATGTCAGCAATCTGGAGCAGTCGCTGACCTTCTACAAAAAACTGGGTTACACCCTGACCAAACCCCTGGCCCAGGAAACCGGGAACCTGGAAGAAGCGCAAGCGTGGGGGCTGGATGCGCCATTCCAGTTCAAGGGTGTCGACGTCGCGCTGGGTCGTGGCGACCACCACGTATTGCGTCTGGTGCAATGGATCAAGCCCTACAATCCCGAGCCGGCGTATCCACCACCGATCAATCACAAGGGCATCAATCGCATCGCGCTGATGGTTCCCGACCTCGATCGTGCGGTCGCGATCATGAAAGCGCAGGGGGCAAGGTTCCTCTCCGAAATCGCGCCGTGCTGTTCGGGTACCGGGGACGACACCACGGGCATCGTGCATCTCATCGATCCGGATGGCATATTTCTCGAACTGGTCGGCCCCATCGCAAAACAAGAACTTGCACCACCGCCATCGGGATGCCCGGCACTGCAGATCAAGATGCCGCCCAGGGAGTGAAGGGTGTTACGGTACTTTTTCAATCGTGCGCCCATCGCGCATTCAACCTGAGGGGGAGTGACGATGGTCAGTCAACAGATGCGTGAGGTCAGTGCCCAACTGCGTGCCCAGCGTGCCATCTCGCCCACCGGTTCCGGCAGTGTGGCTGACATGCGCAAAACGATGGAGGCTCAACAAGGCGGCCTGCCGATCCCTGCCGATGTTGATTCGCTCGACCTGATCGTTGCCGGTCGACCCGCGCGTCGAATCCGTACCCCCGGGGTGCTCGAGGATCGTGGCACGTTATACCTGCATGGTGGCGGCTACGTCATGGGTTCCCTGAACACTCACCACGAACTCATGGGCCGCGTCGCCCGTGCAACCCACGCCCAGGTACTCGGCCTCGACTACCGACTGGCACCGGAACATCCATACCCTGCCGCTGTCGACGACGCCGTCGCAGCCTATCGCTGGATTCTGGAACAAGGCACTGCACCGGGACACATCGTTATCGCCGGGGATTCCGCAGGTGGCGGGCTGGCGCTGGCAACCCTTTTGTCGCTACGCCAGCTGAAACTGCCCATGCCTGCGGGGGCTGTCCTGTTTTCACCCTGGACGGACCTCACCTCCAGTGGCGCAAGCGTGGTCAGCCGCGCCGAAGCCGACCCGATGATCGCACCGGAAATCCTGCTGCCAATGGCCGCTCACTATGCCGGTGCCCGGCCAGGGAATACGCCTGGAATTTCACCCCTGTTTGGCGAACTTGCGGGTCTGCCGCCCTTGCTGATCCAGGTGGGTGACGCTGAAGTGCTGCTCGATGATTCGACGCGTCTGCATGAGCGTGCACTGGCGGCAGGTGTCGACAGCGTCCTGCACGTGTTTGCGGAGGCATTCCACGTGTTCCAGGCGATGCCAAGCCTGCCGGAGGCCGCCGAGGCGGTCGCGGAAATGGGCGCGTTTTTCAGGAGAGTGACAGGCTGAACCGCTCCGGCACCCTCCTCGCCCCACTCCCGCTCTGCACCCGGCACGGTCGTTATTGCGCGACTCTTGCCTGTGTAGACGTGGCGACGTCTTCGCGCAGTGTTCGCGCCGCGCAGATGTAGTGCCACGCTGACCACAGATTGGCCGCCGACATGATGCACAAGGCATATTTCAGGCCATCGGCCCGTGCCGCCTCAAGGGCCATGCCCTGGATCATCAGGTCATCACGAATGAGGTCACTGAACAGACCCGTCAG
This sequence comes from Pseudomonadales bacterium, assembly GCA_041752315.1. Taxonomy (GTDB): domain Bacteria; phylum Pseudomonadota; class Gammaproteobacteria; order Pseudomonadales; family Azotimanducaceae; genus SYFY01. The sequence continues at coordinate 29,668 of JBGSHJ010000063.1, forward strand.
CATGGGACCCAGGCCAATGCCGATCAGATTGAGGATGAACATCAACAAGGCACCACCAACAGCACGCTCGTTGACTCCGATCAATTGATGCGTGGCCGCGATGCTGGGCCCGAGGTAGGTTGCACCCAGTGCAATGGCCGGGATCATCAGGGTGAGAACCATCCACTGCCCGGGTAACAGCAACGCCATCAGCCAGACCGGCACGTTGATCAGCAGTGCAATCGCGGGCACCCACATCTGGTAACGCGGATCACCCCCATTGCGTTGGGAAAAAAAGTCGCTCAGCTTGCCGCCCAGATAAGTCCCTGCCAACCCGCCACTGAGGGTGATGATCGCCAGCGCCGTGCTCGTTTCGGTCAGTGACATGCTGTGTAAACGCATGAGGAAAGCCGAGTAATAACTGTTGAGGCCATAACCCACCAGCGCATGCAGGCCCGCGGCGAATGAAAGATGTCGGAAAGAGGGTAACGAATACAGCTTCTTCAACACGAGCATCGCCGCTGGCGGCGGACTGGCGACGTAACCGGGCGCTTCGGAAAAGCCACGTGGTGGTTCCCGTAACGTGAGTTTCAGAACAATCGCCACGGCAATTCCCGGCAGACCGACCAGATAGAACGCTGCGCGCCACCCATAGTGCTGCGCGACATAACCGGCCACGATGAAGCCGATGAACTGGCCAAGGTAGACGCCCAGTGAATACACCGACATCGCCGTGGCTCGTTTGCGAACCGGAAAGTAATCGGAAATGATCGAGTAGGCTGAAGGATTGCAGCCGGCTTCCCCGACCCCCACCCCTACCCTGGCCAGAAACAGCTGAAAAAAGCTTCCGGCCTGCGCCGTCAATGCCGTGGCTGCACTCCACACGATGAGGGCAATCGTGATGATGTTCACCCGGCTGTGTCGATCAGCATAACGGGCAATCGGCAATCCGAGCGTTGCATAGAAGATCGCAAAGGCCACTCCGCTGAGCAGCCCGAGTTGCAGGTCGGTGAAATCGAATTCCTGGCGGATCGGTTCCATGAGAATCGACAGCAACTGCCGATCGACGTAGCTCAGTCCATAAACGATGAACAGGATGAAAAGGACGTAGTTGCGATACCCATCGCTTGCCACAAATCCATCTGCCGGATGGACGACCGGTTTACTCATGACGTGTTTGCTCGATGTCACAGTTCAATGCAGCTCCGCGAACTTTTTTTCAGGTGAACGGCCAGGATCTGCTGGAAGTATGCCGTCATTCCTTCGGCTCATTCCAGAAACCTTGAGAGAGCACTTCGGTCGACCCCGTGCAACTCACCGCACGGACCACAAATCAGCGATCCAGAATCAGGCGGACGCTGCAGGCGTACAATTTCATCTCCAACAGAGATCGAACCACGGAGTCAGCATGGATCTGCAGGGCAAACGAATCATCGTCACCGGGTCGGCGCGTGGCATGGGAGCAGCGACGGTGCGCGCCTATGTGAAAGCCGGTGCACGCGTCATCGGCATGGACCTCGCTGACGAGGCGGGGAAAAAGGTGTCTGCCGACGCCAGTGCCATCGGTCCTGGCAATGCGGGCTACCTGCACGTCGATATCTCGAACCGCCAGAGTGTCGAGGCGGCGTTTGCCGATGCCGTTCGCCAACTGGGAGGGCTCGATGCACTTGCTCATCCGGCTGCCATCCAGCGATCGTCCGATGCTGGCGATGTCAGCGTTGAGGACTGGGACCTGATGTTTGCCGTCAATGTGCGTGGCACGATGCTCACCAATCAGGTGGCGCACCACCACATGAAACTCTCCGGTGGTGGTTCGATCATCAACTTCGGCTCGATTTCGGGTCAGCGTCCGGAGCCCTCAGCGGCTGCCTATTCTGCGTCCAAGGGTGCCGTGCACGCATGGACTCGCACTGCAGCGGGCACCTGGGGAAAGGATAACATTCGCGTCAACGCGATCCTGCCGGCCATGGCGACACCGATGTATCTCGAAGCCCGCGCCCGTGCGACACCCGAACAGACCACTGCCAGCTACTGGCGAAACCAGGCCAGCATTGCCCTGGGTGGCGAATATGGTGACCCGGACCGGGACCTGGGACCCGTGATGGTGTTCCTGGCATCCGATGCGTCCCGATTCATCACCGGCCAACTGATTCCGGTGGATGGAGGACAGACCAACGTGTCCTGAGAGAACAGCCGGATGCTCAGAGTTTTTCCATGAGATTTTTCAGCGCATCACAATGTCTCACCCGGTCCCTGGTCGTCGTGCCCACAAAGCTGGCGTTCAGACAGGTAACCCCGGCTGCCTTGTACGCCTGCAATCGATCACGCACAAAACTCTCCGAGCCCACCAGGGACGTAGCGTCCAGAAAGCGGCTGGGTACTGCCGCTTCCGCAGCGGACTTGCGCCCCGACAGAAAGAGATCCTGGATCGCTTCTGCCTCCTTGTCGAAGCCGTACTTGCGGAAGACCTGGTTGTAGAAGTTCTTCTCCCTGGCACCCATACCACCCACATACAGGGCGATGTTCGGACGAGCCATGTCACGAAGGCCTTCGAGTCCCTCGCCGATGGCGACGCTACCTCCCGCGTAGATCTGCAGCGGCGGTAACGCCGGATCACGATGGGCTGCACCACGTCGGAGCGCGTCACCCCATATCGCATCAGCGCCTTCCGCCATGAAAAAGGCAGGCAGCCACGCCTCGGCGATCGCAGCGGTCATCTCCACGCTCTTTTCACCCAGCGTTGCCAGTGCGATCGGAATGTCCTCCCGATGCGGATGATTGATGAGCTTCAGTGGTTTGCCAAGACCAGTGCCCCGTCCGGCGGCCAGCGGAATCTGGTATTGCCTGCCGTCATGCTGGAGTTTTTCTTCCCGCTTCCAGACTTTCCTGCAGATCTCCACAACCTCGCGCATGCGGGCCACCGGCGCATCGTAGGGGAGGCTGTGAAATCCTTCGATGACCTGCGGCCCTGAGGCTCCCAGACCGAGCATGAAGCGCCCGCCAGACAGCGCATCCAGTCCAGCCGCAGTCATCGCCAGCAGCGCCGGTGTGCGACTGTAGATGTTCATGATGCCGGAGGCGATGGTGACCCTCTGCGTGCTGGCCGCGAGATAACCCATCGCACTCACCGAATCGAATGAGTAGGACTCCGCGACCCAGACCACATCGACACCGGCTTTTTCAAGTTCCCGGATTTCATCGATCTGGCCACCGATGTGACCGCGTGAATAGTGGGCACTGATGGCTATCTTCATCAGCGGTTCTCCTGATTGGAATCAGGACATCTTAACGCTGGCAGCGCCGGAATCGCCGCTATGACCTTCACACGCCTGCCCCGGGTAGTCGGCCAGGTCTCGTTCCCGCATGTCGATGGAGTTGCCGACGTTTGTTGCGGAAAAGCTGTTGCGTGATCCAGCCGACGATCAGGCGACCATGAATGGCCGGCCCGATGCCGGAGGTTGACGGAACAGGCTAATGAAGTTAGCATTTTTGGCTAATGTTATTAGCCATTGTCCAGAAATGACCCGAAAGGCCGAGATCATCGAGGCGGCGATCGCCCTCCTGGACCGGGATGAAAAGCCAGGTGTGGTTTCCGTTGCCCGCGAAGTCGGCATTCAACCGCCTTCCCTGTACAAGCACTTCACCAGTGCAGCGTCGCTTGACGCTGCAATCGCTGAAGAGGGGTTTCGTCGACTGGCTGAATACTTTGACGCGGCCAATCCGAAAGGATCGCCGCGCCGCCGATTGACCGAACTGCTGCAGGTGCAACGTCGCTTCGCGAAGGAAAACGGTGCGCTCTACAAACACATGAGCTCGGCTGCGATCGAAGGTGCGCCGGAGGCTCTCGCGCTTACGGCAAGGTTCTTCGGGACGTTGAGTCCTCTCCTTTTGCAGATCGGTGTTCCAGAGCGGGATCACGTACATGCGGTGCGCATGCTGCGCTCGGCGGTTCATGGATTTGTGCTTTTTGAGGTGTCCGGGCAGTTCCGCATGTCCGCGGACGTCGACGTCAGTTTTTCCCGGCTCTGTCGCTGGTTGGTCGATGGTCTTGCAGGAGGATGAAAATGCGCGCTCTTCTGATTCAGTTCATCATCATCGGTCTGGCTGGATGTTCGGCGCCGTTGCCACGTGAGGTTCCGTTCGACTCAACCGGCATCCGCCCGGGGCCAGTGGACTGGACCGCCGCGTTCGCTACGCCGCAAGACATCGAAGTCACTGCCCTCGTGACAGGCGAGGTCAAGGTTGCGCGATCAGTCCTCATCGATCTCGACCACGCAGACATCGTGGACGGCGACGATCGGGATGTGTGGGTACCCGTGCTGGCCTATCTGGTCCGCCACCCACGCCATGGCGCCATCCTGCTCGACTCAGGCTTCGACGCCAGCTTCACTGATAGCGGGCACGGCAACTTTGGTGGTCTCGCGGCGCTTTTCGGGTCATTGGTGGAATTCACCCGCCAATCTGCCGGCCATGACGTTGTTTCCCTGTTGCACAAAGCGGGCGTCGAACCGGGCGAGCTTGAAATGATACTTCTGTCGCATGCCCACCTCGACCATACGGCAGGTCTGCCAGGCCTCCCGGCCAGTGTTCCGGTGGTTGGCGGTCCGGGGGCTATCCTCGGCCACGACGTGAAATGGTACGCACCAACCGACCACTTTGCAGGCCGTACGGAGATTGCCAGCCTCTCCTTCGAAGGTGCACCGGACTCCGGCCCGGGCAGAACCCTGGACCTGTTTGGTGACGGATCGATCTTCGTCGTCAGTACTCCCGGACACGCACCAGGCAACCTCAGCGTCATCATCAATGGTATTGATGGCCCGGCGCTGCTGACGTTCGACGCATCACACCTTCAGGAGGGATTTCGCGACGGAGTGGCGCCCGGGAAGGTCTCGGATCGGTCTGCAGCGGATTTGTCACTGAACCGCATGCGCGCTTTCGCAAAGGCCAACCCATCACTGCGAATCTTCCCGGGTCATGAATTGCCAAATGCGAGTGGAGCGCCAGGTCTGTTGCGTTTGATACCTTCAGCTCATCGGGAGATGAACGCCGGGCGCTGAGGGCCGCCCTCAAAGAGGAATGGGGCCTGGTTGAGCTGACCGGCTACTGATGTCGGGGCGGACGATCACTCGTCGTCTTCCTGCCGCGAATCATCGTCGCGATCAGATTCTGGTTCTCGCGCCACGACGAGAACAGGACTCCCGAGATATGCAGGGCGATGCAGACGAGGAGAATGTCGGAAGACCATGCATGCAGATTGCCAACCCATTCGATGCCCCAGAATCGATCCGTTGTGTACATCCAGCCGCTGAGGCAGACGACGCCGAGCAACGTGAGCAGGGTGACCACCATCCATCCACCCAGTGGATTGTGTCCGCGATGACGAGCCACTGCACCACCAATCAGCGTGCGTGCATAAGTCATTGCGACCAACGGTGTCGTGAGGAATGAACGGAACGCATAAGGCGCCGGCATACGCAGACCAGCGACGACACGACACAGAACGATGAAGAGGACGGCGTAACCGAACCCTTCATGCCATGATCCACTTGCATGGCGATTGAACCACGCGATGCCGGTCGTCGCAGCCAGCAGCCAGTGACCTGCCCTGATGGGTGCAGGCCAGCTGAAGGGTTCCGTCAAAGCAGGCGCCCTGCTCAGTCTTCTTCGGTGGCGACCGGTGCGAAGTCACGTGGATCGAAGTACGCCTCGACCTTCTTGCCGGAGTCATCGACGGCATACACCTCGTAACAGCCCCCGTCGATCTTGATCCGGCGCACCTCCCAGCCTTTTTCCTCAAGCTGGACCTTGAGATCATCCTGCGATTTCCAGCCGGAAGGATCGCCGGAATCGCAGGTCGCAAGTCCGGTGGCGGATACGTTTGAGGCGAGGGTCAGCAGCAGCAGGGCACTGAAATTTGCGAAAAGCCTGGTCATGCGTTTTCTCCTGTGTGGGAGCAGAGAATAACCCAGTACGCCAGTCCATGGCCCTGGGCAATCCGATTCGGACGGTGACCGCATGCGGCATGACGTCAAGGTTAACGAGGGAAACGCGTTCGGCTATGATTTGACGATGCGACCGATGGACAACCGATGAACAACTCAAGCATCCGCTGGCCGCGCAAGACGCGCGAAATGCACAGCAACCATTTTGATTCGACGATCTGGAACGACCTGAAGTTTCGCGATGACGACATCATCATCACAACCTACGCCAAATCGGGGACCACATGGACCCAGCAGATCGTCGCGCAGATGCTGTTCGGGCCGGATCCCGAACTCAGTGTGGCCGAGATGTCCCCGTGGCTCGACCTGCGTGTACCGCCCAAGGAGGTCAAATTGCCGGAGGTCGAGGCACAGACCCATCGGCGGATCATCAAGACGCACCTGCCCGTCGATGCGCTCGTGTTCTCGCCCAAGGCAAAGTATGTCTATGTCGGCCGCGACGCGCGCGATGTGGTGTGGAGCCTGCACAATCACTTCGTCAATGCCAATGACATGCTTTACTCGGCGCTCAACGATACACCGGGCCTGGTCGGGCCCCGCATTGAACGACCGACGCTGGATCTGCACGCCTACTGGCGAACCTGGTTCGAACAGGACGGACACCCCTTCTGGTCGTTCTGGGACAACGCGAGGACGTGGTGGGCGACGCGCAACCTGCCCAACGTGCTGCTGGTCCATTTTAATGACCTGAAGCAGGACATGCCGGCACAGATGCGACGTATCGCCAACTTCCTGGAGATTGAAGTCAAGGAGTCAGACTGGCCGCGCATCATCGAATACTGCACCTTCGACTGGATGAAAAAAAACGCGACCCGAAGCGTACCGCTGGGCGGCGCCTTCTGGGATGGCGGCGCCGAGGTATTCATTCATCGTGGGGTGAACGGACGCTGGCGAGACGTGCTGACCGATGAGGACTGCAGGGCGTATGAGGCCAGGGCGATCGCGGAACTCGGCGAGGACTGCGCACGCTGGTTCATCGACGCACGGTGGCCGGCAGTGGAGGGACGACGTTGATAAGGGTCGTCCCGAGCGGATGCTGTATCCATCAGCCGATTTGAAACGGCATCCGTTATTCCAGCACCCCGGCCACCAGCAACTCCCCGACCCGCTCGTCGTCGTATCCCAGAATCCCCTGCAGTACATCAGACATTCCTGATCCGAGGGTCGGCACCGTGTCCGCCGGCCGTCCAGGCGTTCGTGACAGCCTGGCACGTGTTCCTTCCACCACGGTGTAGCCTCCGGAAGGATGTTCGATCCGATGGAAGTGCCCAAAATGATTGAGTTGCACGTCGCACACGGCTTCAGCACTGTTCTGTACCGGGTAAGCGGGTACTCCGTGCTGCTGCAACAGTGCAGCCAGTTCATCGGCGTCATACCCTGACGTGAAGGCTCTGACGAGCGTATTCAGTTCCGCTTCGTTGGTCTTCCTGTTCAGGGCCGTCCCAAAACGCGAGTCGTCGATCCGGATACCCAGCAGCTTTGCCAGCGCCAGCCATTGTTGATCATCCTCACAGGCAATGGCGATCCAGCGGTCTTCACCCTCCGTGGGGTAGGCGCCATGCGGTGCGTACTGCAGATCCTCGTTACCCATGCGCGTCGTAACGTGACCGTTGGCGGCGTAGTCGAGGATCGCCGGCGCAAGGAAATGAACGGCGGCTTCGGCCTGGGCCATGTCGATGTACTGCCCTTCGCCGGTGCGGCGGCGATGCTCCAGCGCCGCGAGCAGGGCTACACCGTTGTAACGCGGTGCGATGTAGTCGGTATAGGCACCATACGGACCGACCGGTTCCCGGTCGGGCCAGCCGGCCACTTCATGGAAACCGGTGATGGCCGCCGCAAGATTGCCAAAACCCGCATACATTGCGAGGGGTCCGGCTTGCCCCATGAGACAGGTGCTCAGCATGATGAGTTGCGGATTGACCTCGCGAAGGGTTTCCCAGCCGAGGCCGAACCCTCTCATGGCCTTGGGTGAATACGATTCGCAGACGACATCTGCCCACCGCACCAGATCAAACACGACGGCCTTCGATTCAGGCCTGGTCAGGTCGAGGGTAAGCATGAGTTTGCCGGTATTGGCGCCGTGAAACAGCGCCGACTGCTCCGGGTCATTGCTCTGATCCATGAATGGCCCGACAGTGCGGCAGATATCAAGCCGGCTGCTGGATTCAATACGTACAACCGTGGCACCGAAGTCTGCCAGCGCACGTGTACTCTGCGGGCCGGCGATGGCCCACATGAAATCGAGCACCTTGAGACCGGCCAGGGGGCGCGTGTCACGCTTGTCCACGGCCCATGCGACTCCGGTCGGGATGTTGGCCGCCTTGTCACTCCCAAGTTCCGCGAGAATCTGCTTTCGGTGTGCGTCAAGCGTTGGAGCCGGTCGATCGTAAACGATCGGTGTACGACTGAAAATCGCAAACGGACCGGGATACCGCACTCCTTCCGGCTCACCCGGTGGAACCTGGAAAAACTCTCGCCTGGTGAACTGCGAACTCTCCAGCATGTCGGTCATGGTACTGACGGGGGCCAGCAAAAGCCGGCGCTGCATGGCAGCATCAAGCAGGTCCGACTTGGTGGTTGAACCGGTGCACTGCGCGACGGCCGCCTTCGCCGCTTCAAAGGCTTCCAGCGGTTCCGTGCCGTTGGCGAGCAGTTGACCGTAACCGACCCAGTCCTTGTCCCGCATCTTTGCGTCACAGAAGCCACGGTCGTGCACATACTGCATCAACCGTGCGGTGGCAGGTCCAGCCGCAGCACCAAAGATGTGGGTGATGGCACAGAAGCCGTCCTTTGCCGGGTAGGTGAGACGAATCTGGATCGGTCCGACGCGAGGTCCTTTTGCATTGCGCGTAACGGTCCCTCCGTTGACAAGCGCACCCACGATTGCAGACTGGGTGCAGATGGTGACGCACTGTTGTGCGGAAATGTCGACGTGTTGCCCTTGCCCGGATCGATGCCGTTCGTGCAGGGCAACCATCGCCCCGAACGCGGCTTCGATGGCGGCATGCAAAAACGCCTGCGGGACGCTGGTGCGCACCGGGGGCCGGTCATCATCACCGGTGATCGCCATCGGTCCACCAGCCGCCATGACAACGATGTCCGATCCTGCCCAGTGTGCACGCGGGCCGGTGCTGCCGAATGGGGTGATGCTGACGTGGATGAGCCCTGGATTCAGCACGCCGAGCGCGTTTGCATCGAGACCCGGTGCGATCGGTGTGCCTGCGGGTTCGGACTCGATCAGGAAGTCCGCACGGCGAATGAGTTCTTTCAGGTTCGAGAAGTGATCCTTGTCATTCAGGTCCAGCACGATGCTGCGTTTGCCCCTCGCCCACGCCCTCCAGGTCAGCGAGGCCTCAGGATCGTGGCGGTCGTGAATGAATGGCGCCCGACGCCGTCCCTCACTACCACCGGGAGGTTCAACCTGCACCACATCAGCGCCGAGGTCACCCAGAATCTGCGCGCAGAGCGCACCTTCGCGGCGGGTCAGATCCAGTACACGGTATCCGTCGAGTGGCCGGGCCATCGTACATCGCTCCTCTTTTTGTCTGGCGTCCTGTCCTGCTTCGTCGTCTGCTGTTCAGTTCGTGCCACGGGCAAAGTGGAGGGCGTGGTCGATGGCTTCCGAGGTCGACCAGGCGCGGCCCCGGCAGCGGGCGTCTTCCGCCTCTGCATCGGTCAGCGATCGGCGGGCGGACTCGACCTGTTCGCGCAGTTCAGACTCCTGCTCCGTGGTCCGTGGCGAGCCAATGGTGTCACGGAGCGCTTCGGCGATGCCAAAAAGCTCGAACGTGGTGGCTGCGGACCCGACCTGAGCCGCCAGTATGGCCATGTCCTCGAACAGGTAGGCCAGCGCCCACAGATCGTCATTGTTTCGATAGGTGTCCAGACTCGCGGCGTAGCTTTCCTTGGCCAGTTGCTGATCACCCAATTCCCGGGCGGCATTGCCGAGATTGTTCCGGGCGAGCGCCACCATCCAGGGATCGCCGACTTCCTGGCAGAGCCGGATGGCTTCTTCGAAACGCGGTCGCGCTTCGGCGTACTTTTTCTCGAGCAGTGCGACCATCCCGATGTTGTTCTCGGAAACACCGATGCCCCACCGGTCACCTATCTGGGTTCGGATGGCCAATGCGCGTTCGTTCTCCTGCCGGGAGGCTGCGTAGTCGCCGCTGTACTGCGCCACGATGGCGAGATTGGAATGCAGGCTGGCCAGTGCGGCACTGTCGCCCAGTCGTTCACGGATGGAGAGGCTCGCCAGATAGGCCTCGCGAGCGGGCCCAAACTCCCCGCGCTGGGCAGCGATGGTTCCGGCAACGTGCAGGGCAATGCCGAGCCCCTCGTCATTACCCACAGCGCGAAAGGTCTCCGTCGCCGAGTCAAGCTTGCGACGCGCTTCGTCGTAGCGACCCTGCTTGCGCGCGATCTCGGCGAGCGCCG
>JBGSHJ010000064.1:0-102694 GCA_041752315.1 Pseudomonadales bacterium
CGACTTCGCAATATCCACACCAACTCGTTTAAGCTTCTTCACGGACTCCTCCTCAAACTCTGAATGGTTGTTTTGGAACTACCATTCTGGCGCATAGACGCCGTTAGGTTAGGGAGAGGAGGAGTCCATCCCATTGGTTACCAGCGCATCAGTGCAAAGGGTCTGGCAGCGAACGCGCCGTTCAACCGAACGTGTCCAGCCGTTGCAAGAGCTGGTGATCTTCCGTCGCCGCGACCTGGCGGGCGATCAATTGGGACATCCATGCCTTCGAGCGCGGATTGCTGCTGTCCAGGGATCCCGTTACTGTCGCGGCATAACACCATTGGTAGGCGAGTGCGTCGAGATAGTGCTCCCACGCCAATGCGATCGGGTAGTCCACGCCAAGCGCCGACAGCCCATCGACGTAAGCCTGGAGCAGCCTGCGTTCATGTTCGCGGCGCACCTCGACCAGCGTGTTCTGGCCCAACAGCAGGGCGACATCGACAACCCCCCGGGAAAGCAGCGGACCCTGCCAGTCGAGCGTGATGATGGGGAACTGATCGGGACGCGTGCCGAACAGGAGGTTGTCCATGCGGAAGTCGCCATGGGTGAAGGTCACCGGTGCGCTGTCCATGCGTGCCTGCGCAGCCGGAATTGCGGCGAGGATCCGGTCGCGGCTGCGGATGACCGTATCCGTGAAGTGCCGGGCGAACACGTTCACCATGTTGTCCCAGCCAGCGATCGCCATCGTTCGCATCGTTTCCGCGTGGTAGCTGCTGGCGATGTGCGGAACCCAGGTCAGATCGTCGACGTGTCCCCAGAACGGCGCATGCAGTCGTGCAAGTTCGTCAATCGCGAGTCGTGCATCGGCAAGCGTGGCGCCAACGGCCTGGCTGCCTATCCGGTAGTCACCCAGGTCCTCCAGCAACAACAGGTGATTGTCGCCTTCGAGCCGCGCGAAATGACAGCACGGCGTACGTGCAGTGGTTCTGTCGAGAACCTCTTCATAAAAGCGCACTTCGCGTTCGTACACATGAAAACCGTTTGCAGCCTGCCGGTTGATCGGGTTGCTCGAGGAATACTTGGCAATCAGTGTTGTGTGCAACTCCGGGCCGGGTCTCGACCAGGTCAGGTTCAGACGCGACAACTCACTCATCATGCCCACGCCGTCACCCACCCGGGAATGCCGGATACTGATGACGTGGGCATCTTCCGGAACACCGGCAGCATGCAGGATTCCAGTCAGCCACTCCGGTGTGATGCCGTGGGGCATGGCAGGAAGGGAGGTGGCAGTCGACATCGTCGGATCCCCTTCGGTCATTGAGTACCGTGAAAGTGACCCAGGTTGTCCTGCGCCCATTGCTCGATCGGGTCGAGCACATCGTAATCGTGGAACTGCAGCATGAAACGCTGGCAACCGGCTTCGATGTAGGCTTCGAGACGTTCAACACCTTCTCTGCCCTGGAAGCTGGAAAACGGACCCATGAACGAGCGTTTGACGCTCGCCGGGTCGCGGCCTCGCGCCTGCAGAAGCTCCGTCAACAGCGCGTTTCGCTGGCGGTAGGTATCGACGTCGATGAAGACACCGTTCCATTCATCGGCATATCGTGCCGCGAGTGGAAGGCTGCGGCGTGGACCGTTACCACCGATGAGAATTGGCAGTTTCCGGTGCGGACGAGGCAGCAGTACCGCATCGCGGACGCTGATCATCTCGCCTGCATAGGTCACGGGAGCATCGCTGCCGAGCAGTCGTGCGCCGATTTCAAGGGCGTCGGTCAGCGTTCGAAATCGGGTGGGGAAGGTGCCAAAGGGAATACCGTAGTGCTCGTGTTCGCGGGCCTGCCAGCCGGCGCCCAGGCCAAGCACGAGTCGTCCATTGGAGAGTTCGTCGATGGCCGTGGCCTGACGCAGGGTCATCATCGGGTGCCGGAAGGTGACTGGCGCCACGAGCGAACCGAACTCGATGCGCGTGGTGTGCATGGCCGCGAAGGTGAGCGAGGTGAACAGTTCCAGCGAGTCGAGATCGGGTGCCTGGGCATTCGTGAAGTGGTCGGAGCGGAACACACACTGGTAACCCGTGCGTTCCGCCATGGCGAGGACGCGCCGCCAGCGGGTCCAGTTGAGACCCATCTGTCCTTCCACCATCAGGCCGATCTGTGCACGCATGATCGTCATGTTCGCGCGCCTCGAACAATCCGCAACAGACGAAGACAGCGATCCATTCGTGGGACGAACATGCGCAATGCCCTGATTGAGGAGTGACCGGATCGTCGCACGCCACGCAATCGATAGGAAGCCGCTCTGGATGTCTTCGGGCCTCGATGAGTCGGGCGATCGAGCGTGCTTGTCCGGTGATCAGGAACGACCCCCTTGAATTGTTGACACATCCACCCTTCGAGAGATAGTTTTTGTGTAACGCGTTCCAATAACCCGTTCCAACAAAACGTTCCGAGGTCACCAGCCATGCGGACTGGATGACAAATGAGGGACAGAAGCAGGCGTCGCGACAGAACACCCGGTACCTGTACACCAAGGAAGTGAGCAGAATGAGCGGACACCAACGGTTCGAAAGCCGGATTTTCGACGAGATCAGGATGGAGCAGCGTCGGACGAGGGTGCCGGAAGGCTTCCCCGCGCTTCCTGAGATTCCAGGAGGGCGATACACGCGGCGCGACTTCTTCGAACTCGAACTGGAGTGCGTTTTCGGCCGTGGCTGGGTCATGGCCGGTCACGAGCAGGAACTGCCTCATCCCGGCAGTTACAAGCGTTTCGACAGGCTGCCGGGTTCGCCGATGCTTCTGGTACGGGATCGCAGTGGACGAGTCCGCGCGTTCTACAACACCTGCCGGCATCGCGGAGCGCCGGTAGTGGGCGACAAGTCCGGTCGATGCAACGTGCTTCGCTGCCAGTACCACTCCTGGGGGTACGACCTGACGGGACAACTCGTCGCGGTACCCGCCGAACACGATTTCCCCGGCCTTGACAAGGCAACGCGGGGACTGCTTCCGGTTCGTTGCGAGACGTATCGCGGCCTCATATTCGTTAACAAGGATGCTGACGCGACGCCACTGCACCGGCACATGGGCGCGCTCGTCGAGGAGTGGGCGATGACCGGGCTCGACGGCATGCGCCTCGACTACCACTGGTCGCGCCTCATCAACTGCAACTGGAAATGCGCGCTCGACGCATTCCAGGAGGTCTACCACATCAAGACGCTGCATCCGGTGACCGTCGGTGCATTGCTTGATGACTCCGCGGCGACCATGGGCCTTCTGTCTGGTGGCAATTCCCGGATGTGCGTCCGCTACACCGCGGCCAGTGTCGATGACGTCCCTGCGGGCGGTTGGGCCGAAGGTGAGGTCTATCGACGAACCAGCGTCGCCCAGACCCTGTGGCCGTGCCTCAACGTGCCGTGGAGGCACGGATCGGCGAAGTTCCTCCTGTTCTGGCCGAAGTCCGTGGGACAGTGCGAGATCGAGGTTGTCGGCCTTGGTCCGAACTGGGGTGACGGTCCTTTGCCAGCGGAACGCGAGGCGGCGAACAGGACCTTCGATTCAATTCTCGATGAAGACGTGAGGAATCTCGAAGCGATCCAGTCTTCACTCGACTCCGGTGCGTTCACCGGCATGCTGCTCGGTTACCAGGAACGGCGGATCTACTGGTCGCACGAAGAGATCGATCGGGCGATCGGTGTTGATCGCGTTCCGGACGACCTTGCAGTCGCACAGGTACTCGGTCCTTACGCTGAACAAGAGATCGTGCCTGCGGCCCCCTGAAGACGTCCCGGCCAATCCGGTCCCGCTTTGACCGGCGGGCCAGCCCCCTAACTGCTCCCTGCGCGGCATGCCGCCTGCGGTTGCAACGCCTGCGAATGACCGGCCGTTCCACCCTTCTCTGACGACACCTCTGTCCGTTGACAATACACGTGTTGACGATTCTGGTCCTCGTTCGTTATCTTATTATGTAACGTGTTACATATAATGGTCTATTGACACGTTTCAGAGATTTCGTTCTTGGTGAAAAGTCCTTTGGATAGGGGGTTATTCATGGATTTCATGTGTACCATTCGCGTCAGCGCGTTTATGGTGTGTGTTACATTTTTGGCGATTCCAGAAGTCATCGCAGCGACCGAGGGGGCGATGGAAGAGATTGTTGTCACCGCCCGGCTGCGCGAGGAAAGCCTGCAGGACAGTCCAGTCGCGGTAAGCGCGATTTCCGGCGAGAGTCTTGACCGGATGAACCTGGCCAATCTTGAGGACATCGCGCAGAGCACGACCGGGCTGTACCTGAATCCAGGTCGCAGCGATGGGCTCTTCATCCGCGGCGTCGGTTCCGGTGGCGACACGGGTTTCGACCAGTCCGTCGGTATCGTGATCGACGACATCCCGTTCAGCCGTGGACGCTGGCTCACCCAGGCGTATTTCGACGTCGGTCAGATTGAGGTATTAAAAGGGCCCCAGGGCGTCTACCTCGGCAAGAATGCGACCGCCGGCGCGGTGTACGTCACAACACGCAATCCCACCGAAGAACGGGAAATCGAGGCGCAAATCGGGCATGAACTCGAAGCCCGCGAGACATGGGGCGAATTCATCGCGTCCGGCCCCGTATCCGACTCGCTCGGCGTGCGTCTTGCCTTGCGGATGACCGATCAGGATGGCTGGTTCAAGAACATCGAGGAGGGCCGCGACGAACCGGACCCCAGGGATATCGCAGGCCGGCTGACCATCGACTGGGACGTCAACGATGCAATCTCCAACGTGTTCAAGATCGCTGTCAGTGACGTCGAACAGAACACGATCAACAGCGGTGCACAGAAGGGTTTCTGTCCGGGGGGTGCAACACAACGTGTGTTCGGGATCATCGCTTCCCCGAATGAAAACTGTCAGGTCGACAACAAGTCGACACTCGACAGCAACGCGCCGGACGACTACGGCACAGGCCGCTGGTGGGAGTACCAGTCGTGGACTGCCACAAATCGTCTGGAGTGGGACCTGGGTGATTATCTGCTGACCTCGATCACCGGCATCAGCAACTACAAGGTCGACTACCAGGACGACTACGACTTCAACAGCGCGCCGGTGATCTACGCCTACGAAGAAGAGGAAAATGATCAGTGGAACCAGGAGTTCCGATTTGCGACCCAGTGGTCCGGTCCCGTGAACCTGCTGGCCGGCGTGTCGTACGAAAAAACCGACTTCAGCTTCCGCAACTCTTCCGTGTTGTTCAACCAGACCGTGCTGGATGTCTTCGCCGGGCTTGCGGCTCTGCCACCCGGAACTTTCCCGCTGGTCGATCCGGTGTCCGGACGGTCATTTCTCTGGGATCGAAACAACGCGCAGGACGGAAAGGCGTTTGCTGGCTACGTAGAACTCCAATGGGAAGTTGCCGAGGACTGGCGTCTCGACGTGGGCGGCCGCTACACGAAGGTGAAGAAGGACAGCGAGGCGAACAATACCTTCGTTCATCCCGTACAGAGCCTGTTCTTCGGCCTGGCCCCGGTGGACCGGATCTACACCGATGACTTCAACGACGACGACTTTTCGCCGCAGATCACCCTGTCGTGGCATCCGACCGACGACGTGATGCTGTTCACGTCGTACACGGAGGCCTACAAGGCCGGTGGCTTCGCGCACGGTTCCACACTGACCGCGGCGACCACGGTGGACCAGATGACGTTCGACGCAGAATCGGCGGAGGCATGGACCGTAGGCATCAAGGGTTCGTTGTTCGATCGCAGGATGAGTTTTGCAGCCATCGCCTTCTCCAACGAGTTCACGGACCTGCAGCAAGCTGTTTTCGATTCCGCATCGACGTCGTTTGTTGTCGCAAACGCGGGCAAGAACGTCACGCAGGGCATCGACCTCAACGTGAACTGGATGATCAGCGAGAACTGGAGCGTGTCCACCGACATCGCCTACCTCGATACCGAGATCAAGGACTTCTTCGGCGCATGCTTCGCGGGACAGACGATAGAGCAGGGGTGCAACCAGGACTTCAACCCGGTCACCGGCCGGTTCTCCTCGCGTGACCTGGATGGCAGCGAACTGAAGCTTGCGCCGAAGTGGCAGGTGAAAGTCGGCCTCCTCTACGAGACTGTCATTGCCGGTGACTGGGCGCTCACCGCATCCACTGACATGATTTACGTCGACGAGCGTCCCTTCGACCCGCAGCGTGGATATGTCGGGCCATCGTATACGCGGTGGGATGCGAGCGTGGGTCTGACCAGTCCCGGTGGCCGTTGGGTGGCGCGGATCTACGGCAAGAACCTCACCGATGAAGAGATCTCTGCCGGTGTGATCGATTCTCCCGGAACCGGCGGCAATGCAGGCCTGCCGGCATCGAATCCCACCTCCGGGCGCGTAGCGGACGGGGTGGTCACAGTTTTCCGTACGCGTGAAGCAGGTTTGTCCCTGACCTGGCGGATGTAAGCTGTCGTCGGACAAACGAACTGGGGAAATGACCATGCAGATCAAGGATCGCGTTGCGATCATCACAGGCGCCGCGGCCGGAATCGGGCGGGCCACGGCAGTCCGGTTTGCAGCACTCGGCGCGCGCGGCATCGCGCTCGCCGATGTCGACGAAGCGGGCCTGGCAGAGACTGAACGTCTCGCAAGAGGGGCGGCGGCGGGGTGCGGAACGATCGTCGTGCCCACCGATGTCACGCAGATCGCTGCACTCGAGCACCTGTACAACAGCACAGTGGGCCGGTTCGGTGACCTCGACATCGTCTTCAACAATGCAGGGATCGTTTCCGGTCCACCGCCGTTCCCGGACACGGCTCCGGAACGCATCAAGCGCGTGATCGAGATCGATCTCGGCAGCGTCGCCGTGTCCACCTGGTTTGCCGTGCAGCATATGCGTGCGCGCGGTGGCGTGATTGTGAACACGGCGTCGACCGGTGGACTCAATCCGTATCTTGCGGATGCGCCATACGCTGCGGCCAAGGCCGGAGTGATCATGTTTTCCCGGTCGTGCAAGGACCTGCAGGCAATGCACGGCATCCGTGTCAACGCGGTTTGCCCGGGTGTCACGGAAACTCCGATCCTCGAAAAGCTGGGTGGTGGAGAGCGGCCGGACTGGCTCGGTCCGATCATGGCCAACATCGAACTGCTGCGTCCCGAGGACATTGCCGACGCCGTCGTCCGCATCGTCGAGGATGACACCCTTGCCGGTGAGTACGTCGTGGTTTCCAATCAACCGCGGCAACGCTGAGGGATCATCATGGATACCGTATTGCAGGAACTTGCAGACCGCATGGCGCTCACGGATCTCATCCACAAGTATGCCACCGGCATCGACTTGCGCGACTGGACGCTTTTCAGATCGATTTTCGCGGATGAGCTCTTCATGGATTTTTCGTCCTACAGCGGAGCTCCGGGCTCGAAGATGAGCGGCGACGACTGGGTGGCCGGATGCAGGAGGATGCTGCCGGGTTTCGACGGCACTCAACACTCGTTGTCCAACTTTGTTTTCGACATTCGGGGTGACGACGCCAGGGTGACTGTCTACATGCAGGCCGAACACTTCATCGCGAACAAGCTGGGTGATGGCAGTCACACACTGGGAGGTTACTACATTCACCAACTGCGTCGCGGCGCGGACGGGTGGCGCATTCATGCGACTACGCTGAAGGTGATCTGGAGCCGGGGGAACAGGCACGTGTACCAACTCGCGGCCGAACGTGTGGCCAGCGAGGCGGGCAAGAAGTGATGGAGTTTTTCCCCAACTTCAACACCTCGGTGGACCGCGATCCAGGTCAGTGGGCGCTCGAGCGGGAAGCGGAAGGCTACGATGGCGTTGTGGCGAGCGATCATTTATGGGTGGGAGACAGACCGTTCCCCCATGTCTGGGTAACGCTCACGCGCATCGCCTGTGCAACCAGCACGTTCAAGTTCGGCTCGTCATTCTGCAACAACCTCTTCCGCTCGCCTGTGGAATTTGCGCAGGCGAGTCTCGCGCTGCATCAACTGGCGCCGGGGCGGTTCGAAGCCGGCCTTGGTGCAGGCTGGGCCGAATCCGAGATCACCGGTCTGGGCTGGGCGTACCCGTCACCGGGAGAGCGGGCCGGTCGATTCATCGAAGCCATCGGCATCGTGCGCAAGCTGTTCGATACCGGGCGGTGCCGGTTCCAGGGCCACCATTACAACGTCGACATTCCCTGCCTCGGTCCGTGGACGGGTAGCGGGCCGCTCCTCGTGGGCTCTGCAGGTGGGCCGCGCACACGACGCGAGATTGCACCGCTGGTTGACCGGATCGAAGTTTTTGTCGGTGACTTCATTCGTGGCGGCGGGATCGACATGCCTGCGCTCGCCCAGGTCCTGGACGATGATGTGCGCGCGCTTGTCGCGGAGGTGAAGTCGCGCCGCCCCGATCTGCCGATCGGCTACTTCACGTTGCTGGCTGCAGGTGAAGGTCCTGCGATCGATGGCCTGAAACAGGCGCTCGACGGGCGTTTTGCGAGCGGTCTTGTTGGCCACCCGGAAGAAGTCGCGGGCAACCTGCGACGCATGGGCGAGTGGGGCATCGAACGTGTCCAGTTGACCGAACTCGTACCAGGTACGCATAGCGCGCTGGCGCCGTACCTGTACGGCAAGCGCTGAATCCCTGCAGGAGTACCCATGAAGGTCGGCGTTGTCTTTCCACAGACCGAGATTGGTGCGGACCCGATCGTCATTCGCGATTTTGCGCAGGCGGTCGAGTCACTCGGTTTCAGCCATCTGATCGCCTACGACCATGTTCTGGGCGCTGACGTGACCAACCGTCCAGGCTGGAACATGCCCTACACACATCAGAGCACGTTCCACGAACCCCTCGTGTTGTTCAGCTACCTGGCCGGACTGACGACGACTCTCGGGTTCGCCAGTGGGGTTCTGATTCTTCCACAGCGGCAGACCGCGCTGGTGGCAAAGCAGGCCGCCAACGTCGATCGTTTCCTTGGTGGGCGGTTGCGACTCGGAGTGGGCATTGGCTGGAACCCGTTGGAATATGAGGCGCTTGACACATCCTTCAAGGGGCGGGGTGCGCGTCTCGAGGAACAGGTCGCATTCATGCGCAGGCTATGGACCGAACCCTCATTCAGCTTCACGGGGCGCCATCACAAATTGACGGAAGGCGGCATCAACCCGCTGCCGGTGCAGCAACCCATTCCGGTGTGGTTCGGCGGCGTGTCGAGTCAGGCCATGCAGCGGGCAGCGAGGCTCGGGGACGGCTGGATGCCGGTGCGACCGGCAACGATGGCCGAAGCGACCGTCGGTGAATTTCGCGAACTGGTCGTTTCCTGCGGGCGCGACCCAGATCTTGTGGGACTCGAGAACATCGTTTTTGTCGGCCGCACGCTCGGCGGAGAGCGGCGTACGGTCGAGGATGCGATTGCGGACTGTGTTGCGTGGCGCAAGGCTGGCGCGAGCCACACATCGATCCACACCATGGGTGCCGACCTTGCGACACCGGATGCGCATATTGGGTTTCTGCGCCGTGTGAGCGAAGGCATCTGAGATGGACCGGGCGAGTTTCTCAGCGTCGACGCACCACCGGATGGGTCGGATCGTCATTCGTCACTGCCGTCAGTGGTGCACCAAGTCGTTCCTGCAGTACACGACGTGTACCGGTCTGGGTGTTTGCGATCAGGAGGGCCAAGGCGGTGTCCCTGAGAGTCCGCCGGATGTCCGGGAGCGGCAACAGTCCCTTGATCCACATCAGGAGGCAGCCCCACGGGGTACCGGTCAGGATGCGGGCCAGATGTGTCAGGTCGGTTTCAGGGCGAAGCTGGTCAAGGCGCTGCATCGTTCGCAGGGACTCGAGTGTCATCCGGTGCGTCGCCCAGAGCAGGGAACGGACCAGGGCGTGATCGGGAGGCGCCTGAAACAGCGCCCGGGTCATCGCCGCTGCATATTCGGGCGTCTGCTCGATCTGCTGTGCGTTGAAGTCGATGGCGGCCAGGATCTGTTCGTAACCGGATTCAGGCACAAACGCCTCCAGCCGGCTGTGAGTCAGCGCCAGGAGATCCGCCACCGCGGCCAGCACCAGCGCGTCCTTGTTTGCGTAGAGGTTATAGAGCGTGGTGGGCGAGACGTCCGCAGAATTGGCGAGGTCGCGCATGGTCAGGCCGTCATAGCCGTGCTGGGCGATCAGTTCGCGGGCCACCTCCAGGATGCGGTCCTGGCGTGCCTCCTGGCGCGGCGTTCTGGATTTCATCGGATGCAAAACGATCAGGTTGCTTGGGAGTATTCTGTCACGTGCCAAACGTATTGAACATTGACGCACTGGCTGCACTGGCGGAGTGCATCGGTGGTCCGTGCGACGGTTTGTTGTGACAACATGGGGAGCATTCATGTACGAACACGTCTTCAGTCCGATCGTGATAGCTGGCGTCACGATCCCGAATCGAGTGGTGCGGACCGCACACGCCACCGGCATCGGCCTGGGTCGCATGAACGATGACCTGATCGCATACCACGAAGCGCGAGCGCGGGGCGGGGTAGGACTGTCCGTGATCGAGATCATGGCGGTGCACCCGTCGAGTCCGGGCAGTCTCAATGCGTTTGACCCCACACTGGTCGATGGTTATCGCGGGCTGATGGAGGCGGTGCGACCTCATGGCATGCGAGTGTTCCAGCAGCTCTGGCATGCTGGACACAACAGTATGCCGTTGGGCGGCGGACCGCCGTGGTCAGCTTCGGACGTACCCAGTCCGCTGCTGGGTGTGGTCCCCCGCGCCATGACTCGTGCGCAGATCGCACAAATCGTCGCCGCGTTTGCGGACGCCGCCCGGCTTTGCAAGGCAGGTGGTCTCGACGGTGTGGAGGTGCATGCGGCGCATGGTTATCTCATCCAGCAGTTCCTGTCCCCCAACGCCAATCTTCGGAACGACGAGTATGGCGGCAGCCTGGAAAACCGCATGCGCTTCCTGCTCGAGGTGATGCGTGCCGTGCGGGCGGCTGTCGCTGCTCCGGGCTTCGCAGTCGGCATCCGCATCGCCCCGGACCTGACGCCAGGGGGAGTCGGCGTGATGGAGAACGCAGCAGTTGTGCAGGCGCTGCGCAAGGAAGGCCTTGCCGACTTCATCGACGTATCCCTCGGCAACTACCACAGTTTTCCCAAGATGATCGGTGGCATGCACGAGGCGGTCGGCTACGAGCTTGAGACGTCGATTCCCATCAGCGCGGACGCCGGTGTACCTGTTCTTGTGACCGGACGTTTCCGTACCCTCGAGGAGGCGGACCAGGTGATCAGGCTTGGCCAGGCAGACCTGGTCGGCATGACGCGCGCGACGCTTGCCGATCCGGAACTTGTCACCAAGACCCGTGCCGGTCTCGTCGAGCGTGTGCGTCCCTGCATCGCCTGCAACCAGGGGTGCGTGGGGCAATTGCTTGGCCCTGAACGGCGGGTTGGCTGCGCGGTCAATGCTGCGGCCGGTTTTGAACGAACGATGGGAGACGACCGGCTGGTTTCTGCCCAGGTCCCGAAGACGGTGCTCATCGTTGGCGGCGGACCCGCCGGCATGGAATCCGCGCGTGTTGCGTCGAAGCGAGGGCATCGGGTGATCCTCGCCGAAGCGGCACCGGACCTCGGTGGTACGCTGCTGCTTGCTGCGCGGGCACCGCGCCGGCAATCGTTTATCGACCTCGTGAAGTGGCTTGAGGACGAGATCAGTGCCGAAGGTGTTGACGTCCGTCTGTCTACTTATGTGACCGGCGACGAACTCGCGGGCTATGGCGCTGACCATTTGGTGCTGGCGACAGGCGCGGAGCCGCGGCTCGATGGCGTTCAACTATCGCATCCCGGCGAAGCGTTCGCAGGACACGGATTACCGCATGTGCTTTCCAGCAACGATCTCTTCGCGCGGAGGGACATCCCCGGATCGAGTGCACTCGTGGTGGATGACGTGGGTCACTACGAGGGACTCGCTACCGCAGAGCACCTGGCCGCCGCCGGGCTCAGCGTCGTGCTGGTAACAAGGCATCCGACACTTGCTCCCCTCGTGCGTTCAGCGCTGATGGTGGATCCGGCGCTGGAGCGACTGGCGGACTACCGTTTCACCTATCATGTTGGTACACGTGTGCGGGCGGTGAACGCGCAGTCTGCCACGTTACAGTGGGTGACCGGCGGTCCCGACTGGCAGGTCAATGCTGACCTGGTCGTGTTTGTCTCGCTCAATCGTCCGCGCCTGGAACTGCTGGACGCGATCGAAGCTGCTCAGATTCCCCATACGGTGATTGGCGATGCCAACTCACCACGCTTTCTGGTCAAGGCCACCGCGGAAGGCAATGCCGCGGGTCGGGCTATCTAACCCTGGAGATCTGTCATGGCCGTCGAGTTCGACTTTTACAGTGAGGCGTTCCAGAAGGAACCCGCGAAAAAATTCGCCGAGATGATCGAGAAGTGTCCCTTTCACAAGTCCGAACAGTACGGCTGGTATTCGGTGTTCCGTTACGAGGACATCATGAAGATCCTCAAGGACAATGAAACCTTTTCCGCGCGATTCGGACCCGGACCGACCTATGCGCCTCCAGGCGCGGCGACGGTGCTGGTGAGCGCCGATCCGCCACTGCACGGCAAGCAGCAGCAGGCCATCGTGCAGGCGTTCAATGCCAGGACCATCGCCAGCATGGAGGAGGGCATCCGCACCTTTGTGAGACAGCGCATCAACACATTCGCACACAGGGGTCGATGTGACCTGGTCACTGATCTCGCCATTCCGCTCCCGCTCTGGGTGATCTGCCAGATGCTGGACCTCGACTTCGAGCGCGAGGTCGAAAAACTGCGTGGCTGGGTCGAGACCATGGCCGGGGCGGTATTCAGCGAAAACAATCCGGAGTTGCAGCAGAAGGCGGCCGGTGTCGCCGCCGAGGTTGCGGCGTTTTTCCTGCCGCACATCCAGGCCAAGATCGATCGGGATGAACGTGGTGAAGATGCGGGCAACGACCTCATCGGTCTGCTGGTCAAGACACGCATCGAGGGGCAGCGAATGCCCATGAACGAACTGCTCGGCTTTGCACAGTTCCTGCTGGTTGCTGGCAGTGGCACCACGACCAATCTGATAGGCAATTTTTTCAGGCTGATGATGGCGTTTCCGGAGCAGTACGCGAAGCTGCGGTCCAATCCGGCGCTGATCGACCAGGCCGTGGAAGAAGTGCTCCGTCATGACACGCCGGTGCACGGGCTGTTCCGTACCAACAACACTCCGATCAGGCTCGGTGATCTCGACGTGCCGCAGGACGCGAAGATCTGCCTGATGTGGGGTTCGGCAAACCGGGATCCCGCGCTCTTTCCTGAACCGGAGCGCTTCGATATCACACGCGACCTGAAGGACCTGCGACGCAACCTGGCTTTTGGGCAGGGCCTGCACAAGTGCCTCGGTGCACCGCTCGCACGCATGGAATGCAGAATCGCAGCCGAAGAGTTCATCAGCCGCATTCCCTCGTTCGAACCCGATGGTGAACCGGTCAGGTTTCCCTACGCTACGCTGTTCGGGCTGGACCATCTGCCGATGAAATGGTGAGCGACGCGGCGGGATCGCAGCAAAATCGCGCCAGCGAACCTGGACGTTGCAACGTTCGGGCTCAGTCGTCCGCGATCAAACTCTCGCTACTCCGTCGAATCCGTTCGTCAGGAAGCGCTCGGCGATGGCGCAGTGCGCGGCGACACCACGCGCCAGCATCGCCTCGTCAAGCACCATCCTGTTCGAGTGGCAAGGGCACGCGGTACGCCATGACTGTCCTTCGGGACATACGCCCAGGAAGACCATCACGCCCGGAACGCGGTTGAGGACGTAAGAGAAGTCTTCGGCACCCATCACCGGAGAAGTCATCGTCAGCCAGGACCCGGCGCCAAACAGACTGCCGATGGCCTGCTCGGCGACGCCAACGGCACGCGCATCGCAGACGGTCACCGGAAAACCTCGTTTGATCTGCACGTCGGCTTCGCACTCGTGTGCCCGTGCAACGTTCTGCGCAACCCGGGCAATACCGGCGTGCGCCGCATCGCGTGTGGCTTCCGAGAGCGTGCGGATGGTACCCAGCAGGTTGGCGGTTTCCGGGATCACGTTGTTGGTCGAACCACCGTCGATTTTGGCCACTGTGATGACTACCGGATCGAAGATGTCGATCCGGCGTGTGACAAACACCTGAAGCGCGGTGACTATTTCGCACGCGACGGGAACGGGATCGATGGCGTGGTGAGGCATGGACGCGTGCCCGCCCTTGCCAAGCACTCGCACCGTCAGCGTGTCCGCCGACGCCATCATCGGACCGGCCTTCGCGCTGAAACTTCCAGCCGGTGCATTTGGCATGATGTGCAGCGCGAACGCAGCCTCTGGCGCCGGATCATCGAGCAGGCCGTCGTCGATCATCAGCTTTGCTCCATGCCAGCCCTCTTCACCCGGCTGGAACATGAACAGCACAGTGCCGGCGAGCGAGGAGCGCCGCTCGCACAGGATGCGCGCGGCCGACGAAAGCATTGCGGTGTGCGTATCGTGGCCGCAGGCATGCATCGCTCCTTCGACAGTCGACCGGAACGGCAGGCCGGTGTCTTCGGGCATCGGCAGTGCATCCATGTCGCCGCGCAGCAGGACGGTGCGTCCGGGCTTCGCGCCGCGCAACACCGCGATCGCGCCAGTGGTCGAAGGACCGGTCTTCCACTCCAGTGGCAGCCCGGCGAGTGCGGCGCGCACCTTGGCCATTGTCCTGGGGGTCTGCAGTCCGAGTTCAGGCTCGGTGTGAATCGCGCGCCGCAGCGCCACCGTTTGGGTCTGGACTGCTTCGGCTGCGTCGATCCAGTTGCGGGGTTCCGTCATGCCATGCGTCTGCATCGTGTTCATTGGTGCTTCCTTCGTCTGCTGCTGAACCTGCCCAAGTCTGTCGAATTGCAGCGGGGTACTTCAATATCTGATTTCATTGAGTCTCCTGCGAAGCTCCTGCCACCTTGTATATCGTGACAGGCAGACCGGTCATCACGGGCATCCGGTTGATGGACTGGGTATCGCGATCTGCGACGACCCGGTTGTTGGTGGCGATCCACAGTGATCCGACGTCGCTGCTCCAGGCGTGCGACATGGCCACCACGCCCTGTCCCAGATCAGGATCCGGGCGCACACCTGCCATGATCCTCTGGCCCGCTCGCATCACTTCGACTGTCACGCCTGCGGCGGGGTTCACGTCTTGCAGGCGGTGTTATCCCATGGACACACCTCGTGTTAATTCGGGGACACACCTCGTGCAATGCTCCACGCGATTCGGCTGCCCGGGTCTTCCCCCTCAGCAACAGGTGGGTGCAGAGGCGATCAACCGATGAGGTCGATGACTCTGGATCATGATGCCGCTGCCGATTCCATCTGAGCCGCTCAGGCGGTAACCCGCTCAAGGACAATGGCGATTCCCTGACCACCACCAATGCAAAGTGTGACGAGGCCGTATCGACCACCAATGCGCTCCAGCTCATACAGGCACTTGGTGGCGATGATCGCGCCGGTGGCTCCCACCGGATGACCCAGAGCGATGGCACCGCCGTTCGGATTGGTCTTGTCGGGTGGAAAGCCGAGTTCCCTGGAAACCGCGCAGGCCTGCGCGGCGAAGGCCTCGTTGGACTCGATGACGTCCATGCTGCTGATGTCGAGACCTGCACGTTCCAACGCCTTGCGTACTGCGGGAATCGGCCCGGTACCCATCAGGGACGGTTCAACACCGGCGCGGGCATAGGACACCACTCGTGCAAGGGGCTTCTTGCCGTTTGCGCGTGCCCAGGATTCCGATGCGAGGACCAGTGCCGCAGCGCCATCGTTGATGCCGGAGCTGTTGCCTGCAGTGACTGTTCCACCATTGGGCTTGAAGGCCGGTTTCAGTGCTGCCAGACCCTGCACAGAGATATCTCGCCGGGGATGTTCATCGGTGTCGATGTATTCAACACCTTTGCGGGTCTTGATGGGTACAGGAACGATCTGGTCCCTGAAATATCCTGCGTCGATGGCATGGATTGCGCGGCGGTGGCTCTCCCCGGCAAATGCGTCCTGGCAGGCGCGATCGATTTGAAACGCCTCGGCGACGTTCTCCGCAGTAATGCCCATGTGACCTGCACCGAACGGATCGTGCAACGTGGCCAGCAGGTCGTCGTCCAGGACGAGGGCCCCCATTCGCGAACCAAATCGCGGTGTGGCACTGGAGTAGGTGGCCTGGCTCATGGACTCGACCCCACCGGCCAGTCCCAGATCAATTTCACCGAGCTGGATCTGTTGGGCGATGTTGACGATGGCTTCGACGCCGGAACCGCAGAGACGGTTGACGGTGACGGCGCTCGATTCCTTGGCCATGCCACCATTGATCGCGCACAGTCTCGCAATATAGGAATCGTTGGATTTGGTGCGAATCACATTGCCAAAAACGGCTGAACTGATCTGGGCAGGGTCAACCCCCGCCCGTTCGGCGGCGGCCCGGACAACGAGTGCTCCCAGGTCTTCCAGTGGAACATCCTTCAATCCACCGCCAAAACGGCCGATGGGAGTACGTGCTGCGCTCAGGATGACAACGGTCTGGATGTCGGACATTTTCGGGTCACTGCTCTGAAGGAATCATTCAGTTTAACCCAAGCCCGGCATTGGACGGCGGGTGTGTCCAGACTGGCGTCACTCTTGAACCGCGAGGGGAATGGCGGTCAGACTCCAGCGGTTTGAGTAGCCTCGCCGCGGGAGGCCGTGTGCGGGCGAAACGCCTTCCAGGCAAACAGCGCAAAAGCGCCTACCCCCACACCGAATACCACATCCCCTGGTACCCGCGCCCACACGAGTCCTTCCATCAGCGTGCTGTGCATGAATTCGGCGGACCGGGCAAACGCGTAGTGATGGGCAATGGCGTTATACGTCTGCCACAGCCCCTGCGGCAGCAGCGAAAGGAAGGTCATCATGGCCAGCCCGGCATTCAGGCTCCAGAAGGACACCTTGAGCAGGCGCTGGTCCCAGCAACGAATGTCTGTCAGCCCGCGCAGGCAATACAGCGTCAGCCCCAGGCCCAGAAAACCGTACACGCCAAACAGTGCAGCATGCCCGTGATTGGCGGTGGTATTCAGCCCCTGCATGTAATACAGGGCAATGGGTGGATTGATCAGGAAGCCAAACAGTCCTGCACCCACCAGGTTCCACACCAGCACAGCTGCGAAGAACATGAATGGCCAGTGGTAGGCCTGCTGCCAGAGTGCCTGTCGTTCGATGCGCGCGTGATTGTAGGCTTCGAAACCGACGACCATCAGAGGCACCACTTCCAGCGCCGAGAACATCGCTCCCAGCGCCATCACCGAAACGGGCGTGCCACTGAAATACAGGTGGTGGAACGTACCCAGCACGCCACCTCCAAGAAAGATGATGGTGGCAAACAACACCGACACCGTGGCTACCGACACGCGTAACAAGCCCATGCGTACAAACAGGACGGAGATGATGGCCGTGGCAAACACCTCGAAGATGCCTTCCACCCAGAGGTGCACCACCCACCAGCGCCAGTACTCCACGACGCTGATGTGCGTGTGTTGTCCCCACATCAGGCCCGCGCCATACAGCAGGCCGATGGTGATGGTGGACACGACCACGAGGTAGACCAGCGAACGGCTGGTGTCAGCCTTCTGGAACAGCGGCCACAGGGCACGCAGCATCAACACCACCCACAGCAACAGCCCGATCAGCAGGTAGATCTGCCAGAACCGCCCCAGGTCGATGTACTCGTAACCCTGGTGGCCCAGCCAGAAGTTGGTCAGCCCATCCGGCATGTAACCGTGTACCGCCAGCCACTGCCCGGCGAAGGACCCGACCACGATCAACAGCAGACTCACAAACAGGAAGTTGACACCAAAACGCTGAAAGGCCGGTTCGTGACCGGACAGGAGAGGTGCGACGTACAGTCCGGTCGCCAGCCACGAGGTTGCGATCCACAACACGGCGAGTTGCGTGTGCCAGGTCCGGCTGACGGCATAGGGCAGGTAATCAACCAGCGGGAGGCCGTACAGTCCCTGGCCCTCAACCTGGTAATGCGCAGTCAGAATTCCCAGCAGTACCTGTCCGGCAAAAAGGGTAATGACCACGCAGAAGTATTTTGCCGTGGCTCGCATCGATGGCGTGATGGTCGCGGTGCCCAGTGCATCCGTCTGTGCGAATCCGGTTTCCGGCTCCAGATCCTGGCGCCAGATGTCGAACTGACGCACGTAGTACCACACCAGGGCTCCGATTCCGGCCAGCAGAAGCAGGATCGACAGATAACTCCACATGAACAGCGAGGCCGGTGGCGTATTGCCAACAAGCGGGTCATGGGGCCAGTTGCTGGTATACGAAAAGTTGTCGTCAGGGCGATTGGTTACCGCCGCCCAGGCGGTCCAGAAAAAAAACGCCGACAGAGCGTGAAAGTCGGCATCGTCAAGTTTCGAGTGCAGAAGGAAGGCATACTGCTCCCGCAACTGCAGAGCCTGTGCGCCGTCACCCTGGAATACAGCCCGATAGTGGTTGGCAACCTGTGCAATGGCGGCTGCACGCTGGCCGGACACGGTGATGTTCTCCGTAGCGCCGTCGTAGGTGTTGGTGCGCAGTTCGGCCTGCAACGTCGCTCCGTGGAACTCCAGTTGCATGGCCGGTGTCAGCCCGGATGGGACTGGTGTCGCTTCTGTCTGAATCGCAAGCAGCGCTTCGGCTTCGCGATGCAACCAGTCGGCACTCCAGTCGGGAGCAAGATAACTTCCGTGCCCCCAGATGGAGCCCTGCTGCATTCCACCCAGGGCCTGCCAGACGTTCTGGCCGCGCTGGATGTCAGCGTGGGTAAACAGCACCTTGCCGGTGTCGGCCACGACCAGTGCCGGCATGGGTGGCGCCTGCTGGTAGATCTGCTGCCCGAACAGCAGCAGAACGCTGAACATCGCCAGCATGCTGACCACCAGAATGGTCCACAGCCGCCTGACCGAAAAGGTTGTCCGATACGTTTCCATGCGCAGGTTCCATCAAGGGTGTACGCAAAGGTGCGCAGCAGTCCCATCATGACAGCCATGCTCGGGCATGCGGCAACGTGGCAGCACCGGGAGTTCCCCGTAGATCAGGCGACTGTTACCTGGTTCCAGTGTTTGCCCGATTCCAGTGTTGCTGCAGGCTTGTCATTCTCTCGGGCACCGAATTGAAGTGCACGAGGCGCACATCAAGACCCGCATACTCGACCTGGTGCAGTGCCTGCTCGATCGCCCTGTCTATCCACTCCGGTTTATTGCCAAACGCGCCACCGCCAAGACGGGTCAACAGCACTATGCCGGATCCTCCGGCACGGTGCATTCTGACGGCCGCAAGCAGCGTAGTCTCATAAGCTGCTTCCAGTACCAGACGCGCAAATGGTTCCCACTCCGGGGCCGGGATGTCCGTGCAGGCAACTGGAAGAGCAGAACAGAACGCCTGTGAAACCAGTCGGCGCGCCGGATTCTGTACATCCGACACCTCCACATCCGTCACTTCCACGTCATGGTGCAATCCGATTTGCAGCCTGCCTTTCAGTGTTTCACGCTCGCTTTCGCTGCAGGTGCCAATCAGTTTGCTGATGGCGGTGAGACCAGTTTGTGTGCACAGCGCATAACCGTTGCGCATGGTCCACAGTTCCCCTTTAGACCGACCCAGTCGGCCAGACAGCGTTTCGGCCAGCGTTTCGGCCAGCGGTTCGGGCGCATCGAGTTGATGAAGCGTGGTCTGTCCGATCCGGTCTCCAACGGGGACAAAATAGTTCCGATAGATGGTCGCGGCACCCGTGGCGATCGCGCACGCCGGCCCCTGCGTGTGATCGTTCCGATAGCGGGTGACCCCATGTTCGGGAGTTATCCCCGGTGACACCATTTCCAGCAGATTGAACTGGGATGCAACCTGGAAGAGAGCGCCTTCCAGCTTCAGGTTGCGATGCAGGGCGGCGACGTGACCAACAACATTGCTGAACGTCGTGCGCTGGCCTGTCGTGATGTTGTCACGCAGTTCCGAGGGGCAAGGCATTTCGAGTTGCCCGATCCGGTAGCGCTTCTGGTTGACGTCGGAAACCAGCCACCGGTCTTCTACGCGCAGGTGGCGACGGACGGTTGCGTAGTCCGACTCGCGAAATCCGGTGATACGCTCGAACCAGTCAGCGCTCATGGTCAATACCTGTGGCCGTTGGGTCCGTCATGATTCATTCCATGAACCCGCGTATCTGTATCTGCATGAGATGAACGGTTCAGGTGTCCACCAAGGTGTCCACCAAGGAGTCCACCAAGGAGTGTACTGAACAAGTTGCTTCTGCGACGTGTCCGGATCGGATCATTCCACGCTTCTCACCAACGCAGTGATGAAGGGGTTCGAGTGCTCCATCTTGACTTGATGCACCCCGACTGACGCGGAATTTGGCAGCGAGTACACTGACAGGACAGAAGCTGCCACAGGAGGATGATCATGCCTTTTTACCACGATGGCCAGCGTACACTTCAACTGCAATTTGGTTCCACTGCCCACTGCCCTCGCGGACCGGCTTGAGCAGGTCACGCATCGCACCAGGCTGACGGACGACGACAGACAGTTCATAGAGGAGTCTTCCTTCTTTTTCCTTGCAACGGCAGATGCGCAGGGTCAGCCCGACTGTTCCTACAAGGGTGGTCAGCCGGGCTTCATACGTGTACTGGAACCCGACCTCATCGTCTTTCCCGACTATGACGGCAACGGAATGTTCCGCAGCCTCGGCAATATTCAGGCAAACCCATCGGTTGGCCTGCTGTTCATCCGTCTGGATGTCACTCCAAAGAGGCTCCGCGTCAACGGGCGGGCAGAACTGCGTGTGGACGACCCACTGCTGGCTTCATTTCCCGGGGCTCTCGCGATTGTTCGCATGACCCCGGAACATGTCTTTCCCAACTGTCCCCGCTACGTGCATGACCTCGTCAACGGCTCGTTGTCGCCGTATGCGCCGGTGGAAGGTCAGACACCGCTTGAACCTTCCTGGAAGTCATTCGAGAGTTTCAGGGATGTCGTGCCGCCGAGGAAGCGCTGATGGCCGCCGGCATGACGCTGTTAAAGGTCTGCGTTGCTTCTACTGCAGGTTTTCAGACTTCGTTGGCACCGCTAACTCGTGGCAGACGAGATTCTGGCGGTTTCAGTTTCATCGTCCCTGTCCAGAGCACCGACATCCAGGACCGGTGAAGCGTCGAGATGATGGGCGCCCATCATGAGCGCGACCCGTTGCAATGCGGCGATGATGCTTGATTTCTCCCAGTCCTGGAGATCCCGGAATTGGCGGATAAAATTGTGCTGCAGAAGAGCAGGTGCACCAGTTACGGCTACCTCTCCTTCCGATGTCAATGAAATCAGGACCTTTCGCTTGTCCTGATCACTGCGCTGCCTAACGATAAAGCCTCGCGCTTCGAGCCGGTCAACCACTGTCGTGACGGTGGCTTGACTGAGGTGCATGTCCTTTGCGATTACGCCAATCGATGCCTTCGCTTTGACTCTGACAAGTTGCAGTAGCAGCAACTGTGGCGCGGTCAATCCTGAAGTCCGTTCGAGAAATTTCGATTGCAGATCGGTGGCTCGAATGATCCGCCGAAGTGCCGAGAGCACGTCCTCCTCCTCCTTGCTGTCCGTAGTCATGCGAGCCGCTCTCCTCAAGAGATAGAGCTTCATTCTGCAGCGGAGAACCTGGCGGAAATACCCCAAAACTGAATTATTGTGACCTGTAAAAAATGGAGACGCGTAGAAATTTAGTCATTGCGTTTTGCATATTGAGCAGCGATATCTGCCTGCTTATATCGTTTATATCGATATTTATTGGGTTGACACTGTTACCTCCTATTTGTTTATATTCGAACACTATTATTTATGATCATAAACATGATTCCTTCAATCGACTCCTTCCGGGGTGCTGAAGTAACTCTCCGGCGTCCGCAACCCACCGATGGTCTTGCGGTACACAACCTGATAGCGCAGTGCCCTCCGCTCGATAACAACTCCATCTACTGCAACCTCCTGCAGTGCACACACTTCTCGCATACTTCCGTTCTTGCGGTCACGTCATCAGGAGATGCCCTCGGATTCATCTCGGGATACCGTGTTCCCACCCAGCCAGAAGCCTTGTTCATCTGGCAGGTGGCAGTCGCCCAATCGGCGAGACGAACGGGTCTCGGCTCGCGAATGCTTCGTTTCCTTACGGACGCAGACTCCGATGTCACAACGCGTCTACTGACTTCAATCAACCCTGACAATTCAGCATCACGGGCGCTGTTCTCAGCGTTTGCGGGTGAATGTGGCGCGACCATACGAGAGTTCGACTGGTTTTCCTCAGCCGCACATTTCGGCAGTTCGCACCCTGATGAAACCCTGCTGGACATCGGCCCGCTGGACTTCAAGCGTCACTCACAAGCAGCGACTCCGGTGCATTCGCTCAGACATATCAACCGGGGACGCAAATCATGAACAATTTCAAACGGCCGGTTTCGATCTTCCAGGCTCGAGAATCCAGGGTACAGAGTTACGCCCGTGTGTTTCCCACCATCTTCAAGCGCGCCGAGGGCTCATGTCTCTTTGATACCCATGGGAAACGATATCTCGACTTCCTGGCAGGAGCGGGGTCGCTCAACTACGGGCATAACAATCCTCGTCTGACAAGGGCGCTGCTCGATTACATCTCCGGCAGTGGAATCACACACAGCCTTGATCTGCATACAGAAGCGAAGGCCAATTTTCTAACGGCGTTCGAGCGCAGGATTCTGATACCAAGAAACCTCAGCTATCGAGTGCAGTTCACCGGGCCTACGGGTACCAATGCCGTGGAAGCTGCCTTGAAAATCGCCAGGAATGTGACCAATCGACAGAACGTGGTCGCGTTCACCAATGGCTTTCATGGGGTCACCCTCGGATCAATTGCAGCCACGGGCAACACCTGGCACCGAAGTGCGGCCGGAATTCTCCCTGTTGGAGTAACCCGAATGCCTTTTGACGGCTATCTCGGTCCCGATGTCGATACATCCGTGCAGATCGAAAAAATGCTGCGAGATCCTTCCAGTGGTGTCGATCTGCCCGCAGCGTTCATCCTGGAAACCGTTCAGGGTGAGGGTGGACTCAACGTCGCTCGCCTGGAATGGCTGCGCTCCATCCGACGCATCTGTTCAGAACTCGGGATCCTGCTGATCGTTGACGATATCCAGGCAGGGTGCGGTCGCACCGGCAAGTTCTTCAGTTTCGAAAATGCCGGTATCGAACCGGATATCGTAACCCTGTCAAAGTCACTCAGCGGCTACGGATTGCCGTTTGCCCTGACGTTGCTGAAGCCAGAGTACGACAGGTGGAAACCTGGCCAGCACAACGGCACGTTCCGCGGCAACAACCACGCCTTTGTGACGGCCGCTGCCGCACTGGATGCGTACTGGAGTGATGGCACGCTCGAAAGGAGCGTCGCCCGCAGTTCTCAACTGATGGCCGAGCGTCTCTCCGCGATCCGGGACCACAATCGGTGCATCGTAGAAGCAACCCGCGGTATCGGACTGATGCGCGGCCTGGTCTGCAAAAGCGGCGAGATCGCCACGAATATCAGCGAAACGGCGTTCAAGAAAGGATTGATCGTTGAAACAAGTGGACCCACAGGAGAAGTCATCAAATGTCTGTGCCCGCTCACGATCACAGCCGCAGAGCTGTCAGAGGGGTTGGACATTCTCTCGATGAGCATTGCTGAAACTGCTGCTCGTGAGCGGACCGCTTCCGGCTTCTGAACAGCAGCTTTTCCATTCATGCCCACCCGGATTGAGCCAAGTGGTCCGGTAGGGCAAGACGAGGACTCATGATGATCTTGCGAGACCTTACCGAAGCCAGCAAAACCACACGCAAGGTGGCTGCAGATAATTGGAATAGCGTGCGACTGCTCCTCAAGGCAGACAACATGGGCTTTTCCTTGCATATAACGACCATCTATGCCGGAACGACAACTCGAATGCACTACACCAACCATCTGGAAGCTGTGTACTGCATCAAAGGCGAGGGAAAGATCCTGGAGCGATCGACACAGCGGGTGCATCCGATCAAACCAGGAACCCTCTACGCGCTGGACAGACATGATGAGCATGAACTGACAGCGATCAGTGAGTTGATTCTGGCGTGTGTGTTCAATCCGCCGCTTCACGGACTGGAAACGCATGACGCGTCAGGAGCATACCCGCTGGATGCTGCATCGGCAGGAAGCTGAAATCTGATCAAACCCATACAGATTTGCGAGCAGTTCAATGGATGACCCTTACGAATCAAGAACCGGCAACACCGAAAAGCTGGTACCAGGACTTGACCCGATTGTTGTCGGTGCAGGATTGCAACCTCGCAGCCTGGGGCCGAAGCATACCGCCGAATATACCGAGTTTGGTTACGCGCTTGTCGCTGGGGTTTTTACAGCCAGCGAAATAAACCGGCTTGCTTGCGAAGCCAAGCGCATGGCCGACGACCGGTCCATTCGTCTCAGCAACCACTCGGTGATGGAGCCAGGGTCTGGTGAACTCAGGTCAATTTTTACGTTCCGCGTTTCAGCTCAGTCTTCGCCCAGCTGATCATGGATGAACGACTGACGGAATGGTCCCGCTACATCCTCGGCGAAGAAATCTATGTTCGCCAATCCCGGTTCAACTATGAACCAGGGTTTGAAGGGCAGTCTTTTGACTGGCATTCAGATTTCGAGACATGGCATGTAGAAGATGGGATGCCTCGAATGCGCGCGCTCAGCATGAGCGTCGCCCTGGTTGACAACCAGACCACGGATGGACCGGTAATGGCTATTCCTGGTTCTCACAGGCTTTACGTCTTCTGCGCTGGCACCACACCAGAAAACAACCACCTCACGTCGCTTCGCCACCAGGAGTACGGGACGCCATCCCGTGAAGCCATAAGTCACCTCGCTGCTGACTCAACCATCGTGCCCGTTACATGCAGTGCAGGCGACGTACCTATCTTCGACTGCAATACCATGCATGGCTCTTCAGCCAACATTACGCCGTACCCCAGAGCCAATTTGTTTGTCGTTTACAACGCGTTGACCAATAAACTTCAGAAGCCTTTTTCCGGAATGAGACCCCGTCCTGAATGGATACCACGCCGCCATGGAATCGGTAGTGGTATTGCTACCAATCCCGGAGTGGCCGGTTGATGGACAGCACTACGGTCATTGCATTGACTTTTGTCGTGGTAATGACGTCGTTCGCGCTGATCGGAGTCCTCTCGGTGCGACGCAGCCTTGGTACTGCAGACGACTACTACCTGGCCAGCCAGAGTGTCCGGCCGTGGCTGGTCGGCCTGTCCGCGGTAGCCACGAACAATAGCGGGTATATGTTCATCGGCCTCATGGGATACACCTATTCGGTAGGGCTTTCTTCCCTGTGGCTCATGTTTGGATGGATTGTGGGCGATTACCTGGCATCCAGACGCGTACACGGACTGCTTCGGAAGCGCTCCGCTGAAACACATTCCGTTACTTTCGCCGCCGCTATTGCGCAGTGGCAGGATGGCCAACGACCCTGGCAAGTGTTCCGGGTTGTTGCGGCGCTGGTCACATTGGTCTTTCTGCTTTCCTATGGATCTGCACAGTTGCTGGCTGGAGGCAAAGCACTGCACGCACTTGTTGGCTGGCCAATCTGGGGAGGCGCTGTCTTGAGCGCTGGACTTGTCGCCGTCTATTGCGTTTCAGGTGGTATTCGCGCTTCCATCTGGACCGATGCCGCGCAGTCGCTGGTCATGTTGTTTGCCATGGGCATCATGTTGGCGACAGCTATCGACAGACTGGGCGGAGCGTCTGGAGCTGTCTCGAGTCTGTACGCACTCGACGACTTCATGCTTTGGTTTCCTCCTGACAATCCGATACCGGGCCTTGGCGGCATGTTCCTGTTTGTATTGGGTTGGTTGTTTGCCGGAGCGAGTGTCATCGGTCAACCGCATATCATGGTGCGCTTCATGGCCGTTGATGACGCCGGGCATATTGGCAAGGCACGTTTCTGGTATTACCTGTGGTTCACCGTTTTTTATGGCCTCGCTGCCGGTACGGCGCTCCTCTCCCGAGTCATCCTTGATGGTCATTCAGAGTTTGACGCCGAGCTGGCATTGCCAACGATGGCAATGGCGCTGTTGCCCCCAGTGGGTGTTGGCGTTGTTCTGGCAGGCATCTTTGCTGCATCCATGTCAACGGCAGACAGCCTGATTCTGAGTTGTTCCGCAAGCGTGATGCGGGACCTGTCCCCGCAACCAGTACAACGCCCCTGGCATTGGAAGATCGCCACGCTGAGTGCGACCGGAGTGGCACTGTTCATCGCGCTGGAGGCAGGATCCAGCGTCTTCAACCTGGTTGTCATGTCATGGTCCGGGTTGGCAAGTGCGTTTGGGCCGTTGCTGCTCGTACTTGCCGCGGGCGGTAAACCAACCCAAGGTGTTGCGTTGACCATGCTCGCCGTCGGCGTCGCGGTGGCCGTACTTTGGAGAAACTCAGGAATGCACGAATTTTTCTACGAAGGTATGCCCGGTATCGTCGCGGGATTGGTGGTGTACCTTGTCTACCGCGGATATCACGTCTACCGCCTGCAACGACAGGTTGCTGTCTGATCATGCACGTCGGATTCGAACAATCGCGAGCGATTCGACGCACGAAATCAACTTTCTACGAAACCTGTCGTCATTCCACTTCAGATGGGCAGACGGAAAGCCGTCACAGCTTGGTCGGCTTGTTTGCAGGCCTGTCAAGAGATGCTTGGCCCGAAGGCGTCCTTTTGGGGCAAACTGTCTACCGGTGCGGCGGCCAGCACAGCGATGTTCCTGCGACACGTACGGAGGAGATATGAAAGCAGATGACAACGACCGAATCGCCAACCCAAGAGGCAAGGCGCGCAGCAAAACTCCCAGGCTGATTGGTGGTTCGCTGATTGCGGGTGCAATCGCCTTCGGCCTGTATTTTTACTTTGGCAATCAAGAGCCGTTTTCGGGACAAGTGGCGACTGGCGAACTCCCGATTCTGGTGCCTCAGGTCGAAGATGAGATCAGCAACGATGCGCCGGACATTCCCCTGATTGAAGGGTCCATGACAGAAACGGACACCACGTTGCATGCCGCCGCCATCGACCTTCCTGACCTGGCGGAAAGCGACGAATTCACCCGGGGATTGCTGGGACCTCTCAGCGACGACAGGGCACTTGCAAGGTGGCTGACTTCGGACAACCTGCTGCAAAAAGCCGTTGCCGTGGTGGACGGACTTGCTCGCGGCGCGGTCCTCAGCCGATTCATTCCCGGACCGCCCCCCGAAGGAGCTTTTCCGGTGATCACCGAAGAGGAAGTTGTCAGGCTGGACGAGGCCGGATACGCCCGCTTTGACCACTACACCAACACCATCATCAATATTCCACCCCAATTGCTGGCCAGCACTTTCCACACGTTGCGCCCACTGCTGGAACAGGCCTATGGCGATCTGGGTGGTCAACCGGAAGCGATTGATAACCGCATCATCGCCGCCATCGATCGCATGCTGGCAACACCGGATCACAACGGTCCCTTTGTGCTGACACGAAACGGGGCGCTCTACCGGTTTGCCGATCCCGGTCTCGAAGCACTTCCCGACGTCCAGAAGCAATTGCTGCGCGTCGGGCCGGAAAACCGCGCAAAACTGCTGAGTTACCTGCAAACGTTGCGCAGTGCCTTGCTTGCGGAAGAGGGCATCGGTGGCGACTGAAGAGAGGCACCCGCAGGCCTGAACACGTCAAGTCATCCGGGGTCCCCAGAGAGTATCCTTGCGAGGACGCTGGACAGCAGAGAGACTCCATTCGTGATGACCAACCCGGCCATAGTGCTCGCTCGACGGCCGACAGGCCGCATGTCTGTTCATGATTTTTCGCGGGTAGATCTCCCGGTCCCCTCGATTAGTGATGGGGAGATGCTGATTCGGCACAGGCTTTTTTCCATGGACTCGGGGTTTCGCAACTGGATGAATGAAGGCAGTGGCGATGGTTACCTGCAGGCGATGAAAATCGGAGAACCCGTGATGAGCCTGACACTGGGTGAGGTCACGGATTCACGCCGCCCGGATTTCAAGGCGGGTGACCTGGTCATGGCGCGGCTGGCCTGGACTACCTGGGCAAAAGCTGGCCCGGAAGATTTTTTGACAAAGTTGCCAACACCACTTCGTTTCCCGCTTTCCTGTTACGCCGGAATCCTCGGCGGGACGGGCATGACCGCCTACTTTGGAGTGCAGGACATCGCCCGGCCAAAGCCTGGAGAGATCGCCGTTGTCAGCGCAGCCGCCGGCGCGGTAGGCAGTGTCGCCGGCCAACTTTTGAAGGCAGCGGGGGCTTTTGTCATCGGCCTTTCCGGCAGTACCGAAAAATGCCGGCGACTGGTCACCGACTTCGGCTTCGATGCCGTGATCAACTACCGTGAAGAAGACCTGCATGAATCCTTCCGACGACTCTGCCCGCAGGGTATGGACATCTTCTTCGACAATGTTGGTGGGCAGACACTCAACGTTGCAATGAAACACCTGCGGGAACACGCCCGTGTGGTGCTGTGTGGCGCGGTTTCAACCTATGAAGCGGAAGGCGGAGTCGCTTCGCAGCCAGGTCCCGACAATCTGTTCGAGATGGTGACCAAGCGGGCACTGCTCAAAGGGTTCATGTACACGGACGAAGTTGTTCGCTACCCGGAGGCTACGGCTGCCCTTGAAACCGGTCTTGCCAACGGCACGCTGCGCAACGCGGAATACGTCCTGCGAGGCATCGATGCCGCACCACAGGCGTTCTGCGACATGCTGGCCGGATGCAACGTCGGCAAAACGCTGTGTGAACTCGACTGACTGCGCACACGCCTGTCTCGCCCGCAGATGGGCACCAGCCGGTCAGTACAACGGTTTGAGCGAAGCGTCAGCGCGAGTCCGACTGCGTGGTGAAGTCCAGTTCACAACGCAAGCCCGGGTGATTGTCGCTCAAACGAAGCTCGGCACCATGCAACTGGGCGATTGCCGCCGCCAGCGCCAGACCCAGCCCACTTCCATCGGGACTTTGGCTGGGATCCAGACGCTGGAACGGTTTGAGCATTCGTGCCCGTTCGCGCTCTGGAATGCCAGGGCCATTATCGGCTATCAGCAGCAGTACCCGGTCTGGGTCCCGTCGTATGATGACCTCCACGATGCGGTCCCTGCCGGCGTGTTGCAGCGCGTTTTCAAACAGATTCGCGATCAGTTGCTGCAGCAGATGGCTGTCACCAGGAATCGTCGCGGCGTCCAGATGACCTGTCTGGAACCGCGTTCCGAGGTCCTCACCGAGTGGCTGGTAAGCCTCCACCATCTGTTGCACCAGCGCGACCATGTCCACGGCCTGGAATCCGGATCTGAGAGTGCCCGCCTCCAGTTCCGACAGTCGCAACAAAGCCGCAAACGTCTCGAGGATCCTGTCCAGCTCGGCAAGCGAGCCGTTGATGGCGTCCTGCGCATCCAGAGGTTGTTGATCGCGCAGGTTCTCCAGACGATGACGCAACCGCGCCAGCGGTGTGCGCAGGTCATGCGCGATACCGGTGGATACCTGCCGTACGTTGGCAACCAGGTGTTCGATACGATCGAACATGCGATTGAGGGTCTGGCTCAGATCATCAAACTCGTCTCCGGTGTGCTGAAGTTCGATACGCTGCGACAGTCGCCCGACGCCGATCGCCTGCGCGGTGCGATTGATCGCCTCAACCCGGGCAAGGGTTCGACGACTGAGGATAGTCCCGCCAGCCAGGCCGATGAGCAGCGCGGCACCCACTGTCCAGATCAGGGCCTTGCCAATCGCCCTCTCGAAATCCGCCAGTGCAGACAGTTCCTTGCCGATACCGAGCACATAACCGTTGTCCAGTTCGGTAAACAGAAAATGGATGTCACCACCGCCGATGTTGCGTCGCCACCCAAACGGCCTGGAGACCGGTGCCACCGGATCGAAGATCACCCGACCGGCCGGATTCTGCACCATGTAGATCAGTCGCTGCTGAATGTTGTTCTTTTCTATCCTTTCCTCGGTTTCCTCCAGCAACTCCTCCAGACCATCCTCATGGTATTCGAACAGCAGCAGGTTCATCTCGTTGGTGATCTCGGTCTGCGCTTCGCCCTCCATGGCGGCACGCAACTGAAACACGAGCAGTGCGGCGAGTACGCCTATGGAGGCGATGAACAACGTCAGATACAGGGCGACCAGTCGGAAGCTGGCCGTCGGGAAAAGGTTAGCCGAGAGCATCAATGACGTAACCTGAACCCCTGACAGTCTGAATGAGCTGAGGTGAAAATTCCCTGTCCACCTTGGCACGCAGACGACTGATGTGGGTATCCACCATGTTGGTCTTGGGGTCGAAGTGGAAATCCCAGACTCCCTCGAGCAGCATTGTCCGGGTGACCACCTGTCCCCCATATCTCAACAGGAGTGGCGAAGCAGGAACTCCAGCAACTTGAACTCGGTCGGCTGCAGGTCGATGGGCCGTCCATAACGACTGACCCGACGCTTGATCAGGTCCATCTCAAGGTCGGCGATTCGCAGTACAACCGGCGCCTGATTGAGAGGCGGTCGGCGGGCCAGGGAACCGATGCGAGCGTGCAGTTCGGCAAAGGCAAAAGGCTTCACCAGATAGTCGTCGGCCCCATTGCCAAGTCCGGTCACACGGTCTTCGATGCTACCCATGGCGGTCAGGAACAACACCGGCACCGACACTCCGGTATCCCGAAGTGTGCGTACCAGGGTCAGCCCGTCCAGACGTGGCAGCATGCGATCGACGATCAGCACATCGTGTTGACCGTCCTGTGCGAGCATCAGGCCATCGAGACCATTGTCCGCATGGTCTGTGGTATGGCCGTGTTCGCGCAGACCACGGAGGATGAAGTCCGCTGTGGTCTGATCGTCTTCTACGAGCAGTAGTTTCATGATCGATCCGTAAGCTCCTTGGTCCAGTCGTTGGCGAGTGGACAGCCAGTTCAGACAGTCCTGACGGATGCCGACCGACAGGCGAGGATTCCTGTCGGACTGCGACCCGGCCTTCTACCATCAGCGCTCAGCCGTTATCGTTGTTGTTGCGGACCTTGGCGACTTCGCCAGTGACACCATTGACGGTCACTTCAAAGAAGGTCGAACCAACCGCAACATCCACTTCGTACTCGGGTGAAAAGCTGTCATCGTCCAGGTTGGCTTCGTACGCCCGTCCACCTTGATGTTTTTCCGCAATGGCGATCGCTTCCGTCAGGCTGATGCTGGTCTGCTCCAGGAGTTTCAGATCTTCCTTGTCAGCCAGCGCGACACCGGCAAGAGCCAGCCCTGCTAGCGAGACCGGAATCAATATCAATCGGCTCATTCTGTTCATAAATACACTCCACGTGTCTTCAGGTTCACTCAACGGCGAGAATCGCTGTCGATGTATGTATTTATAACAACCTCCGCCTGATGGCGGGTTCGCTGCCACTATACGGTTTTGTAATGTAAGAGCGGAAACGGGAGTCATCGACCACGGCGTGGCGAGAACTGTTGCCGTGGCGGGACCGTGAACCTCGGATCTTTTCCGTCGGACTTCAGAATGCCCGGGCTGCCAGCACCAGATTCAGCAGGCGCGCCGCATTCTTTTCGGCGACCACTTTGAACTCGTGGAACTCGTTGGGGCTGCCATTGCCAACCAGATCGCTGATGCCACGAATCTGCAGAAACGGCAGTTGATTGACCCAGCACACCTGGGCGATGGCAGCGCTTTCCATGTCCACTGACACTGTACCCCAGGTCTTGCGGATGAAGCGGCTGAATTGGCGATCATCGTTGAAGGCCATGCCCGAACCGCCGGTTTGTCCGATCAGAACCCTGGCCGGATCACCGTGTGCATTGACAAAACTGCTCTGCTGCGCAACCAGCGCAACTACCCTGAGCATTTCCGGATCGGCCTCGAAAAACGTCAGGGCTTG
The DNA here is from genome assembly GCA_041752315.1 of Pseudomonadales bacterium. Taxonomy (GTDB): domain Bacteria; phylum Pseudomonadota; class Gammaproteobacteria; order Pseudomonadales; family Azotimanducaceae; genus SYFY01. Next base: position 31,896 of record JBGSHJ010000064.1, read on the forward strand.
TGGTGCATCGAGGCCCGAGCGCACGACGGACATTGGATACGGGAAGAAGTTGCCGAAATGGCCAACGTCCGCGTACTTCTGCAGGAAGGCTGGGATGTCATGACCCCGGGGGGCGGAAGGATTGGCCGTGAATCGGCCACCAAATTCGTAGAAGTGCCACTTTGAAGGCACGTTGATGTCACCTTTTTTCAGGCTCGGATCCAGCCCGCCGGCAACGCCGGAAAAAAGCAGTCGTTTTGCGGGGTAGTGATTCAGCGCGAGTTGTGTGGTCATGGCCGCATTGGTGAGGCCGATCCCGGTCATGAAGACGACGATGGGATAACCATGCACCGAGCCGACGTGGAAGCGGGTGCCGTTGAATTCTTCGACACGATCGATGCGCTCTGCGTCGAGCATTTCCATTATGTTGTCAAATTCACCCTGGTATGCCGCTGCGACCAGCGTGTAAGTGTTCTCGGCCAGCACCGGCAGCGGTAGCAGGCAGATCACGATCAGCAGATTGCGGAGCGCACGCAGCGTGATGAAGATCAGGGGTTGAACAGGTTTTCCTCGCGCGGCGCGCGACACTTCTGAAATTGGCGTGATTGGATCGAAGCTGCGGGTATGCATGTCGGCTGGACTTCCCTGGTTGAACACTATCTCTGGCAAGCAGCAAGGGGCGTGCCAACACCAGCGCCATCTCCAGCTCGCACCAGTCCTCTGCATTGGACGTTTGTGGCGCTGGTTTGACTGGAGCTTCCCTTCGCCAAGTTCATTTCGCCCATCGCTGCGATCGCTGCAGTAGACTGAAGCGATGGGTTTCATTCGCAATGTGATGGATCGAATTGTCCTTGTAGCGGGTGTGCTGGCAGGCGGCACGGCACCGAGCTTTTTTGCACAGTACCAACAACGTGTATCCGGACGTCTGGATCAGGTATTGATGGATCTCGCGCCTTTCCAGGAGATTGCCAACCGATTCCACGGCGGGAGTCTGGACACGCTCGTTCAGCACCATCGGCGAAGTAGTGACCAGACCTTTCACGCGGAAGGTGATGCGATCCAGGCAATGATGGACTCGGCGGAACAACTGCGTTTTGCACTGCAAGGGTTGAGCGGGGACCTTCTCGACCAGTTGTGGTTTGTTGCCCGACATCAGGAAACGGAAATCCTGCAGTCCACCTGGACGTACTATCAACCTGCATTTGCATTCAGCCTGGAGAGCCTGGTCCTGGCGGTCGTCGTCGGTATTGTCATCTGGTTGCTGTTCATTGGCGTCTGGACCACCTTCGCGTGGATCATCCACTTGTTGCGTCGAGCCCCGTCACAGGGAAGATTGCGCGGATCCTGACCACACGGAAGTGGCAGAAGCCCGCTGGGGGGAGGATGATGGGGTCTGCCTTGTGGAGAGAGGGCACCAGGTCGGTCAGGGGTTGCACTTCGCGGCTGTGATCCATCGACAAATGCATCAACGAGGAGAGGGAGAAACAAAATGCTCGAAACGATTGTCGTCGTGCTGCTTGTGCTCTGGCTGCTGGGGTTGGTCACGTCAACCACAATGGGCGGTCTCATTCATGCGCTGCTGGTCATTGCGGTGGTGGTGATTCTGATTCGAGTGATCCAAGGTCGCCGGCTCTGACAACGCTGATGTTCCTCGTGATCCAGGATCAAGGTCGGCGTAACCCCGCAGGTGGCCTTCGTTCACCTGTGGTCAGGCAGAAGCGGTGTAGTTGGAACCAATTATCAGGAGAGACAGCATGAGCGCTGCGAAGATTGCAGGAATCGTCTTGATCGTCGCTGGAATTCTGGGTCTGGTGTACGGCAGTTTTTCCTTTACCAAGGAGACACACGAAGCCAAGGTGGGACCGATTGAATTTTCGATCAAGGACAAGGAAACAGTCGACGTTCCCCTCTGGGCAGGCGTCGGGGCGATTGTCATCGGTGGTGCACTGCTGCTGTTTGGTGGCAAGCGCAGTTAGCCCGGTTCAGGGGTTGCTCCTCCCGGCAACGTGGATCGCATGCGAGCGGCCGTTCGGGAGAGTTTTCCCGGCTAAAAGCTGCCTGCCGGGAATATCCTGGCATGCTCCGACAGCAAAGATGCCTGAGTTTGGTGGAACCTGTTCCTGGCCAGAAGATGTTCAATTCACCGCATGAGGGTGAAGTCGAGGCAGCCTTGCGCATCCGGACAGCAATTGCCCCAGGCGGCGTGTACTTTTTTCTTGTTTTTGCAGTCGGTTTTGTACTCGGTGCGATGCGTGTGACCTGGTTTGTGCCGAGGCTCGGCGAGCGGTGGGCGGAGTTGCTGGAACTGCCGCTCATGGGGGTGGCGATCTGGTTTTCTGCCCGATACGTCGTACACAGGTTTGCACTGCCAACTCTGCCAGGCATCCGCTGGTCAACCGGCTGCGTTGGGCTCTTGTTGCTGATCGGTGCCGAACTTGGCCTGGTCCTGGTGCTGCAGGGCCGCTCCCTCGCAGAGTACATCGGCAGCAGGGATCCGGTTTCCGGCACTGCTTACATCGTCATGCTTTTTGTCTTTGCGGCCGCGCCGTGGCTGCTGACACGGTTGCCGGAATCACGGACTCGTACATCATTCGGCGGGCACTGAAATCGAACGTGTCCATACACGTGGCACTCCACGCTCAGGTCAGGGAGCCAGCGCAATCCTGATTGGCTCTTTTGGGTACGTCCGCTTCGCGCCTTCGATGACCTCTGGCACGGTGCTTGCCACCGGCCTTCACGCGGGTCATGTTGCTGCAGACTGCTGACCGGACACACGGTAACTTGGCAGACCAGATTACTTGGCAGCGAGGGGAACTGTGGCGTCGAAATCAGCCCAGCTCAGCATTCGTGTAGACATGGCTGGCCACCGTTTTGGACCAGGCAAGGCGGCTTTGCTGCGTGCCATAGACAAAACCGGGTCGATTTCTGCGGCCGGCCGTCTGATGGGGATGTCGTATGCGCGCGCATGGAAACTCACGGAAGCAATGAACGGCAGCTTTCGGGACCCATTGGTCGTGACCTATGCGGGAGGGAGCCAGCGGGGAGGGGCAAAGCTGACCGAAGCCGGGCTGCAGGTTCTTGAGCAATACGAGTCAATCGTGCAGTGCGCGGAACGTGCTGTGGCCCGCCAGCTGAGGTCGCTGGTGCAGCTTGGCCGGTAAAGGTCCCGGTACCGCTCCCAACCCGATGTTCCAGGTAGCCAGTCGATCCGGCAGAACGGTAAGCTCGACGCCATTTATTAACCAGTGATGGGAGAACGACGTGACCAGAACGAACCGGAAGTGGGTGCTGAAATCACGCCCGGAATTTGAAGTTGAGCAGAAGCACTTTGCACTGGAGGAAGAAGCCGTTACGCCCATTGCGGATGGCCAGGTTCTGCTTGAACACCACTACCTGACGGTCAACCCACCCATGAGGATGGCCCTGGTGTCTGGTGGAATCACCGGTAAACCGTACCCGCTCGGTCGCACGATGTATGGTGGTGGCCTGGCGCGCGTGATCGAGTCCCGCAGTCCGGCTTTCAAGGAAGGAGATCTTGTCCAGGGTGAACTCGGCTGGCAGCTCTATTCCACTGTCGATCCCCGTCGTCGCGCGACAGTCAAACCCGTGAAGGCGCCTGCCGGACTGCCCGAAACCACGCTGATGCATGTACTGGGCAGCAGCGGGACCACCGCCTACTTCGGCATCACGGAATATGCGCGCCCCAGGCCTGGAGACACGCTCGTCGTCTCCACCGCAGCGAGAAGCGTTGGCGCGCTTGTCTGTCAACTGGGACGCATCCAGGGGTGCCGAGTCATTGGCATCACCGGCAGTGAAGAAAAATGCGCGTGGATCACCGGTACGCTCAAGTGTGATGCGGCGATCAACTACAAGACAGAAAACCTTGAATCCCGACTGAAGGAGCTTTGTCCTGGCGGCATCGACATCTATTTCGACAATGTCGGTGGCGAAACCCTCGATGCTGTTCTCGGACAGATCGCGTTTGGCGCGCGTGTCGTTCTGTGTGGTGGAACGTCGCAGTACAACAATGACCTGAACTGGTATGGGCCGAAAAACTACTTCAACCTTGTCTACAAGCAGGCATCCATGACCGGCTATTTTGTCTCCAATTTTGCTCACCGGTATGACGAAGCCTTGAATCGGTTGTCCGCACTTCTTCGAACAGGAGAGATGACATACGCAGAAGATGTGCTGCAGGGGATCGAGAGTGTTCCCACGGCACTGATCAGGATTCTGAAAGGGGAGAACTTCGGTGTGCCCCTGATCAGGCTTGTTGGCTGACAGCGTCATGCACCGGTGTCTTCCGGAAGACTGGTCTTCGGCGCCGGTCGGTGAGCAACAATCGCTATTCGAGGATGCATGTCGAAGCTTCTGAAGACCATGTTCTGGCTGTGTACCGTTTTGTGGCTGACTTCCTGCTGGAAGTACAATGAGTTTTCCGAGCCAATCCTGATTCAGCCCGGACTGGACCAGGAGCCTGCCCAGAAGTCAACGAACAAAGGTCCGTTCAACGTTGTGGCCAACGATGTTGAATACAGGATCCAGCCACTCTACAGCTACGAACTTCATGGACTCGTTGTCTCGTTCCGGCATCACGAAGGCGAGTTCATGCTTCATCGCCTGTGGAACGATCACCTGAACGTCGCGGATCTCTGCGTGATCTGGGGCAGAAATGCCCGTGAACTCAAGCTCAACCTGTATGATTTCTGGAATGCCGAGTTCACCTGCTATGTGGAAGCACCAAGCCGTAAATTGTGGCAGGCATTCGAGACGACCCAGCTTTCCAACAACCATCTGCTCACCGACAAATCGCACATTCGCACGGCAATCGAATCGATTGAAGTGGGCGACCAGATCCTCCTGACCGGTTATCTGGCCGAGTATTCCAATCAGGACGGCTTCCGACGGGGCTCGAGCATCGTGCGTACCGATAGCGGGAATGGCGCGTGTGAAACCATTTACCTCGAATCATTCACGATCATTCAGCCGATGGAGTCGATCTGGCGAAAACTGAACCCTGTCGCCAGCGTTGGCGCGATGGTGAGTGCGCTGCTCTGGTTGGTGGGCGTGGCACGGGGGAAATTCTGACTGCACGGGACAACATCCTCCCGTGCTTCTCGAAATGATCGTGTTCTGGTGGGTTACCGCTTCGGCAGGCGAAAGACGTACAGAGCCTGGCCGTTGGCAGGTTGATGGATGTCGGGGCTGATCACCGCGGTCATCGCGCGGAATACACCCATTCCCGTTGGCACGGCGATGTACTGTTCACCGTTCACGCCGTAGGAAATTGGGTATCCGTGACCGGGAGCCCCCAGTCTCGTCCGCCAGAGGACCTTTCCCGTGCGCACATCAAATGCGGTGAAATAACGATCGAGGTCCGCGATGAAGGCGAGACCACCCGCTGTGGTCAACGCGCCGGTCATGAACATGGCACGTTGTTCATGTGTCCACTGTTCTGTCAGCGAATCCACGTCATAAGCGATCAGCTTGCCAAGGTTGCCCTTTGCAGAGGGCATTTCGTAGGAGCGTGAGTCACCACCGTAGCCGCCTCCACCAACCGTGCGATCCACCGGGCGGCCCACGAGGTCGGAGCAGAGCTGGTGCAACGGGATGATGAGACCGCGGGTTTGCGGGTTGAACGCCATTGACTGCCAGTTGTGGCCGCCGTAGATGCCAGGGCAGGTCTTGATGGGGTCACCCATCTTCGCGTCGAGGATGTCCTGTCGGTAGGTGACCAGACCGGTTTTGCCGTCGATCGAAGCAAAGAGATTCTGCGGCAGTGTTTCCGCGTGGCCTGCATAGTCGCCGTTGGTGCGGTCGAGTTTCCACAACACCCCATCCTTGCCGACCGTAAAGACCCAGCGTTCTCCGTCGCCATCAATCAGAACCCTCTCGAAGCCGACCTCCATGTCGATGGTCTCTCCCGGCACGTGCTGGAAATGCCAGCGAATGCGGCCGGTTCCGGGTTCGATCGCAAGGGTCGAATTGGTATAGAGCGCGGCATCGCGTGTCGACATCCCGCGACTGGTTGCGACCCAGGGTTTTGCCTGCGAGGTGCCGATGTAAAACAGCTTCAGATGAGGGTCGTAGCTACCTGCAATCCACATGTCGCTACCAGCACGAAACTCCGGAGCGAGGCCGGCCCAGGTCTGATCGCCCTTGTCTCCTGGCAGGGCTATCGTCGAAGTCCGCCAGAGTTCCTTGCCGGTGTCAGCGTCGTGTCCGGTGACGAAACAGCCGGTCTGCTTGTAGCGTTCGCAACCATTGATGCCGCTGATGACCACACCATCACCAACAATGGGGCCGGCCGTATGGGTGTAACCGAGCCTGTAGTCCGCCTTGACGGTTCGCCAGCGTTGTTCGCCGGACCGTGCATCGATCGCGACAATGGCGGCGTCGTAAGTTGCCAGAAAAAGGTTGTTGCCGTGGATCGCGATGTTTTTTGTCGGCCCGCCGAGGGTCTGTGATTCCGGTGGATAGCGGTAGGCGTATTCCCAGATGAGATCGCCTGTTGCAGCGTCGAGCGCCTGTATGACATTGCCGGGATGGGTGAGATACATGATGCCGTCATGAACCAGTGGCGTGCCCTGGTTGCTGCCATCACGCATCGCGATGACCCAGGCCAGTTGCAGATCCTTGACGTTGCCTGTGTTGACTTGCTGAAGAGGGCTGTAACCACTGCCATCGAGAGTGCGCCGCCACGACAGCCAGTCTTCAGCAGGCGGATCGTTCAGCATCTGCTGAGTGACGGGTCGGAAGTCGGCAATCTGTCGATTGACAAAGGCAGATCTGCTTTTTGCGATGTCGTCGATCGAGCCGGCGTCGGACCACGAATCCAGCGCTTCACCTTCGCCCTTTACCGGTACCGGTGCACCGGTGGCAATCGAGACATTGTGGGTGGTGTCCAGCGGTGCTTCAGGCAGGGGAATGGAATTGCTGTTCAGAATGAGTGCGATCAGAGCCAGGTGCTGGACATCGCTGAGTGCTGTTCCACCGCCGGGTGGCATATTGGCTTTGTTGTAGGCGAGAAGATCCTGCGAACTCCTGGCAGCCCACTTGTCCATGAATGGTTTGCCACGCAATTCGCTCCCGTGTGCAGATCCGCCGAGTGTTGCGCCATGGCAGGACAGACAGTGCGTGCCGTACAGCGATCGACCGACGGCGAGCTGATCGCTGGCGGCAGTGGCGCATGTCAGCCAGCCGCAAAGTACAACCGAAGTGAACAGACGAATCATCGGACCAGGTCCTTGGGCAATCTTGATCAAGGAGATGGTAACGACTTGGCGTGTTCTGCGCGCGGGTTTGCGATTTGCACCCAGATACCGGGCGGAGCAGCAGTCCTTCGCCGCTCCATGAGGGCGTTTGGCCCATCCGATGGATCAACCGGTCTGTTGAAAGAGTGCATCCAGCACGTCGGCAGAGAGAGATGAGGAATGCTCTGGAAAGTCAGAGCATTCCCTGTGGTGCCGGGAAGTTCCCTAGAACATTTCGAAGTTCATCGTGTAGGAAACGACAAATTTCACCTGGCTGTTGTCGTACGCGCCGTCGGCAACCGGCCCTTCCACGTTGGTGTCGCTGACCAGAAGCTTGAAGCCGGATTTTGCGATCGAAACGCCGTAGTCAAGGTAGTCACCGTCGGTACCGTTGAATGCTTCCATGAATTCGCCGTCGTGGTACCCGACGTGCAAGCCGACGTCGATGTCGTTACCGGCATCAATCACGTAATCGGCGGAAAGGTAGAGCTGTTCGGCAAAACCAAAGTCCTGGCCAGGTGCTTCGTCCGCTTCGGTGTGCACGAGCGCTGCTGCCTTGAACGTGAAGCCGGCCACTGCAATGGAGCCATACACTTCACCGAAGTCAAAGTTCGCTGCCTTGTCGTAGTTGTAGTACATGTAGCCGGCGTTGTATGTCACGTCGCCGACGGCTTTGCTGAATCCAGCGTAGATATCGTGTTCGTAGGAGTACGGATCACCCGCGCCGAAGTTGACGTTGGATACCCATGTGCCGACATAGAAGCCGCTGTCGTGGGTGTAATCGAGTCCGCCCGATATGGCCGCTTCGTTTTCGGTCTGGGTCAATCCACGCCAGATGTAGTTGCTGGCAGCGGTTGCGTTCGCGGTCAATGTATCGGCGTGAGCACTGCTCCCCAGTGCCATGCCGGCAGCGAGTACGCTGGTCGTCAATAAGGTTGAACCTTTCATCTCTATATCCTCTTGTTGGTCGACTGTTAGTCATCGAGCCGTGTAACGCGGTGTGTGACACCGTGCACACGCTGGCGGGAGGTCTGATGCACGAAGCAGGCCAACTTGTCCTATAGGGCGTCGCGAAGCGCTTATGAGGTGCATTTGAGGGCCTTCGCCCCGAAGCAGGGCGTTTCAGAATCCTCAACGCCCACAAATGGTGCCTGTGACACCTTTTTGGGCAGTATTTCTGCCAGATAGTCGAGTTTCGAGGTCCGCCGGAGAAATCAGATCCCGGTTTTGTGCATCGTCGATTCCAATCGTGGCCCTGGCCTATGCCCAGTTGCGTGGCATCGTCTCCTGATCGAGCAGGTGTGCGCCTGCGTTCCCGGATGCTCGTGGTGTTGCCAGATCTTCCCTGATCCGGAGAATGGCGCTCGTATTGCGGGTCGTGGCGAGGCGATCGTGTCCGAACACTTTATTTCGCGAGCCGAACTGGGCCGCCGGATTCATGTGACCGGTCACAGCTGTGCCGGTAAAAGCACCCTGGCAGCGCAGATGGCGGCTTCCATGTCCGTTCCCTGCATCGAACTGGACGCTCTCAACTGGTTGCCGGACTGGGTTGGGCTCAATGCCACCGATCCGGCGCGGCTTGATGCGCGCATCCTCGAAGCGACCCAGGGTGAGGGTTGGGTACTGGCCGGTTCCTACGAGTCGTTCTGCGAGCGACTGTGCTGGTCGAGACTGGATAGCCTTGTTTTTCTGGACCTGCCACGCTGGCAGCTGTTGCTGCGTGTCCTGGCTCGATCCTGGCGTCGCTGGCGCAACAGGGAGCTGCTGTGGGGCACCAACTACGAAAAATTCTGGCCACAACTGGCGGTCTGGAATCGCGAACACTCCCTGGTATGGTGGATCTGGACCCAACATGCACGCAAACGGGCGCGCTTTGCAGCGTTGCGGACTGATCCTCGTCATGCGCACATTCGTCTGGTTCATCTGCGTTCGGTCGATGCGATCAACGCGTTCAGGGAGCAGTTTGAGCGGCAGGCGCCGGCAGACCAGTCAGGAAAGGAAGTCCGGAGAGGGAGTCAGGTGAACAACGCGTAAAGCCCGAGTTGGACAATCACGAGCGGAATGGCCCAGAAGCGGAAGTCTCGCCACCAGCTTTGATCCGGTGCGTTGCGCATGATCTCTGTCTTTGGAATCAGGAACACCGCGAACGCGATGCCGACAAACAGGATCACTGCGGCAAGGTTTGCCCACCAGACGGGAAAATCAGCGGGATTCACGCCGGAACACCAGGTGGTCAAGGGTTGTTGCAGGCAGTTTTTCAGTGAAAAAGCTCACGACCCACAGGCAAGCCAGGGCGTAGACGAACGTGACAAACGCGACATACAGCATGTTGGTACCCAGGGCAGTGAGTGTGCCGGAAAGACACACACCGGTGACCAGCGTGACAAGCCCGGCCACGGGGGTGACATGCCGGGTGAAGGCACCCAGTACCAGGAGTGCAAGAGTAGGTCCCTGGAACAGGGACAGCAGGGTCTGGATGAACTCGTACATCCCGCCGAGATTGCCAATCTGCGGCGCCATCAGCATGGCCACGAGCAGGATGAAGCCGGTGAGCATTCGACCCACGGCGAGGTCACGTGACCGATCCGCATTGCGCATCAGCACACCGCGGATATCCCGCGTGATCATGAGTGACGTGCTGTTCAGCGTGGAGTCCACGGTCGACTGCAGCGCCGCGATCAACGCGACAAACATGAGACCTGAAAGTCCCGGTGGCAGAACGTTCTTGATGACCCAGGGCAGCGCCATGTCCGGGTACTCGATCTGGGCCTTCATCACCAGCGCAAGCAATCCCGGAAAGACAATCAGCAACGGCACCAGAGTCTTGGCGAAAGCCGCGAACATCATGGCTGCGCTGGCGTCCCACTGGGACCGGGCACCAAGCGTACGCTGCAGGATGGTCTGGCTGCCGCACCAGTAAGCGGGCGAGAGGACAATGGCCAGGCCAAGCAGTACACCTGGCCATGGAAAGGTGTCGTGGTCGGCTGGCAGGAATGCGTGCAGATGATCCGGATTGTGAGCAGTCAGTTTGGCCGCGAAACCCGTGAATCCGCCTGTTTCTGCGATACCCAGGCCAACGATCACCAGTCCGCCGCAAAACATGATCAGCACCTGCACCATGTCGGTGTAAGCCACGGCGCGCAACCCACCGGCAATGCTGTAGATGCCGACCACGGCTCCGGTAACAAGGACACCAGCCCATATTGGCCAGCCCAGATAGGTCTGCAGTGTCAACGCCAGCGCCCAGAGACCGACGGCGATCGCAAAAATCGAGAAGGTGGAGGTGATCAGCGCGAGCAGGACGCGTACGGCGTTGTTGTATCGCCTGCCCATGTACTCCGGAATCGAATAGACACCGGCGCGCCAGTAGACCGGAATGAAAATGAGCGAGGCGAGAATCATCGCCGGGATGGCGCCTATCCACTCGAAGTTGGCCTGCGCGACACCTACCTTGTACGCACTGCCTGACGCGCCGACATAACCTTCCGCAGAAATGTTGGTGCCGATGATCGACAGGCCGACCACGTACCACGCGAGTGAGCGACCAGCCAGGAAAAAATCCCGGGCATCGTGGACACTTCGCGAGACTCGCAGACCCACAAAGGTGATGACACCCAGATAGGCCACGATGATGGCAAGATCCAATGGATGAACCATGGTGCTGTCTTGACTCCCCCCTCACCTGGCGATTGCCTGAACTTACCGACCCGGCGTGATCGGATAAATTGGGACGGCTCGTTCCACCGACGCGGCAGAAGCCTGAATTCCGACAGGCTTTTGCTGCTTGTTCCTGGATCGGTGGCAGATGCTCCGTACGATGCTCATGGTCCATGAAGTCGGAACCATGGGCTGCGATGACCCTCAGGCACTATACTCGCGACATGATCGCGACGAACTATCAACCAGACAGGAGTCCGGATCAAATGGCTCTCGACATCATTGGTGCGGGCTTTGGGCGCACGGGAACGCTCTCGCTCAAACACGCGCTGGAACAGCTTGGTTTCAACAAGTGTTATCACATGATGGAAGTCATGAACCACCCGGATCACACCGGGCTGTGGCGAGCCGCCAGCCGCGGTGAAACCATCAACTGGGAATCCCTGTTTGCGGGTTACCGGGCAAGCGTCGACTGGCCGTCCTGCAATTTCTGGAAGGAGCAGATGCGGGCGTTTCCGGAGGCCAGGGTGATTCTCTCGCTGCGCGACGCCGATGGCTGGTACGACAGCATCATGAACACCATCTGGAAAGTGTCCGAGATGATCATGAAAGTGGATGCGCCGGAAACCCGGGAGCGGACCAGCATGGTGTTCGAGTTGATCTGGGACGGAAAGTTTCAACGTCGCATGGACGACAAGGCCTATGTGATCTCGGTTTTCAACAAGCACAATCAGGAAGTAATTGACTCGGTACCGGACGAACAGCTTCTTGTCTATAGGCCTGGTGATGGCTGGGAGCCGCTGTGCGATTTTCTCGAATGCCCGCTGCCTGTGACGCCGTACCCGAAGATGAATTCCACCGAGGATTTCCAGAAGTTCTTCATGCAATCGAAGGGTTGATGAGCATGCTGTCCAGTGAGGGCAGCGCCTCATCGCGGGTCCGCTGACAAGTGAGTGATACACACGCCATTGGCAGTGTCACCGGTGTGGATGTTCAGCTGCGTATCGCCGGGACCGGTGCCCGCAGCTATGCGTTTGTCATCGACTGGCACCTTCGTGTACTGGTCGCTCTGGCATGGTTGATCGCCGGCACGACGCTGTTTGGCTGGTCGACTGAAACAGTCGATGCGGCATCATCCGTGGATGGTGGCTTCTTTCTGTTGGTACTGCTGCCTGCTTTTGCGCTCTACATGCTTTACCACCCTGTGCTTGAAGTGGTGATGGCTGGACAGACACCGGGAAAACGCATGGCCGGGATCCGGATCGTCACTACAGACGGTTTCACGCCAGGCGTCGGAGCGCTGCTGATTCGCAATGTGTTGCGGCTGCTGGACGCGCTGCCAATGTTCTATCTGCTCGGGTTTGTGGTCACCCTTGTCACACCGCAAGCGGTGCGAATCGGTGACCTCGCGGCAGGTACCATGCTGGTGTATGACGACAGCGATCTGACTGTCCTGCCACCATTGCCTCTCGAAGCCGTCAATCGGGTGGGCTTGCAGCAGGTCGAGTTGATTCGCGATCTCCTCGGCAGGTGGGATGAACTGTCATCGGACGCCCGGCGTCGGGTGGCGATCACGTTGCTGGAGCGTCAACTCGGGGACAAGGTTACGGGGTTGCCGGATGAGTCGCTGCGCGCTCGCCTTGTGCTGTTGCTCGAGCGGCCATGACCGATTTGTTGCAAGACACGGGTCCGGCGGACGCCCCCGCGGCCGATAGTCGCTGGTTTGGTGCGCGGCTGCCGAGATGGGCTTCCCTTGGCGAACAATTGGCAACCCTCGAACGAACCGGTCGGGCAGCACCTGACCAGGTACTTGGTTGTCTGCGGATATACCCGGAACTTGCCAGGGATCTGGCCATAGCCCGCAAGCTTTCGCCCACGGGTCAGGTGACCAGACAACTGGAACGGCATTATTTCCGCCTTCACCGAATGCTCTATCAGCCGGCGTTTTCCTGGCGGGAAGACCTCGCGGTCCTGATTCGCTCGGAACTGCCGGCGATCATTCACGAGATGCGCTGGCGGATCGTGGCGGTATCGTTGCTGTTTGCAGGCACTTCCATTTTTGGCTGGTGGCTGATCACGGCCCATCCGGATCTGGCAGGCCTGTTTGCCTCCGAATCCATGCGCAACGATGTCCGCAGTGGAAGGCTCTGGACAGAAGGACTGTTCAGCGTCGCTCCTCCGGCAGTCTTGTCGGTATCCATCTTTGCCAACAACATCACGGTCGCGCTGACCGCAGCAAGCCTGGGTGTCCTGTATGGCCTTGGCACCCTGTATATCGTTGGTTTGAACGGGATGATGCTGGGTGGCGTGTTTGCCTTTGTTGCCCAGTACGGCATGGCGGATCGCCTCTTTGCCTTTGTCTGTGCGCATGGCCCTGTTGAACTCAGCGCCATCTGTCTGTGCGGAGCGGCCGGACTGTATCTTGGTGAGTCACTGGCCCGGCCCGGCAGGTTGTCACGAACCCAGGCGTTTCGTGAAGCGGCCCACAAGGTCTGGCGCGTGCTGCTGGTCTGTGTCGTGTTTCTTGTTGGCGCAGGATTGATAGAGGGGTATGTATCGCCCGATCCCGACTTTCCACTCGTGGTGCGCTTGCTGATCGGCTTTGGTTACCTCGGCATCTTCCTGTTCACGCTGGCGGGTTGGCGGCGTCCTTCGTTCAACCTCTTCCGCGCAGTCGCAGCAATTGATACTGCCGAAACACCCGCGACTCGAGTTCGTCCGGTGTAGTGCAGACGGCCATCGCACCAAGGCGACGCAGACTTTCGACACTCTTTTCAAGCTGGTGTTGGTACTCCAGTGCAGCAAGACTGTGGTATGGGTCAAGCCAATGCTGCGCAGGTTGTCTGGCCAGCGCGGCCAGTTCCTTGCCAATGAGGCCCACCAGTACGGGCTGATGCTTGGGCACCCAGGCGCGAACTGCAGCTGCCAACTGACTGTTGGAGTTCCCCTGAAACAGGTCCGACAGCAGGATCACCAGCGTTCTCTGACTGACAAGTTGTCGTACGCGCAATGCAGCCATCAGCACGTCACCTTCCACCGGCCTGGACTCGAGGGTCGCCAGTGCCTTGCGGATCCGCGCAACGGTGGCAAGACCTCCGGCCGGTGTGATGGCGTGCCCAATACGATCGCTGAAGGTGACGAGACCGACACTGTCGCCGTTGCAAGCCGCGTATTCCAGCAAACGTGAGGTCAGATTGATGTAGTGGCCGAGCTGATCCAGGCCATCCAGCGCAGTTCTGCTGGTCCGCCCGGTGTCGAGGACGATCATCACACGCAACTGGGTATCCCGTGCGTGAACCCTGGTAATCAGATGCCCACTTCGAGCGCTCGCTTTCCAGTCGATCGACTGACGCGGATCACCAGGCTGGTATTCCCGCAGGTGATGAAGCGCAAGACCAGTACCGATCTGGAAGGTCGGTGTACCGGGTGCTGCCTGAATCCCGCTGAGACCTGCGTTGCGCTGCCAGGTATCCGGAACCACGTGCAATGTCGTGTTGAGGGCCAATTGGGCCGGCCACCAGGCGAGACCCGCAGGTCCCGCGATGCGAACAGGCAAAACAGACCAGTTCACGGAACCGATGGCAATGGTCTGGATGGTGATTCTCTGCAACAGACGGCCGGCTGGTGCGAGAACAACTTCCCGGATTTCCTGGGTCGTCTGCACAGCTACGGGCAGTGCCGGCTCGTATTGCAGGCGTACGGATCGTGCTGAGTGGTTGACCAGTTCGATCTGCAGCACTTCCTGACGACCCAGATGCAGTGCCATGGGTTCCATCCGCTGCACGGACAACAACGGGCGCCGTGCCATCCAACCATCCAGCACCAGCCCGATCAACAGCCCTGCCGCAATCACCCGCCACCATGGCACGTCTGTACCGGACCATTCACCGACTATCCCGGTGGTGACGGTGATGGCCAGGATCCACAGGGCCTGCGGGCGGAGATTCATGCGTGCTTCACGGGTACCCGGCAGGATTGCCGGCTGCCTTGGCGAAGGCTGTTGGTCCGGCATATGGAAGGAGTCGGCGGGTCGATGTACTCAACGCGGCACCGGCACCTGGTCAAGCAGGTGATCCACTTCATCCTGCGCGTTGATCCCATCGAGGATTGCGTCCGGCGAAAGGATCAGTCGATGGCGCAGCACCCAGGGTGCTACCCGTTTGACGTCATCGGGCAGAACGTGATCACCTCCTCGCAACGCCGCTTCGATACGAGCCGCGGTTGCGAACGCCAGTGCACCTCGGGTCGAAATGCCCAGACTGATCCGGTGACTGTTGCGTGTTGCCACGGCGAGGTCCAGCACGTAACCCATGAGCGCCTCCGACAGGTGGATGGCGGCGAGTTCACTTCGAGCCTGGCCGACGAGTCCTGCGGGAACCTGCTCAAGCGGTATGGGCGTGGCCCGCACTCGCGCGTCAGGCAGGTTGTAGGCATCGAGGATGCGCAATTCATCAGCGCGTGCCGGGTACGTCAGACGGCTGGAGATCATGAAACGGTCGAGTTGAGACTCCGGCAATGCATAGGTACCTTCGAACTCCCGTGGGTTCTGCGTGGCAATGACGAGGAAATCGTTGCTCAGAGTCATGGTCTCCCGGTCGACACTGATCTGGCGTTCTTCCATGGCTTCGAGCAGCGCAGACTGGGTTTTTGGACCGGCCCGGTTGATTTCGTCGACCAGCACCACATCTGCAAACAAGGGACCGGGCTGGAAGACAAAGCTGCTGGAGGCACTGCTGTAGACGTGTATGCCGGTGATGTCCGAAGGCATGAGGTCCGCCGTACCCTGGATTCGATTGAACCGGCCCCCCAACAACTGTGCAAAGTGGCGACCAAGCAGGGTCTTGCCAAGGCCCGGTGGGCCTTCCAGCAGCAGGTGCCCGCGTCCGATCAATGCCAGGGTCAATGCATGAATGGTGTCATTGACACCAAAAGCAACACGGCCCAGTTCCTGTTGCAGATGATCCTTCAGTTGAACGGCGGCGCTTGTCATACCGATGCCTGCCTCGCTTGCAGCAGATTGTTGTGGAGTGCCTGCAAGGGTACTGCCTTGCCAGCTGCAAGCTGACCGGCATCCCGTTTCAGTGCCGCCAGCAGATCCTTGTCGAGGGTGGTCAGGGTATCGAGCCCAGACCATGAATCGACAGGGTCGATGCTGGAATCCTGTTGTTCCTGGACCTGGATTCCCCGGGCCCCCGGCTCCTTGTCCCCCTGTCTGCCAGCGCCGCGTCGATTCAGCCTCAGGGCGAACATCTGCCGACCGAAGGTGACCTTGTCGAGCTTGCGTGCCAGCAGACCACCCATGGCGCGGATGTGGTCACCGAGCCTTGGCCGCAAATCGGGTGGCAACGGTTGCGCCAGGCGAGAGCCAGAGGTCAGCAGGTAGATGATCCAGCCCACCAGCAGAAAGCCCAGTGAATGCCAAAGCCGTGGGTCGCGATAGAATCGGGACGGGTCCTGCGCAGCACCCATCCCGAACCGATAGTCGTCGATCAACCACACTCCCCTGTCCTGCAACCGGAGTTCGATCAGGTTGCGTACCAGTTGAGCGTTGCCTTCAGCCTGCATGGCCCTGTTCGAGAACAGGGACGAACTCGCCATGACGATGATCTGCCCGTTGCCGCGCGTGATCTCCCAGATGCCCGGCACCCCGGTCGAACGCTCGGTCGCTGCCTGCATCAGCAATGTCGCTCCTCCGGCTGCAGAGGGCAACCAGAATCCGGTCGCGGCGTCGGTGTAAAAAACGAGCTCCTGCACACCATTCATCAACGGATGTCCGACTATCGGGTCCAGAAACAGGCTTGCTCCCGACAACTGTACTTCTGCGGAATTGCCGGCATGTTCCTCCTGTTCGACTTCAGTCAGCGAAACCTCCGTCATCGCTTCCATCTCCTTGAGGATCTGATCACCATGCGAGAGGATCCAGGTCGGCGTGTCGTTGAGTGCCGCGTTGATGACGAGGGTGTTGCCCTGTCGGACCCAGGTCAGCAAAGCGTTCAGCTCACCTTCCACGACATGTACGTCATGAGGCAGGGTGGTCATCAGCAGGTTTCCCGTAGGCGGCAGCGTGCTGTTGGCAAGGTCATGCCATGGCTGTCGCCAGCTTTGTACGGGAACGCTTGCCGTGTCCAGCCAGCGATACAGTGCTGCAACACCCGATTCACCCTGATCGGGTGTGGTGGGATGTGAGGGCGGGGGAGCCGAAGATTGCTGGAAGAGCAGGAGCCAGGTGACGTACAGCGCGGCCAGCAGACCTGCAAGGTTCTGTATCCGTTCGTTCATCGTCTTGCCATTTGCGACAGGTCCTGCAGCAGGGTTTCCCCGGAACGCACCAGTTCGCGCAGTTGTATGTCGTCCGGATGCCAATCGGCATAGGCAATTCGTTCGGTACCGCTGGCGAGCTTGGAAAGTTGCTGTTGTGCAGAGGCTGGCAGTGACGCCTGCTGGGCCTGGATCTCCTGGACTGTCATGCTGAAGGCCCGGGATGGCAGCACATCCCCCTGCAAGCGGGCGACGACTGCGTTCAGCAGCACGGCGGGTTGAAGGCGCAGTGGCACGGGGTGGGTGGCGTTTGCAGGCGTCGTCGCAGCACCGCCTTCGGAGCGGGCGATCGTCCTGCCCGGCCTGCCGAGAACACCGGCACGGCGAAGTTCACGAATGAACACGAACACGGCAGCCAGTGCTGCCGCACACAAAGCCACCTGGATGAAAGCCAACATCCACCTTGCCTCGATCCAGCCGGTGAAGGTTTTGATCAGCGTCGGCAGATCCGTTGAGCTCTGGGCTTCGAATTGTTCCTTCAGCCAGTCGCGGATGTGCTGCCACGCTGATCGTTGTTCGACCTCGGGTTGCGGCAGTTCACGGAGGATGGTGACGAGTGACTGTCGACTCAGGGACGGATTGCCCGCTGAGGGCACTGTGTATCGTTCGGTCAGAATGGAAAATTCCCGCACCTGCTCGATGGTCAGTGTGTCGGGCGTGGTCCCAAACAGCGTGTCCTGCCATTGGCTTTCACGCAATCGCGAAGTGAATTGCGGACAGACCGATGCGGAGAAAAGTTCCGCGCCATCACTTTCTTGTTTCAGGGCCTGTTGCAGCGCCTGTTGCAAAGCCAGTCGGTTCTGACAATCGTCTGCCAGAGAGGCAAGGGAGTCGTCGGCGTGGACATCGGCTGCCACGACAAAGGTCACTGACAAGGCCGCCGTGGCAAGGCGCAGAGCCCTCCTGATACGGAGCTTCATGCGAAGGTTCATCAAGTCAGTCGCAGGCCCGTTGACGTCATGTTCAGACGCTGACGGACAACTCCGCCCGGCGGAGGAGATCATCACCTTCCCGACGCAGTTTGAGATCGTTGTAGGTCACCAGCAGGATGGCGTAGAAAAAAGGCGTCATGACCGCAGTGACCAGTGGCGTGATGACAAAGGTGAAGACAAGCATTCCAACGGATTCTTCGCTATCCAGCGCTCCACCCACCATGCCACCGGCCACAAGCATGATCAGCGCGCTGTACAGCACCATGGCGATGATGCCCAGCACACCAAGGATCGCCGTTGTCCGCCACCAGTAACCCTTGATCAGCTGGTAGCTGTAGCCAAGACTCTGCACTGGACCTTTGCGGTCAGCGACGACGGCAATGGCGTAGAGGATCCAGTAAACGGAGATGATGATGCCTGGCACGATCAGCAGGATCATGCCCACAAGTACCGCGAGACTGTACAGGATCGACGCACCCAGCATGGCGGGCAATCGCGTCAGTCCCGCGAGGACCGCTTCGTCGATCGCCATGCCGTGATTGGCCGCTATCGCATCCAGCATTGCAAGAACTGCCAGATACGCGGCCATTGTCAGCAGAAAGGTAATCAGGACCGTAGCCAGCACAATACCCATGCTGCCACCAAGCAGAGCGCTTTCAACGGAGCCAAGTCCGGTCAGACGGGTGACGATTTCAGGCAGGGTCGAAAGCAGGCCAGCCGCCAGTGACAGCGGGAACACCCTGGCCACGCTGTCCTTGAAGAGCTGGATGCCACTGTCGAGTACACCACCAATGCTCAGAGGTTCGGATGGGCGCTGATACATGGATTGATCTCCGTTCGAGCAGCGGCGGTACCCCGATCATATGGGATGCCATTGATTCCGGCTATCGAACGATGGTGCCGGCAGCACGGACGGCATCCAGCTCATAACCTGCATGCAGCAGTTCATCCGCGGCCAGTTGTTCGACCTCGGCCATCGAGAACCAGCGCAGTTCGACGAGTTCCGTTTCATCCCAGTCGAATTCATGAACATCGGTGTCGGCGGCGTACACCATATGGGCAGCGCGCTTGTAGTCAAATCGACCGATGGGTGTCAGTGTGCCCACGTGAAGGTTGAGCTCTTCCTTCAGTTCCCGGCGTACGGCCGCTTCAGGCTGCTCACCCCACTCGACACCACCTCCAGGCAGCCCCCAGCGACGTGGCGTCTTGCGCCAGAAACTGGAGTGTACGGCGAGCAGGAAATGGCCGTTTCGGTGCAGAACGCAGCGGGCAGTCTTGTAGCGGGTGGTCTGGGCTTGCGTGTTCAAGATGGGAGTGCATTGCAAAACAATACCTGCATTGTAGTCGCAACGGTCGATGGCGGTGTGAACTGACCGGTGAGAACCGTCAGGGTGTCGTGAAGATCACACCATCAACAGTCACCAGCGCGCGGGCAGCCGCCACCCCCTGGTATGCCGGCCGTGTCAGGGCGATGCGTGTGGCGGCAGCATCAAAATCCACGCCGATTGCACCCCGGTCGGGATCGCCCGTGTCATTGGCCACAAAGGCCGGACCACCGCCAGGCGCCAAACCGTCCCCTCCGGCCAGATTGTCGATCCATGCGGCGGTGGATTGTGGCAGCTTCGATGGCCGGTCAAACCACAGTCGGTTGCGGTCATTGATCAGCACCTGTTGCGACTCGCGGACCGCCTGGTCGTAGTGATGCATGATCTTGGCGGCGTGGGCCGCATGGGTGTACAAGCTGTAGAGCGGCAGCGCAAGCGCCGCGAGCAACGCGACGACTGCGACGATGATCATCAGTTCGATGAGAGTAAAACCGGTCCGCCAGCGTCGAAAGCTCATGACAAGGGAATGTGTGCAACGAAAGTGGTCGGGAAGCCTACCCCCCGAGCCGACTGCAGCGTGCAGGACATCGTCCAGGCCATCGGGCAGTATCTGCTGGCTGACTACGTAGTCGGAACTCCATGGCTATAGACTGAAAGCGCGTACTTCCGGTAGCCGAACGGCTCCGCAGTCCGTTCTGAACCTGAATGCGATCGTGTCGACCTGCATGTCCGGATCTGATCATTCTTCGCGCGTGCAGTCCACGTAGTATCGCCGCTGGCCTGGAATCGATTCGTCTTCAACAAGACCGTGCACGTCGGTATCAAAGCCCGGAAAGGCTTCGTTGAAACGTCGGGTGAAACGCAGGAATTCAACGATCTTGCGATTGAAACGCTCGCCGGGGATCAGGAGTGGAATGCCAGGTGGATAGGGTGTCAGCAGCGACGTGGCGATGCGGCCTTCGAGTTTGTCGATGTCGACCCGTTCCGTCTTGCGGTGGGCGATATGGGCATAGGCATCACTGGGCTTCATCGCCGGGTGCAGGTCCGACAGGTACATTTCGGTCACCATGCGGGCCACGTCGACTTCAGCATACATGTCATGAATGGCCTGGCAGAGGTCGCGCAGACCCATGCGTTCATAGCGAGGATGCGCAGCGCAGAATTCCGGCAACACTCTCCACATCGATGCGTTGCGATCGTAGTCGTCCTTGAATTGCTGCAGGGCTGTCAGCAGTGTATTCCAGCGACCTTTGGTGATACCGATCGTGAACATGATGAAAAATGAGTAGAGGCCGGTCTTTTCCACCACGACGCCATGTTCGGCGAGGAATTTGGTGACGATGCTGGCAGGTATGCCGGTGCCGCCAAACTTGCCCGACATGTCCAGTCCCGGTGTGATGATCGTGCACTTGATCGGGTCCAGCAGATTGAATCCATGGGCCAGATCACCAAAACCGTGCCAGGTTTCGCCGGCCTTCAACACCCAATCGGCGCTGACACCAATGCCTTCTTCCACCAGTTCGTCCGGGCCCCAGACGGTGAACCACCACTCGCCTTCACCAAACTCCTGATCGACCTTGCGCATCGCGCGGCGGAAATCCATCGACTCCTGGATGCTCTCGTGGACGAGTGCAGGACCGCCGGGTGCTTCCATCATGGCGGCAGCCACATCACAGCTGGCAATGATGGCGTACTGCGGGCTGGTGCTGGTGTGCATCAGGTAGGCTTCGTTGAACAGGTGCCGATCGAGTTTGCGTTCGGTTGCGTCCTGGACCAGGACCTGGCTGGCCTGACTGATGCCGGCCAGCAGCTTGTGCGTGCTTTGTGTGACAAAAACCAGCTGGTCCTTTGGCCGCGCGCGGTTTTTGCCCATGGCGTGGAACGTGCCGTAAAAACGGTGGAATGCCGCATGTGGCAACCAGGCTTCGTCGAAGTGCAGTGTGTCGACGTAACCATCGAGTGTGTGTTTGATGGTCTCGGTGTTGTAGAGCACACCGTCGTAGGTACTTTGTGTCAGCGTCAGGATGCGCGGTTTCACGCAGGCTGGATCAACCCCGGCGAGCAGAGGGTTGGCAGCAATCTTCCGACGGATGGTATCTGGCGAAAACTCGCTTTCGGGGATGGGACCGATAATGCCGTAGTGATTGCGTGTCGGGGTAAGGAAGACAGGGACCGCACCGGTCATGATGATGCTGTGCAGGATGCTCTTGTGGCAGTTGCGGTCGACCACCACGACGTCTCCGGGAGCCACTGTGTGGTGCCACACCATCTTGTTGCTGGTACTGGTCCCGTTGGTGACAAAAAAACAATGATCGGCGTTGAAGATGCGTGCAGCGTTGCGTTCGCTGAGTGCGACGGGGCCGGTATGGTCGAGCAGCTGACCCAGTTCCTCCACGCTGTTGCAGACGTCGGCACGCAACATGTTTTCACCAAAAAACTGGTGGAACATCTGGCCGACCGGACTCTTCAGGAATGCCACGCCGCCGCTGTGCCCCGGGCAGTGCCATGAGTACGAGCCGTCCTGCGCATAGTCCATCAACGCCTTGAAAAAAGGCGGCGCCAGCCCGTCGAGGTAACCCTTGGCCTCGCGGATGATATGGCGCGCCACAAACTCCGGAGTGTCCTCGAACATGTGGATGAAACCGTGCAACTCCCGCAGGATATCGTTTGGGATGTGCTGGCTGGTGCGTGTCTCGCCGTAGATGTAGATCGGGATATCGGCGTTCTTGAAACGGATTTCCTCGATGAATTTACGCAGGTTCAGCACTGCCGGATCCAGTTCGGGTCCGAGCGTAAACTCTTCGTCATCGATACTCAGGATGAACGCGCTGGCCCGGCTCTGCTGCTGTGCAAACTGGCTCAGGTCGCCGTAGCTGGTGGCGCCCAGTACTTCGAAGCCTTCTTTTTCGAAGGCTTCGGCCAGTGCGCGGATGCCTAGCCCGGAAGTATTTTCGGAGCGGAAGTCTTCATCAATGATGACGATGGGAAAACGAAAACGCAGCATCGGCCAAGTCCAATATCAAGGGGCATTGTTGAGGGGTCGTTCAAGATCGCACAGTGTAGGGATACTGCGGATCCAAGCCAGTGAAGTTTTTGGTGGTTGTATCGTTCAACCACCCTGCCGTGGGACGAAGGACGGGGTGCGCTGGCAGTTCCCACAGCCGCGTCTGGAGGCAATGCCAGCTCGCTCGCACCCATTCCCAACCTGCACCCGTACGATCTGCCCAGCGCTGGTGGCCGCCAGAGTGTGTCCATTTGTCAGTGGGTTCATGACACCGGCGAAAGGAGTCGTGAATGTTCTGCCGGCAGTGGTGATTGCACGATGGCTCGCAACCGTCGTGGCTTTGTGATGCGCCTCTCCTTCCAAGCAAAATCAGGCAGAACCCACCAGGCAGGAAACAGGCATAATTCCGACTCAACGATCCATATTGGGCCGGTTTCCATGCGTGGCGTCGGCCAGATTGGTACCAGAGAGGCTATAGACCCGTGGAAGACCTGTCCGAACACCAACTGACGTCAAAACCGCAGCTGCGATCCGGCATGCAGACCTGGGAAGCCTCCAATCTGACGCTTCGGCAATACCGGTTCTGGATGCTGCAGGCAGCGACTCCCGATCTGCCAATCGAGCGTTTTCTGCGAGTCATCCTTATCGCCACGCCGCTTGGCCGCCATCTGGAGTCCGTGTGGGAATGGTTCTCGCAGGCTGCGGATGCAACCCGTGCGCGACTTGTCGTGCACGGGGAGGTTCCGCGCCTTGTGTTCGAATCGACTGCGGAGCCGATCCTGCACGTTCAGCTGGGCGAAGGCGATGATCCGGCCGCGGTTGCTGTCGAATGGGTCGAACGGACCGGCTGGGCCGTGTTCAGACCGGGTGATCGGCTGCACCGGCACGCGTTGCTGACCATGGCCGACGGAAGGCTGCTGTGGGCGACTACCGCGAACCATCTCGCCAGCGACGGACGCTCCGGCAACCTGCAGTACCGCACCATGTCGGACGGACTGATGACCCTCGCCCGTGGGGAGCCGCTGCCGCCCCTGCAACTGGCATCGTTTGCGGCCAACATGGCGGAAGAACGGGCCCGCGAGCAGAACGTCCAGGGAAGAGTGGCGGGACATCACTGGGACGATTGGCTGAAAAAACACCAGGTACCGTTCTCGCTGTTCGGCATCCAGAACGGTTCGACATCGATCGAGCGTCCGCTTGGCGAACGGACTCTTTCCAGAGAACTGGTGGCGCAACTTGGAGCGGTCTGTCAGTTGCCGGAATATTTCCACCGTTCTGTCGATATCACCATGGCGAATCTGTTTACCACGTTGATCGCGGTGTGGGCCTGGCGTCACGGAGGACACCGACAGCAGGTAATCGGTGTGCCTTTCCATGGTCGAACGGCTGCTGAATTCAATATGATTGGCTTCAAATCGGAGATCCTGCCGCTCCGGATAGATATCGATCCTGAACTGTCCTTTGTGGAACTGCTTGGCGCCGTGCACGCGCAAGCCCGGAACAGCCTCAACCAGCGTGGCCAGTCCATCGGCAATCCTCTGCAGGCACCCAACTACGGCATCGTTTCGAGTTTCAATTATCAGCCCGTGACCGCTGCAGCAACACCGAGTCTGCTGCAACGGATACAGGTCGAAAAGCAGTCTGGCACGCCGGAGTTTGTCAACCTCTCGCTGACCAACTCTGACACCGCCAGCGGTGGAATGGATCTGGTGATGCGGTTTCGTCCGGAAATGATCGAGATGACGGATGCCGACTGTCTCGCCGCCGGTTTTCATGATGCCATCAGGACGCTCGTCCACAATCCTGCGGTGACGATCAGGGATCTGCACTTCCCCGACGCCAGCTCGGCAGGTCCGATTACGGCGCTGGAAACCGTGGCCTCCCCAGAGGTTGATCACCGCTGGATCGGTCATTGGCAGGCGCGACTGTCCGACATCGGCGGGCGCGAAGCCTTGCGCCACGGATCATCCGTCTGGAGTCATCGCCAGTTGGCGGAGGCTGCAGGTCGATGGCGGGCATTTTTTGCCCAGCAGGGTCTGGTCAAAGGTGACCGGGTCGTGATGTGGACGCCAACCTCCAACACCATGTCGGCTGCATGGCTGTCGTTGATGGCGGCCGGTGGTGTGCACGTGCCGGTCCATCACGGCACTCCGGTGGAACGGGTGCGTGAGCTTGTGAAGAATCTCGGCGTGCGCTGGGTGCTGCATGCACCGGATATTGACGTGACAGCGTTGGCAGGTGTCGTTCGCTGCGTTGCCCTGGATGTGTCGGAAGTCGGTGACCTGGCCAGCCAACCACTGGAAGACGTGGATCCAGATACGCTCGCACACATTTTCCACACCTCCGGCTCAACGGGGGTCGCCAAACCCATCATGGTCTCGCATCGGGCACTGGCCGCTTCGATTCATGGTTGGATCGAGGCGAACCGGATGCAGGATGGTGAACGAATCTTCCACTTCTATGCCATCACGTTTGACCCCTGGCTCACCGGTATCATGCCAGCGCTGTGGCTCGGCGGTGCGTGTATTACCCGCGAAGAGGCCCGCCCACCGACTGCTGAAGCATTGCTGTCGATCATCGAGCAACGCCGAGTTTCAACATTGTGCACGCCGACTGCGTACTTTCACGCGTTGTGCGACTTGCAGGTTCCGCCATCAGTACGCCGCTGGATCGTCGGGGGTGAGGCCCTCGCAGCGGACAAGGCCCGACGTTTTCTCCGTGCACAGGACAACACCGGCGCGACACGTCTGGTGAACGCCTATGGACCGACCGAAACGACCATCTGGGCGTGCATACTCGAGGCCGATTCCAGACACCTTGCATCGATTCCCATCGGCCGACCCGTGTCGACCTGTGGTTTCAGGATCGCGGATGACGTGGGACATCCGGTACCGTTCGGGGTACCCGGTGAACTGTGGATCACCGGGCCACAGGTGGCTGAAGGTTACTTCGGGCAGCCCGAACTCACCGATCGGCAGTTTGTCAGCCGGGATGGCCAGCGCTGGTACCGCACCGGCGATGTGGTTCGACTTCGCAAGGACGGTGATCTGGACTACCTCGGACGCAGTGATCGGCAGGTGCAGATTCGAGGTTAACGTGTCGAGCCCGTGGAAATCGAGATCGCCTTGCGTGTCGTCGATGGTGTGAAGGATGCCCTGGTCGTTCCAGTCACCACGGCATCCACCACTGCGCTCGGTGCCTACATCATCCCGAGTGATCCGCAAGCCGGCATTGATGCCCAGGTGTTGCGGATTGCCCTCCTGCGCACCTTGCCGGAGTACAAGGTTCCGCGATGGTTCATGACGCTGCCGGACTTTCCTGCCAACAACAACGGCAAGGTGGATATCTCGGCCTTGCCAAAACCGGCTACCAGCGATTCGGGACCACCACTGGATCGCTTGCCGACTCTCACCCTCTGGGATCTGCGACTCGCTTTTGAAGAAGTGCTGGAACTGCCCCGTGTCGCCGTCGACGAAGACTTTTTTGCCCTCGGCGGCGACTCACTGCTGCTGGTCGAGTTGATTGCCGCCATCGAGCGGCGCTTCGGCAAGACACTGGAACCGATGGATGTCATCCGGCACCCGACCATCGGCGGCCTCGCGCCGCTGCTGGAAAGCGATCGCAGGGAAAAAGGCAGCCTCGTGGTGGAATTTCAGGCCGGTGATCTCCCACCGCTCTTCTGCATTCCCGGCGCAGGTGGTATCGGCGTGGAATTCTATGCACTGTCCCGCCGCCTGGCGCGCAGTCAACCGGTGATCGTGCTGCGGACCTCTGGTACGGACGGACATTCCAGACCACCTGCGTCCGCGGAAGCGTTGCTGGCGGAGCATGAGCGGCATATACGGACCTGGCGTGAACAACATGGTGACGCACGGCCTGTGCAGTTGATGGGGTATTCGTTGGGCGGCATCTTTGCCTACGAAGTCGCAAAAAGATTGCAGGCAGGTGGCGTCCCGGTCGGTGGTGTCCATCTGATCGATGCCCATGTGGCTACGGATGCCGGATGGGCGCTGTTCCGCAAGCCGTCTTCTGCAATCCGGGAGCGGCTCAGGTCACTGATCAAGGGCTCACCCAACGACCAGGAACGTGCGGAACTCGAGAGCGAACTGGACCGCGCCATCGCGGCAGGACGGATCATGGAGGCGTCGCGGCTCGGCCGGTACAACCTGCTCTGTCAGGCGAAACTCGCGCGAGATATCCGCAGCACGCCCGCAGACCTTCCTGTCACTTACTTTCTTGCCTCGCGTGGTCCCCGTCACGAACACGCTGATCTCTGGAAGAAACTCGTGAGCACACTTTCGATCGAGGTGATCGAAGGTGATCACGATGGTGATCAGTCGATTGTACGTGAGCCCAATGTGGCGCAACTGGCCACTGTGCTTCAGCGGCGTCTGGAGATGTGATTCGATCCGGACGGGTAAACCGTCCCGCCGCCAACGCCGTTGGTGGGAGCCTGTCCTGTTTTCCAGGACTGGTCACTGCAAGGCTCCGGGTCACAGTCTCGTGTTTCGTGAACACGCCGGTTCACCGAACAGCAGTGCGTCGGCTGATGCCCGTGCTCATTCAGGCTTGAGCAGCGCGGTAATCGGATACACCGTTTGACCGATCAGGCTTCGTGGCAACTTGACTGTGGTCCCATACTCCGCCGGCCAGTGTTCGCCAGGCATGTGGTACGTGCCAAACAATCTGTCGAACAGGATCGTGTGCGCGGAGTAGTTGGTATCGATCGCCGGCTTTTCCGAACTATGGTGCCAATGGTGAAACTGTGGGGTCACGAAGATGAATCGGAGTGGTCCGAAAGAAGCGCCGAGATTGCAGTGGATCAGCACAGCCTGGAGAGCCGCGAAGGTGACATAGATATCCAGTGCTGCCTTGTCAGCGCCGAGCAGATAGAGCGGCACCATCACCATCGCCCGCTCGGAAAAAACCTGGACGAAGTGACCACGCGAACCGGCCAGCCAATCCAGGTTTTGAACGGAATGGTGCACCGCATGAATGGGCCACATCACGCGTACTTCATGATAAAGGCGGTGTTCCCAATACAGGACAAAGTCGGCGCAGATCAGAATCAGTACGACCTGCACCAGCAACGGGGTTGATCGCACGGCTTCCTGGACGGCGGGGCTGATGGCCCAGTCAAAATGGCTGGCGTGGTAGTTGGCAAACAGCAGGATTGCCGAAATCATCAGATGATTGAAACAGAAGTAAAAAAGATCAAGCCCCCACTCCCGTCGCAGGATCACCTGATCTGCATACCGGGGAAACAGCTTTTCCAGTGTCGTGAAGATGAGTACGGAGCCGAGAAAGGTCAGGATCAGCCAGTCCACTCCCAGTGCCAGGGGGCGTGGTTCGACAGGACCGACGGGAATGGTATAACCGCCCAGCGCAAACGCGCCGGCGGTCAGCACAAGGCCAGCAACACCAAACCACTTGTTCCTGCAGAGAAGGAGCGAGATGACCCCGAGAAAAAGGGAAAAGTACATCGTGTACTTGAGCAGCTTCTGCAGTACGGAGGCATCGTAGACCTGGCGCAATTCGGTAGTCGTCAGATGCGACGGAAACAGGTAGGCAAGGACTGCGAGCATGCACATTGCGCCAAGGAATACAGCGCTGTAGCCGCTGATCCTGCCGTCGCCAAAACGGAACTGTTTGTAAGCGTCGATCGGCACGTTACGTTCGCGATACTCATATTCGCTGTTCATGACCTTGCCTCGGGACAGGAGGAAACCGTGTACCCGGATTTTCGTGGATGGCGAACCAAAGTGCTACAGGACCAAGGGGCTTCCTCGTTTACACACGTGCATGACATCATCGGGAAAGACGAACCTTTGGACGCCGCAAACGGAGACTGACTGATGCCGCAGCTTTCATTCGACCTGCACCTGGGTGTGACGACGGTGACCATCACCAACCCCCCGCTCGCCACCATGGATCCGGACACGCTGTTCGAGTTTTCCGAAATGATGCCGAGACTCAAGGCGCAGGACGTGCGTGCGCTGGTGATCACGGGTGGTATCGAGGGCTTTTTCATTCGCCATTATTCGGTGGTGGAGCTGGACCAGGCAGCTCAAGGACAACACCGCCGTCGCGAACGTGCCGCGGTGAACATGCATGATCTGCTGCTGGACATTGAAAACCTGCCCAAGCCGGTGTTTGCGGCGCTCAACGGTACCGCCATGGGCGGTGGTTGGGAGTTTGCGATGGCCACCGACATTCGAGTGGCGAAGGATGGTCCCTACCGATTTGGATTGCCCGAGATCTCGGTTGGCATTCTGCCCGGCGCAGGAGGTACACAACGTCTGACCAATCTGGTGGGCCGCCATCGGGCGCTGGAGATGATGTTGCGCGCGCGAACCGTATCCCCGCGAGAGGCCTTCCAGTACGGGATGATCGAGGAACTGGTTCCTGCGGATACACAGGAAAGTGCGTTGCATCGAGCACAGGGGATTGCCGCCGAGATTGCCACCCGCTCGCCGATGGCTGTCGCCCACATCAAGCGGTTGGCGCGAGCTGCAGTCTCACCGGTAAGCCGTGATCTGCTGGACCTGGAATCAAGGCTGTTCGCGGAACTGATGCAGACAGCTGAAGCGAAGGCACTGCTGGCAAGAGTTGCCGCGGTTCACCGGGAAGGGAGGGCGGAGTGACGCGCTCAGGCGAAAAAAAACGGGTTGGGCAGGTTGTCGGTGTAGAAAACCACAGTTGCCGTTCGTATGGGTAATGCAGGCCGGCATGTAGCCGGTATTTTTTAGCCAGTTTTTTCAGGAAGGTGCCATGAATCAGTTTTTGCTCAGTGTCTGTTACCCCGCTGGCAGTCAGCAGCCTCCACCAGAGGCGTTGCAGCGCATCATGCACGACGTCGCGGTGCTGCAGCAGGAAATGCAGTCGGCAGGGGTGTGGATTTTCGGTGGTGGATTGCAGGCCCCGGATGCGGCGAAGGTGGTGCGGCTCGAAGGTGACCGCCTCGTGACAACCGATGGTCCCTTCATCGAAAGCAAGGAACAGATTGGTGGAATTACCCTCCTGAAGGCTTCTGACCTCAACGACGCGCTGGTCTGGAGCGGCAAGCTGGCGCGTGCCATCGGCGTGCCCATCGAAGTTCGCCCCTTCGTGGGGGAGCGTGGTTGAATCAGGAGATCGAAGCAGTCTTCCGCCGCGAATACGGTCGCGCAGTCGCAGTACTCATTCGATCGCTTGGGGATATCGGGTTGGCCGAGGAAGCCGTGCAGGATGCTTTCACCATCGCATTGGAACGGTGGCCCCGGAGCGGTGCGCCACCGGCACCGGTAGGCTGGATCATCACGACAGCACGCAATCGGGCCATCGACCGCTTGCGGCGTGAAGCGTCGCGCGAACTGCGCGAGAGTGCAGCGCCGGGATTGCCTGACCAGGATGAAAATCCTGCAGAACACGTCGTTCAGGACGATCGGTTGCGGCTGATGTTCACCTGTTGTCATCCGGCGATCGGCATCGAGGCCCAACTCGCGCTGACGTTGCGATTGCTGGGCGGTCTCACTACGGCGGAGATCGCGCGCACCTTTCTGGTTCCCGAGTCGACGATGGCCCAGCGCCTGTCGCGCGCCAAGGCCAGAATCCGCGACACAGGAATTCCCTTTTGTCTGCCAGATGCGGAGGACTTGCCCGCAAGGCTGGCCTCGGTGCTGGCGGTGGTTTATCTGATGTTCAATGAGGGTTACAGCGCGACGATCGGCGCCACGTTGATGCGTCCGGAACTTTGTGAGGAGTCAATACGTCTGGCTCGACTGTTGGTTGAGCTCTTGCCAGAACACCCGGAAACGCTGGGACTGCTGGCGTTGTTGTTGCTGATCGATGCCCGCCGAATCGCACGGGTGGATACCGACGGTGCATTGGTGCGACTTTCCGACCAGGATCGCCGGTCGTGGGACCACAAGCAGATTGCAGACGCACAGGCCCTGTTGCGTGTTTGTCTGGTCCGCAACCAGCCAGGCCCCTATCAGATCCAGGCGGCAATCAATGCAGTTCACAGTGATGCGCGCGAGGCGATTCATACCGACTGGGCGCAGATTCTCACGCTTTACGATCACTTGATGCACCTGACACCGACTGCGGTTGTCGCATTGAATCGTGCTGTGGCTCTGGCTGAAGTGGCGGGGCCGGCCGCTGCGTTGGCGATTGTCGATACATTGACCCTGCCCAGGTATCACCTCTACCACGCCGTTCGTGCCGATCTCCTCGATCGGCTTGGACAACACGCAGAAGCGGTCGTCGCGTATCAGGCAGCGGTGGACACATGCGAGAACTCGCGAGAGCGGGACTTCCTCCTCGGACGTCGCAGGGCGGTGCAGGGACGAGCACTGCCGTAAACGAACAGAGGCCATCCGGCGCGATCCTCATCCGGGCTGCCCAGGTTGGAGAATCCAGCCCCAATGACCCGATTTGTTGCCGCCAGCCTTGCCTGCAAACAAACCAGTTGGTATGTTTGAAATCGGTGTTAGCCAAGTGCTCTGAATGTCCCGCAATGTCCAGGCCAGATCCAGAATCCTCGATGCTTCCGTGAAGCTCATTCGGAGCAAAGGTTATACGGCCACCACGGTTGATGATCTGTGTGCAGAAGCAGGCGTGACCAAGGGAGCGTTTTTTCACCATTTCAAGAGCAAGGAATCCCTTGGTGTGGCGTCGGCGCACTACTGGTCGGAAACCACGGGCGCCGTATTTGATGCGGCGGGGTACCACGGTTATCCCGACCCGCTGGACCGGGTATTGGGATATCTGGATTTCCGGAAGTCGATGCTGCGTCGGCAGGTGTCCGAATTCACCTGTCTGGCAGGAACGATGGTGCAGGAAATGTACGCGTCAAGTCCGGACATACTCGATGCCTGTTGTGCGTCGATCACTGATCACGCCACCAAAGTGGAAATGGACATCGCCACGGCCATCGAGCGGTACGGAATCAAACCGGCATGGACAGCAAACAGCCTGGCGCTCTACATCCAGGCCGTTCTGCAGGGCGCTTTTGTTCTGTCCAAGGCATATGGGGACGGCAACGTTGCCATGGACTGCGTGGATCATCTGCGGCGTTATGTTGAACAACTTTTCCTGAAATCCGGGCAACCCCTTCAAAGGAGAGAGGCATGAGTTATATCGAGGGTTTTGTGCTGGCTGTACCCACAGCCAATCGTGAGGCATTTATTGCACATGCGAGATCCGCTGATTCCGTATTCCTGGAGTTCGGCGCAACACGAGTGCTGGAATGCTGGGGTGATGACGTGCAGGACGGCAAACTCACCGACTTCCGCAGAGCCGTCCAGGCCACACCCGATGAAACCGTGGTCTTCTCCTGGATTGAATGGCCTGACAAGGCAACACGTGAGGCCGCGATGACTGGCATGCAGGCCATCATGGGCAGCGACCCTCGGTTCGACCCGGAAAAAAATCCGATGCCGTTTGATGGCAAGCGGGTGATCTACGGTGGTTTTCAGCCCATTGTCGAATTGACAGCATGAACTCGAGGCATTACCCATCATGACGAGAACCGTACGGCTGCACCGCGTGTTGAGCTCAAAACCCGAACTCGTTTACCGGGCCTTCCTCGATCCTGATGCCATGGCCCGCTGGCTTCCGCCGGATGGTTTCACCTGCAAGGTGCACCACATGGACACCCGCGTTGGTGGAACCTACCGGATGTCGTTCACGAACTTTGCGACCGGCCACAGCCACAGTTTTGGTGGCCGGTATCTCGAACTCGTACCTCACCAGCGGATCAGTTACACCGACGTGTTCGACGACCCCGGTCTGCCTGGTGAAATGATCACTGCAGTTTCGTTCTCTGCCGTTTCCCTGGGCACCGAAGTGCACGCGGAACAGTCGGGAATTCCCGAGGTTATCCCGCTCGACGCCTGTTACATCGGCTGGCAGCAGTCGCTGCGCTCTCTGGCCAGGCTGGTTGAGGCGGAAATCGAGTAGGCGACAACGACACAAGGCCATTGCGGAATTCACCATGAAAATCACTATTGAAACGTGGATCAAGTCGGATATCAAAACGATCTGGAAGGCCTGGAACAGCCCTGAGGACATCGTTTGCTGGAGCGCAGGATCGGATGACTGGCATACCACCCGCAGCACCGTGGATTTACGGGAAGGCGGCAGGTTCCTGTCGCGAATGGAAGCCAGGGACGGCAGCATGGGGTTCGATCTTGACGGTACGTACACGACGGTTGTTGGAAACGAACTGATCGAATATGTGATGGAAGATGGCCGGACCGTCTCGACCCGCTTCAATCAGGGGGCGGAGGGTGTACAGATCATTCAGAGCTTTGACACGGAAGCCGAAAATCCTGTCGAAATGCAGCGAGCGGGCTGGCAGCACATTCTCAACAACTTCACGAGGTTCGTGGAGAGTTCAGGTCACGGCAGCAACGTGGGACATGAGAATCCGGACATGGGAAAAGTCAGTTCAAAACCTGACAACATGCACACGCTGACCCCACACCTCGTGTGCGCAGGAGCGGCCGATGCCATCGCGTTTTACGTTCGTGCCTTCGGAGGGATCGAAGAATCCCGCCTGGTGGGTGCGGACGGCAAGCTGATGCATGCCGTCGTGCGAATTGGCGATTCGGCATTGATGCTGGTTGATGAAAACGTGCAATACGGTATGCCCGGACCAAGAAGCCTGAACGGCTCTCCTGTCACGATTCACCTCTTTGTTGATGATGTGGATGCGACTGTTGCCAAGGCTGTAGAGGCGGGTGCACGCGTCACGATGCCGGTTGCGGACATGTTCTGGGGAGATCGTTACGGACGGCTCGAAGATCCCTTTGGTCATCGCTGGTCGGTAGCAACCCGGCAACAGGACCTGAGCCCGGCCCAGATTCAGGCGGCGTTGACTGCCTTGTGACTGCAACCACCCTGGCCTGGCAGAGACATGGTCCAGGGTGCTCACGCCTGTTCCGACCGGACTGCGTCACATTGGGGGGATCCAACAAGCCGGGTGCAACAACTGGCCGATAGCCTGATTGTGGTCGAGAATTGTCCGGCCATCGGACAATGGAGCGAATGGAATGAATATTCAGGATATCGGAGCACTGGCGGAGTTGTTGAGCGCTCTGGCAGTGCTTGCGTCCCTGATTTACCTCGCGACACAGATTCGTCAGAACACCGCCATGATCATCGCTCAAACCGTGCAGGCTTCCGTGGATGCGACGCAACGGGTGTTGCTCCACAGGGTACAGGACGACAAGTTGCGCGAAGTCCTGCGCAAGGCGCGCTTTGAAGGATCGCTGGACCTTGACGAATACGAATTGCTGGCGAGCTATCTGCAAGCGGTTTTCATGAATTTCCAGGCTCGCTTCCAGCACAATGCCCGTGGTTTGTTTGATCGATCGGTCAACGAATCCTTCGAGCTGATTCTCATGGACTATCTGGCTCAACCCTATGTCAGACAATGGTGGTCCTTCGCAGAATCACTGTTTGGAGCTGAATTCAAAGCTCACTGCGAGGCCATCATCACGACCCTGAAGGACGGGTCACCACCGCCGGTAAATGACTGGGCCGATGCAGTGCTTGCCTTGAAAAAGCCAGAGGACCGATTTCCTTCCGAAAAGGACGTTCTTCGACCAAAAAGCTGACCCCCGAAAGGTGTCGTCTTTCCCCTCTAGGCATCTCTAGGCATCTCCAGGCAGATGTGGTCCGTGGTGCACGATGCCCGGTTGCCAGGCCTCCCTTGCCCCAAGGTTCGCGCGAGTGTCCAATCAGTCGAGTACAAAATCGGGCGAAACGATGACGAAAATCATCTTCATCATCAGTGTTTTGCAAACGTTGCCATTTGGCATCGGTGCCATTTTTTTCCCCGCCGAACTGTTCTCGCTGTTCGGCGTTTCACTCGATGAGGCTGGCAAACTCATCGCACGAGGTTACGGAGCGACACTGACAGGGTTTGGACTGGTTCTTCTGGGTCTTGGCAAGGTCGAGTTGCTGGAAGTGACCAGAAGTCTGCTGACAGGGCTTTGAGTATTCAATGCAATTGAAGCGACCATACAGTTCATCGCCGGGCTGACAGGAGTCGCGCAGCCGATCATCTTCGTCAACGTTGCGATACATGCCGCGATGTCCCTGGCGTGTTTCATCACGCGGCTCCCGGCCAGGACGACCGAAAACAAGAGTTGGGTCAATCAGTCGGCGTAGTGATGGCAACTGTCTTTAGTATTGTGCTCCCCTTCTCGGTGAGTGGTGACGCGTCGCATCAAAGGTCCACATTCAGGTTGGCTTTCACCATGACCTGGCTGGACATATTCACACCGAGTCAGGCGCAGCAGTTGCCCCAGGTTACCGGAGCGAGCATGGACTTGACGGCAGACAGGCCAAGTGTTTTTGTAGATTCCCTCCGGCGTTCTGGACACTACCCATGAACCTTGATTCATTTTCGCCGGCCGCTCGCGCGTTGCTCGAACGCGGTGGCTCCTACGAACTGGTCGAAGAGACCATCCGCGGTGTTCCGCTGCCGGTTTTCCGACACGCGCCGCTGCATCTGCGTGAGCTTTACCAGGGTGCGCTGGAGCATGCGTCGGACACCTTCTACGTGTACGAGGACGAGCGCTATACGTTTGCGGAAGCCTGGCGCAATGCCGAGCGCGTGATGGCCGCGCTGTACTGGCTCGGAGTACGACCGGGTGATCGTGTTGGCATCGCCATGCGCAATTATCCCGAGTGGGTGTTCGCGTTCATGGGTATCACCTCGATGGGTGCAGTTGCGGTGGCGATGAACGCCTGGTGGACCGGCGCCGAGATGCTCTACGGCATCGAAGACAGCGGGCTGCGTACGATCTTCGTGGACCGCGAACGTCTCGAACGGTTATCACCTTACCTCGACGATCAGCCGCTTGATCTGATCGCCGTGCGCACCACGCATTCTGCAGGCCGTGGTGTCCGCCCGTGGCACGACTTCATCCAATCCGGCACCGGCGTCATGCATGTGCCAGAAATTCATCCCGATGACAACGCGACCTTCCTGTATACCTCGGGCTCCACCTCGAAACCCAAGGGGGTCGTGTCGTCGCATCGCGCGATCATCCACTCGCTGCTGGGCTGGGAAGCGTCCGCTGCCATCGCACGGGCAACCGCAGGGCGGACACAGCGTCCGCCCGAGCACCAGCCATCGATGATCCTCACCGTGCCGCTGTTCCATGTCACGGGGCTGAACGGCCAGTTGCTGCCGTCGCTGCGCAACGGACGGAAAGTGGTTGGCATGCACAAATGGGATCCGGAGAAAGCGCTGGCGATCATCGAGCGGGAGCGGGTCACGCACTTCAGCGGCGTGCCATCCATGGCTTACGAGCTGGTCAATTCCCCGAACTACGACAAATTCGACCTCAGTTCACTGCGCAGCATCGGTGGCGGCGGTGCTGCGATGACGCCCAAGCACTCGCGCCGGATCGAGGAGCGCGGTGGCAGCCGGACCCGTGCCAGTGCAGCTTATGCGATGACCGAAACCAACGGCCTGGCAGCATCGAATGCAGGCGCCAATCTGCGCGAACGCCCGACCAGCTGCGGCAAGGCCCTCCCACCGCTGGTCGATATCCGGATCAATGGCCGTGATGGCAAACAACTTGCCCCAGGCGAGACCGGTGAAATATGCATCAAGGGCGCGATGAACTTCACCTGCTACTGGAACCTTCCGGAAGACACCGCGCAGACTCTTGTTGATGGCTGGATACAGACCGGTGACCTGGGGCACATGGACGCGGACGGGTTCATCTTCATCACGGATCGCGCCAAGGAGATGATCATCCGCGGCGGTGAGAACATTGGCTGCCAGGAGGTCGAGTCGGTGCTCCATGAGCACCCGAAGATTGCCGAATGCGCGGTGTTCGGCTTGCCGGACGATCGACTGGGCGAAAATGTGGCGGCGGTCGTGCGCGTCAAGTCCGGCGCGTTCCTCACGGTCGGCGATGTGCAGTCGCACGTGGCGGATCACCTCGCGCGGTTCAAGGTGCCGGCCCACGTCTGGATTCGGGACGTCGAACTGCCGCGAACTGCGTCCGGCAAGATTTTCAAGCGTGGCATTCGTGACGACATCCTGGCTGGGTTGCAGGAGGCGCGCCGGTGATGCCGTGAAGCTGCAATCGCTGCGATCCGCCGAACATGCAGAGCGCTCGCAGTCGAAACAATTTGCTTGCAGGGCTGCCTGTTGAGCGTATGTTCGGGTGTGTAGCGCGAAGGAAATGCGCTGAAGTCACCGTATGCTGCTGAACGGCTTTCATTCCATCCGCATCGATGGGGGGGTGACCATGCGACTGACCTCGGCCGACGCTTCCTTTCTCTACTCCGAATCGCGCAGTGGTCCGATGCACAGCGCCTCGATCTCGGTGCTCGATGGCGAAGTGCCGGCCGAGCGCATCCGTGAACACATTCGAAGGCGCCTGCACCTGGTTCCGCGCTACCGCGAACGGCTGGTGTTCGTGCCATTCAATCTTGCCCAACCGAAGTGGGTGGACGATCCGGACTTCGATCTGGACTACCACACACCGGAGGTACATCTGCCGTCAGGGACTTCGCTGCCGGATGCGATCGAGCACTGCCTTGAGCTGACCGAACCTCTTCTGCCGCGTGACAGGCCACTGTGGAAGACCTGGGTGGTTCAAGGAGTGTCCGGACACACGCTCATGTTGCAGTCGGCACATCACGCGATGATTGACGGCGCATCCACTGTGGACCTCGCCTCGGTGTTGCTGGATTTCGAGGCGGACGCACCACATCCGCCACCTCAGAACGAGCCGTGGAAGCCGGAACCGCTACCGGAACCAGAGGAGCTGCTGGCCGAGGCAATGCGCGAGTCCATGGATACTGCCGCGGCATTCCGGTTGCCGGCGGTACTGACGCCGGAACAGCTTGGTCTGGTGGGTACGGCGATGACGACAATGGCAGGGTTCACCGGCGAACCCGCCATCACCGCGCCGTGGAATGCAGGAACGGTGGGACCCAAGCGTCGGCTCGAGTACTTCGAGGTTGCGCTGGATGAATTCCGGGAGATCCGTCGCGTTTACGGTGGCACGCTGAATGATGTGGTGCTTGCGGTGGTTACCGAGGCGGCTGCGCGGTACCTGAAACACCACGCCGAACCGGCATCGGGTCAGTACTTCCGGCTGATGTGCCCGGTGAACGTGCGCGAGGAAGGCGAGGCAGGCACGCTTGGTAACCGCGTCTCGGCGATTTTCCCGCGCATTCCGGCCTGGACAATGGACGTGATCGAACGCCTGCGAAACGTCAGCGCCACCATGGCCCGCGCCAAGGAACAGCGGCATCCACAGGCGCTCGACATGATGCAGCGCCTCGCGCCGACGGTGCCACCGGTGGCCATGCTGCCTACACTCGCGGTGGGAACGCCTTACGATCCCACGGCGTTTGCGGCCCAGTTTCCAGCACCGGTTTTGCAACGTGGGCCCGGACCCCGGCCGCCGTTGGTGGGATTCAACTTCACTGTGACCAATGTACCGGGCTCCCAGGTACCGCAGTACATCGCTGGCCACCGGGTGAAGTCGACCATGGGTACGCTGATGCTCGGCGGCACACTCGGCTTCGGCGTCGTCGTATACAGCTACGCGCGCAGGTTGTTTTTCAACATGACGGGTGAGCCGCGCCTGTTGCCGGATCTCGAGCGAATGCGCCAGCACGCTGAAGACGTTTATGGCGAACTGCTCGACGCGGCGCGCACCGTGACGACCACCGCCAAAGCCGGTTGAGAGCGAGTCTGCCCCTGACGGTCAATTCCCGGACAACTACAGGACGCTGCCATGACTGCCGATTCGTTCACAAAGCGCTATCCGAAGCTCGTTCACACCAGTGATGCAAGCGTGACGCTGCGTATGCTCGAGTCGGACGATCGCGCCGGACTGGAGGCGTTTGCACGTACTCTGTCGGAAGAGGAAATGCTGTTTCTGCGCAGCGACATCACGGATCCCGCCACGCTCGACGCATGGATTGCCAGCATCGGCGGAGATCGCGTTGCCACCGTCGTTGCGATCGCCAACGATCGCATCGTCGGCTATGCCCTGCTGTCGCGTGAACCGGCGCGATGGACCCGCAATGTCGGCGAGGTGCGCGTCAACATGGCGAAGGAGTTCCGCGGCGGCGGGCTCGGCCGCACGTTGATCGCGGAGATTTTCGACTACGCGCGGAGCCTCGGCCTGCGCAAGGTGATGGCGCACGTGACCGCGGAGCAACGTGGCGCGCAGTCGGCGTTGCGATCGCTTGGTTTCATGGCAGAAGCGCTGCTCTCGGATTTTGTGGTGGATCGCGCCGGGCGGTCACACGACCTTATCGTCATGACCTTCGACGTCGATGGACTCGGAGTCCAGTCGGACGATCCGGTGCGGGTCAACTGAGTTGGCCATCGCCGATGTCGTCCGAAGGAGGAAGCGAAGGTGAGGCCCTGAGAATGAACGATTGTTCCGGGGACACACCTCGGCGAAGACCGCGGAGCCACAATTCGCTGTGTGTCAGGGGCGTTTGCGTCACGGCCGCAGGTATCCTCCAGGAAATTCGCGGGTACCGTGGCACTTGTTGGACGATCATTCGATAGGTGTCCATCCGGACATCGAACCGGATTCATGCGACCGGCAGTCTTGCCAGGCTCTCCCGAAACGGTCTCATGCCGAACACGATCGCCAGGCATGCCAGCGGGGCTCCGATCACGTTGACCACAAGCAGTGACTGTCCTATCAGCGCATCGTCCTCGAACACGTGGGTCGTCAGGTAGCCGACAATGGTGGCACCGAGAGAGAGGCCGATGAAGTTGCTGCAGAAAAGATAGGCCGAACCGATCTTTGCGCGCATGGCATTGGGTGTGATCGACATCATCGCCGCGGCTGCCAGGCCCGCCGGTGCCGCTGAACAGATCTGGTAAGGGGCATACCAGAATGCCGCCCACCAGCCATCCGGTGCCCACCAGAATACCAGTACCGCCAGCGGCGCCAGTGGCAGTGACATGTAGAGGGTGGCGCGATAGGGGCCGTCGGTGTAACCGCGGCTCGCGAGACGACTGGCCAGCCCGCCGCCGATGAGGGCGCCGGCGGTGCCGAAGGTGGCAACAACGATGCCGTAGATCGAACCCGCTTCCGCCGTTGACCAGCCGAAGGTGCGCATGAAAAACGACGGCACCCAGGCGAAGTTCCCGTAGGCGACGAGCACCAGCATCGTGAAGCTGGTGAAAAGGGTGGCAAAGGTGCGGCTGTGGTCACGCACAAACCTGAAAAATGCAGCGAGCGTTGCGTCTCCGACGCTATGGGGACCTCGTCTTTCGGGTTCGCGCAGGCACCACACCAGCAGCGCCAGCGCGACTCCCGGCAGGCCGATCATGATGAAAGAGAGTTGCCAGGGCCGAACGGTACCGATCACGGGAATCACGATCTCACCCAGTTCCCGCGCCCAGACGATCACTCCGCCACCGATGATCATCGCCAGCCCGACGCCGGAAAGGTTGCCCATGGTGAACACGCTCATGGCCATCGGCAGCAGGCGACGTTCGAAGTAGTCGCTGATCATCGAATAAGCACAGGGCGACAGGGTAGCCTCACCCGCTCCGACACCGATTCGCGCCAGAAACAGGTGCCAGAAATTCGAGGCCAGACCACAGGCCGCTGTGGCCAGCGACCAGAAAGTCATGCCGGCGACGATGATGTTGCGACGGTTGCCGCGGTCCGCCATCAGGGCGATGGGTATGGACATCAGCGCATAAAAGATGCCGAAGGGTGGTCCCTGCAGCAGACCGATCTCGAAGTCGGTCAAACCAAGGTCCAGCTTGATGTCGCCCACCAGGAGCGAAATGATCTGCCGGTCCATCAGCGACAGCACTGCCCCGAGGTACAGCACGATCACCACGAACCACGCATGGCGCGGATTCGGCCAAGGCGCTTCTGCAGAAGGCGATGGCCTAGCCGGCGCCGGCGCAACAGCAGCCGTCACCGGACCTCTCGGATTCGCCACGTATCTTCCCTCGTTCGCCACTTCTCCCAAGCCGCATCCTCGGTCAATCAACACTCGCTGTCGACGTTCAAACTACGAGGACACAAACTACGAGGACAAACTACGAGGACACACCTGGACAAACTACGAGGACACACCTTGCAGTACGGCCGTGGCGATGGTGTCGCGGACCGACATGGCAGCGAGTATCGGCTTCAGTGTCGAACCAGACATGCTGGTGGGGGGGGCCTGCTTCCACTGCTGAACTTTTTTGGACTACAGATCGGGATGTGTGTCCGGGTGGATACCTTGTCCGGGTGGATACCTCCTGCTGCCTGTCGCTGTCCTGCCGGCAAGACTCCTAACCTTTTACATATCCCATGGCTTCGACAATTCGTCCGTTGCGTACACGCATCAGATTCAGTCCCCGTATTGATTCAGCTTCGCCTTCGCCCCAACAAAAGCGCCACCGGATGATGGCTCGGTCACCTGTTACGAATACCTCTTCCCGTGCGAAAAAGGTGCCTGCAGAACTCGCAATACCTTGCCAGTTTGCAAGGCATGCTGCTTTGCCAACCAGGCGATCGCCTTCCGGAGCGGGTGTGGTGTTTTCGATGACGCACTCATCAGCCACGAGATCGTTCATGGCATCAGGATCATGGCGATCGAATGCTTCATGGAATTTCTGAATGACCTGTTTTGTCGCGATCGCTGCGTCATCCAGAGGGCCTAGAACAGCGATCTGATCCGGTGCAAGTGACAAGTATCTCATCGAGTTCCCCGAGCTTCGTTTGGGTTGTTGCAGGGTCCGCTGTCCACCAATGTATTCAACCAACCTGGGTGACACCATGCCATGACTCTGCAGACAGCATGCTGTCAGGAATCCATCAGTCCGGTAAACGACTTCATGCGCTGCACGAAACAAAACCGCTGCCGCGAAACCCCAAGGATAAACCGCGCGGAATCCCCGAGGACACACCTCGTGGGCAATGCACTCGCGGCGAAGCTGCGGCGACAGACGCAGGTGGCCCGGATCTCAGAACAGCAGGACAACGAGGAGCGCGACGAGCAACGCAAGTCCGGGGATGGCCGTGGTGAAAGCGAGCTGCCTGTGCGCGGAGTCGCTCTCGGATGCACTCAGTCCGCGCGCGTCCCAGGCAGGCGACCTTGTCCGCCACACGCCGAAGATACCGGCATCACCTCGTGCCATCGCACGTTGCCGCAGCGGTACACCAATCCAGTCGGCGAGTGCATCTGCAGACTCGCCGACAAGCCGGGTGTAGTCGGTGGTACGGGCGATCGGGCGATCCTCACCGAGCATGATGAGTTCGCCAGTACGCAATCGAAGCACATAGACCTTGACGATGGTGGTGAGACCGAGCGTGGTATAC
Source organism: Pseudomonadales bacterium (assembly GCA_041752315.1). Taxonomy (GTDB): domain Bacteria; phylum Pseudomonadota; class Gammaproteobacteria; order Pseudomonadales; family Azotimanducaceae; genus SYFY01. Next base: position 73,689 of record JBGSHJ010000064.1, read on the forward strand.
ACCTCCTCCCGCCACTCCACGCATTCCAGTTGTGCCGGTTGCAACGTTCCATTCCATGCAGCGGGTTTGGTCAGATAGGACCGCGCAGCAGGAAGCTGCAGATCTGTGCCTTGTTCGCTGATCACCACCCGCCAGCGCACTTTCACCAGCGCTTCCTTCCACACGAGGTGTACAAATGGGGCGATGAATGCCGCTGTTGCCAGCACGATCAATGCACCGGTTCTGTCGCCGGACATCAACAGATCAATGGCGAAGACGGACAGCCCGGAAAGAAGACAGCCCAGGAGCACGAGCAGGAACCAGGCACCCAGTCGAGAGAGAAGGCCGGCCCTGAAAACGAGTGGGTGCGCTGACGCTGCTCCTGTCATGTCGATGTTCCGACGGAGTGTGACTTCATCGTTGCGCGGACAAGGTGCATTCCTCTCCCATGCAGATCAATGGACCGGGTTTTCGTGACAGCGTGTGCCAGTTACCGGGCAGACACCTCAACTACAGTCTGGCGCGAATTGACAATCCTATCACTCGCGGATCGCCAGGCTGACCCAGGATCAGGCCGGAGTTGCCCGTCTGTATGGTCAGTGCCGTGAGATACCGTTCATCAAACAGGTTGCGTGCAAAGACGTCGACTTCCCAGCCATCCCGGAAGCGGTAGCCCATGCTCAGGTTGGTGATGTCATGTCCGTCGATCCATGTGAAACGCGACGCCGAGGTATCGCTGTAATAACCGCTGCGAATGTTCCAGTCTGCGTGCACCACAAATTCGCCTGCCCCGGCCGGCAACCGGTAGTCAAAACCCAGACTCCCCACCCAACGGGACAATCCGGCAATCTTCTCGTCCGTCAGATCACACGCCACGGTCGCGGCAGTCTGCACTTCGAGTGGACAGGGACCTGTGGTGTAGTCCGTGTTCTCGCCCAGCGCCCAGGCTGTCGACGCTCGCAATGTCAGACTCGTGAACACCTGAGCAGTGAAATCCAGTTCTGCGCCCTGCACACGCACCCCGGGAATGTTGGACGGATAGGAACGAATCGCAGCGGTTTCCAGGTTCGAGACAATGTTGGCCTGGTAGTCCTTCACGTCAGTGCGATAAATCGCCAGATTGAGTATCGCGCGGTCATCGAGCAGCGTGGACTTGATGCCCAGTTCGACGGTGCTGTTGCGCTCGTCTTCGATGATGGCCGTCGCGAGTGCCGGCTGATTCTGCGTGTCGAGTGGCAAGCCGGACATGTTGAGGCCGCCGGACTTGTAGCCGTAGGAATAGCTCACGTACGTGAACAGTTTATCCGTCCACTGCCAGGTGAAGTTGGTCCGACCCGAAGTGCTGCCACCGGAATCCGATGCGGTGTAGCTTTGTGGGCGGAAGATCGACAGCTTGGCGCGATTGAGTTCCGTGGCCACGGCGGAGGGGAGCCCGGTTAGGTCGAGACCGCCAGCAACCTGGGTGCTGTAAGTCCCGTCCTTGTCCTCGTAGGTGTAGCGCAGCCCCAGCGTTGCCGAAAGCCGTTCGGTGATCTGGTAGTTCATCTCGCCGAACGCGGCGTAACTGTCCATCTGGAACCGCGAAATACCCTCCTGTCCATAGCCATCGAGGAGATTGCGCGGAATCGGAGCTGAAAAACTGTCCTGGTTGAGCAGCCAGTAGGCCGCTTCCGGTCCATAGATACTGGAGGGTCGACCAACGATTTTCTGCGTGAAGAAGTACAGCCCAACAATATGGCTCAGTGGTCCGTCGGCGTCCGATGCCAGGCGCAGTTCCTGACTGAACTGGTCCTGGCGGGACGGAATGCGCTGTACGCTCTGGATCGGAATGCCGGTGTAGTCGCGGTCATTCGCAACGTCCCAGTCCCAGTAGCGCCACGCAGAGACCGAGGTCAGGGCACCAGGGCTCAAGGACCAGTCGGCGATCAGAGATATACCACCATCCTGTGTGTCGATCCTCAGGTCGGCATCAATATCGCTCAGGCGGTCATGGACGTTGCGGCTCGGCGGCTCATAGTCGAGGCCCGAAGCGAGGGCTGGAAACTGACGGGCAGCGCTACGGCGACTCTGGCCCACTCGCAGAAAGCTCTGCGTGCAGCAGACTGAATCCAGATCCGAGACGTCGGCAATGAGTCGCAGTGTCAGATCTTCGGAGTGTGTCCATAACAGTTGTCCGCGGAATGCGGAGTTGTCCAGAGTGTTCAGGTGCTGATCGGTGACAACGTTCTGAATCAGGCCGTCACGCCGTGTCAGTTGTGCCGAGAGTCGTCCCGCGACCGCGTCGCCCAAAGGACCCGCGAGCGATGCCTTGGCCTGCAGGAAGTCGTGGCTGCCAATGGATGCTTCGCCGTTCACTTCCGTTTCAAAAGCCGGTGCCCGACTGATGATGTGGATGGCACCGCCGGTCGTGTTCTTGCCAAACAGCGTGCCTTGTGGCCCCCGGAGGACTTCCACCCGATCGACATCAGTGAAGTCAAACGCTGCCGTTGCCGGGCGGGCGTGATAGACCTGATCGACATAAAAACCGACACCCGGCTCGATACCGTCATTCGCCGCGCTGATGGACAGGGTATTCGAACCCTGGCCACGTATCGTGTAAGCGGTGTTCCGCGGATTGGCAGAGTTGTAATAAAGCGACGGCACCAGCTGGCTCAGCTGTTGGGTATTCACCGTGTAGGTACTGTCGAGCAGTTCGCCACTGACCACCGAGATCGCAGCAGGTACCGACTGCAGGTTCTCCTCACGGCGCCGGGCCGTGACAACAATCTCTTCCAGCGCTCTCCCGGTCGCCAAATCGCTGGCGCTGTCGGACTGTCGGGGCTCCTGGGCAAGAAGCGGAAAGGTGGTCAGATACACGACCATTGAGTAAAAGTTGGTCCGGAAACCCATTGAGTGTCCTGATTGGGCTGTGATGGAGGCGGCCTCCAATCCGCTATATTCTACAGAATATAGCGGAAACGGAAAGCAGGACAAAACTCCCGGATTGCCGGCAGGCGTGTTGCGCGATAGATTGAATAAACTGACGATCGACAAAAGGGGCTATACAAACAGGACCAGAACGTTGCCTCTATGACGGCTTCTTCAGCGATCGATGGCGGGCCGGGTCCAGATGCACCGAGCCTGACCGGACTGAACTGGTGGACTTCACACCCAGCAGGCGTTTTCTCTCTGTTACCTTGATCAGTCTCTCGAGTTCTCGCATCGCGTGGCGGCCAATCCAGCACTTCGACGCATCCTCCGTTTCGAGCAGTTCTATCGCTGCGGAGATGGCCAGTTCCCGACAGGTCTCGTCCCGCTTCCCGATGCTCCGCACGGCCCAGGAAGCCGCCTGACGAACGTGAGGTCTATCATCGCCCGAGTATTGAATGATCAGACGGAGCATCTCCCTGATGGAATCAGCGTCCATATTCTTGTCATGAACGGCCAGCTGTGCGATCACGGCAAAGGCTGCCCGTTTGAAGTAGAGATCAGTTTTTTTGATCCAGCGACGGACCAGATCTATGGCGTCCGACCGACGGCTGACCAGGTCGCTGCACAGGTGATCGCACAAGTCCCACGACACAACATCCTTGAGCCAGCGTTCAATTCCGGCTCGGCTGACTGCTTCATGATCGGCGAGTAGAACCGCCAGCAAACGCGCTTCATGGACATCTGTCGCCCATAGCGGTTCCGCCAACTCGCATCGACCCTTCAGCTGTCTTGCCAGACGTCGCACCCGGGCAACCGAAACACCAAACGCCTTGCCCATCGGAATTCCGACCCGCATCGCTGACTCGCGTTTTTTCTGGGTCCCAGCGGCTTGCAGTTCAGTCAGAATAGCGCGAACTTCGGTTGTCACAGATTGGGCGTGAGGATTCGCCAGGGACACAATGGACCTCGGTGAGAATGCGGAAAGCCCGACAATATTCACTCAAGTCTGGCAATCAACACCAGCAGATGGCGTGTCGGATTGACCGGCATGGGTTGATCGGGTGATGGTGTCCTCCCTGCGCATGGGATCTCATGGGTATAGACCGGCCAGCCAGCCTGGTCACAGACACAAGCGCCTCTGCAGAAGTGCGGTACGGGTTGATGCAAAAGAGGCAACCGACGATCATCGAACAGGTACTCATTGCCGATCAGAGGAGAGTGTATGGAGACGTTCGAAGGCAGGACTGCAGTGGTAACGGGTGCTGCGAGTGGCATTGGCCTCGCGCTCGCGGAGCGATTTGCCGCCCTGCGCATGAATGTGGTGCTGGCCGATGTTCAGCAGGATGCACTGGATCGAGCCGTCGCAAGCCTGGAAGCGCGGCAGGCAAGGGTGCTTGGCGTGCTCACCAATACCATGATCCAGACCTCGGTTCAGGCACTGGCCGACAAGGCCATCAACACCTTCGGCAAGATTCACCTGCTTTGCAACAACGCCGGGGTTGCATCGACCCGCAACGCACCCGGCACAGGTATCTGGGAAGTCGCCGGCGCGGACTGGGACTGGGTACTGGGCGTGAACTTCTATGGCGTACTGTACGGACTGCAGGCGTTTGTTCCGCACATGCTGGCACACGGTGAAAGCGGCCATATCGTCAACACGGCGTCGTTGGCGGGCTTGTTGACCGGAGGCGGAACCTATGGCGTCAGCAAGCATGCCGTCGTGTCCCTGACCGAGACTCTCCACAACGACCTCAGGGCGCGAGGTGCGAAGATTGGTGCGTCCGTGCTGTGTCCCGGCATGGTCAATACCAACATCATCGATGCTGAACGCAATCGGCCGGATTCTCTTGCCCATGTGGGAGCTTCGGCGCCGTCCGAGATTCTGGCAATGACCAAGGCGGCGTTGGCGGCAGGCAAGTCACCCGTCGAAATTGCCGATATCGTCTGCCAGTCCATCCGGGACGACAGCCTCTATATTCTTCCGCATCCTGCATGGGACGAATTTGTTCGCAGACGTATCGATGCCGTGCTTACGCGTAAAGGCCCAGCCAACATCGACTTTGGCGAACTCATGCGACGCCGTGCTGCTGGTGAGCAGTTTTGAAAGAAGACCAGCCCGTCATTTTTCAGAAGGCAGGGAGTTCAGATCAGGTCTGACTATGATCTTTCCGTCTGGCCTGGTTTGACGCTGTTGTTGAGGGAGTTGAATGTGTTGCCAGCGCACTGTATCGGCCGGGGTACCTTGAAAAGCAAGAATCACTGGTAGAAGTCGTACTGTCTTGATTGTGAAGTGGTGCTCAACGTACCTCATCGACGGCAAGCACGAACAGGAATGGACCGAGCTTCATCGTACTCCCATCAGTGTCCACATCGACTTCCCAAAGGAAAGTACCGCTGGCCAGCCGGGCCGATGACGGGCCGGTGACGTTCTCCGGAAATTGTACTTCAGGGTATGTCGACGCCCTTGATTCCCCCAACCGGATGCCTGTCACATCCTGCGGGCGAACGACATGGTGCTGCCCTTCCGGGAACTCGATCCGGAAGTAAACGTCTAACGACCTAGGTGACCCCACAGAGCTGCCATGCTCTTGCCACCGCAGCGTGTTCGGGGCTCGCCAAGCCATATAGCGACCTTGCAGCGTTGAGTGTTGCGGTACGCGCACCTTTGAAGTTGGTTGTCCTGGTCATGTAGACGGTAAGCGCCCTGTACCAGATTTTCGCAGCTTTGTCAGCACCGATACCCGTCATCGAACCGCCCCTGTGGTGGGCACCACCCTTGGCCACCAGATGAAAAACCTTGTTGGTAATACCGGAGTTGATATGGACGCCACCGTTGTCTGCAGTACCACGGTAACGCTCGGTGTAGTGGTCCGGGTCGTCGTCTGCTGTGAAGCCGTTGTTCCTCGCCTTGTGGGGAGACTCCATGTCTCGGGTAGCATCACCGGCTATCGCGGGTGTCCACGTTCGTTCGAAGATCTTCCACGTGTTGCTGTTCTCCCCGAAAGTAAATCTCTCGATCAGTGCGCCGAAGACATCTGACATGGATTCATTGAGTGCGCCGGATTCTCCCTGATAGACCAGATTGGCCGTGTATTGGGTGAGGGCATGCGTCCACTCGTGCCCAAGCCAGTCCACCGAAACGACCGGACTGAAGAGCATGCCGTCCCCGTCCCCAAGAACGACCTGGTTTCCGTTCCAGAAACCGTTGTTGAGTCGATTGCCGTAATGAACCGTAACACTCTTCAACCGGGTGACGCCATCAGCCGAATTGAAGTATGCAGGCCCGCCCCTGCCATCGAGACCGTTCCGGTTGAACGTCGTCTTGTAGTAATCCAGTGTCTTCGATGTGCCCAGGTGCGCATCTACCGCCGCCCTCTGGAATGCCGCATTGAATCTGTTGTCGGCATCGGTGATGTAGAAGGACGAATTGGTGGTACTTCGTCCATCGAAGATGCCGAAGTTGCGAATATGATCTTCCATGAAGTAGGTGCGAGCGGGTGGATTGATGACGATGAAGTAGGTGTTGATCGTCCTCGTTCCGCTGTAGAGGGAGAGACCCGTTCCTGATTGCAGGTTGTTGTAGTTCATAACGATGGCTCCGGTGTGGGCATCGATGAAATAGATAGGTAAGGCCGTTTCGGCGGTGCCGTCTTCCCGACGCAACTGCACGCGATACACCAGTGCGTCGCGTGCTCGCTTGGCTGGACGCATCACCCACAGGTCCGTCTTCGGCTTTGCCGTGAGGCAGCTTTCGCAACCGTACTTCGCTACTGCAATCTTCACCGCTTCGGCGGCAGTCAGCTTCGGCGCTGTATTAACCTGAACTGAACGCACAAGGTCGTCGGTGATGGAGGGAGAATATTCATCGGGCTCCAGGTGCACGATAGCTTCGCCACCGAACACGGGGATACCGCGGTACATCTGCTGCACATGCGTGTGCATCATGGATTGCGAGTCTTCCTCGACGCGCTTGGTCCTGAATTCGTAGTCATTGCCAGCGACCTCGGCATTGCTCATGTTTTGCGCAATATAGTTACCGAGGTAGTTGTAGCTGACGGTCTCTGCATCAAGCTGGCGGGCCGAAAGGGCGTTCCGTCGGCTCGGCTGAGATTCAGGCTTCACCGCTGATGTTTTGAATGACGGTGCAAGGGCAGGGCTTTGTTCGGTGTCTTGTTCTGCTGACGCTCCAACCGCAGCCAGCGTCAGAGCAAGCGCCATGGCCATACAGGTAAACCGGTGACGTTCAGACATTTTTAGCCCCTTGTTTTCTATCGCCTATTTTCACCTTGTACAGTTTTCTGGTGACCCTGGCGCAAATCTCCCGATCTGGGCGTTGGCACGAACATCCATTCTCGTTTGCCGTTGATCACGGACACCGAGGAGGCGACAGTCCGTTCGGACGGCCCCATTGTCGAACAATAGCGCCGTTTCTTGCCAATTGCGACAACGCAGAATGGAGACGGAAGGTCGACCGGCTGATCGGTCTACCGCAGACCGGTCACGGGGTGATCGAAAAAAATGTCTGAATACGGCTGTGTTTCCAACCCGAATAGGCCTTTACCTTTGCAATCACGAGTTTTATCCTCATGGAGGAGAAAATGCCCGGGTGTGCCAGCAGGTGTGCCAGCAGGTGTGCCAGCAGGCGGTACGTTGGAAGTGGTGCTGGATCCGATCACCCTTCGCGAACAGGTTCAGTTGCAGGCAGTAGAGGAGTCAACACGATGCCCAGTTCAGAACACTTCCAGGCAAGACTGCTTCAATCGATCGTTGCGGCTTGCGTCCTCTCCCTTGTCGCCCTGTCGGCGGCCGCCGAACCGAAAATCGTCCGGGAAGGCAAAGGCAACAGGATCGTAGCGGCAACGCTGGAGGTTGAAACCGTCGATTCGGTCGACTACACCGAGTCTGACCCACTACCCCTGCCGGTGGCCGAGGAATTCTCGGAAGCTCTCGCAACGGATGACATGGTCAACAACCTAGTCCATGGCGTTTCCCAGGAACCTGCCCGGTATTTCCAGGGTGCCGTTGGTAATGGAGAGAAGTCCCCGGTGTTTCTTGGGAAACCCAAACGAAGCAGCCAAACCAACGAAGAACTAGGCGCGGCGCCGGAGGCCCATGGCACTGCGAATCGCCCGTTCACGACTGCCCGGGCGGATGGCGCCACGGGTACCACGACCAATATCTATCCCTGGCGAGCGGCAGGACGTTTGTTCGCAACCATTCCTACGGTCGGCAACGGAACCTGCTCGGCATCATTGATAAAGCGGGGCCTGGTTGTCACCGCAGCACACTGCGTGTCGAAGTTCGGCGTTGGAGTTGGATCGAACATTCGATTTGTCCCTGGCTATCGTAGTGGACAGGCGCCTTTCGGAACCTGGCAGGGTGCTCAGGTCCGGATTCTGGCCTCTTACATCAATGGTACGGACCAGTGCGCGGCAGGCGGGTCAGGGGTAGTTTGCCGCAACGACGTTGCGGTGCTTACACTCGCGCCGCAAGCCGGAAAGTTTCCCGGCACTCAAACCGGCTGGTACGGGTTCGGGTCGGGAGCTGCCGGGTTTACCAACAGCGGGCTCACTCACATCACGCAGCTTGGCTATCCAAGCTGTCTCAACAATGGTGAGTTGATGCAGCGAAACGATGCTCAGGGTGCAATAACCGCCTCGTTCGTGAACAACACCGTGATCGGCTCATTGATGTGCGGTGGTTCCAGCGGCGGACCATGGTTGATCAACTTCGGACACCCTTCGCAGTTGACCGGTGCATCGACACCGGCACAATCGGCCGCAAACGCAGTCATCGGTACAACAAGCTGGGTATCGGGTGGCACAGGCGCAATCAAGCAGATGGGGGCAAGTCCGTTCACGAGCCAGAACATCGTAGCATTGGTCAACGCCGCTTGCGCCGCAACGCCGGCTGCCTGCAACTGAACGCAGGATTCCTGAGTTGCTCACTGGAAGGGTAGAAAACGCTTTGTAATGCCCGGTTCAAAAGTGGCCGTGCCTCCCCATCGCATCCGCGACGCAGGTAGCACGCAAGTAGTTTGTCTTGACAACGGCGAGCATGCAGAGGTAGTTATGAGTTCGTGCGGGGGCGGCGTTCGGTCTCGCCACGTTTCGAAAGTCCACTTCATCGCCCAGAGGGGTGCAGTCATGCGAAACTCCACACTTCGATCCCGAATCTGCCTGTCCCTTGTCATGTCACTCGTGCCGGTCACCTTGCTCAACGCAACCGAGGCAGGCGAAGCCTTGCCGCTGACTTCGAATACGCTTTACATGTGCGAGTTTCGAAGCAATGGTTCGCTGTTCAAGCTCAATCCGGCAAATGCGGCAGCAGCGGTCGTCGGCGCGCTGCAGGTCAGCCCACAATGCACGGACCTCGCGTTTCGCGGTACGACCTTGCTTGGGGCCACATTCACCAAACTGATGACCATCAATCCCACCACAGGCAAGGCGACGCTGAAATCGCAGACCTACGGCAGCGGCATCACGGGAATCAATGCGCTGGTGGTCCAACCATCGACCAACAAAGTTTTTGGTGCTGCATCCGTGGCTCCGGGCAAGTTTGTCGAAATCAATCCAAATACTGGTCGAGCCAATGTCGTTGGCCAATTTGGTACGGGGCTTGGATCTGCTGGCGATCTTGTCTTCCGGAACGGCGTTCTGTACGCGTCACTGACCAGAACTGGGAGTTCGGGACAAACATTCCTTGCACGTGTTTCCCTCAGCAGCGGGACAATGGGCAGGGCGACGCTGGTAGGTTCGATTCGGCGTGTCGTGAATGGGAACACGGTGTTCCTGCGGGACGTGTGGGGACTTGAGGTACGCAACGGCGTCATGTTTGGCGCAATGCGCACAGGCGAATTGCTGCAGATCAACCCGAACACTGCAGTGGCAACCCTGGTCGGGGACAACAACAAACTCCAGGCAGGTCTAGCTCGATCCCCTTGAAAGGTTCGTCAGATCCATCGGAGAGATCAGGCAACCGAGCCTGCGCATCGGTAGTCGATTTCTAGGGAGACACATCATTTGCGAGTTCCTCGAGTAGCGCTTTGGCATGACTACTGACGCTTGGGTCCGGGTCGTCAACCGCCTCGTCGAGTCGAGTACTCAGTGCGTCCGTCGTCGTTGTTGCGGACAGGCGGTGCGGGTAGACCATGGCATCCAGCACGCGTCGGCGCACCTGGGGATCACCGCTGGAGAGCACTGCCTGCAACTGGTCCGGTGGCAGCGGGATACCGTGGTTGACTGAGCTGTCCAGCGCCTGTAACTGCACCCGATCATCTGGATCAGACAGCGCATCAACGAGATGCATGGTCGCATCAGTACCCAAGCGAACTGCCAGTGCATCCAATGCAGCGGAGCGGGTTCCCGCGTCCGGATCGGTGAGCTTTAGCACGAGATCATCTACGCTCGCCCATGAATCGAGTGGCACCGGAGCCATGAGGTGGCCTGCGCCGGCCGGATAAACCCATGCGGCTCGTGTACCTGCAAGGGCAGCCTGGAAAAAAAAAGTGTCGTGATCTTCCAGCAGTTTCGCAAGACCGTTGGTCAGCGGAGTATCGGTCACCGAGCCCGACAGCAGAACGCCGTTCAACTCAGGCGAGACCACGAAGTTTATGCCTGAAATCCTGCCGATTTCGTCGACAATTGCAGCCAGGCTTCGATCCTTGAATTGCCAAGAGACGCGGCCTTCGAGGATTCGGATGTAATCCTTCCCATGGCTCTCCGGCTTCGCAACTGACCGAAGGGTGATGGAACCCTCTGGCAATGTTTCAGGCGATTTGGAACTTGCATCTCCAGCCACCAATGGATTGGCAGAAGGCACCGCTTCATGGCATCGCGACTGAAACGAATGGTTAGCCCATATGAGCATGCAAGCGGTCGCAATCCCTAGAAGATAGATCAACAGCAGCTTCATCGTTGCACCCGAACTATACCTGGTGGAGCCAATATTATCCTGTCCAGCGCCACGTCAGGCTGCGTCCTGATGGATGCGCGAATTGCTGTCAGGAAGAAGGCACCATCATGCGATTTGGCGGATAGGCTTCAGAAGTCTTCCGACAGATCCTGTCCGCATCGGAGCGCTTATGAATGCGGGCAGGTTCACCAGATCCGATCAAACTGTCGAGGTAGCATACGTCAAGTGTGTCAACGCCAACGATCAGGAAGACAAATTCTGTCGCGATCGCTTTCAGATCGACCCATTGGCTTTTCAATGTCAATTTGGAAAGTGGGCAAATCGCCAGGTTCGGTATTCTTGGCGAGCTTCGTCTGAAGAGATTCGACCTCTTGTCGATCAGCTAGACACGAAAAGCAGGATGATGATGTCGATTGCGATGCGGTGGCTGCGCAAGCTGACAAGCCAGATTTCAGAATGTTGAAATAGGCACAACACTGCGTGGTGAAGGACTCGCCACGCTGGCGGGGCAGGGTAGCCAACAGCAATGGAGGAACTGACGCTGCATCTGTGTAACCTGATCGCCGACAACAAGCCCTACAACGGAACGAAAAAACGACTTGGCTTTCGGACGCCGACTCAGCACTGCAACAACCAGCAACGACTCTTGCACCACTTCAGACCTGAACCTGAAGCTCCGTTGAGAATTAGCATGGAAAGTCGGACGTTCAGATCGAGCACACTGAGCCGATGTTTCGATCATTCGCCGAGCGCCGCAGGACAGGCAGACATGGCGGCGTTTGCACGGGAACGCCTCCCGGTGCTCGTGGGCGACCGCCGCTCTTCGTGCGCGTGAAGCCGTGTTCAAGTCGGCCGCAACGCAAATGGCCCCCGAATTCGGCGAATTCCGATAGGTTCTGGGCGTTACCGTACAGACCGCATCCTTTCTAGCTGAGATCGTCGTGGAGCGGACTTTATCGTGCGCGCCTTTTTCTCTCTGTTACCTACCAACGGCGCATCGCTGTTCACGGTTGTCGTCCACCCAAAAAATTGCACGACGTTTGACGTGACTGCAACGGTTCATTGATAACAGGGAAACTTAAAATGCACGACATGAAATTACTGCAGCGATGGTTCCTCATCGTTGCTACCTGCGCCGCGATCAACGCGGCACCCTTCCACTCGGCATTGGCGGCGGTCGCCCCGTCTCTGGGTACGGCGGATGATTTCGCGGTGCTGGGTGCTGCAGAGGTGACCAATACGGGCCCGACCATCATCACCGGCGGCGACCTGGGTGTCAGCCCAGGCACAGCGGTCACCGGTTTCCCTCCTGGACTCGTCGTCGGAGGGACCATACATGCGGCCGGTGCGGTCGCCGGTGGAGCCCAGAACGACAACACTACCGCGTACAACGATCTGGCCGGTCAGGCATGCGATTTCGAGTTGACGGGCCAGGATCTGGGTGGAAAGACGCTCATTCCGGGCACCTACTGCTTCACGTCCTCGGCCCAGTTGACCGGAGCGCTCACGCTCGACGCGGGGGGCAATCCCGATGCGGTCTGGGTGTTCCAGATCGCGAGTACCCTCACGACGGCAAGCAACGCATCCGTGCTGCTCGTCAATGGTGGTCAACCGTGTAACGTGTTCTGGCAGATAGGGAGCTCCGCGACCCTCGGTACGGACACGTCGTTCATAGGAAACATTCTTGCGCTGACGAGCATCACGCTCACCACCCGCACAGCCTTGATTGGTAAGGCGCTGGCGCAAACCGGTGCAGTGACGATGGATTCCAACACCATCGGCTCCGCCAACTGCTCCGTGCCGCCGAACACGCCTGTCCCGCCCACCTTGGGCAAGGCCTTCAGCCCGGCCACCGTTGGCGAGGGCGCTACGTCGACCCTGACCATCACGTTGAGCAATCCTGACGCCACGGCCGCGACCCTGAGCGCGGCACTGACCGACACATTGCCCACCGGCCTGTTGATCGCCACCACGCCCAACGCCAGCACCACTTGCACGGGTGGAACGGTTACGGCTGTCGCGGGCGGCTCGACGGTTTCTCTCTCTGCCGGCTCGTCGATCCCGGCCAACAGCTCCTGTACGGTGACGGTGGACGTGACTGCGGCCAGCGGTGGCAGCTACATCAACGTGCTCCCCGCCGGTGCCCTGCAGACTGACAACGGCGACAACACCGCCCCGGCGATTGCGACCTTGACCGTTCCCGATGATACGGCACCTACGGTCGGCAAGGCTTTCAGCCCAGCCACCATTGGCGCAGGCGTAACCACGACGCTGACCATCACCCTGAGCAATGCCGACGCCACGGTCGCGACCCTGAGCGCGGCACTGACCGACACATTGCCCGCCGGCCTGTTGATCTCCACCACGCCCAACGCCAGTACCACGTGCACCGGCGGAACGGTTACCGCGGTCGCGGGCAGTTCGACGGTGTCCCTCTCGGCTGGCGCGACGATCCAGGCCAATAGCTCCTGTACGGTGACGGTGGACGTGACCGCGGCCACCGCGGGCAGCTACGTCAACTCGATCGCCGCCGGAGCCTTGCAGACCAACCACGGTGACAATGACGCCCCGGCCATCGCAACCGTGACAGTGACCGTTATTCCGCCTGCTGACGTCCCACCCACGGTCAGCAAGTCCTTCGGTCCCGGCACCATCAACCCGGGCGGCGTTTCGATCCTCACGATCGTCTTGCACAACCCGAACCCCACGGTCGCTACCCTGACCGCACCGCTCATCGACACGTTGCCTGCTGGCGTCGTGGTTGCCGGGAGTCCCAATGCCAGTACAACGTGTACCGGCGGAACGGTTTCGGCCGTCGCGGGCAGCTCGACAGTGTCCCTCTCGGCCGGCGCCTCGATCCCGGCGAACGGTTCCTGTACGGTCAAGGTGCGCGTGAAGGCGGCGACCAAGGGCACCTACATCAACACACTGCCTGCCGGCGCGCTGCAGACCGACCTGGGCGTCAACGTGGTGCCGGGGGCTGGGACCCTGATCGTCATCCCGAATGGCAAGCCGCCCACGCTCCTCAAGAAGTTCAGCAACACCAGCATCCGGGCCGGCGTAGTAACGAGACTCATCATTACACTGCGCAACCCCAACAGCACAGCCATCACCCTTACTGCCCCGCTGATCGATAACCTGCCCAACTGCATGGTTGTGGTTGGCGGTGCCAGTACCACCTGCGCCGGCGGAACGGTTACGGCCGTGGCGGGCAGTTCGACGGTGACCTTGACGGGAGGCACCATCCCGGCCAATGGCGCCTGCAGGGTGACGGCGCGGGTGACCGCGCACGTGATCGCCACGCTCCGGGAACACAGTGCCAACTGCGTCAACGTACTGCCTGCCGGCGCGCTGCAGACCACCAAAGGCAGCAACCTCAAGCCGGCCACCGCGACTCTGACCATCAGAATCCCGGATAGCGGTTAGGACTCTACTGGTTCCACGCAGGGATGGCAGAAAGGCCAAGGAAGGCCGGTTGCTGGTGAAAGGGGGACAGGGAGTCCTGTAGAGCGAAAATGCACACCCCGGCTATGCCGGGGGTGTGCCTCAACTAACAGATCTCGTATGTCTTGCCTGCGTTCGATCGCGTGCGTGCTTTTAGGCTTCGAGGCAGTGGACGCCTGCGTCGGTCCCGGTACCGGCGGTGACCAAAGGCGGCATACGCCTGAAGAAGCTGGTTCCACATGGCGAACCTGAGCGCGACCCAAGGCCGTCGAGACTCAAACCAGAAATAGACCCGCATCGTCTTTGCAGAAGTGAACTTGGCAGTGTTGCATGTGCAGTCCGCAACGCACGCTGCGCTAGTTAGGCCATTCCCGAATTACCTGGCTACGCGCCTCGTCCGAACCAACGGGCCCCGCATTCAGCTTCGCGGAACTTTGCAGTCTCTGAAGCGCGTTTGCACATCGGTTGCTCTTACTCACGCTGCATCATCATTTGTCGATGCATGGATCGATACACGTGCCTCGCACAGGGGATTTGATTGGCGGCCCTTTCCCGACTCCGATGTGTCGCACCTTTGGATTTCATGAACCGAGACATTTCCGGGTTGGCGGACTGTACTATTTCTTGACTGTCGACTTAAATGGGACTGCGCTGCGCGTCCCATCGAACCGGAGTGAAAGTAGCGAGCCATGGTTAGGCCCAGGAGAGATAATTACAAAGCCGTATTGCGGGTAACGCCGTGGTGCGCCGTGCACACGCGCCCTGGTCTCGCCGCTCTCCTTTTCACCCTGCTTTTCACGCTGGCTGCCGGCAATGCCCTAGGCAACAGTTCGTCCGGGGCCTGGCAATCCCCGGTCGAAAACAACTGGCCCCTCATTCCGATACATGCGGTTCTGACCCCCGATGGCAGGGTGCTGACGTACGGAACCGATGGCGACGGGAATCAGACCGGGTACTTCATCTACGATGTGTGGGACCCCTCGCAAGGCTTGTCGGAAGGACATCTGACGCTTCCGAACATGACGCTGACGGATCTCTTCTGCAGTTCATCGATCGTGTTGCCCCAGAGTGGCAGCGTGCTCATATCAGGGGGTGACAACTGGGGTGCCGCTGACACGAAGGGAAACCGCAATACAAACCTCTATGCCAATGAAACGCTGACCCGTGGCGTTAACATGTACCGGCCGCGCTGGTATGGCACATCGACAGTCCTGCCCAACGGCGAGGTTTATATCCAGGGCGGAACCGGCGGAACCGATCGACCGGAAGTACGCAGCCTCGACGGAACGTTTCGCCTGCTCACAGGCGCAAATACCTCACCACTGCACCACTTCTACCCCCGCAATTTCCTGATGGCCGACGGTCGGCTGTTTGGATACGACATCAAAGGGAACATGTCCATCACCGACCCTGCAGGTGTCGGAGCGCGCAGCAGCCTTGGTCAATTTACCAGCGGCTATGCGGGATCCAATGGAAGCTCGGCGCTGTTTCGGCCAGGCAGTATCCTGCAACTCGGCGGCAACTCCAGCGCAGTCATGGTCATCGACTTCACCAGTGGCGCTCCGGTGCTTACGCCGACGCAGTCATTGTCCTCGCTACGCAAATGGGTGACCGCGACAGTGCTTCCCGACGGACAGGTTCTCGCCACCGGAGGCAGCTCCCGTGCGAACGCGTTGGTGGGCGTGAACAACGCTGCTGAAATCTGGAATCCCGAGACCGGACGCTGGCTGGTCGGCGCCAGTGGTGGACGGGCCCGGCTTTATCACTCCGTTGCCCTGTTGCTCCCCGATGCGAGCGTACTGGTGGCTGGCGGGGGTGCCCCCGGTCCACTGGATAATCGCCATGCTGAAATCTATTACCCGCCATTCCTTTTCAGTGGCGACCAACTCGCCGCCCGGCCGTCAATCCTCGACGCCCCGACGCAGATCGAACTGGGTGAGACTTTCCCGGTAGAAGCCGATTCGAGCGCAATCCAGAGAGTCACGCTGGTAAGAACCGGCGCGGTAACGCACAGCTATGGCGCGGACCAGATGTTTCTGGAACTGGCCTTTTCACGAAACGGCGGCTCCCTGTCCGTCAAGGCCCCGGTCCAAGCAACCGAGGCGCCACCCGGCTACTACATGCTGTTTCTCTTCAACTCTTCCGGCGTGCCGTCGGTCGCCCGGATCATTCAAATCGGTATCACCGACAGAGACACGATCCCGCCTTCGATCCCTGCGGGACTTACAGTCTCCGAAGTTTCCGACACCAGCGTTGCGCTGAGTTGGGCAGCTTCCCGCGACTCGGGTGGATCGGGCCTCGAGAACTATCGCGTCTACAGGGATCCTGACGCCACGCCGGTCGGCGAACCGGTTAGCACTGCATTCAATAACACGGCGCTCGCCCCGCTCAACTCCTACGCCTACCGGGTATCGGCAATAGATGCTGCGGGCAATGAATCGGCGCCTTCAGCCGCTGTATCGGCGACGACGTCAAACCCGGCGTCCAATGAATCGTTGAACCTGACACTCCCGACAGCCCAGCTGACCCAGGTCAATCTCACTGATCTGGGGACCTCGGATTGGGTTCACTGGGGATTGAGTACTGCAGGCTCGGTCAATCGCAAGGCGAATGTGCCGCTTCAGATCAGCGGTCTTTCTAGAATAGGCGCAACGCTCGCTCGCTTTGCCCATCAGCCGAGCGCCTGGACGCCGCACACATGGAGAGATGGCACCCCTGTCGCCACCAGGACAGGATTCGCGGGTGGAATTCGTGTTGGCGGGCTCAACAAGGGATACGAGATTTCCGCGCCCGCAGACACGACCGACCGTCGGTTGTACGTGTTTCTCGGCGGTCAAAACACCTTGAGCAGCATTGAAGCGAGTATCTCCGGTTCAGGTGCCCCGCCGGTTCTGCGTCAGATTGGCAACATCTCCGGGAAGTACCGGCACATGCTCACTATCAGCTACCGTGCAGACTCAGCGGGGCAACGATTGCGGGTGCGCCAGGTGATCACTGCCGGCACAGGGCAGATCCGCATTCAATCCGCGAGCCTGCAGGCAGACAGCGGGCCAGTGAACCGGCCGCCGGAAGTCACCAATCCCGGCACGCAGAACGACATCCTCGACGTTCCCGCCCAACTGCAGATTCAGGCGACCGATCCCGACAATCAGGTCCTGGTCTTCTCGGCTGAAGGTTTGCCATCCGGCATCACGATCGACTCCGCAACCGGCATGCTCTCAGGCACGCCGTCACAACCCGGGATTACCACCGCAACCGTTTCTGTCACGGATGGCCAGAGGACTGCAAGCGTCGTATTCACATGGACGATTCTTGCGGCTGCGCCCCTCCAGCTTGAGCCGATGCCCGTTCAACCAGCCGTGCGCGCCGGTACCACCGTGTCCTATACCGCACTCGTTTCCGGTGGGGTCAATCCAAGGTTCAAATGGACTTTCGGTGACGGGACAGAAACCGCCTGGATCGTCTCGCCCTCGACGACCCATGTCTATGACCAGGCTGGACTGTTCTGGGTAACGCTGGCCGTCACCGATGATCGGAATGTCCAGAGAACGACGACCTTCCAGCAGTTCGCGCATAACGCGTTGACGCCTTTGTCACCCGCGATGTCGACCAGCATCGTTTACGCCTCAGGCAAGCTGTGGGTCGTCAATCCGGACAATGACTCGATATCCGCTTTTTCCGTGACGAACCATCAGCGACTGGCAGAAGTCCCGGTGGGCACTGGACCACGCAGCCTGGCGCAGTCGCCCGGCGGCGACATCTGGGTGGTAGCGCGCGATGCATCGACCATCAGTGTCGTGGACCCGGCGACGCTGTCCCGCACGCAGACGATTCCATTGCCGCAGGGATCGCTGCCTTATGGTCTGGTCTTCGCCCCGGATGGTTCCGCGGCCTTCGTAGCGCTTGAAGCGACAGGAGAGGTTCTCAAACTCGACCCTGCGTCGGGTGCCCTGTTGGAGCGGGGGGCCGTGGGGGGAGTGGCGCGACATCTCTCGGTCGATGCGACCAGCGACCGACTCTATGTCTCCCGTTATATCACCGGGAAGTTGCCAGGTGAGGACAGCGCCACTGTCTCGACGCCCACAACTGTCGGAGGCGAGGTCGCGGTACTCGACACGGCTTCGCTGACCCGGATCTCAACGATAGTCCTGCGGCACAGCAATGATCTGGACAGCCAGAACGAGGGGGGCGGTATTCCCAACTACCTTGGGCCCGCGGTCATCTCCCCGGATGGAACCAGTGCATGGGTTCCTTCGAAGAAGGACAACGTGAAGCGGGGGGCGTTGCGCAACGCACTGCATCTGAACCACCAGAATACTGTACGCGCCATCAGTTCCCGCGTGAATCTTGCGGACGACACCGAGACGTTCTCCAGGCGAATCGATCACGACAACGCGAGCGTTGCCAGTGCGGCAGCCTTTGATCGATTGGGAGTCTTGCTGTTCGTTGCTCTCGAAACCAGCCGCGAGGTGGCGGTGGTCGACGCACACGATGCGGTCGAGCTGTTCCGCATCGATGTGGGTCGTGCGCCTCAGGGCGTGGTGGTTTCGCCCGATGGAAGTCGCCTGTACGTCAACAGTTTCATGGATCGCACGGTGACCGTGCACGACCTCAAGCCTTTCATGGAAGACGGTCAGTTGCAGGCACCAATCCTCGCAACGCTCGATTCGGTAGCCAGCGAGAAGCTGGCTCCCGACGTGCTGTTGGGAAAGCAGCTGTTCTACGATGCGAAGGACCCGCGACTCGCTGCGGAGGGGTACATGAGTTGCGCCAGCTGTCACAACGATGGCGGTCACGACGGACGGGTTTGGGACATGACCGGATTCGGGGAGGGATTGCGTAAGACGATCGATCTCCGGGGAAGACGGGGAGCGCACGGTCGAATCCACTGGAGCGGAAATGCCGATGAGGTGCACGACCTCGAGACACAGATCCGCAACCTCGCCGGCGGTACCGGATTGATGACCAACGCGGAGTTGTATACCGGGACCAGAGTGCAAGCCTTGGGCGACCCCAAGGCAGGTGCAAGTGTGTCGCTGGATGCATTGGCAGCCTATGTTGTCTCTCTCGACCAGTATTCCCGGAGCCCCTATCGGTTACCAGGTGGTGCGCACTCCGCGGAGGCAATCGCCGGCCGCGCGGTGTTCCAGGACTTCAATTGTGCCCAGTGCCACGGTGGTGACGATTTCACCAACAGCCTCGATACGCTGGTCGATATCGGCACGATTCGGCAACCGGGCAGTGGCAGTCGTTCCGGAGAAATGCTGACTGGTATCGACACTCCTACACTGCGTGGACTGTGGCTGACTGCTCACTATCTGCATGACGGCTCCGCCGAAAATCTCGGCGAAGCGGTGCGGGCTCATGGCGGTGTGACGATCAGCAACACGGAACTCGATGCACTCGTGGCCTACCTGATGGAAATTGATGGTCTTGAACCGGCGCCTTGAAAAGTTCAGTGTCCTGGCGCCAGAGGCGTTGTCCATGGGCCACTTGCGTTTAAGTTTTTTTGTCATACAGCAGAAAGGTCGGGAGGAGCAGGTTTGGGTCGCTTGAGCAGAAGGGTTGTCCCGTTCCTTTGTTTATTGGGTTTACGGGTTGTCAAGACGTTGGGATGGCTCAGCCGAGAGTCCTGAGTTACCGAGGGAACCGAGGCGCTTGTTTCCGAAAACACTTTTCCGATGGAACGTCGGATCGGAACGCCCCCACAGCCTCTGCGGATCCGACTTTCTTTCGTTTAGTGTGCAAACATCTCTTGGGCGTCAGACGGGTAAGTTGAACCGAGGGGTTTGCCTCTGTCCACAAAACGAGATTGTGCAGCGGGCCAAGGGTGCTTTGCGGTTTGTTGTTGGTGGGAGTCGTGACCTCGTATCTCGATTCACATGGCAGCGCGCCGCCACAGAGGTATTGCGAACGGCACGATCGATAGGTTCTCTGACTGCCTTCGACCTGCCCTGACTCGATCAGCGTCTGCGTGATCGCCTCTGCAACGAATGGATTGCCGCCACTGTGCCCGTGCGCAGGCACCGCCAGTGTGGCAATGCCCGGATCGAGGTCCAGCGGGCTCGACAGCAGATCGCCAATGTAATCGCAACCAAGTGGCGCCAAGTGCACCGGCCAGCCGAGTGGCCTGCCAACGCACTGGAAACCGCAGTGCTCCGTTCGGATCGCCAAATTACACACGACACCGGCGCGAGGGCTTGTCTAACATCGATCGACCTGATTGGGTTAAAGTTGGCAGGGCAAACGCCGAGAAGAGAGATCACGATTGCAGAATCCCCTGTCCGCTCCGATGAATCCACCCTCAGCCTGTGTTTCGCCCGAACACTGGATGAATTTACCGTCCTAGCACTCGCCTCGAGTGACCTGGGCCAGGCGGAGTTATTCCAGTCAGAGAGCCATTGGGTCTACTGTTCCCGCTGCGAGGATTTGGTGCACCACTGCGGTCAGACTCTGTTTGGCCTGTACCGGTCCACCACGAAATTCCGGGACATCATGGAAATCGAGAAGACCCAGCAGGACTTCCTTTCCGCAGCAGGGATCACGCTGGACGACCGGCCGGCCCGCTTCCAGACCTTCGACTTACTGTCGATGGTCGTACAACGTCAGGACACGCCGCCGATGGCGGTCCTCGGCAACCTGATCCTGCTGACCGTCAGCGGCAACTCCGGGCTGATTCCCACCATGTTGCAGGAAATCCACTGGCCTGACTGCGGCGGTCGGCCAATCGGTAAAACAAGATTCGTGACAAGACCATTCACACCGGCGGGAAGATCACAACGTGGTATGTGTGGCGAAATCGCGTCGATGAAGAATCGGGAAATACGGGCCGATGCTGGATCGAGCGCCCCGTGACCGACGCCCTATTTCGTTCGGCGTCGGCGGGCATTGCTGCAAGATCGATGTCCTCGCGGAAATGCAGCTTCGGCTGTGGGAAAAAAACATGAAGCGTTGCCTCAATACCAAAATCAGTGGCGACATAGACTTTCTGCAGTCGCACTTCTTGAAAGATTGCGCGCTCATGCCGGTCCGACTGCAAGCCTGCTCGGCTCCTGCCAGACGGCTTCGTCGGGTCCAGTTCCCGGACCAGAGAGCGACACCAACCGCAAACACATCTGTACACGGGCTGTGACAGGTCGTCAGCAGGCTGGCTACACGACAAGGAGGTCATCGTTGACCGTCTGGATCAACCGGTCGATTGGCGGATCGATTGCCGATCGTCTGCTATTCGCGCTGTTGCTGCTCTGCATTTCCGGCGTCCTCTACGTTGTCATGCAAGGCATTGCATTCGAGTTCTGGCGGCACGATGACTGGTTATACGAAAACCTTCGTCAGTACCGTTCGAAGGTGCGCGCCGAAGGTCGATGGATCAACTACCTCGTTCTTCCCTTGGTCCAGCAGATTCCTGCGTTCATTGCCTGGTGCACAAATTACCTGATTCTCGCAGGAGCGCTTTACCTGCTGTTTCGAAACCTGGTGACGGACTGGAAGATCGCTCTCATTCTGGCTTTGATCGTCAGCCTCTTTCCCGGTTTCATGGCTCAGAACCTTTGGCCGCTGACTGCGATGCCCGCGACTTTGGCCTTCCTTTTCAGCACTATTGGAGTGCGAAGGTATGGGGTATGGGCGCTGCCCCTATCCGGTGTAGTACTTTTCGGCACCTTGCCCTATTTCTACTTCCTCCTTCCGCTTGCGTTCTACCCCAGCCGCTCAGAGCTTTCGAGCCATCCACTGCGTTGCATTGTCCCCGGCGTGGTCTGGATTGGGTGCTTCGCCCTGGGCTACGCCGTTGCCGCATCAGTGAACCTGGTGGTTTTCGACCGGTTCGGATTGGATCTGCAATCATGGCGTGATCCGCAGCCTGTGACCGACTGGGCATCGTTGCAGGCGGCCTCATCCCGTTATGCCTCAATGCTGACGTACGAAACTGGCCACTGGTTGCCGGTGTGGTCGTTGTGGGTGTTGGGACTGGCTTGTGGGCTGGTGACTCTGGAACGGATCGTGACCCAGCGTGAGATGATGTCGGCTCTCATGGCGACTGCCTACGGCCTGGTTGTGGCTGTCATCCCTTTTCTCGCGGTGCTGCCGTCAGGGATCTGGATCACGTCACGTACCCTCCTGTCGTTGGCCGCAGGTGTTCTTGCACTGCCTTTCCTGCTTGCGGAACGCCGCCGACACAGGACCCTTGCCGGTATTGTCGTACTCGCGATTGGAGTGCCGTCGTTGCAGTCATCGATCGCGGGGGTCCGGTGGTTTGTCGAAGCCACACACGCCTACATGCGCATCATCGAGCCCATCCTGCCGGAAGTGACAAAGCCCGGGATGCCCGTCGTCGTTGATGCGCGCGACCAGGCTGCCTTTTTTGAAGCGGTCCGAATTCGTGGATTGATCCCGGACCATCGCCCCTGGTTCCTGCAAGGGCTCGAGTCCGCCGAACGCCTGGTGCCCGCATTGATGGAGCTTGGATATCGCAGAGTAACACTCTGTCTGCCGGGGCTTGAACCCAGACCAGGGGGCGCCAGCGTTATTTGCGCAGAACACGGCCTCTCAGGCGAAGCGCCATCCCGATGCGATTCTGCTGCACGAGAAAATTTGGTCTGTATCATTGAAAGTGATGATGCTGTGCTGATTCTGCGGCTGAATTCTCCGAGACAAGCCAGCATGTGGGTTGATCCTTCATCAGATTCGGACCTTTGACCGGACCGGCCGTCGTTCTAAACTACCCAACAGATACATCCTACCGAGCAATCCATCCAAGTGAGAGATCACCTGTCGGTCGTCGTTCCCTGCTATAACGAAGACGAAGTTCTTGCTGTTACCTTGTCGCGTCTGAGACAAGTCTGTGCAAGTGCTGACCTGGCAGCATGGGAGATCATTCTCGTGGACGATGGTTCCATTGATGGCACCTGGTCGCTCATCGAACAAGCGATTGAAGGGGATAGCAGGATCGTCGGTGTACGGCTTTCGCGAAACCATGGACACCAGCTTGCGCTTCTTGCCGGTTTGGCACGTGTGCGTGGTTCGGTGGTGTTGATCATCGATGCAGACCTGCAGGATCCTCCGGAAGCGCTACAGGGGATGCTGGCTCGGATGCACTCGGAGCGCGCTGACGTGGTGTACGGACAGCGCACGTCGCGAGAAGGCGAGTCGCTCTTCAAGAGAGCGAGCGCCAAAGCCTTTTACCGGCTGCTGAGTTCGATGACTCGCGTTGATGTACCCCTGGATACCGGTGACTTCAGATTGATGAGTCGGAGAGTGAGCGACCACCTTCTTCAGATGCCTGAACGCGATCGATTTACACGCGGTATGGTTGCATGGCTGGGCTACAAACAGGTGCCATTCGAGTACGCCCGACACCCAAGATTTGCTGGCACGACGAAGTACACGCCGCGCAAGATGTTCAGCCTGGCGGCGCAAGCGTTCCTCGGCTTTTCCCTCGCTCCGTTGCGGCTGGCGATTCTGCTTTCCGGTCTGACTTTCGCATTTTCAGTCTCGGTCATAGCGTATGTGCTCTGGTCATGGGCGGCGGGCCAAGCAGTGTCAGGATGGGCCAGTGTCATGATCTTCGTTTCAGTTGTCGCAAGCGCCCAATTCGCGGTGCTCGGGGTCATGGGTGAGTACATCGGTCGGATTTACCTGGAAGGCAAACAACGTCCACTGTATCTGGTCAGTGACCTTGCCGATCACCGACCAGAGCACTCATCGGCGCTCCGTCACAGTTCCGAAAACATGGAATCTGCTCGTGTAAAAGTTGAACACGAAGGTGACGAATATGGAGATCAGCTTGCTCACCACTATCGGCATGCGGTCGACCAGCAAGGCAATGACAAGCATGGATACGCCAAGCCCTGACAACCCGAACAGCAGGAACCTGGCGAATTGCCGACCGGGCCGTTCTCGGAGTGCGCTACCGGCAAACGTCCAACGTCGATTGAGCCAGAAACTGCAGCACATTCCGATTGAGTAGGCACCTGCGTTAGCGACCGGCCACGGCTGGTCGAAGACGAACAGCAACATCGCAAAAGCAGCCAGATCGACCGCTGTATTCAGAATACCGACCAATCCAAACTTCAGGACCTGGATGGTGACGGACGAACGGTTTTCCGTCACTTCGAAAGACGCCACTGGGCCTGGTTCGCGTGAAGACCCTCGCTCACTTGCCGCAATGCAATCCGACCCGGTTCCCGTCCGGAACCATCAGCAACGCGAAGTGCCCGACCGGGCGATCCAGCAGCGCGAAATAACACTTCTCTGCCTGATCCTCGTCGCTCACAGGAATCTCAAACCAGTTCACCTTGATATCACTCATGATCACCTCACTTTGACTTGTACCCCGACGGCGTGGAGCCGTGCGAGAGACTGGCGTGCGTGTTGCCTCGCCGGATCCGGTAGTCTACTTTGCTTCCCGGCGTTTCCGAATTCGTGCACCTCAGGCGCCCGACGCGCCGGGGAGCATACAACAGTGTTCCCGGTGCAGCGGTATTGATCGCGGGGTCACAGGGAGGTCAGCTTCATGTTGGAATTGTGGACAGAACCTGAATGACGTCCCACGTCCAATCAGCCGTGACGCGCAGTGCATGACGAGCTTCGAAGCACTGCCCTGCTGTGAGCGGTGAGATCTCTTCAACAAGGACGTGACCGGGCAGTTCGAACATGAGCGGGCGGATACTCCCGGCCGTTGGCAAACAGCACGTAACACGCGACTCGCGCCGTTGTTAGAGTGGGATCGGGCAGGATAGGCCAGCGTGGCCTTTCGACATTGTGCACAGGATGCCATTCACGCGCCTCGCTGGTTGTGTCCGATCAAAGACCTCGATGACATGACCTCCAGGCACAGCAAATAGCAACCTGCTCTGGATCTACTGCAATAAATCACTTTGCAGACAGTCGCACATCTCGGTTCAGCCTTACCGACTGATGCCGCTGTGATGTTTGTACTCTCAACGAACGGACTTCGGACTAGTCTTTGCGCCTGTAGGAGAAGGGCGGTCAGCGATTCAGACAGTGCAGTTGCGTGATGATGCTGGGTGTTCTCGTCGGTACACTTTTCATCTGGTGAGGTTCTGGTGTTGTGCCATTGAGTAGTGGCAGAGCGTTCCGATCAATTGTGACGATGGTCCGTCTGTTCGCCCCATATGGACGATGTTGGTGAGGGAAATTGAACGCGTTGCCAGCGCTCTGTATCGGCTGAGGTGGCTTGAAAAGCGCTAGTCACCGGTAAGTCGCATTGTCGTGAAGAGGCGCTTAACGCACCTCTTCGTCAGCAAGCACAAACCAGAATGGGCCGAGTTTCAGGGTACGGCCGTCAGTGGTCACATCGACCTCCCAAAGGAAGGTACCTCTGGCAGCCGGGTTGATGACGTTCTCAGGAATTTGCACTTCTGGTTTTGTCGACACCCCTGATTCCCACAACCGGATGCCGTTCACATCCCGCAGACGGACGACATAGTGCTGTGCTTCCTGGATAGGAGACCATGTCAGCACAACCGGTGGTGCATGGAGACGTTCGCCGATCGCGGGCGTTGTCGCGCCTGCATCCTCTCCGCGCAACTGGATTTTTGTGTCCTGTTCGAGGGAAGTGGGCTGCAGGACAAACAGTCCAACGCCGAGAGCGAGTACTGCTGCGGCCGCAAGCGGTACCTGCCATCTTCGGTGTCGACGTGCACGGATGCACCGCGATGTCGCCTGCATCGCCTCAAGGATCGCAGCATCGTGGCGCAGCGAAGGCTCGACGTTGCCGGACTGTCTCAGGAGCGCTTCGAGTGGGCCGTCGTCGACTGGATCTACGTCTTCCGGTGTGTTCCGATTCATGACTTCCCGCTTGCGCTGATTCCGGCATCGGCGAGCATCGTCCGGAGCCGGTTCAACGCGTATCGCTTGCGGCCGATCACCGTGGCCAAAGGTGCGTCGGTCACGATCGCGATCTCTTCATAAGAGAAACCAGCGGACCACATCGCTACCACTTCGCGTTGATCCAGTGGCAGTGAGCGCATCGCATCCAGAAGAGTCGTGTGCATTCGTCCATCTTCGACCAGTGCCTCCACTGCACTCCCGTCGTCGGATTCCAATTCGGGGACATCAGCCACCACTTCGATACGCTCCTGCTTGCGCAGATCATCGAGTGCGGCGTTGCGCGCCAGCGTGTACAGCCAGGTAGTGAAGCTTGCATTCAGATCCGCAACATATTGCGCTCTGCCTGCTGTCTCGATCACCTTCAGCCATACCACCTGCGAGATTTCTTCCGCCCGCGTCGGATTGTTGAACATCCGGTTCAGAAAACCGATCAGGGGCACCTTGTGACGGCTGAACAGCAGGTTGAAGGCGCGTTCCTCTCCCTGCGCCTGGAACTGCAACATGAGCCCGCGGTCGTCATCCTCACGTGCTTTAACGCGCAAGTTCATCAAATCGGCATCAGAAACGTCGATTTCGACGATACCCCGGCAGCGCCAGAAAAAATACCCACGATGCATGCCGATCCCGACGGTACATGCGTTCAAGTGGGGAAGGCCGTATCCACGCGCCTGTAGTCCACGAAATGCCAGGGGAGATGAACGTGAGACATCGGTTCAAGTCGCGAAACAGGCGGTTCGGAAGCGCGGCGTTGCTGCTTTGCACACTCGGGAGTTTGCTGACCATGACCAACGCGAGTGCCAATCCTCCGATTTTCGACCACGAGTCGCTGCTGGACGTGCGCCTTTACGCGTCGGGGATGGTTGGGCTGGGTTCACAGCCATACAACCTGGTCTTTGCACCGGCAGCGCCGCTCGAGGCGGCGATCACCGTTGCCGGTAAAACCCTGGGCAAGGTTGCGTCGCACAGCTTCCGTCCGGACTACCCGGTGACGTGGCAGGTTTTTTCACAGGTCCAGTTGGACGGGCCGGGCCAGGTGAGCCTGCCCGCGCCGGACCTGTACGAGCTGCAATTTTATGTGGCTGGTCAACCAGCGGGTCTGTTGCGGTTCCAGGCTGAGCGACCGGCAAGCACCGATGCTTTTACGCCCGCCACCGAGTGGACGTACCGCGGCCCCTGGTCGTCATGGGGGTATCTCACCGGCACCAACTGGCGCGACTTTTCTACCGGCAAGGATTTCCAGGCAGTGAATCTCGTCTGGTGGACCGGTGATGGTGATCTCAACGCTGGTCAGTCGCGCGCAAATGCCATGGCGACGCTGCGCCGTGACGGTGCGGTCATCGCCCACAGCAAGCGGCAGTCCATGGTAATTCACAAGCGTCCGTACGTTCGCGAGAAGCCATGGACGCTTTTCCATCCGCACGAGGACAAGGAATCGCTGCGCGCACGGGCGATCGATCTTGGTGATCTGCTGACGACCGGAGGCGAGTACGAGTTGCAGGTGACCCGGCTGGAAGACAACGCTCCGCTGCGCCGTTTTGCGTTCAAGGTGAAGGACGGGGCGTGGGTACCACATCCGCGTACAGTGCCCGGATTCCAGCCGGCGCATGGATACATTCCGCCACGCGTCGTGCGCAAGGGTTCCAACGTCTACGAATTTGTTGAAGTGTACTGGATCGAATCCCGCCCGTGAGGTCTCTGATCACACCCCCACCATGCCCTGGAGGCACACCATGAAAGTTCTGACAAGTTCATCGATGGCCCGACTCTGCATCCTGCTCGCCTGCGGCACCGGTCTCGTCATGACCGGATTCGCCCAAGCGGAAGAAGGTGGTGGCTCGGGAGGCTCGAACAGTGGAGGCAGTACAGGAGGAGGTAGTACAGGAGGCGGCAACACGGGCGGGGACACCGGTGGAAACACGGGAGGAAACACGGGAGGAAATACAGGAGGAAATACAGGAGGTAACACGGGAGGTGGCAACACGACGACAGAAGAGCGACCTGCTACGGGAGGTCCGATGACGACCCAGGAATACCCGAACGGTACGGTGTACATGACACAGGACAAGACCAACGCTCCTGGCTCGGTAGTCACCGTGAAAACTCCGCAGGGCAATCAGACCATCGATTGCACTCAGTCTCAGTCGGCATGCAGGGCTGCGCTCGAAGCGGCGCTCAGTAGTGGCGAACCGAGGTACCAGACCTACTCCAGTGTCGCCAATGCCCTGCGTTCACCGTTGGTCAGCAAGTATCCGCAGTTGCGGCAGTGGCTGTTGAACCTGCAGCGACGCTGACGCAAGTACGCGCCAATACCACGCCGTGACTCAGTTGAAGAGAAGCAATCGCATGAATGACCAACGCCGACCCAGGATGGCCATCTGTGTATGGTCGCTTGTCGCGCTGCTCGTCTTCGCCGTGCTCGGCTTCTCGTCGAACACTCATGCAGAACCGGAGTCGCTCGCCTGGTTTGCCCAGGACCAGAGTGTCGAAATCCGTGCACCTGGAGTCGGCACGTTTGGCGAGCGCCTGCGAGTGCTCGTCGGTGAACATGACATCACCGCAATGGTTCGAATTGCCGGTGACGTGGTGCAGTTTGTTCCGCGTGAGGCAGGCCTCGATACAGGCCCCTCGGAAATCGTTCTTCGGGTGGCCGACACACTGGAGTCATGGCGGGAACATTCACGGCATCCTATCGGTGTGCTGACCCGCGGAGGCTTCGAGGCGGCGACAGTGACACCCCGGCTCGCCTTCGACTCACCGGGACAGTGGCTGACCCTGCCTCAGTTTGACGTACACCAGAATGTTGGTAACTTTTTGGTGAACGGAGGACATGATGGGCAAGAAGGAAGAAGTTCCGAATCGACAATACACCCTGGAATTCAAACTGGAGGCGGTGCGGCTCGCGCAGT
>JBGSHJ010000065.1:0-10042 GCA_041752315.1 Pseudomonadales bacterium
CGCGCCAGGCCGAGGTCGACCGGGCGCAATGGTTGCTAGACGAACGTACGGTGATCGCCCCTGCGGCCGGGGTGATCGAAGACGTCATCCGCCATGCCGGCGAACAGGCCGGACCCACCGCCCCCATCGCCACCCTGCTCTCCCCGGCGCGCAAGAAACTGCGGCTGTTTGTGCCCGAGCAGGACATTTCCGGGGTACACATCGGGGACTCGCTCGAACTCCGCTGTGACGGATGTGAGCAGAAACAGGTGGCTACCGTCGACTTCATCGCCGACCAGCCCGAATTCACCCCACCCGTGCTGTACAGCGTGACCAATCGGCAACGGCTGGTGGTGCTGGTGGAAGCCAGGCTGGAAGGCGAGAGCGTCACGTTGAAGGCCGGCCAGATCGTCGACGTGCTCTGGCCGGCGTCCACATGACCACCAACGTCATCGACGTGTCGGGGCTGACCAAGTCGTTTGGTGGCAGAACCGTCGTCAACAACGTCGCGCTCCAAGTGCGGCAGAGCGAAATTGTTGGCTTTCTCGGACCCAACGGCAGCGGCAAGACCACCACGATCCGCCTGCTGTGCGGCCTGCTCCGTCCCGACCGCGCCGAGGGCACCTGCCTGGGCTTCGATCTGAAAACACAAAGCGAAGAGATCAAGCTGCTCACCGGTTACATGACGCAGCGCTTCTCGTTCTACGAAGACCTCACCATCCAGGAAAACCTCGAATTTGTCGCGCGCCTGTACCAGCTTCATCCACGGCTTGACGTGGTGGAATCAGCGCTCAAGCGCATCGGTCTGGTGGACCGACGGCATCAACTGGCGGGCGCCTTGTCCGGCGGCTGGAAACAGCGCCTCGCCCTGGCCGCCTGCATGCTGCACGAACCCAAGCTGCTGCTGCTCGACGAGCCCACCGCCGGTGTCGACCCCCAGGCACGACGTGAATTCTGGGACGCCATCCATACCCTCGCCGAAGAGGGCGTGACGGTACTCGTCTCCACCCACTACATGGACGAAGCCGAACGCTGCCATCGCATCGTCTACATCCTCGACGGCGAGATCCTGGCCACCGGCACCATCGCCGAACTGATCCGCGACTCCGGCCTGCACACCCTGAGTGTTCGAGGCCCCGCACTGGCCAAGCTGAAGCATGCACTCACCGGACTGCCCGGCATCGACCAGGTGGCGCCTTTTGGCGACACGCTGCATGTGACCGGCGTGAATGAAACCGCGCTCGCGCAGGCTATCGCGCCTTTCAGATCCACGCAGACCCACGTGTGGCAGGACTCCCCCAGCACCCTCGAGGACGTGTTCATCTACCTGATGGCCACCCACCGTGCCCAGCGAACGGGGACCCACTGACCATCATGCGAAGCCTGTCGATGTCCCGCGTGGCCGCGATCCTGATCAAGGAAATGATCCAGATGCGCAGGGACCGCCTGACCTTTGCGATGATCGTCGGCATTCCCATCCTGCAATTGACCCTGTTCGGGTTTGCCATCAACAACGACCCGAAACATCTGCCCACCGCGCTGTACGTGCACGATCACAGCGCCTACACACGCTCCATCATCAACGCGCTGGAAAACTCCGGCTACTTCGATGTGGTACGGGTCAATCAGTCCGCTGCAGACGGCGATGTCCAGCTGCTGCGGGGAGAGGTAGCGTTTGTCATCACGATCCCCGACGGTTTCACGAAGGCGCTGCTGCGTGGTGAACAGCCGCAGCTGCTGATCGAGGCCGATGCCAGCGACCCCTCCGCATCGATCAACGCCATTGCCGTGATGCCACAGCTCGTGAGTTCAGCGCTGCGATACCATCGGCTGGCACCGGCGGGCCTTGCCTCCCCACCGCCGCTGTTTGAAACGGTGATTCATCGGCGTTTCAACCCGGAAGGCATCACGCAGTACAACATCGTGCCCGGACTGCTGGGGGTGATCCTCACCATGACCATGGTGATGATGACCGCCATGGCACTGACCCGCGAAGTGGAACGCGGCACCATCGAAAATCTGCTGGCGATGCCCTCCCGACCCGTCGAGGTGATGATGGGCAAACTCCTGCCCTACTTCCTGGTGGGCGGCATCCAGGTACTGCTGATCCTCGGCATGGCCCGCTTTGTCTTCAATGTACCCATGCTCGGTTCCTTCACGCTGCTGATCAGCGTGATCGCCGTGTTTGTGGCGAGCCTGGCCGCCCTCGGTTACCTCATCTCCAGCGTCGCGCGCAGCCAGATGCAGGCCATGCAGATGACCTTCTTCTTTTTCCTGCCCTCGATTCTGCTGTCGGGCTTCATGTTTCCGTTCCGCGGCATGCCGGTATGGGCACAGTGGATCGGCGAAATCCTGCCACTCACGCATTTCCTGCGGCTGGCTCGAGGCGTGATGCTGAAAGGAGCGGAGCTGCCGGAGGTGGCCCCGCACATCTGGCCCCTGCTGCTGTTCACCGCACTGGTGACGACGCTTGCGCTCCAGCGGTATCGCCAGACCCTGGACGACTGATCTGGGCAAGGCCGCGCATTCCATCGACAATGTCGCCAAACCCGATCGGACCGATCCATGAACGACGCCCGGCTCACTGAACTGGAGATGCGTACCGCGTTCCAGGAAGACACCCTGAACGAACTCAATGATGCGCTGGTCAGCCAGCAGCGCCAGCTGGACCTGCTGCGACAGGAACTGACAAGACTGCGTGAACATGTGCTGTCCATGCAGGCACAGGAACCGGATGACGTGGCTGGTGAGGTGCCGCCGCACTATTGAAGGCGTGTCACTACGTGATCATGGCGGCAACATCGCTGCCGTCCTGGTGTCGACAAACTCGTACAAGCCTGGGCGCGGATGACGCGCGGCGCTCCCTCCGACCGCCGCGTCCTGGACATCGATGACATCATTCGCTCGCTGTCGAAGAGGTGCTAGGACAGCTCCGGAAGTGAAGGTTCGGCGTGTCCTAAAGCAGAAATGTCTGTCCTCGGGCAGAAATCAGGCAAGTGAACGATCAAAGTTTTGGGTGCTGACCTACAAATCCCGAGGTGTGTCCTCGTGGAAAAGCGAGGTGTGTCCTCGTGGAAAAGCGGTCCCGCCCCGGCGACGGGAGAATTTCCTTCTGACGGGTTAAGGTTAAGATTGGTCGGGCTCACATCCAGGTCAATCAGGGGAAGAAGTTTTTCATGACGGCTCCACTTGCAGGAATTCGCGTTCTCGAAGTTGCCAGCTGGCTCGCGGCGCCCAGTTGCGCGGCACTGATGTCCGACATGGGGGCCACGGTCATCAAGGTGGAGCCGCCGGGTGGTGATGCCTACCGGCGCATGTACCAAGCCATGCTGGGTGACGATGAGGTGTTTCCCGCGCATCAGTTCGACAATCGTGGCAAGCGTGGTGTCTGCATCAATCTGGAGACCGACGAAGGGGTCGAACTGGTTCACGCACTGGCGAAGGACGTGGACTTTTTCATCACCAACCTCACCTGGTCGCGTCTGGAGCGTTACCGACTGACCGACCGGCATATCCACGCGCTGGCTCCGGCGTGTGTCTACGGCGTGCTGTCGGGTTTTGGCACCACCGGTCCGGACAGTCACCGTCAGGCGTTCGACCAGACCGCGTTCTGGGCACGCACCGGGGCCATGTCGATCTTTGGAGACCGGGACAGTGCACCGCTGATCTCCCGTGGGGGATATGGCGATCGCACAACGGCGCTCAATTTCCTGGCCTCCCTGCTCGCGGCGCTTCGCGTTCGCGACAAGACCGGTGCGGGCCAGTTTGTGGAAGTGACGTTGCAGCGAACCGGAATCTGGGCGCTGGGCAGCGATGTTTCGACGGCGCTCAACACACGTGTGCAGCCGGAAAAGACCAGTCACACGCTGCCACCCAACCCGATCTGGAACTACTACCGCACCCGTGATAACCGGCTGGTTCTGCTGGTCATGCCCTCGGCGATGCCGTACTGGCCGAAGTTCTGCAACATGATGGGTCGGCCGGAGTGGATCACCGACGAACGTTTTCAGAACCTGCTCGGCCTCGCCCAGTTTGGGCCGACGCTCGTGCCGGAAATCCAGGCAGCCTTTGCGGCGCATGACCTGGAGTGGTGGCGTTCGACGCTGGATGCTGCAGGGCTCATCTGGGAGCCGGCAATTACACTGCCCGAAGTGGCAGACGATGAAGCGCTTCGAGAAGGCGGTGCGTTCAGCGTGGTGGTCCATGAGCGCGCCGGGGCCATCGAAATTGTCTCGGCACCTTTCCACATTCGAGGCGCGGATATCGAGGTTCGTGGTCCGGCACCGGATGCCGGGCAGCACACCCGGGAAGTGTTTGCCGAACTGGGCATCGAACAAAGCCGCATCGACAGTCTCTTTGCCCGCGGCGTACTCAGTGAATTCAAGCCTGCCTCACAATGACATCACCACGCGACGCGGTCACCGTGCGCCACGGTGTCGTGACAAGGAGCTCAACATGACCGAACGCTCGCCCGTTCCACAATCGCCCGTCAGCTACGTGGATGGCCTCGCAAAGCACTATGGCTCCATGGGTCATCCACCGTATCAGTGGACGATCAACAACGACGCCCCGCTGCGTCGGTTGAACAAGCCGATCCGCGAGTGTCGTGTGACCCTGCTCACCTCGGGGGGCATTTCCATGTGCAGCATGCCCGGCTTTGATGCCATGGCACGCAATGACCACCGGCTCGATGCGATTCCGCTCGAAACACCAGCAACCGATTTCCAGATTCACGACGCGTACTACGATCACACCGACGCCGAGCAGGACATCAACTGCCAGTTTCCCATCGATCGCCTGCGCGAGATGGTCGCCAGCCGGGAGATTGGTTCGCTTGCGCCCCGCTTCTGGAGCGGCTTCATGGGTCGCATCTACAACCGCAGCAAGGTGATCCAGGAATCTGCTCCCGCGTTTGCTGCTGAGCTGGCGCGGGATGAGGTCGATCTGCTCATTGCGGTGCCGGCCTGACCACTCGATCACCAGACCGTGGGTCTGGTCTGCCGGGTTGTTGAGAAGATGGACATAAGCACCGTGTGCATCTCCACCGGCCGCGATCTCACGGCACAGGTCAAGCCACCGCGCAGCCTCTTTGTGAACTTCCCGATGGGCAACGCGTTTGGCGCGCCGTTTGATCAGCCGATGCAGCTCGCGATTCTCCGCGCTGCACTCGATCTTGCGGTCAATGCAACGGAACCGGGCGTGCTGGTTGACCTGCCGTACGTCTGGCCAAGAGGATTTGCATTCGAACCGGGCAAGTCACGGATGTAACCGCGACCTGCCACCTGGGCTACCAATAGGTTGCCGCTTATTTCTGCAGCTTGAATTCTGGAGGCACTTCAAACGATCCAGGCGGCACCGGCTTGGTGTCTGCGGACACCACTTCCGACGACACCGACATCAAGGGCACCAGTCCATTGCCGATGGTCTTTGGCGGCGGAGGTGCGGTGTCGGTCGCAGGCGCTTCTTCCGCCGGTTTTTTCTTGCCAAACATGCCACCCAACGCACCGCCGAGTGCACCACCCAGCGCCTGACCTACATTTTCGCTGGCACTGGCTTGGGGTCGGTCGCCGGGCTGGCCTGCACCGGCACTGTTCTGGCACTGCGGACCACCAATGGCGAGTGCAAAGCTGGAACGCATGGGATGACCCTTGACGTCCTTCAGCTGTTTGCCGATTTCAGTCCAGATCCCCTCGTACCGCCCAAAACTCTGTTGCGCGCGCTGGGCAAAGTCAGCAGAGCCGGTGCTCGCCAGTCCCAGTTTTTCCGCATACGCACGGTGATAGGCCTGCACTTCGGCTTGTGCCGGAAAGGACGGCGCGAGCCATTGATCCAGCATCAACGCAAAGTCACAGACCGAGCCGGTTTTTTTGTCGGTGCAGGATTGTGACGCGGTGATCTTCAACCGCTCGGACTGCATGCCGGCGATATTGGTCTTCTCTCCGGAACGTTCGACCGTGCTCTTGGGTGGTGACCACTCACAGGCTTCTTCATCCACCCCTGCCGACGCATCCTGCTGCGCGGCCTGGGCTTCTTCCGCGTCGGCCATGCCTTTTTCGATGGCTGCCCGTTGTGCCGCCAGAGACGTCTGCGTGTACTGCTTTTTCTTCAGGCTCAGGTCATAGACGACGTCCTGGTCCAGCCGAACGATCTGCGCGGTCGGGCCACCCCGGCCTGCCAGCATGCGCATCATGCCGGACTTCATCTGCGTGTCGTTGTCGATTCGCGCCTTGTTGCCGGCAATGCGGGTGGTCGTGTTGATCGTCATGTTGGCCATCGACATGAGACCGGTGCCTTCAACCCGCACCACTTCCTGCAGCGTGACATCCGCCATCGCGAATGGAGTGATCAACAGCAGCATGAACAAACGGCCAGCAACCTTCATCAAATCAATCTCCTGAAAACAGGGTGGAGTTTACGATGATCCGGCTCACGGTGTGACAATATTGAAGCCGGGATCCAGCGGCC
This sequence comes from Pseudomonadales bacterium, assembly GCA_041752315.1. Lineage (GTDB taxonomy): Bacteria > Pseudomonadota > Gammaproteobacteria > Pseudomonadales > Azotimanducaceae > SYFY01. The sequence continues at coordinate 6,445 of JBGSHJ010000065.1, forward strand.
CCAGCGCCTGCAACAGCTGGCTGTAGGCCCCTTTGTCTCCCTCAACCTTGATCTCCCCGCTGGCGATCAGTGGCTCGACCGGCGCACCTGCAAACAGGGTCATCAGCAACGCGGGGCGTTGCATCGTCAAGGTCACCGCCGCGGTGTCCTCCACGCCTTCTTCGTGCACCAGCACGCCGTTGGCAAGGGACAGGAAGTGGGACTCCTGCCGGTCCGTCAGATTGACCCGCACCCGCACAGGCTGGTCGGGCACCCGCGATGGATCCACCCGCACGGCCACAAAGTCCAGCAGCATCGACGTGGTGGTAGCGGCCAGCACGTCCGGGCTGAACGAATTCATCGGCGCGGGGACCACCCCTTCCGTCAGTTCCTGGGCGCCGGTGAGATAGATGTTTCGCCAGGTGCCGGCTTCGGCCTGATAACCGAGCTGGGTGTAAACCTCGGCAAGCAGCGCGCGACCCGTTTTCTGTTCGCCGCCACTGAACACCAGGTGATTCAGGAGTGTGGCCGCCCAGCGATAGTCACCTTCATCGATGGCTTTGCGCGCGCCACCCAGCACCTTCTCTTCGCCTCCCATCGCCGCGATGTAACGGGCGCTTTCCGCTTCCGGCGGATGGGCGTGGAGGCTGGCAGGATTGGCGTCGTACCAGCCCATGTAACGCTGGTACACCGCCTTGCTGTTGTGGCTCATCGTGCCGTAGTAACCGCGGTTGAACCACTGGCTGGCAAGGGCCTCGGGCAGCTGCAGATCTTCCGCGATTTCGCGCGAGGTCAGCCCGGCATTCATCAGCCGTACCGACTGGTCATGCAGGAACTTGTACGCATCCCGGTGCAGGCGCAGGAATTCGGAGACCTGCGCGCTGCTGTATCGGGGTATGCCGTGTGCGGCAAAGAGCACATCGCTGCGGCTGGCGTAACGGCGTAACGATTCCGTCAGGTAGTCCGCCCAGGCTTTGGCATCGCGAACCAGCGCACCACGCGCAGGCAGCAGATTGTGCATCGTGAGATTGGCATTTTCGGCCATGAACAACGCTCGTTTTTGGGGCAGATAGAAGTTCATTTCGGCGGGCGCTTCCGTCCCCGGTGTCACCTGGAACTCAACCTGCAGATGGCCGATTTCCATCGTTTCGCCGGTCTGGCGGATGATTTTTGTCGGCGCGATCAGCGACATGGTGCCGCGTGCGATCCGCGGTCCGAGGCCGGAGGTCATTTCACCCGTCGGGCCACGTGGCAGCGTCAGGCCAAACTGGTAACGCGCGCGTCGCGACATGGCCGGCCCGGCAATGATGTTCTCGGAGACTGCGTGCTCCATGAATCCGTCCGGAGCGATGATCTGGGTCTTCCCTGAACTGACATCGTCCCGGCTCGTCACACCCAGCACACCACCATAGTGGTCGCCATGGCTGTGTGAATAGATCACGGCGATCACGGGCTTTTCGCCGAGCTGTTCCTTGACCAGTTGCATGGCCGCCTTGGCGGCCTCGACGGAAGTCAAAGGGTCGACCACCAGCCAGCCAGTCCCCGCATCGACAATCGAGACGATGGACACGTCAAAACCGCGCACCTGCCAGATGCCGTCGGCCACCTTGTACAACCCGTGCCTGGTCAGGATCTGCGCCTGGCGCCAGAGGCTCGGGTTGGCTGTCGAGGCCGCTTCACCCTTGAGAAAGTCGTAGGAGCGCAGGTCATACAGTTCATCGCCGGTCGCCGTGCGAATCACCGGATCGGTCAATGTGCCGATGTAGCCCCGATCGGCGTCCGCAAAGTCCTGGCGATCATCCGCCGCCACCCTCGCGGCGGCTTCCTTCATGGCGGCCTGGGTAAAGGGGGTGGCTTCGGCTTCCGCCGCCCAGCCCCCCAATGGGTTCAGCATCAGCAGGCTCATCACTGTGCCGACAAACCTGGATCCGGAAATGGTGAATGGGCTCACCGGCCATGCCATGAACGTCATGAAGTCTGATCCTCCCCCGTGCCGATGCGCGCATTGTGACATCAAGCCGGCGCTGCGCCGATAGGGTGCGTGCTGCCAGTAGGATTCCCCAGGCTGACACGCGACAATGTCGGTCAGCCCGTTGCCACGAGATCGCTTCATGAGCCTGTCCCAAAGCCCGAACACGAGCTTGCGCATCATCGCCTTTGGCGCGCATCCGGATGACTGCGAACTGTGTGTGGGCGGTACGGCAGCCAAGTGGGTCGCGGCCGGTCATCAGGTCAAGTTTGTGTCCATGACCAATGGCAACGTCGGGCACTTCACGAAGTCCGGTCCTGAACTGGCTGCCATTCGCAAGGCGGAGGTCGAGCGGTGTGCACAGATCCTCGGCATCACCACGGAAGTGCTCGATATCAACGATGGTGAACTTGAGCCAAGCCTGGCCAATCGGAAGACGGTGGTCCGTCTGATTCGCGAGTGGCGCGCCGATATCGTGCTTTGCCATCGCACCAACGACTACCATCCGGATCATCGATACACCGGCCAGCTGGTGCAGGATTCGGCGGTGCTCGTGGTGGCGAAGTTCTACTTGCCCCAGATACCTGCGCTGGATCGCAATCCGGTGTTTCTCTATTACGCCGATGAATTCCGCAAGCCCGCACCCTTCGAGCCGTCGGTCATCGTCTCCATCGATGATGTCATCGAGATCAAGCGGGCACTGATTGATGCCCTGCCCTCGCAGTTTGCCGACCCGGACTCCTGGATGGGCGCCAAGATGCCCGGTCTGCCCAGAGATGCCAACGGCCGGAGAATCATGATTCGCGAATGGCTGCTCGGGCGCGACCGACGAATTGCGGGACGTTTTCGTGCCCCCCTGGGCGCGCGCTATGGGTCATCCGTGGGTGACCACGTCGAACATGCCGAAGCCTTTGAACACAGCGAGTACGGTTCACAGGTCGCACTGGAGAAGCTTGCGCGAATGTTCCCGAAGTGATGGGGTAGCGTACCGGGGCAGTGGTCGTTCCTGGTCTGAACTAGTCGCCAGCCTGATCGTCATCCTTGCCCGTGATCCTGCGCCAGAAACTGCGGGTGGACGTCCCGATCTTGGTGCCAACCCGCTTGAGCACGTTGGATTGGCCTTCAGAAGTCTGGCCCCCGGAATCGGCCGGCGCGGCATCAATCAGCCCTTCGGCCACGGCCCCCGCAGCCATGGCGCCTTGTGCCCCCAGTTCATCAGTCAACTCGTTCTTGACCACTTCGCCGGCCAGCCCTGAAACAAGGGATCGCACAGCCGGTGGTCGCTGCTGCTGCAGCTCGCTCCGGGAATTTTCGGTGACACCTTCTTCCAGCGCCATGGTCTGCTGGACCGCGGATGCCCGGACGTCATCGGGCTGATTCTGCAGGCTGCTTTCCGTGACCGTCGCGGCATACAGCGCCGCCGGACGAAAGCGCGCATCACTCAGATTCCCCTCGAACGAGCTGTTGGCGGAGCTTGCGGCCGCATAGCGCTGGTTCGATTCCACATGCACGTACTCGACACCTTCGAGCTGCAGATCCGGGGCTCTCACCCGCAGGAAGGTGCGATCGAAGATCTCGAAATCGATGGAACCATTCATCACCCCCGACGCTGCCACCAGTTCAGGCGACGGAACGAGTCGGGAGACGGTC
>JBGSHJ010000066.1:0-198774 GCA_041752315.1 Pseudomonadales bacterium
GTGACCTGAGTGGATGACGCCGTTGGAAACCCAGGACCAACCCTCTGATCACGAAGCGTTTGCAGATTCTCGATGTGACCGGCCTGCGGAGCAGTTCGATTCGAGGGTGGCCTGCGGTTTCCCACGAGGTGTGTCCTCGTAGAAAAGGGGATGAGTCCTCGTTGCAAGGAACGGGTTTCTCCGGGGTGTGTCCTTTGATGGAAAGGTGCGTCGAGGTGTCGAAAGGCACCTTTCTGACGGCTTTCAATCCTCACCTTGGACAGCAGTCGCCAACCCGACTCCAGACGCGTTCCGCGCCTGATACACCAGCTGCTCAAAGCCAATCCAGGCCAGAAAGGACTTCCGGTAGCGAACATCGAGAAAATTGTTCACAATCCGGTCCCATCCTGGAGATGAGCTCCCGTCTCAAGACCAATCGATGACAAAACCTATCGATGAATAGTGCGGACTTTTCACGCCGTCAGGCAGAAAGTACTTCTCCCCGAACAAGGATCGATCGGGAATCCGAGCGCCAATCTGTGAAGGCCTCCGAGCCAAAGCCCATTCTCGAAGGCGCGCGCATCCTCGTGGTGGATGACAAGGCAGAGCTTCTGGAAAGTCTGTATCAGCTGGTCAGCATCCACGGTTACAGTGCTGACAAGGCGCTCGGCGGTCAGGCTGCTCTGGACGCTCTGGTCGCCGAGACCTACGACGTCGTTCTTCTTGATCTCATCATGCCGGGTATCAGTGGCCACGACGTACTTGATTTTGTGGCGCGCGAAAAGGTCGATACCAAGGTCATCGTAGTCAGTGGCGATGCAAGTTTCAGTGGCGTCAAGCATGCGCTGCACTGCGGCGCGTTTGATTTCGTGAAAAAGCCGTACGAGGCAGCCGAACTCATCGCGACGATGGAGACAGCGCTTCGACAGGTGCGGCTGGAAGACCAGAACGAAGCGATGGAAGCGCAGATCAAGACCAGCGAGGAACTGCATCGTTTCATCGTGAACAGTTCACCAGACCTGGTCTACATGCTCGATCGCAATGGTTGTTTCACGTTCCTCAATGAACGGTTGGGTTCGATGCTGGGGTTCGAAAAGGGAGACCTGATCAACCGCAACTACACCGAGCTGGTTGATGCTGATTATCTGGATATTGCGCGCAATGTATTCAACGAGCGTCGTACCGGCACCCGTTCCGCGCGCAATGTTGAATTGAAAGTGTGCAGTGCGTTGAAGCGGCCTGGATCCCGCTTCAGCGATGTGCAGTCCGTCTGGGTCGAGCTTTCAGCACAAGGCATGTACACCGATCCGCGGGAACGCAATCGTCAGACCTTTATCGGTACGATCGGCACCATTCGCGACATCAGCGAGAGAAAGGAAGCGCAGGAAGTGATCAACTTCCAGGCCTACCACGATCTGCTGACCCATCTGCCCAATCGTGCGCTCCTCAAGGATCGTCTTGAACTGGCAATTACCCAGGGACAGCGGAACAAGATCGGTCTGGCGGTGATGTTCCTTGATCTTGACCGTTTCAAGGTGGTGAATGACACGCTTGGTCACACCATGGGAGATCGACTGCTGAAGGCGGTCGCCAATCGTCTGCAGAGCTGCTTGCGACGTGGTGACACACTGTCCCGTTTTGGAGGGGATGAATTCACACTGTTGCTCCCGGAGATTCGAACGCGTGACGACGTGGTTGTCATCGCCAGAAAGATCCTTGATCGGCTGGGCTCACCGTTTGTGATCGACGGGCATGAACTCTTTGTTGGCGCCAGCATCGGCATCGCCATGTATCCCGAAGGTGGTGATACGGCAGAGGCACTGATACAGAACTCCGACATCGCGATGTACCACATCAAGAGTCGTGGCAAAAACGGCTATCAGTTTTTTGCCGATGAGATGAACAACCGTTTTTCGACGCGCTTGATCCTCGAGCGAGAATTGCGCAACGGCCTGAATCGCGGTGAGCTTGAGGTGCACTATCAACCGCAGGTTTGTCTGGATACGGGCCACATCAGCGGTGTGGAAGCGCTTGTTCGGTGGCGGCATCCTGAGAGGGGGCTCATTGCACCAGCGGAATTCCTGCCGTTGGCGCAGGAGACCGGGCTCATTGTTGCTCTCGATGAGTACGTGCAGCGGCAGGCGTTCGCAGATCTGGCAACCTGGGATCAGGAAGGCGTTCGTGAAGTCCGGCTCTCTGTCAATGTGTCAGCGGCCCAGCTGGAAAAGGAAGGTTTTGTCGAGCAGTTCACTGGTGCGATGCAGGAGGCAGGAATTGAACCCGCCCGCATAAAGCTCGAAATTACCGAAAACACGCTGATGCAGGATATGGAAGTCATCATTCCCAAGCTCAAGGCTCTTCGCTCGCTGGGTGCCAGGGTGGCGATCGATGATTTCGGGACTGGGTATTCATCGCTCAGCTATCTGCGCCAGTTTCCGATAAATACCCTCAAGATCGACCGGAGCTTCGTGCTGGATATCCGTGAAGAGGAAGCGGAGGGCGAAGCCAGCATCGTCAACGCGATTGTCGCCATGGCCCAGGGCCTCAAGCTGGACCTGATCGCGGAAGGCGTTGAAAACCGGACGCAGCTCAACTATCTGAAGGCGCAGGGCTGCAGTGAAGTGCAAGGTTACATCTATGCCGCCCCCATGCCGGCAAACGAGATGTGCGCCATGTTGAAGGAAGATCCGTTTGCGCAGATCGTTCTGAAGGAGTCCCTGGCCGAGGCATCCTGAGCTTCCGCACTCGCTGGAGGCTGGCGTATAGTTCCTGCCCTTTTTGCCGATCTGTAGCCGTCTTGAAAGGTTTTACCACGCGCATTGTGCACAGCGACCGACTCGATCCCATAGAGCACGGCAGTCTGCAGAAACCGATCCACGCAACCGTTGCCTACGGTTACGACGATGCACGGGATCTGGCGGCGGTCTTCCAGGGGAAAAAAGCCGGATTTACCTACGGTCGGCAGGTCAATCCAACGGTTGAAGCACTGCAGTCCAAGATTACTCGCATGGAAGAAGGAGTGGCCACGGTGTGCTTCAGCACCGGCATGGCGGCCATTGGTACGCTGCTCTTCGCGCTGTTGCGAAAGGGTGATCACTTTGTTTCGAGTGCGTTTCTGTTTGGCAACACCAACAGCCTTTTCATGAGCTTTATGGCCCAGGGCATTGATGTCACGTTTGTTGATGCGACGGATGTCAACGAAGTCCGCAAGGCGATTCGGCCGGAGACTCGTCTGGTGTTTGTGGAAACTGTTGCCAATCCTGTCACACAGGTTTCTGCGTTGCGTGAAATTGGCGCGCTGACAAAAGAACTGGCTCTCGTGTATGTCGTCGACAACACCATGACCTCGCCCTGGCTGTTTCAGCCGCGCAACGTCGGTGCCAGTCTCATCGTGAACTCGCTCACCAAGTACATCGGCGGTCATGGCAATGCACTGGGTGGCGCGATTACCGAAACCGGCCTCTTCGACTGGCGCAAGTTCGAAAATCTCTATGACATCTACCGGCAGGGTGATCCCGGCAAGTGGGCAATCATGCAGATCAAGAAAAAGGGGCTGCGTGATTTTGGCGCATCGCTTGGGCCTGAAGCTGCGCACCATATTGCTGTTGGTTCGGAGACCTTGGCGTTGCGGCTTGAACGCCAGTGCGCCAACGCGCAGAAGCTGGCCGAGTTCCTGGCTGCCCAGCCATGGGTGAATGCCGTTTACTACCCGGGCTTGCCCAGTCATCCCCAGTACCAGCGGGCGAAGGAGTTGTTTCGTGCACCCGGCGCGCTCTTCAGCTTCGAACTTTCCCACAGCATCGATCTGTGGGCTTATCTGAATGCATTGCAGATAGTGATCAAGTCGAGCAACCTTGGTGACAACCGCACTTTGGCAATACCGGTTGCGCATACGATCTACTTCGAGATGGGCGCAGCGCGACGGGCCAGCATGGGCATCGATGACTCGCTGATACGCATATCTGTCGGCATCGAAGAAGCTGATGATCTGGTCGAAGATTTCAGGAACGCTCATGCTGTAGTGAGTGGCACCTGACGACTGGACGAACGGACATTGGACAGTCGTCAAAACAGGGAATAATCAGGGGGAGCAATGGGTAGACTTGAAGGCAAGACGGCGATCATCACTGGCGGTGCCGGTGGTATTGGCAAGGCTGCTGGCAGCCTGTTTGCGCGTGAAGGCGCCAATGTGCTGCTGGTGGATCTGCAGGAAGAAGCGCTGCGGGCCGCGTGTTCGGAGATCAGCAGCAATCGTGTGCAGTACTTTGTTGGTGACGTTACCAAGGCAGCTGACAACGACGCCATGGTCCGAACAGCGAAGGAAAAATTTGGTGGGGTTGACATTCTGCTCGCCAATGCAGGTATCGAAGGTGACGTGAAGTCCATCGAAGAGTACGACGAGGCACGTTTCGACCAGGTCATGGCAGTGAACGTCAAAGGGGTATTCCTCGGCTTGAAATCAACCTTTCCGGCCATGCGCGAACGGGGTGGCGGGAGCATCGTCATCACCTCCTCGGTCGCCGGGGTAACGGGTGCCGCAGGTGTTGCCCCCTATGTCACCAGCAAACATGCGGTCATCGGCATGATGCGTTCGGCTGCGAAGGAAGGGGCGGCCGCAGGCATACGTGTCAACACGGTCAATCCGTCACCTGTCGAAACGCGAATGATGCGTAGCCTGGAGGAGGGATTTGCACCGGGTCAGGCGGGTATGGCCAAGCAGGGAATGGAGAGTCGCATTCCGATGCAGCGTTATGGCATGCCGGCAGAAATCGCACAGGTCATGCTGTTTCTTGCCAGTGATGACAGCAGTTGGGTAACCGGTTCAGTCTATCTCGCCGATGGCGGCAGCACCGCTTGAGCATGAAGAGCGAAGCCCTGGTCCGAACGGATCTTGCGCTGCCCAATCACCGCAGCGGCAAGGTCCGTGATCTGTACGACGTCAGTCTGCCGGACGGTACCGGGGCTCTGTTGATCATCGCCACGGATCGGATCAGCGCATTTGATGTCGTGATGGCCAATGGACTGCCCGGCAAAGGCATCATATTGACGCAGATTTCCCGTTTCTGGTTTGAGAAGTTTGCTGACTTCGTACCCAACCACCTGTTGTCGACGGATGTAGTTGACGTACCAGGTTTGAGTCTGCGGGATCGTCGCCAGCTGAGTGGCCGCATCATGCTGTGCAGGCGTGCGCAGGTACTGCCCATAGAGTGCATCGCACGGGGCTATCTGACGGGGAGTGGCTGGAAGGACTATCAGAAAACCGGGGCGGTGTGCGGGCACGTGTTGCCTCGCGGGCTTCGCAACGGTGATCAACTTGAACGTCCGATCTTCACGCCATCGACCAAGGCGGCCAGTGGTCACGACCAGAACATCACCATTGGCCAGGGCGCGGCATTGATCGGTGTGGAGCGGATGACGTTCCTCGAAACGACCACGCTTGATCTCTACACCCGTGCTCGAGACTACGCGCTCACTCGAGGCATCATCCTGGCGGATACCAAGTTCGAATTTGGCATGGTGCCTGGAACTGCACATCCCATTCTGGTGGATGAGATCTTCACGCCTGACAGTTCCCGTTTCTGGCCTGCCGATGATTGGCAACCCGGTCGCGAACAGTCCAGTTTCGATAAACAAATTGTACGTAACTATCTGGAAACGCTGGTTGCCCAAGGGAAGTGGGACAAGACGCCTCCCGGTCCGGTCCTGCCTGCAGATGTCGGCGAGCGTACGCTTGCACGTTACCTCGACGCCTTTGAACGGCTGACGGGGCGAAAGCTCGATCTCGCAGCCATCTGAATGGCTGCGAACTGGGCGGATTACAAGGTCGTGTGCAATCGGCCGGATGTGTTTTCGCGGGAGATCCTGGACTGGACGATCTTGCACTGTGGTGCGTGCGACACCGCGCGACGGTTGTCTGAAGTTCTGTCCGGGACACCACTCGAACGCCCACCAGACAGCCGGACCGATCCACGATCCGACATGTTCGTCCTGACTGTCACCGCTGTCGATGTACGCGCGGTTCTCGGACGGCTGGCGTCGGCAGTATTCGTGAAGACAGGACGCTACCACCATGCCACCATCGTCTGGCAGGATTATCTGGATTTTCTGAATCAACGAGGGGCCATTGCCATGAACGCACAGGATCGAGTCACTGCTCTCATGCATGCATTCGATAACAGGAATATCGAGGGGATCGCAGCCAGCTTTGCTCCGAACGCTGTCTATCACAACATTCCAATGGAAGCTGTACAGGGCGTTGAGGCCATTCGTGGTTCGCTGGCACCTTTCATGGGCATGGCATCGGAAATCAGGTTCGAAGTCCTGCACAGTGTGGCCAATGGCAATATCGTGATGAACGAACGGATTGATCGTTTCAAGATCGGCGAAAAGTGGCTGGAAATTGCCGTAATGGGCGTGTTTGAAGTGGGTGAGCAAGGCATTACCGCCTGGCGTGATTACTTCGATCTTGGCCAGTTCCAGACCCAGATGGCAGCAATTCAGGCTGGCTGACTCAGATCACCGAAGGGGAAGACATGGCGCGTCATGCGGTTGAGAGCGAAGTGGCAGGTTCGGTATGGAAGGTAGAGGTCGCTGTAGGTGACACGGTCGGCAAGGGTGATGTACTCGTCATCCTCGAATCGATGAAGATGGAAATACCAGTCGAGAGTCCGGTTTCTGGAGAAGTCGAGGAAATCCGTGTTCAACCTCAAGATCAGGTCGCGGAAGAACAGGTGCTCTGTGTGATTCGAAGCTGATGCAGGAGGCCCAAAGGTGACCCGATACTGCGCAGGTCACCCCATCCGGTGCAGTAGTGCTCAAGCCTTTTTTGATTGCATCTGTTTGATGATTCGCAGAAGGCTGAGAGTTTCCGCGGGATCCATTCTTCCCACGGGTGAACTGCTGTAGGTCGACGCGAGTACCCTGCCTTTCTGGCTCAGAATGAACTCCGTCGGCTGGATATGATTGCGCCGTTCTTCCCACCATGAACCCAGCGCATCTCCCTGCGCCCGGGTAATGCCATGGAAAATCGGAAAGCCCAGTTCAGCTGCAACTTCGCTCGTTTTTTCCCGACTGTCCACGCTACCGGCGAAAATACTGATTCCATCAGCGGCGAATTGATTGCGCAGTTTCTCGAAGCCGGCTAACAGTCGGCGGCAGTACGGTCACCAGTGACCGCGATAGAAGAGGACCACTGCGTAAGGTGTTTGAATGTCGTCCGGCAGTGTGATGACCTGACCGTCAGTGGTAGCAAAATCGAGGGTCGGGAAGGTCCCGCCGAGGTTGATTGGATTGCCCATTCGAATGACCTCATCGGTTTGGTTACCGGACTCTACCACGCGTTGCAGCAGTCAATCCTTACAAATCCCGAATGACCCGAGGCTTATGGACAAAGGCTCCCTGTGATAAGTTACGCCCCCTCAAAAAACGGCTGGAAGCACCGGAATGAGCGAATTGGTCACCATCAGTATCGAAGCGGGTGTTGCCGACGTCCGGCTGAATCGCCCCGACAAATACAATGCCCTGAGCCCCGAGATGTTCAACGCGATCATCGAGGCGGGCGAGCGCCTTGGAACCGCCAGGGAAGTGCGCGCCGTGGTCATCTCGGGTAACGGAGCGGGTTTCTGTGCAGGTCTCGATATGGCCAGCATGCGCGGCCTCGGTGGTGGCCAAACGAGTGGACAGACCGGTGGCAGTGGCAATGGCCTGCTGCGCCGTGATTCCGAGCACCCTGACAATCATGCCCAGCGCCCGGCGCTGGTCTGGAAGCGAGTTGGTGTACCCGTGATCGCCGCTGTGCATGGTGTTGCCTATGGTGGTGGCATGCAGATCGCTCTGGGTGCCGATATTCGCATTGCCTCTCCGGACGCCAAGATGTCGGTGATGGAAATCAAATGGGGCCTCATCCCCGACATGGGCATTTCCCAGTCATTGCGCGATCTTGTACCGCTGGATGTTGCCAAGGAACTGACGTGGACCGGTCGGGTTCTTTCCGGTGCCGAAGCCAGAGAACTTGGCCTGGTGACCTATGTCGATGCTGACCCGCTGGCCCGTGCGTTGTCGATTGCCAGGGAGATTGCAGGCAAGAATCCTGATGCCATCCGACGCGGCAAGACATTGCTCGAACAGAGTTGGCGTGCGCCGCCTCGCGAAGGCCTGGAACTTGAGGCAAAGCTCCAGATGGAGTTGATTGGTTCGGCAAACCAGGCAGAGGCCGTCAAGGCCAACTTCGAAAAACGTGCGCCCAATTTCAAGGACCCGGGCTGACGTGCGACTTCAGCCGCCATGAGCTGGAATGATGAAGTTGAAGAACTGGAACGACGCCGTCAGCAGGCGCAGGTCCAGGGCGGAATCGACGGTGTCGCCCGACAGCATGCCCAGGGGCGGCTGACGATTCGTGAGCGAATAGACGGTCTGCTTGATCACGGCAGCTTTCAGGAACAGGGTCGGGCGACTGCGGTTCCCGACTATGATGAACAGGGTGCTGCACGTGAACTGGTGCCAGCCAATTACGTGCTGGGCTTTGGCAAGATCGATGGCCGACGAGTCGCAGTCGGTGGTGAGGACTTTACCCTGAAGGGCGGTTCGCCAAACCCTGCCGGACTGCGCAAGAGCGTCTACGCCGAGCACATGGCGTGTCAGTACAAAGTGCCCCTGGTCCGGTTGCTTGAAGGTGGCGGCGGCAGTGTGAAGGGCGGTGGAAAACCGGGTACCAACTGGGGCGAGCCAGTTTACGCCGAACCTCGCTTCAAGATCATTGCCGATGCGCTTGGTCAGGTACCGGTTGTTTCGGCCGCGCTGGGTGCCGTTGCGGGATTCCCCGCAGGCAGGCTCGTGGCTTCCCACTTTTCTGTCATGACGAGGGAAACCGCGCAGGTCATGACGGGCGGACCCGCTCTGGTTGAGCGCGCTTTGCGCACCAAACTGACCAAGGCCGAACTGGGTGGTGCGGCCATTCACGCCAGGAGTGGTGTGGTCGATAACATCGCAGACGATGAACAGGATGCCTTTCGTCAGGTTCGGCGTTTTCTTGGCTACCTGCCATCACACGTTGGGAACTGTGCTCCGCGAACGCAGAGTGCAGATCCGGTCGAACGCATGGAACAGGACCTGCTTGGCATCGTACCGCGGGAGACCAACAAGGCGTTCAACGCACGGTTGATCCTCGAAATGGTTCTGGATCAGGGGAGTGTGTTCGAGATCGGAGCAGGATTTGGTCGAAGCCAGGTCTGTGCACTGGCGCGTTTGGCCGGCCAGCCGGTTGGTGTGCTGATCAACAACAACAAGATCTATGCAGGGTCGATGACTGCGCAGGCAGCACAGAAGTATCGCCGGTTCGTGGAAATGTGCGATCTCTTTCATCTGCCGATCATCAACTTTGTCGATCAGCCGGGTTTCATGATCGGATTGGAAGCGGAAAAAGCCGGGACCATACGGTTTGGAATGTCCGCTGTGGCCGCTGCGGTGCAATCGGTGGTGCCATGGGCCGTTGTGCAGATCCACAAGGGATTTGGTGTCGCGACCGCCGCGCACTACGCGCCCAACAGTTATGTACTGGCGTGGCCTTCCGTGCAGAGCGGTGCCCTGCCCCTGGAAGGTGGTGTCGCGGTAGCCTATCGACGCGAAATCGAAGCAGCTGCGGATCCGGATGCCAAACGGAAGGAACTCGAGGATGCCCTTCGCGGACGACGCAATCCGTTTGCGAGAGCAGAGTCATTCTCTGTACACGAACTGATTGATCCGCGTGAGACACGGCCCGCCCTGTGTCAGTGGATTGACTGGATCCAGCCATTGCTGGAAACGCTGAAAGGTCCTGTTCGCTTCGGATTTCGAGGTTGAGCGGGAATTATTCCATCTTTTTTGAAGCTGAGGTATTTGCATCATGACGTATTCGTTCGAAGGTAAGGTCGCCATCATCACAGGCGCAGGCGGTGGACTCGGACGTTGCCACGCACTGGAACTGGCAAAGCGGGGCTGCAAGGTTGTTGTCAACGACCTGGGCGGTGCAATGGACGGTACGGGTGGTTCGTCGGATGCAGCGATGAATGTGGTCGCCGAGATCAAGGCGGCAGGTGGAGAGGCCATCGCCAATGGTGGCTCGGTGTCTGACCCCAAAGGCGCCAAGAGCATGGTGCAGGACGCGATGAACACCTGGGGGCGGGTGGACATCCTGATCAACAACGCCGGAATACTTCGTGACAAGACGTTCCACAAGATGGACATGAACGACTTCAACCTGGTCATGAATGTCCATCTGACCGGTTCGGCGATGGTCACGCGTGAAGTGTGGGAGATCATGCGCAGTCAGAACTATGGACGCATCGTCATGACCACTTCACCTACGGGGTTGTACGGAAACTTCGGTCAGGCCAACTATGGTGCTGCCAAACTCGCCCAGGTCGGTCTCATGAACACGCTCAAGATCGAAGGGGCAAAGTACAACATCCGCGTGAACACGATTGCACCGGTTGCAGCAACCCGGATGACTGAAAACATAATGCCGGAAGCTGTGTTGAAGAAGCTCGGGCCAGAGCTGGTAACACCTGCGGTTGTCTATCTGTGTACCGAGGACGCGCCCAATGGCGTGATCATCCAGGCGCAGGGTGGTCGTTATTCCACCGCCATCATCGTTGAAAACGACGGCATTGATCTTGGCATGGATGCTTCCGTGGAAGACATCGCTGACAATTACAAGAAGATCGTCGAGCTGTCGAACCTGCGACCGCGCTCGATGCTGCAGCTCAACTGAGGACGGACGTTCTGACGGTGCCCGGACCCGGGCACCCCGATCCGTGAGATTTCGACTGTCAGCGCCTGGTGCGAAAAGGTATTGGTTCGGCGTCGGGTCTCGTGTGTGACAGCTCGGCAAAAACTTCCTGGTCGTCGGCGTGCAGGTGATGGTAGAGGTTGGCAACCCACTGCTGGCCATCCTGAGAACGTTTCAGATAGCGCAGACCCGTTCCGACAAAGGGTTTGACCTGCGAGTTGAAAAAGTGCGCGAAGTTGTCGCGTAACTCACCTGCGGTGGTGAACCCCTGACGGGCCGCTTCACCGGTCTCCAGGAACTCGGCAAACAGTCGGGACAGTTTTTTCAGGTAAAGCGGGTCTGCCATCTGGCCGAGCAGATCTGCTGAACGCACCAGCGCCGCGAAGTCATCCACTCGTTGGTAGGCTGGTTTGCGAGGTACGGGAAATCGGGTCATTTCAATGTGATCGGTCAACTTCTGAAGATCGATCAGCGGCTCGTTACGGTACCGGTCTCGCACAAACAGGCACCCGCGAGAGACGTGATAAGGCGTCATGAACGCGTCGGTGCACCCAGCGGGAGGAGTAATGCGCGTCCCGTTCGTATCGATGACACACGAGGAGTCATCGTCTTCCTGCAGCAGCCCCCGGATGTAACCCACGTCGTGGAACATCATGGCGACCACGGCATGCAGCCATTCTTTCTGGGTGACATCGCCTTGCATCAACTGTCGACCATGCAGCATGGTCTGGCCGATGTCCGTTACCAGCATCGTGTGCTGGATATCGTGATAGGGACAATCACAATCAAGCAGTGCTTCCATCGCCGCGCGCGCAGATTGATCCAGAAGTCGGACCTCTGCTTCGGGTGCGTTGGCAAAAGCTTCCTCGAAGCGCTGTCGGATGTAACCGACAAAACTCTCGATGATTCGGCTGGAAGGGTTGAACATCAATGCAAGCCATGTGCTATCTGCATGCAGGAATGATAGTCAGCAGCGTCAGTTTATTGTCGTCGACCAGTACACAAAAAAAGTGGGTCATGCAAAAGCGGGACAATCGTCACATTGACTCTGCGATAACTGGTCACTTCATGAATCCTGTGCAACCATAAGACACGAAATCATGAGTGGTATTCATGTCACAAATTGACCTGCGCCACTTGCGGACCATGGCCGCACTGCGCGACACCGGTAGCCTGGTCGAAGCCTCGGATCGGGTTTTTCTTACTCAGTCTGCGTTGTCCCACCAGTTGAAGGATCTTGAAGAACGCCTCGGTTGTGCTCTTTTCATTCGCAAGACACGCCCGGTCCGTTTCACGAGCGCGGGACATCGGTTGGTGAAACTCGCGGACGATATCCTGCCACTGATACATCGGGCAGAAATCGATCTGGCGCGGCTGTCCGGAGGTGAATCGGGAAGAATGCTCATGGCCATCGAATGCCATAGCTGTTTCGAATGGCTGCTGCCTGCAATAGATGCCTATCGGGAGAACTGGCCGGAAGTCGAACTCGATGTTGCCGGTGGCTTTCACTTTGCACCTCTACCGGCGTTGTCGAGAGGCGATCTTGATCTCGTGATTACCGCGGACCCGGTTGCACAGGACGACCTGATCTACCTGCCGCTCTTCAGTTACGAGGCCAAACTGGCAGTAGGCAAGAACCATGTCCTGGCAGGTCGGGAGTGGGTGGAGCCACAGGATCTGGCCACTGAAACTCTGATCACCTACCCTGTCGACCGGGGCCGCCTGGACGTCTTCAAATCCTTCCTCGATCCAGCGGGTGTGGAGCCCGCACGGGTGCGCACGGCTGAGTTGACACCGCTCATGATCCAATTGGTCGCCAGTGGCCGTGGGGTCACCTGTCTGCCGAACTGGGCACTGCACGAATATCGCGAACGTCACTACGTTTCCGTCAGCTCACTCGGTGAGGAAGGGATCTGGCCAACGCTTTATGCCGCAGTACGCTCCGATCAGGCAGATGCGCCATTCATGCGCGGTTTTGTCTCAACGGCGAAGGAAACCTGCTTCAAGAGTCTGGTGGGTATCGTGACCGCCGATCTGGATTGAGTCGGCACCACATTGGGCTGGTGCCGATCAGGGTACCTTTGTCTCCATCAACCAGGTATCGCCCGACAGCGTCCAGCAGGTGCGATCATGGAGACCATCCGGTTGTGCGAGGTCAAGACGTTCGACCTGGTGAGGCACAAGATAGAACCCGCAGGCCGTGGCGGGTGCAATCAACGGGTCCGGTAGCGCAAGTTCATCCAACGCAGACTTCAGGCGAGCCCGCGAGTCCATCACCGTACTCTGCGGTTGCACATTGGTGTAGAACCAATCCAGAACTTTTGGCATGTGGGGTCGCAGCTGCCAGCTTTCCGCGATTACCTCCCGCTCCACTGGCTGCAAAACCACAAGCGCCCGGTATTGCACCTGAATACTCGGCAGATAGATGCAGATTGATGCGCGTTGTGACTGAAGCTGATTGAACTTGGGGCTGGTGCTGTTCATGAACAGCGCCAGACGCTGGCCGAGCTCACGCAGCACCAGGGTGCGGGTGTGCGGCTGGCCCTGCGCATCAACCGTTGCCAGCGTGCACAGTGCAGCCATCGGATCGTTGGCTGTGCGCGCGCTGGCACGATCAGCATTCAGACGTGTTATGGGGTCGCCGGCAGGCTCGTGCAGGACCTTTTTTCGCATGACTGGGGTCAGCCGTTTGTCGAATCTACCTTGGGTGCAGACTCGGCGATCTGACGACGCAGCTCAGCGACGTCGCGCTGAACTTCGCTCAGTCGAAAGACGAGATCGGGCAATTGATCGGTAACGCGCCAGAGCAGGTAGGCAATCACCAGCAGTACCAGAAAGGACAGAAATCCCATATTCGACCTCGCAAAGTGTGGCGATCCGGGCGCCGGGCGTCCCGCGATCAGTGGCCCGGGATTTTACAGCTAATCACCGCTGGCACCACCCGGACCGAAGCAGACAGGTTTTGAGTAGAATCCGGTCGTGGTCTATCAATACGCATTTTGCAGTTCGCCGTACGAGCAGAACCGGATCTCCTGGATGGACGATAGCTGGCGTGATCGTGCAACCGTCGACGGCTGGCTGACAGGGTATGATCCAGGATCAACCGTGACCGCCTATGTCAATCCCGGTGATCCGCACGAGGCTGTTCTTGATGACCATTTCCCCGACACTCGTTTCCTGTTTTATTTCCTGCCGTTCCTGGTGCTCGGGGGGCTGGCGCTGATTGCCGGTCTTCGGCGAAGGTGGTGACTGTGTTGATCAATGTGCAGACCAACGCCGTGATGAGTTTCCCGGAGTGGGTAAACGGTAGAGTCACAGGCAACTTTTTTTGGGGAGGTTGACGATGAACGTGCTGGCTGAACCGCTGGATCTCATGGGCGCAGCCGAACTGGCTGACCCCGGTGTTTCAGCACGCAAGCTGCATGCCGGCCCGAACTGTCTGTTCTATCCGCGCTTTCAGCCGCCGTTTTATATCCTGTCCCGCTATGACGACGTCACGGCAGTGCTGCGCGACCCGCAGACGTTTGTGAGTGGCCAGGGTCAGGGCCCGAACTTCACCGCGCCGGTTGGTGTAGTGTCCGATCCACCGCAGCACACCTTTTTTCGGGAGCTGGTTCAGCCGGTGTTCCTGCCTCGATCCATGTCGGGGTTGCGCCCCCGACTGGTCGCTATTGCTGACGAGTTGCTGCACGCGGTGAAGGATCGCGCGGCCTGGGATATTCACGACGACCTGGCGTTTCCATTGCCGGTCATCATCATCTGCGAGATCTTTGGCATCCCTACCCGGGACATCGAACAATTCAAGCGCTGGTCCGATTCCTCCGTCGCAGCACTCTCGGCCCAGGATCCTTCTGTCCACATCGCCGATCAGATGGCCATGGCGGCCTACATTCGCGAGCTGATCCATACACGTCGAGTGGAACCGGATGATGGCAGGCTGCTGTGGCAGATCGCCCAGGTACAGCGCGACGGCAGGTATCTGAGTGATGAAGAAGCTGTGGGATTGGTGTTGCAGCTGTTTGTGGCTGGCAATGAAACCACAACCAGTCTCATCGCCAATTTTGTCTGGCGGTTTCTCTCGATCGACGGTTTGTGGCGACAGCTCTGCGAAGGTCAGATTGATCTGGACCGGGCCATCAATGAAAGCCTGCGATTTGATCCGCCACTGCTGGGTCTGTTCCGCACCACATCACGCGACGTGGACATCGGTGGCACCAGGGTTCCGCAAGGAACCAAAATCATGACCCATTACGGCGCCGCCAATCGGGATCCCGATGTTTTTCCTGACCCACATGTCTTTGATCCGAACCGGCAGGGCCGCAAGGTGCTCTCCTTCGGTCTTGGCATACATGTCTGTCTTGGTATGGAACTGGCGCGCCTGGAAACGCGTGTTGCCCTCTCGGCGCTGGTCAGGCACTTCCCGGATCTGGCGCTGATCAACGATGGCGAGCGGATCGGTCCGTTTCTGTTCTGGGGGCGGCGCAAGTTGCCAGTGGGTTGAACTGGCCAATGGGTTGAACTGGAGAGAGCAGATAAGGCGTGAATCCGGGAGCGGTATAGCCCTCGTCGCAGGGGCAACTCGTGGTGCAGGTCGGGCCATTGCCATGGAACTGGCGAGTGCCGGAATGAAGGTTTATGTCACCGGTCGCAGCACCCGCGAGTCGCGATCGAACATGAATCGTCCGGAGACAATCGAAGAAACTGCACAGCTCATCACCTCGCGAGGTGGCCGGGCGGTAGCGATCCGTGTCGATCACACCAGAGCCGATGAGGTGACCGGACTCGTGCGGCGGATCGAACACGACGACGGTGGTCGACTCGACCTGCTGGTCAATGATGTCTGGGGCGGCGATCCATTCACCGTGTGGGACAAGCCGTTCTGGGAGCAGGATCTCGAAGCCGGCTTGTTGATGTTCAACAACGCCGTCACCGCTCACCTCACAACCAGTCATACCGTTGTTCCGCTCATGGTCCGTCGTGGGCAGGGACTGGTCATCGGGATCACCGACGGCATCACCGACCAGTGGCGTGGATCCCTCTTCTACGATCTGGCGAAAGCCACAGTGAATCGTCTGGCGTTGGGTCAGGCAGCCGAACTCACGGGGCATGGCATCACTGCGCTGGCGCTCAGTCCCGGTTTTCTTCGCTCCGAGGCCATGCTCGAAAACTTTGGTGTCAGCGAATCCAACTGGCGTGATGCAATCGTGCGGAACAAGGACTTTGCAGTATCGGAAACACCGTACTTCATCGGCCGCGCAGTTGTCGCGCTGATGCGGGATCCTGATGTCAGTGCGCGTGCCGGCAAGGTGCTCGCAACCTGGAATCTCGCTCGTGAGTATGGTTTCACGGATGTGGATGGAACGCAGCCTCACTGGGGCGACTACGCAAGAGGAGTGCTCGGATTGGACATGGGTTAAAGCAGCGGTCTGGATTTCTTTGACCTGACGAGTCAAAAAGGGGATGGAAAAAGCATGGTGATGCCTGGCCGATGCGGAGGGTTCTACACCGGTTGATGGAGAGCCAGAGCCTGGAGAATGGGCGCGAAGTGTTACCGTTACATTGTAATCAACTGCTCGCGCCTCTCATATTGGGGGCGTTCAGATGAAACGAAATATCTCTTCAAAGCGTTGCATTCAAATGCAGCCAATAAAAACGGCGAAGTAGGTACCACGGATGTGAACAGCAGCCCGGAAGTGCAGGACAGCCACTACGTTCTCGGCGATACGCTGCGTCCCATGCTGACCAATGTGATGGGATCGGCGATCGAGATCTTCGATAACAGGGGCATACCTGATGGTGGTCCGCCAACACATAAGCACGCCTGGGAAGAAATCTGTGTGGTGCGCTCCGGCGAGATGGAAGTCGTGGTGGATGGCAAGACGACGCAGCTTGGCCCAGGCGCTTTTTCGCTCGTGCCGGCGAACACGCTACATGGCGATCGAACGCTTGATCACACCCATTTCCTGACCATCGTCAGCAAGGGCAATGCGTCGAAATTTTTCGAGCAGGTGGCTGAAGAGGTGGAAATGAACCCGCCTGACATCCCGGGTGTGCTGCGTATCGGCGCGAGCCACGGCGATGTTGCTGAGCCTCTCTGGCGCCGACGCCAACTGGCCGCTTCACGACCATGGATTGCCGCTCAAACGGGTTCCGGACGTGATCGCCAACACCGTGGAGCTGATCGTCAACCAGCTGCGTGAAAAGGCCGGGAAGCAACAACGGCACCTCCCCTGGATCTGTTTTGCAGGCAACTTCAGTCAGACATGGGTAGCCTGACCGGCGACAACATACCAGGCAACCAATACCCCGCTCATCACCGCACCCGCCAAAATACCGCCCGTTCGCCGCCGCGCGAACACCGAGATGATCGTGGTGATGGCCAGCAACGGTACAAACTGGATGGCGACGATGGTGAATAATGGATCCACCGCGGGCAGATGTCCGTCGATCAGAAGCCAGGAGTACAGCCCGGCGACCATTATGACAAGCCCCCCAACGCTACCGGCTAAGGCGGAGACGTACTGCGTGAGACTGCTCGCACGTAACGCCAGACTGTTGTGCCAGGCGCGATGAGCGATCCAGAAGAAGGCCGTGAATGGCAGCACACAGGCCAGGAAAACCGGTACGTGATGAGGCGCGAGTGCCTTCAGTGCCACCACCCAGAATCGCAGGTCTGTTGTGAAGAGCACATCCGAAATCAGCACCGCAAGATAGAGCACCGATACGGCCAGCACAGCGGCAAGTACAGCGAGCATCGGTCGATCCGGCCTGGTCGTGACTGTGCCTGCCGCTGGTACCGAACGACGCACGAAATGACCCAGCAGCAGCGTGATCAGGCCATTGCCCATCGCCCACACCAGAATCTGATTGGTGATGCCCTGTGTAAACACGGCATTCGGGGTGAACGCCGCACCCAGCGCCATCAGCGGAAAGTAGGTGAGCGGCGCAATCGCCGCGCAGACCAGAAGACTCACCCACCATTGTCGATCAGGCTGGTCCACGACCCCATCTGGATGACCGAGTGGTCGAATTCCTGCAAACAGCCCCAGCGAGATGATCAGTTCGAAACTGCCCAGCAGAATGCAGACACCACCAACCAGAGCGAGCAGCGTACCAAGTTCCTTCCATAACCAGATCTGGTCGGCAGATGAGCGTTCGGACTCGCCATGCAGTGTCTGTCCCAGCCAGTCGAGGGCATTCGCGATCGCCTCGTGTGACAGGTGATCGCCGGGGTGCGTCGTGGCCGGGATGGCGAGCCAGCGTGCGGTGCCCTCGTCAATCGAGCCGTACAACTGGCCCGGCACCACCAGATCCGTAGTGTCGAACACGGACATGAGCTTGTTGCTGGCGACAATGCCGCAACCCGTCGGCACGCCCCACATGAGCTGCGAGAACTCGTCGTAACAACTGAAGATCACGCCGAGGTTGCGGGGAAACTGCGGTGTGCCAACTGGCGCGAAACCCGGTCCTGTCGATGATCCGACCAAGGCCAGCGAGCGATAGCCATCGGGTTCTTCGGCAGCTGCAGCCAGTGCGGTCCAGCCACCCATGCTGTGGCCTTCCAGGCCGATGTTGTCGACATCCACAAACGGCAGGCTGCGCAGATAACGCAATGCGGCCGGGCCACCGTAACCTGCACTGAAGGCAACACCTTCGCTGAAACCATGACCGGTCTGGTCGATGGCCAGCACCACATGCCCACGACGCGCAAGTTCAATGGCAAATCCACTCTGGGTCTCGCGTGAGTTGATGTAACCGTGCACGGCGAGTACACCCGGTGCTGGTGTGGACTCGGTTGCCTGTGGTGGCCGGTACAACAGTGCTGCCAGGTGTTTGCCGGGTTCAAACTCGAAGCGAACGTTCTCGATAGCGACACCACCTGCGGTCTGCACCAGATGAGCCAGACCTCCTCCCGCCAGCAACAGGAACCATCCCGTGAGTGACAGCCATAACCTTGAGTGCATTTTCCACTCCCTGTGTTGATCAGCTTGTCTTGCCCGTGGCGACGCCTGGCGGCACAACACGCAGCAGGAAGCCGATCACTGCATTGGCAAAAATGTCGTTGCGGTCCCCCGCGACCATGTGTCCGGCATCCGTGACGTTCACGTATTCGCTGTGTGGACAGAGTTCCAGAAAGGAATGTGCCCCCGCCTCACTCAACACATCGGACAAGCCACCACGCACCAGCAGGGTTGGCAGCTGCAGATTCCGCGCGCTGTCCTGCAAACGGGCTTCGCGCTTGTCCATCTCGCGGTGTCGGCTGCGAAAACGCGGGTCCCAGTGCCAGTGAAAACGACCGTCCGTTCCGAGGCGAACATTTTTTGCCAGTCCGGACAGATCCCGCGGACGCTTGCGGTGGGGCTGGTAACTCGCGATGGTGTCGGCCACTTCCTCCAGGGATTCGAAGCCCTCTGGTTTCTGGCCCATGAACGCCTGGATCTTCTGGGTGCCTTCGGCCTCGAGATGTGGTGCCGTGTCGACCAGCACGAGAGCTGCAGCGTCGATGTGACCTTCACCGGCGGCGACCAGACTCACCCCACCCCCCATCGACGCACCGACCAGCACCGGCCGACGTCCTTCAAGTTGTTCGAGTATGCGGCAAAGGTCTGCCACCATGATGTCCTGGCTGTAGTCGCCATCAGCAGCCCACGTTGAATCGCCATGGCCGCGCGCATCGAGTGCAAACGTGTGATAGCCCGCCTGCCCAAGAGCCTCGCCAGCCCCCTTCCATGCATGGCGCGTCTGGCCTCCGCCGTGTTGCAGCAGTACCAGGGGCCTGGTGGGATCACCCCATTCATCCGCTGCCAGTTGTACGCCGTTTGCGCCGTGGAACAGGCGGGAAGGATTGGGCGTGCCCGGCAACCGCGTGCCCGCGCTCAAGTGTCCACACTCATATCGTGAAGAACTCCATCACCCTGGAAAGAACCACGTTACCCCTCGGCAGCCCACTCGCCAACCGGTCGGAGCGAGATCCTGCGGACATGTTAGGATCTGCGGCAAAACAGGGGCGAAACATGCAGACGCTGACCAGTCGTGAAATCCATCTGGCGTCGCGACCCGACGGGCTGCCGGTCGCCGACAACTTCAAACTGGTTGAACGGTCACTGACACCGACCGACCGGGATATCGTGGTGCAGAACCTCTATATGTCAGTGGATCCGGCCATGCGGCCGGCACTGTCCAACGGTCAGACGAAGCTTGACGAGGTTATGTCTGGCGGAGCCATCGGCAAGGTGATCAGCAGTTCCTCCAGCGATTTCCCCGTGGGTGCCCATGTCATCCACCGATCCGGATTCCGCGAACTGCACCTCAGCGATGGTCGGGACCTGCGTGTCATCACACCAGACGGCGAAGCCATCTCCACACACCTGCACATCCTCGGTGGTACCGGCCTGACTGCCTATGGTGGCCTGCTGGTGACCGGTCAACTCAAGGACGGTGAAAACGTCTTCGTCTCGGCAGCAGCAGGTGCCGTCGGCTCGGTTGTTTGCCAGATTGCGAAGATTCGTGGTTGTCGTGTTGTTGGCAGCTGCGGCTCCAACGAAAAAGTGCAATACCTGCTGGACAAACTGGGCATTGATCATGCCTTCAACTACAAGACCAGCAGCATCTCGCGCGAGCTGCATCGCGGATTGCCGGACGGGATCGATGTCTACTTTGAAAACGTGGGTGGTGCCCACCTCGATGCAGCCTGCGGCCAGATGCGTCCACTTGGCCGCATTCCGCTATGCGGCATGATCTCCGCCTACAACAACAAGGGTGCTCGATCCGAAGGGGTGACCACCTTGTCGAACATGATCTACAACCGCGTGACGATGAAGGGGTTTGTGGTCTATGAGTTCAATGATCTGCGCGACCAGTTCCTCCGCGACATGCGCACGTGGATGCAGGAAGGTCGCATGAAGTACGAAGAAACCGTCCTTGAAGGTATCGAAAATGCACCCGCCGCGCTGATCGGCCTGCTTGAAGGACAGAACACCGGCAAGATGCTGGTACGACTGGCCGAAGCGTAGACTCGTCCCGCTTCAACGGGCCAGGTGCACAAACTCGCGCTGCATGGCGCTGACCCGTCGAACATAACCTCTCTGGTCATGATCACCGCAGCGTCGTCCTGCGGCCAGCCGATAACCACGGCGTGCATGGATCGTGCCGGCTCCGGCACCACAGAGGTGAATCACGGTTGCCAGATCGTGTTTGTGCTTCAGGGTGAGCCGAGGGTTGGGGTAACGTTGCGTGATACGTGCTACCTGACGATCAAGGAAGGCTGACGTGAGCTCGACCGCGTGCGAAGGAATCGTGCGGGTATACAGGGCATTGAACCAGCAGCTTTTGGGTTCGTCCCAGGCTCCATCCTCGATCACAGCATGATCACGAATGCAGAACCTGCGTGCCTGCTCAAAGGTGCCATCGGTAATCTGGTAGAGGCCGACCGCGCTCGACGCGGGACGATAGACTTCAAACGGATCTGTGTGCGGGGACCAGCGCCAGTAGGTACGTACAATGGGGTTGCCGGTGGCTTCCACCTGCGCAAGTGCGGCCAGCAGATCGGCAGTGATCACGTGTGTTGCGTGCTCGCGAAAAATCGCACCATAGGCACCCCAGGTTTCCTGGGGTGTCTTGTAGAGCTGCTCGCTGACCGGAAACAGCAGCTCCGACGGTTTGCGCACTACCTGGTAGATCCAGTTTGAAGAAATCCACAAGCCGAGCATGCAGAGGGTTCCTGCGACCATGCGCGGCCAGAACGGCAGCGCCAACAAACCAGTCCACACACGCCTGAGCTTGCCCTTCGGTCGACGGCGGGATCCGAGGCGTACGCGCTTTTGCGCTGTCCGTCGGCGTGCGCGGGTCGTTATGGCGGATGATTTCACTCCCTGATTCTCGCGGTCACGCACCTGAATTGCAAAACGGTATCGGGTCTACGAAGCTCACTCACGACTCTCTTGCCGGGCCTGTGCATCGGCCTGCAAAACCTGTGTGTGGGAGCGGTCTCCGACCGCGAACATCCGCAAATCTGCAATCAGGAGATCACTGCCAATGCCCGGTCGGGATCGTTCCTGAATGGGCCTGGCCAGGACACCGCCAATGGAGCGCGGCATAATCGAGCTGAAATTCAACTCAAGGCACATACGCGATGCATACCTTCACTGATCGGGTTGCCGTTGTTACCGGTGGCGCCAGCGGCATTGGTCTTGGCATGTGCCGGGCATTTGCGGCGCGTGGGATGAAACTGGTCATCGCCGATCTGGATCAGGCGGCTCTCACTGCAGCAGTAACCGAGTTTGAAAACAGCGGGACACCAGTGATCGGCGAGATCTGCGATGTTTCCCGTCTCGACGCCGTGCAGGCGCTGGCTGATCGGACCATGCAGACCTACGGCGCGGTGCATGTCCTGTGCAACAACGCAGGTGTCGGCATTCCCACCTCGGCGCGCGCAATGAAACTCGAAGACTGGAAGTGGATCATCGATGTCGACCTGTGGGGGCCTATCTATGGTGTCAAGGTCTTCGCGCCGCTGATCGAGGCGCAGGAAGAGGGCCACATCAACACCACGTCGTCCGTGGCCGGGCTGATCGCGGCACAGATGATGGGTGCCTACAATGTCGCAAAACACGGTGTGGTCGCATTGATGGCTTCGCTTGAGCGCGAACTGCGCGCCAAAGGGAGCCGCGCTTACGCCTCGGTGCTTTGCCCTGGCCCCATCAACACCAACATCAGCCGCCACTCCGTTCAGTATCGCCCGGGTGGCGAAAAACCGAAGGCAGACGGCGAAAGTGCAGGCAAGCTGGCTGGCAACATCCAGGCTGCGCTCGAGCAGGGGATGCATCCCGATGCTGTGGGAGAACTTGTCGCCACGGCGATCGCCGAACGCAAATTCTGGATCCTCACGCATCCCAGGTGGGCCAAGGGTGTACAGAACCAGCTGGATGCACTGCGCGAAGATCAGTCCCTGACCCGCGCCTGACAGCGAAGAAAAGGGGGATGTGTCCGGCTTCTGGTGAGTCCGGGCAACGACAGCAAGGAAGGAGCTGATGTGCCCTATCAATCCGGATTTCGTCCAGGGCTCTTCACGGGCCAGACCGTTTTCATTCCTGGCGGTGGTGGCGGTATTGGCCGATGCGTAGCCCATGAACTGGCGAGTCTTGGCGCTGAAGTTGTGCTGGCGGGCCGGACCATGGAAAAACTTGAACGCACACGCAGCGAAATTGCCGAAGACGGTGGTGTGGTAGTTGGCTGTTACACCGCTGAACTGCGTGATGAACTCGCAGTGGTCTCACTGGTCAGCGAGATCATCAAGCGTCATGGCCCCGTGCATGGACTCGTCAACGCTGCTGGTGGTCAGTTCCCCGCGAAACGCGAGGATCTCAGCCGGAGCGGCTGGAACGCCGTCCTGAACAACAACCTGACGAGCTACTTTCTGGTGGCTCGCGAGATCTACAGACAGTGCATGCGCGAACGAGGAGGCAGCATCGTCAACATCGGCGCCAACCATCTGCAGGGAATGCCTGGCATGGGACACAATGGTGCGGCGCGTGCGGGCCTGTCGAACTTCACTTGCACAGCGGCCAGTGAGTGGGGACGCAACGGTGTCCGGGTGAATTGTGTCATCCCCGGTTTCATTGCCACCACGAGGCTGGATCGTTACCCGGAACAGGATTGGCCCGCTCTGGCAGGTGTGAATCGGGACGTGCCTCTCGGTCGACACGGCACGGCGGCCGAAATCTCGGCCCTGTCCGTGTTTCTGTTATCCGATATGGCGGCCTACATCACCGGCGTGGACTTTCGAGCCGATGGTGGTTTCAACAATGGCGCCAGCAGTTTTGTGTTCAAGCCCGGCTCCGCCCGCAACGTCAAGACCTTCAACGGTTTCCATCGGGATGAACGGCCGAAGATCCTGCGTTGAGTGCGATAACAGTCTTGCAGACAGACTGGGGAAGCTCGCAGCATCAACACATTGTTTTGTCTCAAACGCGGTAGATGCGAGCCGCGGTGCCATGGAACATCGCGTCCTGTTCAGCTTCCGTAAACCCGGCTGCAATCTTCTTGAGACCGTTCCACAACACGGGGTAGCTGATCGACAGCTTGTCCACCGGAAAATTGCTCTCGAACATGCACCGTTGTGGGCCAAAACACTCGATGGTGTGGAGGTAATAATCACGTTGCGCCTGTACAAATTCGTCGGAGGTTGGCGGTGTGTCACGCCCGTCCCAGCCAAATCCGTTGTCGGGCATCGCCATGCCACCAAGTTTTGCGACCACGTTCGGGCATTTTGCAATCTCGGCCATATCCGTCTTCCATTCCTGGAAGATCTCCTGTCGACGGTTTGCGTAGGCACCCGCGCCCAGTGGTGTTCCGAAGTGATCCAGGATCATGGTCGTTTCCGGTACTGCGCGAGCCAGTGCCAGGAAATCCCTGTTCTGGTGATAAAAGTGCCAGGTGTCATAGGTGTAACCCATTGCACCCAGCTGGCGAACGCCAGCGCGGAACTCGTCACGTGCGTATAGACCGGGCCCACGCGCGCCGCCGTTGCTGAGTGTCCCGGTGCTGTCGTGTGGACCGGCGTGCCGGATGCCGCGGAACAGTCCCTGTCCTGCCTTCTCATGTGCTTCGAGCGCTTCGGCAATTTTGTCCTTGTCCTGGGTCAGATTCACGAAACTGACAATGCCTGCGATGCGTGTCTTGCCGGTCGCACGTGCACTGGCTTGTGCGTTGGCAGCCACATACTCGGTTTCACCGACCGGTTTGAGATGTGCCGGTCCTGCCGTTCGATAACTTGCCCCGCAGTCGATGAATACCGTCTTCTCGATATTGTGGCCGGACTGGGTGTCGGACCACAGGTCCTCGAGGGTGTAGATCCCCCAGCGGGTACTGGTTGGCCACAGGTGATGGTGTGGGTCGATGATGCGCCTGGCCGGGTCAATGATTGGCTCGTTGACCAGTGCGCGCCAGGCGTCGGTACCAGGTGTCGGCATGAAACAGTCCTCGGCTGGGGATGGTGGGCAATCAGGCGGCTGTGGTCAGCGGATCCTGTTGCAGTTCAATGGTGTTGCCGGCCGGATCAGCGATCCAGACGATGTGCCCCACGTCGCCCGTCATTTCGCGCATTTCGATACCAGCTGCCTTGATCTCGGTGATGGCGGTAGCCAGGTCATCCACAAACCAGGAGACGTGGGTGTTGACCGGTTCGCGCAGTTCGCCGGTTTTTTCCACGCCGATGATGTGCATCTGTACACCTGCCTGTTCCAGCCAGAAACCGCGATCCGAGCCCATCACCGTGGGTCGGCCGGGAAATGTTATGGGCACTTCAGGCAAGCCAAGCAGCCTGGTGTAAAAAGCCCGCGCTTCGGCACCGACCCCGGCAACGTTGTAAGCCACATGGTTCATGCGAGTGATTTTCATGATTCTCTGTTCCCCCATCGAGTCAACTGATGGCGTCAAGCTTACCCCGGATTGTCGTCAGGACCATCCGGGAAGCATCTGCTGGGGCCATCGATCAAAGGGAACCTTGGTCTGCACTGTTCTGTAGCCTGTTAAGGGGCTTGCTGAACCGGGCTGCACGACTGTCTGTCTCGAAGCTATCGCCAGTTGTAATTGAACCGCAGTCCGAACGTGCGCGGCCGTTTTGGACCGAAAAACTGCGAGGGCAGTATCCCGCCGTTCACGTTCTGGCCGTCCCAGGATTCCTCGTCGGTGAGGTTCTCTGCATAGACCTCGATTCCCCAGGTGTCGGCGAACTCATAGCCAACACGCAACGTGAGATCGATGGCGCTGTCGATTCGTGCTTCCTGCACCCCTTCGAAACCACCACCACGCGACGATTCGTAAAACGACTCGAGGCGCAGCGTGATCGCGTCACCCGACGGTCGCGGGAAATTCCCGTTCAGCACCAGGGCGGCGGTGGTTTTTGGCGCCCAGAAGAGCCTGCTGCCTTCGCAGCCGTTGGGGTCTTCAAGGCCGCAGATCTCCTGCAGGTCCGTCGCCTCGGAGTCGAGATACGACCAGGCTGCGTACACATCCCAGTATTCACCGAGCAGTGCGTTCACCGAGACTTCCAGCCCTGAACTTTCGACCTGGCCGACGTTTTTCACGGCGACCGCACCACCATCGGCGACCACGACCTGCAGATCCTTGTATTCGTAGTAGAAGCCGGTCACCGCGATCTGCACGCCACCGTCGTTGAGTGTGCCCTTGTAGCCTGCCTCATAGCTGTCCGCGACTTCAGGGTCAAAAGCACGTGGCCGGAAACCGTCCGCCTGTGAGGCGCCGGTGAGACCACCACCGACGGAATCACCGTTGCCGTCCTGCAGTACAAAGCTGCCGAACCCACCGGACTTGAACCCTTCCGTCACGCTTGCAAAAAACATGTGGTCGTCGGTTGCGAAAAACCGCGCGGCAAAACGCGTCTGCAGATCGCTCCAGTCCTCGGTGTCCTCGACAAACCCGTCGGTGGCAAAACCGTATGCCCAGAATGGCCCGAGCCCGCTCGCCGGTTCCGGCACGCTGATCGCGAACTGCTTCCTGTCGTTGGTGTAACGCAGCCCTGCGCTGAGGTCGAAGCGATCCCCGAGTTCCATGTTGACATCCGCGTACGCCGCCCAGCCGGTGTACTTGCCGTCGATCCTGCCGGTTTCGTCGAGCAGGCCGTCCGGCGCCGGGTCGAAGCCATTGCCGTAGTAGGCGAAAAGGTCGTTGCAACCAGTGAAGTTCTGGCCGGTCTCCGCGAATCCGTAGTACTGACAGAAGAGTTCCTCTTCGCCGGAAAAGCGGAACAGCGTGTCGATGTTCTCCTGGTAGTACGAGCCACCGGCATACCACGAAAACGGCCCGTCACCGTCGGAGGTCAGACGCAGTTCCTGCTGGAAGTAGTCGCCTTCCTGGGTCTGTCCATAGTTGTTCAGGTTCAGCGGGGTGCCGTCGTAGTCCTCGTTGTAGAAGTAGTCGTGGTCCTTGAACCCGGTGTTCGCGGTGAGGGTGGCGAAACCGATGTCGTAGTCCGCGTGCAGACCGAGCGTCAGGATCTGTGCGTCATCGTTGTTGCCACCGCTCAGATCCGAATCCGCATCGTACTCATCGCCGCGCAGGGGCAACTCGCCCAATGCAGCTTCAAAGGTGTCCCAGATGTCACCACGGTCGATGGCGCGATACACCGACCCGGACTGCTCCCGCTCCTCGTATTCCACCATCGTATCGACGGACAGTTTTTCGCCGTGCCAGGCTGTGGACCACCGGCCCGCCTTTTTGTCGTGTTCGATGAGGTCATCACCACCGAATGCATTGTCGACAAAACCATCCTCGCGGGAGTAGTAGCCCGCAAGACGCATCGCAAAACTGTCGGAAAGTGGCAAGTTCACCGCGCCTTCTCCAGCCACACGCTGATTCTGCGCTGCATCCAGCTCCACGTAACCCGTGGGCGCATCACCCAGTTCCGCCTTCGCCGTGTGTATGCTGAATGCGCCGCCGATGGAATTGCGCCCGAACAGGAAACCCTGCGGGCCGCGCAGGATCTCCGCGCGCTCCATGTCATACATCGATGTTACCGCTGAGCCGTTGCGACCCTCGTAGAGATCATTCTTGAAAAAGGCGCCGGAGGGATCACCACCAACACCGAAGTCCTGGGTGCGGATGCCGCGGACGCTGATCGCATCGATGAAACTGTCCTGGCTGTTGCCGGAAACGCCTGGCGAGTAAAGCACCAGGTCCTTCACGTCGTTGAGATTCGTCTGGCGCGTGAATTCTCCCGACAGCGCGGTTATGGCGAGTGGAACATCCTGTACCGACTCGCTGCGCTTGGTGGCCATCACGACGATCTCTTCCATCAGTTGAGCATGCAGTACCGGTGTTGCACCGGTTCCGAGCAGGGCAGCGATGGCAGCAGCGAGCGGCTTTTTTCGCAGGGAGCGCGAGTGAGTCGAGTGGGTAGGGTGGACACGGTTCATCGCCATGGGTGCTCCGGTTTGTCTTGCCGCATTGTCTTTCTGCTATGTCCTTCTTTCATATATTCGGCATATCTTCGGTCGAGTGGACATCTCTCGTCCTTGAGACCTCTTTCCTTTGAGGACACTTTTGTCGTACGTGCATAGTCCGGGCCAGCAAGTTTATCGCACCCCGCAGAATGGCCGCTTGGCACGTTTGTGCTCGCTCGTCACGTCCGTCGTCTGATCTGGCCGGCTCGGCTTTGGACCCATCCCGTTCATGGTGCATCAACGAGGCCTGCCTGCGTCAGAATGGTGCGCATCGGCAGCAACTGGTCGGCATAGTGGCGCCAGCGGCCGACGGACCGTGCATGCGCAGCCTCGCGCACTTGTACGGCGCTGGCGGTGGCAACCGCACCGCCGGATCGATGGAAAGAAACACAGGCGTCGTCCCATGGCAGACCGAGGTGAGAGAGCAGGATCCGCGCGGTAGCCTCGACGTTGCCGACGGTCGATTCGTAGCCAACCTCGATGAAGCGATCGCCGAACCGCCTGCGCCAGACATCCATCAGCCGCCGGTAACGCACGTGGTGCCGGGCCATCTCGCCCTGGTCGTAGGAGTGCAGGTAGGCGTCGGCAAACAGTTGCTTGAAACTGGCCATGCAGGCATCGAGCGGTTCTCGAGTCACGTGAATGACTCTTGCCTGAGGCAACGCCGCAAGGATCAGTGGCAGGTGCAGATAGTTCTGCGGCAGCTTGTCGATGAAACAAGGCCGCGTGCCGTGCATGCGCCGCGTCGTGTCGAGGTAACTGGCGCCAAGCGAGCGCATGTCGAGTCCGGCTGCCCGGTCAGCCAGTTCCCGGCTGAATCGTCCTGGTTCCCGATGTCCCGACAGCTGTCGCATCGCCAGATGAAGCTGTTGCAGTTCCCCGGCGGCATGGACGGCAGGATGCGCCGCCAGGATTCGCTCGATGAGTGTGGTGCCGGTGCGTGGCTGACCAACGATGAAGACCGGCACGGGAAAGTCCGGGAATCGATCCAGGTGTCGGGAACGCTCGAGCCAGGAGGAGTCAAATCGTTCCGCGAGAAAGTCGAACAGCCCGACTTCCGCTGCCTCGTCGTACTCGACTGTCTGTCTGCGTGCCGCCGCGCCCTCCGCAAACGCGTCAAACGCGTCTGGCCAGGCTTCCAGGTCTTCGAGCTCCTTGCCGATGGCGTAGCTGAAAAAAGCCCGTGCGCGAGGGTGCAGCCGACCCCGTCTGGCAAGGTCATGCATCTGCTCACGCATCTGCTGGACATGATCCGTATCGGTTGCGCGACGGACGGTGGCCAGCGCCCAGTGTGCCTGCGCGTGGGCCGGATCCAGCGACAGGATGGCGCGGAACCCGGACTCGGCCTCGCCGGTTTCACCGAAATAAACCTGGTTGTTGGCCAGATTCTGGCGGAAGGATACCACCTGCGGTCTTGCGTTCACGGCCTTGTCGAACCAGAGGCGCGCAGTGGCATGTTCACCCAGCAGGCTGTACAGAGTGCCGATCAGGTCATGAATGAGCGGGTCGCCGGTTTCATGTTCAACAGCCCGTGCCAATGCACTGCCTGCCTTGACCATCTGCCCCTCACCGAGCCAAAGTCGTGCCAGCTGGGCCCACGCAGCAGCGTGGGTCGGCACGAGTCGGGTCACCGTTGCGAACGCCTGGTACGCGATGGTGCGCTCTCTCGCCTGCAACGCCGTCAGACCGACCAGAAAGTGCGCGCCGACCCGCTCGGGTTCGACCGCGAGCACTTCCCGGCAACAGCGGTTGGCGGTGGTGAGGTCACCACGCTCCAGAGCGTCATAACCTTCGCGCAGGCGCGTCGTTGTGGTCGGTGTTGTTGTCGTTGTTTTGGAGGAGTTCATTGCCCCGCAAGCTAACCGACCGCGTGGACCGGAGGCAAATCCCGGCTCGAAATGTCACGATGCGCATCTGAAGTCAGCAACCGGGCCGTCATGCAACGCGATTCGAACCACGATCTGCAAACCCTGGACCGTCGCCATCACCTGCATCCCTTCACGTCCTGGGAAGACCATTCCAGGGTGGGTGGTCGCATTTACACGCGGGGTGAACACATCTACGTATACGACCATACCGGGCATCAGCTGCTCGATGGCATGTCCGGGCTGTGGTGTGTCAACCTCGGTTATTCCCAGTCGCGAATCATCGACGCGATCACCGACCAGTTGCACACCTTGCCCTTCTACAACAGCTTCTTCCGGTGTTCGAACGATGCGGCCGCGTTGCTCGCCGCAGAGCTCGCGCAGGTCTTTCCGAAGGGCTTCAATCGGTTTTTCTTCACCAACTCGGGTTCCGAAGCCAACGACACCAACCTGCGGATCGTGCATCGCTACTTCGATCTGGTGGGTAAACCGGCAAAGAAGCACATCATCAGCCGGAACAACGCCTACCACGGCAGCACCATTGCCGGGGCCAGCCTGTCCGGCATGGACGCCATGCATGCCCAGTTTCCGCGGTTGCCGTTTGTCCACCATGTGATGCAGCCCTACTGGTTCGGGGATGGCGGAGAGCTCACCGCCGATGCCTTCGGACTGCAGGCTGCGCAGGCAGTTGCCGACTGCATTGACCGACTGGGGTCGGAAAATGTGGCCGCATTCATCGCCGAGCCAGTACAGGGCGCAGGTGGCGTGATCATCCCGCCTGCCACCTATTGGCCCATGGTTTCCCGCATCTGTCGTGAACGCGACGTGCTCATCATCAGCGACGAGGTCATCTGTGGTTTCGGCCGAACCGGGCATTGGTTCGGTTGCCAGTCCTTCGGTTTCGAACCGGATCTCATCACCTTCGCCAAGGCGGTGACCAACGGCTACCAGCCGCTGGGAGGTGTGGGCATGCACGACCGGATCGGTGAGGTGCTGACATCGAGTGGTGGCGAGTTTGCTCACGGGTTCACCTACTCGGGTCATCCGGTGCCCTGTGCAGCCGCGTTGGCGACGCTCGATATCCTGCGCACTGACGGTATCGTCAGCCTCGCCGCTGCAACAGCAACGGTTTTCCGGGCGCGGCTGGAAACGCTGCTCGATCATCCACTGGTGGGAGAGGTACGCACACACGGCCTGTTGGCTGCCGTCGAACTCGTGCGCAACAAGGATACTCACGAGCGTCTGGAAGCCGAAGGCAAGGCTGCCGTACTGGCCCGCGACCATGCGATCGAAGGTGGTTTGATGGTGCGCGCAGTGGGTGATGCGCTCATCACAGCGCCGCCACTCATCATCTCCGCCGACGAGATCGACCTGCTGGTGACGCGAATGCGACGGGCACTCGACCTTGCTGCCGAACATTACCGGGTGTAATGAGCATCGCGGAGTGGGATCAGTGTCCTGGTCCGCGTGCGCCTGAGCATCATGGCTAGACCGAACAGGACAACCAACGTGAACAGCCTGACCCTACCCTGGTCCTGGTTCATCCTGTTCAAGTATGTGATCTACACGATGCTCGCTTTGAACCTGCTGTTGTTCCTGCATGAGGAGTGGGTGGCTTCCGCGCATGTCTTTGGCGAATCCCCGCCGGCTGGCGCGATCATCGGCGCTTTTGCGCAGAGCATCGATACACTGGCCTGGATTGCACTGCTTTTCCTGTTCGAGTTCGAGACTGCCGTACTCGGACCGAGGTTGCAGCGTCCCGGCCTCGAACGCACCGTGCATGTGCTGCGCCTGCTCTGCATCACCCTGGTACTGGTTGCATTTGTCGGGTATCTGCGCAAGGCGCTGGGTATGGCCGACTGGCTGACCAGCCCGCTGCTGGACGCGTGCGAGGCGGCCGCGGGGACGTCCATGCTGGTGGCCATCGACGAATTTGTCGCACTGACCGAAGCCAACTGTCATATGTACGCAGCGCCGTTCCTCACACCCGCTGGCAGCGATGTGCTGGCCAGTGGCGAGACCCATGCGCTGGCGTCGCGCCTGGCCTGGCTGGATGTGGCCAATGCAGGCTCCTGGATTCTGATCATCGCCCTGCTCGAAACGGATGTACGACTGCAGGAGCAGCGCACCGAAACCCGCCGCTGGCTCAAACTCGCGCTTTACAGCGTGCTGTTTGGTGCCGCGGTGTACTGGTGGGTCGACGGCGACTGGCTGGACTTCTGGGACGCGTCGCTGTGGCTGATTGCATTTTTCTGCATCGAACTGAATGTCTTTGCCTGGCAGGCCATGACGGCACCAACCGGGAGTCCACCAGCCGGTGACCCCTCGGTCAAAATCAACTGACAACGGCGCATGACTCAAAGCTGCTGACACCGCAGATCAGCCAAAGGATCCGATATGACAAACAACAAGCCGGCGAACCTGCCGAAATCGGTCGATTTCATGGTCGCAGACATGTCCGGTGTGCCGCGTGGCAAGGTGATCGACGGGACTCGTTTCGAGCCTGGCGACCCACCGCACATGGCTGCCGCAGTGTTCTTCCAGACCGTCACCGGCGAGTACGGGGACGCACACGACCACTACAATCCCAAGGACGAAGACCTGCTGCTCGACCCGGACTGGAGCACGTATCGTCCTGTGCCCTGGCGGGAGGAGGCACATGGCCAGGTGATCTGCCGCGCGCTGGACAAGTCGCAGAAACCCTTGCCGTATGATCCACGACAGGCCCTGCATACCGTACTTGAACGTTACGCGGCGAAAGGCCTGTTCCCGGTCATGGCGCCGGAGGTCGAGTTTTATCTGCTTGAAGCGGCCAAAGACTGGAACGAGCCACTCAAACCCGCTCGCGGTCGCAATCCCCGCATGGGCGGTGCCACGGAATCGTTCAGCATCGACGGGCTCGACAAGTTTGAGGACTTTGTCGATGAGATCGTGCGCATCTGTGAACTCGCGCGAATCGACATCACCGATGTGGTCACCGAGATGGGACCGGCGCAGCTCGAGCTGAATGTCCTGCATGCTGATGCCATGTCCCGGGCTGACCAGCTATTCCTGCTCAAGCGCGCAGTTCGAGCCACGGCCGAAGATCATGGATACGTGGCCACCTTCATGGCCAAGCCGCTGGAAGGCATGCCGGGTAACGGTCTCCACCTCCATACGAGCATGCTCGATGCCAACGGTCGCAATGTCTTTGCCCTGAATGACGGCGTGGCGCCCGCGCCGCTGCGACATTTCATCGGTGGTCTGCAGCGCTGGCTGCCGGTCCTGTTTGCGCTGATTGCGCCCAATGTGAACAGTTACAAGCGATTTGTGCCGGACAGCTCCGCGCCGATCAACCTGCATTGGGGTTATGACAACCGGACGGCGGGAATCCGCGTGCCTTACGGCAAGGACAATGCCGGGCGTGTCGAGAGCCGTGTGGCCGGGGCTGATGCCAACCCATACCTGCATTTTGCAGCCACGCTGACAGCAGGCTGGCTGGGCCTCGAACAGAAGCTCGAGCCGACCTCTCCGTTTACCGGCGATGCTTATGAATTGCCGGCCGATCTGCCACGCGATCTCTGGACTGCGCTGGCAGCGCTGGGTGCATCGCGAGAGATTCGCACGATCCTCGGCGATCCGCTGGTCGATGTTTTCATCTCTGTCAAACAGGCCGAGCTGCACCACTACCGCGACACACTCTCGCCGTGGGAACGACGCTACCTGCTCGATCTCTAGCCCACATTATTCATGAATAAGGCGGGCTGGATGCGCGGCGGAGACTCTTCCCAGGGGTTCGAAGCGAGCTGGTATCTCGCCGCCGCCCGTGAACAGCCGGATTACCCCTGCATCGACGGTTCGATCAACTGCGATGTGTGTATCGTCGGTGCAGGTTATACCGGACTTTCGGCGGCGATCGAACTGTCGCGCCGTGGTTTTCGTGTTGTTGTCGTGGAGCGGTACCGGATAGGTGCGGGCGCCTCGGGACGCAATGGTGGTGTGCTCGGCATGGGGCAGCGACTGGATCAGCGGGAACTCGAAAGCTGGTTAGGCGAAAGCGCGGCGCGTGCATTGTGGACCATCGCCAGTGATGCAAACGATCTTGTTCGTTCGCTTGTCAACGAGTTTGGCATCAACTGCGACCTGACCGATGGTCACCTTACGGTTGCACATCGTCCGAGGTACGAGACGGATCTGTGGCGCAGTGTGGAGCATCTTCATCGGAACTACGGTTATGTAGATGTGGTACCTGTCGAGCGGGCGCAGGTTGCCGACATGCTGGGTGTCGACACGTACTTCGGAGGGATTCTTGATCGTCGGGCAGGCCATCTCCAGCCGCTAGACCTCGTGCGTGGTTATGCCAGGGCTGCAACCCAATGTGGCGCTCGTGTCTTTGAGCACTCAGCGGTAACCGGTGTTGACAAGTCAGCAGACGGTAGTGTCGTCATTCGAACCGTGCGTGGTGACGTTCGCGCCCGGCATGCCATCCTGGCCTGCAACGGCTATCTCGGTGGGCTCGAACCATCCCTTGCCGGTTACCAGATGCCGATCAACAACTTCATGCTCGCGACAGCCCCGCTGGGCGAAGCCGCCGCGAGACAAATCAATCGCGACAGTGTTGCGGTCGTCGATACGCGTTTTGTGGTGAATTATTTCCACAATTCACCGGATCACCGACTGATCTTTGGCGGTGGAGAGAATTATTCGTCACGGTTTCCGCGCGACATCGCGCAGGTCGTGCGCAAGCGAATGCTCGCGGTCTATCCGCACCTGCAGGATGTTGAAATCGAGTATGCGTGGGGTGGCACGCTTGCCATCACACTCCGGCGGATGCCGCACTTCGGACGGCGCGACGATGTGATCTGGTGGGCACAGGGCTATTCTGGACATGGCATCGCGATGGCCACGATGGGTGGCAGGCTGGTAGCGGAAGCGATTGCTGGCAGCGCCGAAGGTTTCGATGTGATGGCGCGTGTTCCGCAGTGGCGATTTCCAGGCGGACGCGCGCTGCGCTGGCCGGCGCTGGTGGCCGGCATGTTGTACTACGCGGCGCTGGACCGGCTATAGTCCAATCCAGCAGTCTCTTGCACACCCGCTTCGAGTTTGTGCGAGAACCGGCATGATTCGTGTGCGTACGGACACTGCATCTTGTCTGCGAAAAACTGCCGATGGTTGCCAGGTGTGGGCGAGAGAGCGTAGGGCGATGACAATCGGCATCTCGTCAGGATTTTCCAGGACGACTTCGTTGACTTCATCAACATGCGAGAGAGACAGATGAGTGTTATCTGGACGGTACTGGTGGGGTTCATTGTCGGAGTGGTGGCAAGGTTTCTCAAACCTGGCAAAGACCCGTTCGGGTTCATCATCACCACTGCACTGGGTATTGGCGGCGCGCTTCTCGCGACCTACGGCGGTCAGTCGTTAGGGCTGTATCATGCGGGAGAACCAGCCGGCTTCATAGGATCGGTGATTGGTGCGATCCTGATCCTCGTACTCTACAACATGGTTGCAGGGAAGAAGGCTGGCTCCTGAAGCGCCAGTAGATCAGGCACGAAGACTCTGAGAGTCACGCGTCAGACGATTGCGCCTGGCAACGTCTCGATACAAGTACGAGTCGACACCGTTCGCGCCAATGTCGAGGCGATGGTAACCGGAACGGTAGATCGTCTCGGGTGGCTTGACGGAGCGGTGAACAATGCCGGCATCGCCGGCTCGGTGTTCACCCCTCCTGCGGATATCGCGGAAGAAAACTGGCTCGCCACGATCAACACCAATCTGAATGCTGTTTTCATGAGCATGAAGTTCGAGATTCCGGTGATGCTGGCGAGTGGTGATGGCACGATCGTCAAATTCGCGTACATGGCTGGAACGTGCGGCGGGGACATCGGCAGTGCCACCTAAGTCGCCAGCACATGGGGTGTCATCGGCCTGACCAAAACTGCCGCCACAGTGCGATGAACCGACTTGGTGAATCGCGGGAAGTGTCTGATGCCATCGAATGGCTCCTGTCCAGCCAGTCGAGCTTCGTCAACGGCGCGGCCATTGCGATTGATGGTGGAGAGATGACGCGGCTGTATTGACGATTCTTGACGGGTGCCAATGATGCACCCGCCACTGGTGTGCCTGTGATTCCGAGAACGACAGCACGATTTGTGCGATGCCGTTTCAACCCAATTGAAATCCCCGCCCTGCTGTGGATACTCGAACCAGGGAAGGGAACACAACCCTCATCCAGTCACCTGGGTTGAGGACTGCCTGGGCTCTGGAAGACCCAGGTTGAGGACAACAAGAGTAGATATGCGTATCTGGCGATGTCTGAACAGCGTGCGTGCCGGTGCGGTCCTCTCGCTGGGCTGCCTGTCGATGGGCGCAGCCAGCATTGGGCCAGCGGACGGTGAAGGCAGTGCAGTCTTCAGCGATGGTAGCCAGGCACAACTTCGCAGGGTCTTCACCTACAGGCAGGAAGATGGCGTACCGGTCTTTACGGACAAGGTACCGTTGAATCAGAAGTATGAGGTCATGGAGTTCGCCTGCTACGCGTGTGACCCGCAGTCCAAGGTCGATTGGCGCGCAACGCGTTTGCACACGGACAAGTACGCTGACCTGATTGTTTCGGCCGCCAGGAACTACGACGTTGACGTGGCACTGATCCGGGCCATCATTCATGCGGAGTCAGGCTTCAACCCTTCTGCACGATCGAACAAGGGTGCTACCGGCCTGATGCAGTTGATGCCAGGAACGGCAGCCGACATGGGTGTCGTCGACATCCATGCCGTTGCAGACAACATCGAAGGTGGCGTGAAATACCTCGCGATGTTGCTGGGTCAGTATAAAGGCGACATCACGCTGGCGACCGCGGCCTACAACTCAGGCCCTGCCAACGTGGACAAGTACGGCGGTATTCCTCCATTTGCAGAAACGCAGACCTATGTCGAACGCGTAAAAATACTGCACGAGCGTTACAAGGCGGTAGGTTAGCTTCGCATCAGTGGTTGCTGCTTTCTTCAATCAGGACTTGAGCCACTCCTGGTGATTTGATCTGTTGTCCAGTGCTCCCCAGACCAATGAAGTCAGGCGCGCAGCCATTCTCGTTCCCGGTTTCCTCGAGATTGCACGATGGTCGGGGCTGCCGTTGTTCCTTTCAGAGATCGGTGCCAGTGTCGGACTCAATCTGCTGTGGGACCAGTTTGGTCATACGTTGGGTGAGCTGACGTGGGGCAATGTTGCCTCACCGGTACAACTGACACCGATCTGGCGCGGCCCTGCGGTGCTGGATCAGACAGTACACGTCGGTGAGCGCAGTGCATGTGATCTGAACCCGCTCGCCTCAGACAGAACTGGTCGGGGAGTGTCCAGGTCATCGACCACACCATCGTCTGCCAGTATTTTCCTGAGGCGGTGCAGCGTATGGCGGAGGCGGTGATCCGACAGGCAGCTGAACGGGCCACGGCATTGTCGCCGCTGGCGTGGTTGCGATTTGAAGCAGATGATGGGGCACCCGGCGCGGGGCTGATGCTCTCCGTCTGGCCAGGCGGCATCGAGAAACAGATCGCACGAGCCGACGATCACGGGCGCTGGATCGATTGGCGAGGCTGGTAGTCGACCACGTGATTTCAAGCACGTGATTTCAAGCAAGAGTACAGACGATCCATGAGCATTGCGGAACATTTGATGAGGCTCGAAGGTGACTGGATTGCCATGAACCGTCTGTGGATGATGCCCGGTGAGTCGCCTGTTGAATCCGAGTGTCTGGCAGTGGTCGCACTTGCAGCCAACCGGAAGTTCCTGCACATCGCCTATGCCTGGGACCATGGTGGGCAACAGGAGGGGCTTCTCCTGATCGGCAAGGCATCCAGCACCGACGAAGTCACTGCGGCCTGGATCGACTCGTGGCACAACGGTGATCGGGTGATGCATTGCACTGGTGAACTCAACGCCGAGGGAGAGTTGTCGGCACGTGGGGCTTATCCTGCTCCACCTGGACCGGATTGGGGATGGCGCATTGTCATTCAGTCCGATGCTGATCCGGATCACTGGACGCTGGTCATGACCAACATCTCGCCTGGTGACGAAGAGCATCTTGCCGTCGAGGCGAGGTTTACCCGGGTGAGTGGCGATGACTGATCGCAAGACGCTCCTGCGTCAATACAAGGAAACGCGTCGACCAGCTGGAGTGTTTGTTGTTCGGCATCGCCCAACCGGCCGTTCATTGGTCGGGCGCAGTGCAGATCTGACTGCAATCCTGAATCGCCATCGCGCAGAACTCAAGATGGGTATGCATTCCGTCAAGGCGCTCCAGGATGACTGGAACGCATCTACCGAGGATGCGTTTGATTTTGAAGCGCTTGATACGCTGTTGCCACCGGAGTCCGACGTGAACTGGAAGCCGGCGGATGATCTGCGTACGCTCGAACTGTTGTGGTTTGAAAAGCTGAAGAGTGAAGGGGTGCCGCTCTACACCGATCATCCCAGAAAATAGTGAGCTTGCGCGGCTTGCTGCCCCTTAAGACTCCTGTCAGTCCAGTGAGCCGACGATCGACTTCCTCTGACTGAGTTCGATCCAGTTGCCATCGGGGTCGCGCACAAAGGAGATGTGGGCAACTTCACCAAGCCTGCGTGGTGCAGAACCTTCGCGACCACCGTTGGCCAGTACTTGAGCGTGCGTTTTCAGGACATCGAAGATCTGCAGCGTCATGTAACGATAGCCAACACCAAGCTGAACCGGATCCTGGGTAACATCGCCCTGTTCGAGTACCAGCCGGGTTTCCCCACCCATGAATTCTGCGTGCCGGTTTTCGGGCAATCCCAGAGCCTGACCATAAAACCTTCGGTGACTGTCCAGATCTGACACCACGAGATGGATGGACAACGGTGGTGTATCCGATTGTTGTGGAATCATCGTCAGAAGGTTGCCATCAGGGTCAGTCATCTGCTGCGGCGCATTCACGACGGACGACGCGATGATCAGATGCCGGATCCCCGAAGCAGCCGATGGTGTCAATGTGTCACGCACGTGATTGAGCTTGAACACACTCCTGCCGATGTCGTGTCGGTGCTGGCGGACACCGTTGCCAACGGGCAGCAACTCGCTGAAGGCAATCCCGACCGTGGTTTGCCAGAACGACAGCATGGGTTCCAGTTGATTGGTGAAAAGGCCGATGTCGATTGCGGGTTTGGCAAGGTCCATGGGGTCGATCCGGTTTGGCAGGGTGAAGAGCTTGCCGCATTCACAGCAGAATTCCATGGCCGGTTTGAGTTCGGGATGCCCTGTTGTGCACAAAAACAGTGCGCGCGCGCCCTGAACGAACCGTTTTTGCGCCTGATCAAATGAAAACCATGGGTATTCCACGGTCAAATCGGTCGCCGCCTTCGTCTGCTGGCTGGCACGATGTCTGCACTCTCCCCAGAGTAGAAAACACGATCCCGGTCAGCCGGGATCTGACTATTCGGGGGTACATCGATTGGCCGCAACATATGGCGAATGGAGGGCAAAGGCGCTGCTTGAAGATGCCAGAAGTGGTGCGGAGGCATGGAAGGCGAAGGAAGAAAGTACCGACTATGACTACAAGATCATCCGCTATCGTCTCGATGAACTGGTGGCTGTTCGCAATTCAGGTGACCTGACTCGGTTGCTGTATTACCTGAACGAAGGTCTGCACGGCAACATGGGCGGCATGGGTGCACCACAGCTCTATTCCCGAGCGAAGTCCGGCACCAAAAACCTGATAACGGATTATGTTCGTGAGGTGGAACTGGCTCTGCATCAGCTGGTTGCAGCGTCCGACGATGAACTTTCACGCACTGAAAAGCGCGCTTATCTGACCCGTGCGCAGGCCTGTTTTGGTCGTTCGGCACTGATGCTGAGTGGGGCTGGATCGCTGGGCCCATTTCACCTTGGTGTTCTCAAGACACTGCTGGTCGAGGATCTGCTGCCCTCCGTGATTTCCGGTGCGAGTGCCGGATCGGTCATGGCTGCCGTGATAACCACGCGTTCACGGCAGGACAGCCTGACGCTGCTCAACGACCTTGACGGCCACATGTCGATGTTTCGATCAGACTTGCCGAGCGGTCGACAGATCACGGAAGGCAGTCTCGTCAGCCTGGTCGGACAACTGATTCCGGATCTCACGTTCATCGAGGCCGAAAAAATATCCGGTCTGCATCTCAATGTCTCGGTCGCGCCGTCAAAGTCGCAGCAACGATCACGATTGCTCAATGCAATCACTGCACCCAACGCACTGGTACGGGAAGCCGTCATCGCCTCGTGCGCCATTCCCGGTGTCTTCCCGCCGGTGATGCTGATGGGCAGGGATGCCAATGGCCGGCGCCAGCCGTATGTTCCTTCACGCAGATGGGTTGATGGCTCGATCTCCGGTGATCTTCCTGCACAGCGCCTCGCGCGTCTGTATGGCATCAATCACTTCATCACCAGTCAGACCAATCCGGTGGTGTTGTGGTCCTTGCAGGACCCCGGCAGCCAGAACGATCTGTTCACGCGCCTTGGTCGCATCTACCAGGCATCCACCCGGGAATGGCTGCGTGCCATCTACCCGTATGCCATGGAGACTGCGACGCATACCTGTTCACAGATTGCGAACCTCACCCAGATGTGGTTCAGCGTGCTGACGC
This sequence comes from Pseudomonadales bacterium, assembly GCA_041752315.1. Classification (GTDB taxonomy): domain Bacteria; phylum Pseudomonadota; class Gammaproteobacteria; order Pseudomonadales; family Azotimanducaceae; genus SYFY01. Next base: position 40,179 of record JBGSHJ010000066.1, read on the forward strand.
AGGAATACACGGCGGATATCAACATTCTCCCAACGTCCCGAAATGTGAACTACGCAAAGCTGGTCAGCACGTTGACTCCAGCAGAAACACTCGCCCTTGTTGAAGATGGTGAGCGGTCTACTTGGCCCAAGGTAGAAATGATCCGTGTGTGTACGCGTATCAGCAGGACCATCGAAACGCTGCTTGGAGAACTGGACCATCAAGCTGTGTCGACGTGATCCAGCCCGATGGTTTCCATCAGCAATGGCTCTTTACGTGAATCCCCTTGCAGGCAATGCAGAACATTCCGGCACACGTCCCGGTCAATGGGCAGGCGATGGAACATCAAAATGAATTTCGCCCGGGCAGGACATAGCCAGTGAGCGCAGATGTGGTTGCCCTGCTGGCGACGCTGTGCCTGGCCGGCGCGTTTGCCGGGCTCACCGCTGGTCTCTTTGGCAATGGTGGCGGTTTTGTTGTCGTACCGGTTCTGCTGTCCGTGTTTCCCCTGTTTGGTGAAACCCACAGCAACCTGATCTATGTCGCAATCGGTACGTCACTGGCAACGATCGTCGTTTCGTCGGCAAGAGCCGTGCAGGCTCACAGAGCCAGTGGTGCGGTTGATTTTGATGTTCTGCGAACCTGGTCGATGTGGCTGATACTGGGGGTGGGCATCGGGCTGGCTGTGGCCGCGAATACTGAAGGCAAACAGTTGGTGTCCTTGTTTGCAGCGGGCGTGCTGGTTTATTCCGTCTACTTCCTGTTCCCGAATCTGTTCACCAACCTCACCCGTCACTTCACGATGCCAACCGGTGTTGCGCGAGCGGGCCTGGCTTCTTTTCTTGGAGGCTTTTCAGCGCTGCTGGGAATCGGCGGCGGTACGATCACGGTCATGACCATGACCTTGTGCAATCGGCCCATCCATCAGGCCGTCGCCACGGCTGCAGGGGTGGGATTCATCATCGGTCTGCCAGGTGCCATTGGCTTCATGATCCTCGGGATGCATGAACCTGACCTGCCGATTGGCTCCATCGGTTATGTGAATTTCCCGGCACTGGCAGCGATATGTTCGGTGTCGCTGTTTACGGCGCCGGTTGGCGCGCGCTGGGCACACAGTCTCGATGACAGAAATCTGAAACGTCTGTTTGGCATTTATCTCGTCATCGTGTCGACGGCGATGTTCTACAAGGCTGCGCAGGCCTGACCCGGGTGCAACAAACACAAAATTCCAGAGGATGAACAAGATGGCTAACACGCTGAATCGCAGGTTCTTTCTTGCCGGCGCCACCGCACTCGCAGGGGCCGCGGCAAGCATCGGTTCGGCCCGAGTGATCGGCTCGTCCACGCTGCCACCGAGCCTGCCAGGCCTTGTGTATGGCCCAACACCCGGTGTTGCCAAACTGGATGCCAACGAAAACCCTTATGGTCCAAGTCCCGGTGCGCTCAAGGCGATGAGTGAAGCTGCTGCCAAGAGCGCCTACTACGTGGGAGAATCTGTGCGCCGGCTCAAGGCCATGATCGCTGAACGACATGGCCTGACCCCCGACCATATCGGCCTGAGTGCCGGTTCAAGTGGTGTGCTGACGTATCTTGCGGTGGCCGCTGCAAGAACCGGGAAGATTCTCGGTCCCGACCTGTTCTGGGATACCACGGCGCAAGCTGCCGTACGCCAGGGCGGTGAAATTCAGCGGCTTCCCAGAACTGCGGATCTCGGCATCGATCTGGATGCCATGTATGCAGCGATCGACGACGGCATTTCGCTCGTCCACATCACCAACCCCAACAATCCGACCGGGCTGGTACTGGATGGCAAGGCACTGACTGCGTTCTGCATCAAGGCGTCGAAGAAGGCGACGGTGCTGATCGATGAAGCCTACAACGAGTTGACGGAAAAACCGGATTACAACTCCATGGTTCCGCTCATCAAACAAGGGCACGACGTGGTGGTTGCGCGAACCTTTTCGAAGATCTACGGGCTGGCTGGCATGCGTGTCGGCTACATGATCGCGTCTCCCGAGCGCCTGGAGATGGTCAACCGATTCGGGCTTGGCGACTATGCGATGAATCAGGTCGGTGTGGCTGCAGCCATCGCCAGCTACAACGATGAAACGTTTCTGGCGTACTCGAAATCAAGAATTGTCGAGGCACGCGAGATGATCGTGGCCACGGCCAGGGCCAGTGGATTGCGGCCACTTCCTTCGCAGGCCAATTTTGTCTTCATCGATCTGGCCAACCGCAATGCCGAAGCCTTTCGCGAAAAGATGGCCGGTCGGAGTGTCCTGATCAGAGGTATCTATCGAGACTACACGCAGTGGTCGCGGGTCAGCATGGGGTTGATGCAGGACGTCGAAAAATACGTGGCAGCCCTGCCCGCCGTACTCGACGAACTGCCGGCTTGACCGACGTGCAGCTATAGCCAGCCGCTGCGTGTGCGCTGCCAGAATGAACCCCGCTGTTGCTTACTTGACGGCCGGGATCATCCTCTCCAGAACGCCGGCATGAACAGGATCAGCAGGGTAAACACTTCGAGGCGCCCGACCAGCATGCCGAATATGCCGAGCCATTTGACGACGGCGTTCATTTCCGCAAATGTCGAGGCGACCGACCCGAGGCCCGGACCCAGCAGATTGATCGTGGCCAGCACGGCACCAAAGGCGCTCTCCAGGTCGAGACCTGCGGCCATCATGCCGATGGTCAGCAGCACCGTGGTCGCGATATAGAGGATCGTGAAGCCCAGGATGGAGACCAGGACGTCCTCTGCTACGGGCTGACTACCGAGCGTAACCATCCGCACGGCTCGGGGATGAGCCATCTGGAACAACTGACGCATGCCGGTCTTCATCAACAGAAGGACACGCACGACCTTTACACCACCTGAGGTGGACCCGGCGCACCCACCGATGAACGACACCACCACCAGCAGCATGGGCACGTGCAGGGGCCAGTCGGCAAATACCTGCGTACCAAAGCCGGTACTGGTCATGACGGATGCGGTCTGGAACACGCTGTATCGCAGAGAAGTCCAGAAGCTGTCATAGGTCGAGGTCAGGTGCAGGCTGACGGTGATCAGCAAGGTGGCCGTCAGAAAAATCAGCAGAAAGACCCGCACCTCCTCGTCGCGCAGATAACCCACCAATGAGCGCCGCCGCCAGGCGAAGAAATGCACTGAAAAATTGACTGCGCCTGCCAGCATGAAGACGATGGCGATCGCTTCGATCAGAACACTGTCGAAAAACCCGAAACTGGCGTCGTGCGTGGAAAAGCCACCGGTCGCCACGGTTGCATAGGCGTGCGTAAGCGCGTCAAAAAATGTCATGCCCGCCGCCCAGTAGGCCAGTGCGCAGAGCAGCGTCAGTGTCGAGTAGATGAGCCACAGTGCGCGCGCCGTCTCGCTGATGCGGGGTGTCAGCTTTTCGTTCTTGCTGATACCGGACGTCTCCGCCCGGTATAACTGTGACCCTCCGACCCTGAGCAGCGGCAACAGGGCCATCGCCAGAACCACGATGCCCATGCCACCAAGAAACGAAATCTGCTGCCGGTGGTACAGGATCGACGCCGGTAACTGGTCAAGACCGATGATCACGGTCGCGCCGGTGGTGGTAAAACCCGAGACCGACTCAAAAATGGCGTCCGTAAAATCAAGGTGTACGCTGAGCAGAAACGGCAGCGCACCCACCACGCTCAGCAACATCCAGAACACTGACACGAACAGGAAACCGTCCCGGACCGAAAGCTCGGAAGTGTGGCTTCGATTGGGCAACCAGAGCACCAGGCCCGCCATCGAGGTCAGCAGTAGCGAGATGACAAATGCCTCCGCTTCACCATCCTCATAAAGCAGCGAAACGAACAGGGAGGGGAAAAAGCTCAGACTGTAGAGAAGCAGTAGAATGCCAAACAGACGGCCAATGGTGCGCCAGTGCAACATGTCTTCGGGACGGTACAGCCAGCAACGAACAGCCGAATGCGATACCGAGAGGATAAGGATACCCGTCCTGCCCGTTCGGACCGTTCGCCACTCTCGCGCCAATACACTCCAGGAATTCAATGACGTGCATTTTCCGCTTCCTGACCACCAGGCCGCATAAAAAAGGCATAAGGAACTTATGGGTGTTTGATGCACCTTCGCGCAAGCCTGCGCCGTGGGCTGATTCCGCGTGCTGAAACCTGTATCGACACCCATCAGGATCGTACGCGGCCCTGGTTTCTACCGATTGACGCTTCCGCTGCTGGCAGCGGTTGCGACCACCATGCTCGCGGCTGTCACGTCGGATCTGCTGCCCCACGCCAGTCTGTCCATCGTGTTTCTCAGCGGCGTACTCGTCGTGTCGTCATACAGCGGACTTGGACCCGGACTGGTCACTGCGGGGCTGTGCTTCCTGACTTATGACTTCTTTTTCACCGATCCCAGATACACCCTTGTCGTGGATTCAGGTGCCGATATCGCAACCCTGCTGTTTTTCCTGTTGGTGGCGGGTGTCACGGGAAATCTGGCTGCGCGCATGCGAGCGGAGATGGACAAACGCGCCAATGTAGCGCGGGATCTGACCAGGCTGCATGCGTTTGGCCAGCAGATGCTGTCCGCCCTGGATCGCGACCAGATAGTCCTGACATTGCGCCAGCAGCTGCAGCAGCGTTACGGTGGCATGGTCGCCATCGTGCTCGCCGCCAGCGAAGGCAACTATGTGCCACCGGACGTCGCGACGGATACTGAACGCCGTCTGGCGGTCGGTGGACCGCATTCGGACCTTCCCGGGTGGACCATTCATCCCCTTGCGTCATCCAGAGGTCCTCTCGGACTGGTTGCCGTGCCGGATGCGGGAAATGCTGACCATGCAGATACACTGACCAGGAGTTATTGCCACCAGGCTTCTCTGGCTCTGGAGCGCGCGGCATTGGTCGACGAACTGGCCGAAGCGCGGCTCAACTCCGAAACCGAACAACTGCGTTCGGCGTTGTTGTCTTCGGTATCCCATGATCTGCGCACACCTCTGGCATCCATCATCGGTTCGACCGCCAGTCTGCTCGAATATGGTTCGGCTTTTTCCGCGCGGGACCGACTCGATCTGCTCGCCACCATTCTGTCTGAAGCCAGACGGCTGGACCGACACATTCAGAACCTGCTCGACATGACCAGACTCGGACAGGGCAGGATTTCATTGCGACGTGACTGGGTAGATGTCCGCGATCTCATTGCCGGCGCCATCGCACGCGTTCAAGAGGCGGACGAAGGTTTTGGTGGAATCGACATTCACGTGGCGGACGACGTACCGATGATCTGGGTGCATGGCACCTTGCTTGAACAGGCACTGGTGAATCTGCTCGACAATGCCATCCGCTTCTCGCCACCGGGGGGCCGCGTGAGTGTAGCGGTCAACAGCGCGCCTGATGAGGTGACGATTGACATCTGTGACGCCGGACCGGGTATTCCAGTGGTTTTGCGTGAGCGTGTTTTCGACATGTTCTATACCGCAGCACAAGGCGATCGAGGGGGTAGCCACGGTACCGGTCTGGGTCTGGCGATCTGTCGTGGCCTGGTCAATGCACATGGCGGAACCATCCGGGTGCTGGACGGGCCTGGTGGCGTGGGTACCCGGATGTCCATTCACCTGCCACTGCAACGGCCGTCATCTTGAGTAACGTACCCTTGGTTACGGCCACAACCACGACGCACATCGTCCTGATCGAGGACGAAGCCGCCATACGAAAGTTCCTGCGTCTCAGTCTGGAAGCCAATGGTTATCATGTTCATGAGGCACGCACCGGCGAAGCGGGGCTCGCTGTGTGTGTCGAAACCACGCCGGACCTGGTGATTCTCGACCTCGGTTTACCAGACATGGACGGTCACGCGGTCATTCGCCGTCTGCGTGCCTGGTCCGCCGTACCGATCGTCATTCTGTCGGTGCGCTCTGACGAGCGGCAAAAGGTGGCAGCGCTCGACGCCGGCGCCAACGACTATGTCACCAAACCCTTTGGAATTTCCGAATTCCTTGCCCGCATTCGTGTCTTGCTGCGGAACAAGGGCCGGGACACGGTCGAGTCGGTGATCCACGAGGTGGGGGATCTGCGCATCGACCTGCATGAACATCGTCTGTGGGTGGCTGGAGACGAAGTCCGTCTGACCAACAAGGAGTTCGATCTGCTTGGCCTGCTGGTCCGCAAGCGTGGCCATGTGCTCACACATCGACAGATTCTCGATGCGGTCTGGGGCGAAGAACGAGGTGTCGAAACGCAGAATCTGCGTGTCCTGGTTGCCGCACTAAGGCACAAGCTGGGCGAGGATCCCGCGCGACCACGTTACCTCGCAACCGAGCCGGGAGTGGGGTACCGCTTCTGCTGACCTCCATCCCGGGAAAGGTTGGCACTGGACGAGGTCGAGGATTCCCTGGGGCTCGGTGTTGTGCGCATCAATGTACGTCAGTAGTCGAGCCACTCGATTGGTTTTGATGGCCTCATCCCGGTAATTCGCAAGATGGTCATGGCGACCGTGTCGATGTCATTGTCAAACGTCCCATGTTGCGCCTGAACCGTCTTGCCTTTTTTATTGACCACGATGCTCGGTTTGTCCACTCGATGGAGATGACCGCGAAAACCCTGCAGCCACTGTTCGATGTACTGCAGATGATCCGGGTCCCACTGGTCACGCAGACGACTGCTGTCATCACCGTGCCAGGCAGTCTCGATAGCCCTTTCCAGGCCAAGGATCGGAATCTTGCGAACTTCCTCGAGCGCCCGGCTGATGAGATAGAGCAATGATTTCCCGTACAGATGCAGACCTTTGACCGTTGTTCCCAGCAAAAAGTCCTCTTTTTCGTTTCTTTCGGACAGATAGTGGAGATGAATGTCCTCGGATTTCAGAACTGCCTTACCTCGCTGAAGGAACATTTCGACTGCAAACTGCACCGAACAGGCCGCTGCGTACAACGTACAGCTGGCGACTTTCACTGCTTTCACGCCTGGGTCCGGGGATGCCAGCAGAGGCAGCAGATGCCCCAGCAGAATTGATCCTGCCGAGTGGCCGATCAGATGCACCTCCAGGCCCTCCAGACCGGCAGAGTCCGCCAGCTTGTCGCGAAGCCGCGCCAGATGGCGGGCAATGCTGACCAGTCCACCGTTGCTGGTTGCACTGCGCGCGGCGTTTTCGCGCATTTCGGACCACAAGCCCCTGATCGTCTGGTGAGCGACCTGCTCCATGCTGCGATCACGACGTTCGGCAAGAAAATCGAGGAACCCGGCTGCACGCATGTCTTCAATGCTGGTGACACCAAACACATTGCGGAATACATCTTCCAGCATGGAACCGATGGTTTCAGCCGGTCCTGTTTGCCAGGTGAGGAACAGGGGATACACACCGTTTGCAGCCAGATAGGGGGCAAGCACCCGGATGCGATCGATGGACTCACCTTCGCTGTTCAAACCTCCATGGGCGTAGATCACGATCCTGGGTACAGGCCGGCCCTTCAGCCAACGGGCAGGGTCTTCGACCAGGAGCCGATCCAGAAACTGATCGAGGTTGGCCCCGGAACTGCCACCAGTGATATCACTGACGATGATCCTGCCGTCATTGCCTGTAATCAGTGTATGGGCGAATGCACTGGCAGTACTCCAGGGCTCATGTTCCGGATGATCGAATTCACGGTCGATCGGCCATGGATCGTCAGGCGGGTTGCGAGGGCTGCGTGGCCGTCGATCAAAAAACCCCAACGATCGTCCATGGCGGGCCGGCCAACGTATGGATTCGATGCGTTCCTCGGTCATGACCTGCGGTACACCCAGTGCCGCTGCCCATGCATCGGTACCAAGAGACACCCAGTCGTTGTAGGGCATGACCGCAAACCCACCCGCACCCCATTCACTTCCCCAGGAGTTTTGCACGATGAACCCCCGCTCGTTGTAACCGACCATCGCAAAAGCGTGTCCGCCGGTCTCGGCAATGTCGTCAGCTGGTGGAATCGTCGGGATCCCGGCATGGGTTTTTGGTGGCTTGCGCAGTGGCACACGATCCCAGCCATCGTGGACACTGGCGGAGACAAATATGGCGCCGATCTGCTGGATTGCCGCCTGCATGTCGACAACGCACCGCCGGTCGATGCGGTAATACACACCGAGTGGTCTGGTGACAGCGTCCTTCTCCCAGCCCTTGGCCGGTTTGAGGAGCTGAACCCGGCCGTCCCTCGTGCGATAGCGCCAGTGTTCGTCGCTGCAGACTCCATGTTTGTGCCAGCCCTTCAGCGCGCCTCGACAGCTTGAACCGTCGTAGTCTTCGCCCTGCCACTCGTCATAGCGGCGGGCGAGTTCATAGAGCATGCGTGGACTGACTTGTTGAAACGTGTTGTCCGGGGTGCGTCTGAACAAGAGGAAGTTGACGACACTCGCGAGACCAAATCCGGTACAGGCACCTTCACTGCCCTGGTCGAGAATCAGACCCTGTTTTGAATAAGCCGACATGAACCTGCTGATATCCGCCTCGACCGGAAAGGTCGGGTCGAGAGAACGAAGCGGTGGGAGATAGACTTTGTCGCGGAAGTCGAGGCGATCTGGTCTGGCGTCGAATGTAACGTTGGTGAATCCCGTGGGGCCTTTCTGTTTTGATCGACGGGCGCTGCGCCTGTTGGAGTTGGGCCTGGTGAGTTCGGGATTTGGTGTCATGCTTCACCTCCTTGTGATCGGTCACAGTGGCTACGCAGGTACCGTGCTTGCCGATGAGAGAGTGTGTGCCCTGTGGATGAGCCGACGTGTGCAACTCATCGCGCGACGGATGATGCCATCGACTGCGTGGAGGATGCACTACCCACCCCAGGCCAGATTCGGACAGAGCTCAGCTGCGGCTGGAAATGAAAGCTGCGATGACATCCAGTGCTGGTGCATGACCGTCGGTGGTATCAACGTCGATGATCGGTACGTTCATGGACAGGTGTTCAAAAGGCGGCAAGTGCTGCGTTCGCCCGACCCGCTCGCTCAGGTATTGTCTGTCCTGGTGAACGGCGCGCCGTTCCGGAAACTGCTCCAGGCGCCGCAGCATGCGCTGCAATGCCCGTTCGGGCTCGATGTTGCAGCGGACAATGCAGGGTTTGGCGAGTGGCAGGAGTGATTCGAGCGTCTGTACCCAGAGCCGGTGCTGAAAAGCGGCTTCCACGATCACCGATGTTCTGCCGATCAACAACGCATGGGCGCGTGTGTTGAATGCGGTGTTGGCCAGCTGAGCTGTATCGATGGGTCGGCTGGAGTCCCTCGGATTGTTCTGGACGAACTCCTCGTAAATCTCATCGCGGGAAACAACGGGAAACCCGACAGCTTCTGCAAGTGCTCGCGCAAGCGTCGATTTGCCAGAGCCTGGTGCACCACTGACAATGACCAGCAGGGGCTTTTCTGGCCGGACCAACCTGGGTCGTCCGTGCAGTTCTGATTCAACCTGCCGGCGGATACACAACTTCATCCGCCTCGATCCGCTCACCGATCATGATGTACCGGAACATCGCCTGTGACGTGTTGTGCAGGTAGTGGGCCTCGGCCTGGTTCGCTGGAAAGCAGATGTAGCTGCCGGCCTCAAGCTGGAACTGTGCGTCTCCCAGGTGCAAGGTCGCCACGCCAGACAGGACATAGAGATGCTCCTCTTCCAGGGAGTGCCAGTGCGCTGGCCGGGTTGTCGAGCCAGGAAACAGTTCAAGAATACCGACGCCGATCTTTGACCGGCCCCCAACGTCACACAGCGCCTGGCCACGAATGTGCCGGTCGGTGCCTTCGTACCAGGCAACGAAGGGAATGACCGACTCGTGTATGGGCACTTTGATGGGCTGGTCCTCGTTCATGTGCTGTTGCCTGACCGGTAGATCTGATCGTTGGTCATCCCGTCGCGCGTCGTCATGCCAGACGCCGAACACCGAGGATCTGACTGCCGGGGAAAGGTGCGATCGATACGCTGTTGGCTTGATTGCCCCCCAGGACCAGCACTTTGTGACCTTCGATCCCTGCAAAAAACCCCACATGACCCGGTGCATTGATGACGTCAGCCCCCGGCTGACTGCCTTTTCCGCGTTTCAGAATGACCACGTCGAAGCCAGGCTCCGCATGGTCGAGCGGCATTACCTCGCCAACTTCGAGCCAGGATCTGGCCCGCAGGCTCTTGGAGCGTGGCAGTCGCAGAAGCCAGGCGATGTAATTTGTGAAGGCAGAACACCAGGGCACCGAATCGTCTGCAGGCCATTGGTCATCCAGCCTGAGCATCGCCAGGATATGCGGGTTCGAAACCGAGCCAGGTACCTCCTTGATGCCGACAAATCGCTGTGCAATTTCGAATGCAGACACATCCATTTTTCGCATCTGGGATGACTCCTTTCAGATTGTTCGGGAGAGTGGAGTGTTCTGGATATCGGTAAAACGATGTTGCCGGTTGGCCGTCCCGCCACAAACACCAGTCGTCTGACCAGGTGCCACAGCCAATCTGCGGCGTAGCCGCCCCTTCATAACGATCGCAGACCTTTCGGTGTGACGATGCGACTCAGTGTGAAGGCGTTCGGGTGTGCAGATGACCAGACTTCACCAGTACTGAACTGTGCAATGCCAAACGTGGGCAGGTTGTCGAGCACCTGTTGCCCGGCGAGCAGATTGACAAGATCCGTGATGCCAGGGTTGTGGAAGACGATCGCGACGCTTCCGATATCCGGAGGTGTTTCTCGCAGCACATCAAGCGCCGACTCCGGTGACGCGTGGTACAGCGCATCGACACCGATGATGTGTTCATCCTCAAGTGAAAAACCGGCGGCGACAAATTGTGCAGTAACGAGTGCACGTCTGGCAGTGCTGGACCAGACCCACTGTGCAGGGTCTGGTTGTGATCGCAGCCATTCGGCCATGAACGGGCCATCACGACGACCCCGTTCATTCAGGTCGCGCTGAAAGTCCGGCACACCATGTACCCAATCGGACTTGGCATGCCGGATCAGCCAGAGTTGTCTGGCGGGCAACGGACTACTTCCAGAGTGCGAAAAATTCCTCGAACGCCTTGAGCTGGTTGCCGGCGGCAGAGGAGGGCACGATGATCGGTGTACGCACGCCGGCGTCGAACCACTTCTCGATGCCTTCGCGTACTTCACTGGCTGTGCCGAACAGGGTGGTGTCGGCTAGCCAGCGATCGGAGAGGCACTCGGGAATGCGGTCGAAGTCCTTGTCGGCGATGGCCTTTTCTACCGCCGTCATCTCGTCGACGTAACCGGCTTCTTTCCAGTAGTTTCGATAGTTTGGCAGCAGCGCGTAGCTGGTCAGCGTACGCCGATTGACAGCGGCAGCCGCAGCACGGTCATCGCTGATGCAGGTTGGAATCATGTTGCCGATGAAAAAGTCCGGGTTGGAGCGTGTGGCAGGTGCGAGTACGCCCAACGAGTGCGCCATGTGCGAGCGGGCGCCATTGGCGAAGACCATGCCACCGCCGATTTCTTCCGACAGACTGATCATCTTGTCCCGCAGAGTGGCCAGTACGATAGGTGGCAGTTCACCGACCCGAGGTGCCTTTTTCATGTCCTCGACAAACTTGCGCATGTCCGCGAGCGGCTTGCCTGCGGTGATGCCCAGCCGATTCAGGGCAGGGGCGTGGCTGACCCCGATACCAAAGCGGAATCGGCCACCGGATACTTCGTGGATGAAGGATGCCGTTGATGCAAAGTCCGAGGGCTGTCGGAAATAGATCGGCATGATACTGGTACCAAACACGATCTCGCGGGTCTCCAGCGCGATGGCCGTGCACAACGACAGGCTGTCACCGAGGCTTGGCGCATAGATGCCCGGGAAACCCCGGCGTTCGATTTCCTTGGCCATTTCGATCATGGCTTTGCGGCGGCCGGGCACGGCCGCCAGGCTGACTGCAGGCAGTTGGGTCATGGTGCTCTCTTTCGTTTCAGAGGTCCCAGCTTATCAGCCGGATGGCTGAATCAGAAAGGCCGGAAACTTCAGAACAGACGGTGTCTGGCGGTCTGCCGAGGTGCCGCCAACAGATGGCGTTGCAGGCGCTCGGGTTGACGAAACACGAAGGCGAGCGCCAGACCCGCAACAAATCCACCCACGTGCGCCCAGAACGCCACACCACCTTGCCCATCGGCAGCCATGACACCGCTGACCAGCTGAATGAGCAGCCAGTAGCCGAGCATGAAAATCGCCGGAACCGCCACGGTGGTGATGTAAAAACCCAGGAATATCAGCATGTGCACGTGCGCCCGGGGATAGAGCAGGGCATAGGCACCCATCACGCCGCCGATGGCACCGCTCGCGCCGACCATCGGAATGCCGCTGGTGGGGTCGGAGAACATCTGGGCAAGCGCCGCTCCCAGCCCGGACAGGGCATAGAAAATGAAAAACCGGACGCTGCCCATGGCATCTTCGACGTTGTCACCAAACACCCACAGGAACCACAGGTTGCCGATGATGTGCATCCATCCGCCATGCATGAACATGCTGGTAAAGATGTTCATCCAGCTCCCGTCACCTGGTCCTGGACACAGCTGCCCTCCAGAGCCGTCCATGCCGGCGCCCAACAGGTCGGCCGGGATCAGTCCGTAATAACAGATGGACTCGAAGAGCTTCGGATCGTTACCCAGTCCCTGCAGGAAGATCCAGGCGAGGATGTTCAGGGTGATCAGTATCAGGGTCGCAACGGGTGTGTTCTGGGTGGGGTTCTCGTCGCGAATCGGGAACATCGAGAGCCTCTCAGATCAGTTGCTTGAGAGCGGCGATCAGCGCGTCGTTCTCATCCGGCGTGCCAATCGTGATGCGCAGCTTGTCAGCAAGTTCAGGTGTGTCGAAATAGCGTACGAGGATGTGGCGTGCCTTGAGACCTTCGTAGAGTTCGCGTGCTGGACGACGGGATTGGCTGGACTGCACGAGGATGAAGTTCGATTCACTCGGCGGGCTGGGCAGCCCCAGATTTTCCAGCACTGCCGCCACCCGAACACGCTCTTCGCGAACACTGTTCCAGGTTGATCGTGCGTATTCCTGGTCTTCGATGGCGGCGAGACCGAGGGTCTGGCTCAGATGATTGACGTTGTAGCTGTCGCGGGTCTTCGACATGATCGGTTCGATCAGGCCCGGGTCCCCGATCAGGTAACCCAGTCGCAGACCGGCAAGCCCGTAACCCTTGCTGAACGAGCGCAACAGGAGAATGTTGTTGTGCTGCCTAACGAGCTGCGTCGCGTCATGCTTTCGGGATGGATCGACAAAGTCCACATACGCTTCATCGACCAGCAGAACTCCGTCCTGCTGACCAGCAATCTGCCCGTACGTGGCCAGGTTGGTCAGTGTCCCCGAGGGTGCATGAGGGTTGACGAGGCAGGTCAATCTTGACGCTGCGACCTTGAGTTGCAAGCCCATGTCTTCGGGCATGGACCAGTCGGCATTGAGCGCGATGGTGTGCAACCGGGCGTCCTGGATCTGTGCCAGCACGCTGTACAGCGAGTAGCTTGGTGTCGCCATCGAAAACGTGGCTCCCGGATCGACAAACGTCGTCAGCGCCAGGCGCAGTGCTTCGTCCCCACCGTTCGTGAGCAGGAAGTGTTCAGGTGAGAGATTGTGGAGACGCGCCAGCGACTCCCGGAGCGCGCGCGCCGTCGGCTCGGGATATCGTCGCAGCGACAGGATGCTGAAATCGCGCAGCGCTTCCTGCACACGAGGGCTCGATGGATAAGGGTTTTCATTGGTATTGAGTTTGATGGTACGAGCGTCCTGTGGTTGCTCGCCCCAGGTGTAACCTGTCATTGCAGCAATGTTGTTGCGCACGAATGTCATGAAGTTGTTGCCTTGTCAGGAGTCGGTTCATCCGACGGACCGAGCAGATGGGCCAGCCATTCGGTATCGGGATTGGCTTCCAGTGCAATCTTCGCAGTGATGGTCAGTGGTACCGACAGCAGCATGCCTACCGGGCCGAGCATCCAGCCCCAGAAGACCAGGGACAGGAAAACGATCAGTGTCGACAGTCCGAGGCCTTTACCCATGTAGCGTGGTTCGATGACGTTGCCCATGACCAGGTTGATGACAACGTAACCCGCCGTAACCAGCAGGGCAGGGCCGGCACCCAGTTGTACGAGGGCAAGCAGCACGGCCGGAACTGCGGCGATGATCGAGCCGATGTTCGGTACGTAGTTCAACAGGAAGGCCAGCAGTCCCCAGAGCAACGGAAAATCGACGCCAGTGAACAGCAGCAGGAAGTACACAATAATTCCGGTTGCCGCGCTGACGGTGGTCTTGATGGCGATGTACCGATTGACGTTGTCGGCAAACCGCGCGAAGTACGGCATGCTTTGTTCGGGACTCTTGAGCACTTCCCGCAGTTTTCTCGGAAAGCTCGAGGCTTCGGCGAGAATGAAAATCACGGTGAAGAGGATCAGCATTCCGTTGCTGAGAGCGTTGCTCAGCCCCTTCAGCGTATTGCCGGCAACATCAAGAGCCATGCCGACGTTGAGATACTCGCGCAGGAAGTCCTTGGGCATTTCGAGACCATAGGATGCACCCAGGACCAGGGTACTGTTCGACAGTGTATTGAGGCGCTCCTGGTAAAACGGCAACTTGCTGGAAAAGGCATTCGCGGATTGTGCAACAAGCGCGCCCACACTGACCAGCAGGAGGACGATTCCCAGCATGACCAGGACAATCGCCAGCCATTGCGGGATACGGCGCTTTTCCAGCCAGAACATTGGTGGTGCGGCGATGATGGCCAGAAAAGCCGCCAGCAGGAAGGGCACCATGATGGCTTCGGCGGCCTTGATGCCGGCGGCAATGATGACGAGTGCAGCCGCGATCAGGATGCCGCGTCCGGAAGGTTCAGCCATGGCAGCTCAAAGCGAGTGGATGAGGGGACTCATTCTAGCCCGGAAGATTCCCGGATTTTTCGGGTTGGCTGACACTCTTCCTGTGCTGCAGGCTCGGCAACTGCTGACGGACCCGCGCAACCGTGGCCGGATCAATCAGGCCGAGAATGAAACCGTCGCCTTCTGGCAGTTCTGCGATGATCTCCCCCCAGGGATCGATGATCAGACTGTGGCCGTAGGAATGCCGCTTGCCCCAGTTGTTGCCATGCTGGGCTGGCGCGATCACATAACTCTGCGCTTCGATGGCACGGGCGCGCAGCAGGACATGCCAGTGTGCCTTGCCTGTGGTGGCCGTGAAAGCCGAGGGAACGGTCAGTGCGATGGCACCCTGGTCGACCAGGCTCTGATAGAGATAGGGAAAGCGTACGTCGTAGCAGATGCTCAGTCCGAGGGTACCGAAGCCCAGCTGAGTGGTGATGATCGTGGTCCCGGGAATGGTACGCGCCGATTCGTTCAGAACCGTCCCATCGGCCAGTGCAATGTCGAACATGTGAATCTTGCGGTACATCGCAACGATGTCGCCTGTCTTCGACAGGTGCACACAGGTGTTGTAGGCCTTGCCCGGGATGGCGGACTGCTCGTGAAAGCCACCGAGAATGAGATCACAGCCGGTGTCTGTTGCCAGACGTTGGCATCTTTCGAGTATCTGACCGCCTTGTGGCAACGGTTCAACGATCTTCTGCTTGGCTTCATCAGGCCCGAGAAATGCAAATGCCTCGGGAACCATGATCGCTTCAGCACCGGCGCCGGCGGCGCCCATACCCAGAGCGCAGATCGTGTCGAGGTTTTTGTTGACGTCTGGCCCCGCGCAATTCTGGATGGCCGCGACCAGCGACGGTTTGGACATGTGGGCGGTTTCCGCTGAAGTTGACGCGTATTCTGGCATAGACACGATGTGGCTGGTGCCAGAGACGTTGTTCAGAAGCAGGTGCGGACTACGTGTGGGACTCTCCAGATCGAGGCTGCCACCACGGGTTCGGAGGCAGGAACAGGAGCTGCAGCCGAGCCCCCATGCAATCCTCCCGCTAGAAATCCGGTTGCATGCACTGGATTTTCTTGCCGAGATAGGTCTCGAGCGCCGGCAGGTTGAACGCATCGTCTTCGCTTACGAAGCTGATGCTGATGCCTTGTGCCCCAGCCCGACCGGTGCGACCGATCCGGTGCACGTAGTCTTCGGCATCTTCCGGCAGATCGTAGTTCACCACGTGGGAGATCCCCTCCACGTGAATCCCTCGTCCGG
Organism: Pseudomonadales bacterium; assembly: GCA_041752315.1. GTDB lineage: Bacteria > Pseudomonadota > Gammaproteobacteria > Pseudomonadales > Azotimanducaceae > SYFY01. The sequence continues at coordinate 56,244 of JBGSHJ010000066.1, forward strand.
CAACATCGGTGGCGACGACATATTTCAGGTCACCTTCCTTGAAGCGGTTCAGCGTGGACAGTCGTTTGCGCTGCGGCACATCACCGGCCAGGGGTTCACATTCAATGCCATGCTTGATCAGATATCGATACAGCAGGTGGGTGGCGTCGCGCCGGTTTGCGAATATCAGCATGCGTTCCGGTTTTGTCTGCTTGATGAACTCAACCAGCCGGCGTGCCTTGTGATCGCTGCTCACCAGCCAGAACTTCTGCTCAACTGTATCCGTGGTGACCTGCTCGGGCATGATCGCCACATGTTCCGGTTCAAGTGTCCATGCCTGTGCCAGTCGCATGACGTCGTCGTTGAACGTGGCGCTGAAGAACAGCGTCTGGCGCTTTCGCTTGGGCGGGGTCTGGTAGACGATCTTGCGGACATCCGGCACAAATCCCATATCAAGCATGCGGTCGGCTTCATCGATGACGAGGATTTCAACGTGCCGCAGGCTCACGTCCCGCCGCGTCACAAAATCAAGCAGACGGCCTGGTGTGGCAACCAGAATGTCCAGCGGTTTGGAGTGCATGCGTTCGCGCTGACGTTGCATGTCCATGCCGCCCACCACGGCTACTGTGCGTTCTTCCATGTAGCGGCCCAGAGCCTTGGCGTCGCCTTCGATCTGCAAAGCCAGTTCACGGGTAGGAGCGAGCACCAGCGCGCGTGGAGCACCCGGCTCGGCAGGACGCTCCAGCGGATTTTCGAAACAGTGCGTAAGGATCGTGATCAGGAATGCAGCAGTCTTCCCCGTACCGGTTTGTGCCTGGCCCGTCACGTCATAGTCTGCCAGGCTCATCGGCAGTACGGCACTTTGAATGGGTGTGCAGTATTCATAACCCAATTCATGAATGCCGCGCAGCAATGGCAACGGCAGTGCGTAGTCGTGGAAGCGGTCCTTGCCTTCGGCAAGGTCAATTGCGTAGTCACTGAGTTGCCACTGGCTCATGCGGTTTGCATGCTCTCGATGGCTGTGAGTTTCACGCAGATAACAAGAACGTCCATGGCTGCCTCCAGAGCATCCAGTTCAGCAAAAGTCGGGGCAATACGGATATTGCGGTCTTCGGGGTCGAGCCCGTAGGGAAAAGTGGCACCTGCAGCAGTCATTGCGAGACCAGCCTCTTTCGCCATGGAGACCACACGTTTCGCAAGTCCAGGCATCACGTCAAGTGATACGAAGTAACCCCCTTTGGGGTTGGTCCAGGTGGCGATACCCAGCCCACTGAGGCCAGCATGCAGCTTTTTTGCCACCAAGTCGAATTTGGGGCGCAGAATCTGCGCGTGCGCCTGCATGTGAGCGGTCAAACGGCCATTCAGGAAGCGGGCGTGTCGCAGCTGATTGAGCTTGTCGTAGCCCACGGTCATGACGCTCAACTGTTCTTCGATCCGCTTCAGGACAGGCTCGTCGCTGGCAACAAACGAGATGCCCGCACCAGCAAAGGTGATCTTTGACGTGGAGCCGAACTGCAGCATGTGCTGCTGGGTTCCGGCAACATCCGCAGCAGCGAACAGACTTGCCAGCCGCGGGGCCGGAAACACGAGGTCATGCACGGCGTAGGCATTGTCCCAGAGTACGACAAAGTTCCTGGCGGCAGCGATCTTCGGCAGTTCCGCCATCTGCAGCACAACCTCATCACTGTAGATGCAACCTGTCGGATTGGAATACTTGGGTACACACCAGATGGCCTTTATCGACGCATCGCGCCGGACTGCCTCGCGTATCGCATCCATGTCCGGACCTTGGTCACCGAGCGCTACGTTCTGCATCTCGATGCCAAGCGACGCGGTCAATGCAAAGTGGCGGTCATAGCCAGGAACCGGTGTGAGCACCCGTGTCTTGCCAGTGTCTTGCCACGGTGACATGCCCGGCCACAGACCACGGTGCAGGGCGGTGTACATGACCAGGTGCATCAACGCCAGGCTTGAGTTGCCGGCAACCAGCACGTTGGCGGGTGGTACATCCATGATCTCGCCACCCAGTTCCCGCGCCTCGATCAGGCCGCGCAATCCGCCATAGTTGCGAACGTCCACCCCTTCACGACTCTTGTAGTCACCGTTCACCTGGTGGTCGATCGCGTTCGACAGTTCGAGCTGCGATGTTCCCGGCTTGCCACGTGTCAGGTCCAGGGCCAGGCGATTCGAGGTCAGTCTGGCAAAACTGGCGCGCAGTTCGTTGGCCAGGGCCTGTCGTTGATCCCGACTCAGTGTTGCCCAGGCAGTCATTGTGCAAGCCCCGCGGTTTCGTCGACACCAAGCATGAGGTTGAGATTCTGTACAGCCGCACCGGAAGCGCCCTTGCCGAGATTGTCATAGCGGGCAGTCAGCAGTATCTGACCAGCACCGGCGAACACCATCAGCTCGATGCGATTGGTATCGTTGCATGTCGTTGGGTCAAGGTAGCCTCCATCCAGCGCATCGACCGCTCCAAGTGGCAGGACTTTCACGAACGGCTCTCCCTGATAACGCTCTGCCAGGAGGTCACGCGCCTCTTGCGCTGTGCAGCGCAGATCGCCGGTAAACAAGGGAACGTGTACCAGCATGCCCTTGTAGTAGTTGCAGACGATCGGCGCAAACAGGGGACGAATCAATGTGGTTGCGTACTGCTGCATTTCCGGAACGTGTTTGTGGGCAAACGACAGGCCGTATGGACGGGCGCCAAACCCATCCAACTGGTCGGGTGCTGCGGCGCGGTAACGCTCGATCATCTGCTTGCCACCACCGGAATAGCCGGAAAGGGCATGACAGGTCAATGCACGCTGCGCCGAGAGTACTCCGGCTTCAACCAGCGGTCGCACCATGAGGATGAACCCTTGCGGGTAACATCCTGGATTGGACACCAGGCGAGCGGATCGGATTCGTTCGCGTTGAGCCGAATCGAGCTCTGGCAGTCCGTATGCCCAGTCGGCCGCCACGCGATAGGCGGTGCTGGCATCTATCAGACGCGTCTTGCTGCCGGTGTTTGCAGCCGCAAGGGCAACCGCTTCCCGGGCGGCATCGTCAGGCAGGCAGAGTATTGCAGCGTCGGCAGCGGCCAGGGCTTCGCGGCGCCTGTCCGGGTTCTTCCGATCGGTATCAGAGAGGGTGATGAGCCTCAGGTCGTGCCGATCGCGCAGGCGATCGGTGATCTCGATGCCGGTCGTGCCGGCCTGGCCATCAATGAAAACGTGCAACATGGCGCGAGGTGTGTGCAGTAGAAGGCGCGCAAGTATAGAGAACGCTGGGTTGAAGCGGTATTCCCTCGCGGGCCGTCTGCGTCATTCCCCGGTTCCCACTTTTATGGTGGGAGCGACAGGAGGTATGGCCAGAGGTACGCCAACTGGTGCGACGAGAAAGGGACTTTTGCGAGGGATCGCAGGCTGAGGGAAACTCAGTTGCCGGCTTTTTGCCTCAGCCACTTGGCAAACAGGTCGGATGACCGGATTTCGCCAATGCCGGAACCTTGCACGGTCTGGAATCCCAGCTCCTTGAACCGTTGCACGAGTTTTGGTTCTTTCACGCCGGTGGCGACCAACTTGAGGCCTGCGCGCTTGAAAATCTCGAAGACGAGTATCCGCAAGGCCGGTGGAACACTCTTGCTGAGCATGGTGCGTGAAAAGGCAATCTCGTCCGCGGGCAGCATGCCGATATGCGCCAGTGGCAATCCGCCGTCACCTACCGACGCGACGCGGACGAGTATCTGCTTCTGCCGAAGCTTTTCCAGCAATGAGCGACCCAGGGGGGTCAGGAGCACGGTTTCATGTACTTCGATCGTCAATCGGGTTGGCTGCAGGGAGTAGATTTCGAGCGCGTCTTCGATCCGCTGGATCACTTCGTCGTCCACCAGCAACTCGTCTGGCAGCGGCATGATGAGGCCGACCAGCCCGGACCACTTGCTTGCCTGGCCGATCGCCCCCTTGATGTACATCCAGTAGACCGGTCGCAGCATCTCGCAGTCGTTGGCTGCCGCCACCATCTTCGCAAACGGCTGAAGCCCTCGTTTGGGCGAATTCCAGGCAAGGGTGGAATAGCCCGCCGTGACAGCGCCTGACGCGGTATGGGTGACTGGTTCGAAATACGGCACCAGTTCGCCTTTGTTCAAGGCATCTTCAATCTCGATCTTGAGCGTCCATCCGTCAGTTTCCCTGGCGACGGCCTCTGGATCGTAAACCACGTATTGCTGGGCTGGTGTGCATCGCCCAAGCGCACTCTCAGCGGCCTTCAATAACGTCGATGGTTGTGCATTGTTGGCCCGCATCAGCGCAAAACCGGCGTTGGTCTGGACCAGCACCGAGTGGTTGACGACACAGACCGGGGGGCTGAGCAGTCGCTTCAGTTTTGCCGTTGCAAGTTCCAGATGGTCACTGCTGGTGAGGTCCGTCAGGACCAGGCAGAAACGGTTGTCGCCCAGACTGACAATCAGGTCCTTCGTCTTCACGAACTGTTGCAGGCGGCCATGAAATTCCTCGAGCATCAATTCGAAGGATCCTTCACCGAGCTGCAGGATCAGTTCCGTGCCACGCATGACTTCGACGACGGCGCAGGCAATGTAGGCCGCAGTTTCCGGGTTGTTCGATGTTTCGTCGATTGTTTGTGTCAGCAGTGCAAGCGCGGCTGCGCGTTGGTCGTTTGCTGCAATGCCCATCAGATCAGTCATAGGTACAAGGCTTCCGCATCAATGCCGTAGGATCCGGCCGGCAGTTCCTGGGTGATCCAGACCTGTGTGGTCCCATCGGCTCGTATGTATTTGTGCAGGTCGATCGTCACCATGCCAGTGCGGCGCTGTTTGTCAGCGTCCAGTACGATGACCACCTTTGGTTTCAGGCGACGTGCCGGATTCTGCGCGACGACGATACCGACTTCGCCCGTCGACAGCAGCACCACGGAGCCCGTTGGAAACAGACCTATCGCCTGCACGAACTGTTCAATGAGGATGCCCGGAAACTTGATGTCCTTCTGGTCGATCAACTCCTGCACCGTATCAAAGGACGAGCGTGTCGGTGCATAGGGCCGAGGCGTCGTCATCGCATCATAGGTATCCACCAGCCCTGCAATGCGCGCAGGCAGAGGAATTTCGTTGGCCAGTTTGCCATTGGGATAACCCGATCCGTCCCAGCGTTCATGATGATCACGCAGAATGGCTTCCACCATCGGATCAACCTGGTTCTCCCGTTCGAGCAGAGCGATGCCAAACTGCACGTGTTTGCGCATGGCATTGCGCTGTTCGTTGGAGAGCGGAGCCGAACTGATGAGCATTTCATCGGGCAGTTTGACCTTGCCAACATCCATCAGCGCACAGCCGAGGGTCAGCATTTCGAGATCCGCCGTGGGCATGCCGAGCTGGTGCCCGATCATTGCCCCCAATACGGCAACCGAAACGGAGTGGTTGTACAGGTAATCGTCCTTCTTCTTCATCCGGACCAGAGCCACCATCGCTTCCTTGCGATGCATGACGTGCTCGATCAGGGGATTGATGGCGCCCGCCAACGACGCGACATCGATCTGCCCCGTTTCACGCAATCGCGAGAACGCCTTTTTGACTGCGAGGTTTGCGACATCGTAATCAGACTCTGCCGCGACGAAGTCGCGGCGAAGGGATATGGTGACGTCGGACGCAGGGCGACAGGCTGGTGAAACGTTCACTGCGGCCTTCATGTAACTGCCGCGGGTGTGGCGGCGTGGATCGACAAACACATGCCTGCAGTGTTCTGCGACTTCAGCGATGTCACTTGCGGTCTGAACGTAGAAGCCCTGGACCATGAAGGGCGAATTCAGCCAGGGGCGGTCCAGGTAGGCGATGTACATCCCCGGTTCCAGTTGGTAGACCGGAACTTCCGCGTATTTTTCGATATCTGGCGGAAGGAACATGACAGTCATGGTGCTGGCTCAGCGGCAGGGCCGTTGTACGCCGATCTCAGATGAGGACAGATTGAACCACCGCGTGTGATGCGGGCAACGGTGCTGGTTGCCCTCGTCACCCAGGGACATAGTGGTGTTCTGGTAGCTCGCCGTGTGTTCATGTCGGTATCCACCATGCCTCAAGCGGCTCTGGAGCGCGGCTGATTAAGGATCAGCGATTCCAGCTTTTCCGTGATCACGTTTGCCAGGCTGCATCGATCCAGTTCACTCAGATGCGTGAGTCCGGGGAGACAGATTCTATGCAGATGCAGGACCGGCCAGGATTGTTCGAACTCGCGCAGGTCACCCTTGGTCAGGACCGGGAGGAACGGGTCATTGGCACTGCGTGCCTCCATGATCGCGCGGATTCCTCTGACAAACTGAATCTGTCGATTACCGAGGGTGCGCTGTGCAGTCACATTGGCCAGGTGCAGGCCACTGCGGTTGATGAGTTCACCGGGAACGATGTACAGACCAGTTGGCTTTACCCAATCGGACATGATTCGCGTGAAGGTATCGTAGTAGGCATTTTTATCCGGCAGGATGACCAGCTTTGCATCCAGTTCTTCAGGGAAGAGGATTTCGTAGGTTGCATACAACAATTCGACGGTCGGCGAGTACACACACATCGTTGTCTGGAATTGGGTCACAAACTCCGTAGCACGCGAGCGCTGGGCAAACTGGTCAAGATCCCAGGCCAGGTCCGGGTTCTGGTATCGAGCGTGTTGCATGAGCAACTCCGAGAAGCATGTGCCCGATTGTAGGGGTGCGGGCCTGGCATACTGGGGCTCAGTCGTGGTTTTGTGAATGACTGCCCTGTCCGTACGTAACATGCGTGGCAGACACGCTGACGGCCGACTGATGGACAGGTGTTAATCAGGATGACTCGGCGCGCCTGTCCAATCCAGATTCCACTCAGTCTTGGTAGATGCGGTTCAGCCACGCCGCAATGTCAGATATTTCCTGGGGGCACACCTGGTGACCCATGCCGTATTCGTGCCACTCGACCTGGTAGTTGAGCTTGCGCAACGCTTCGCGGCCGGTGATCGCGCGCGTTATCGGGATCATGGGATCAGCGACGCCATGGGCCATGAAAATCGGTGTGTCGATGTTGGCCAGGCTGACGGCATCGACAACACGTTCGTGGTTGTGGATGTAGGTGGACAGACCCATGACACCGGCCAATCGCCGCTCGCAACGGACGCCCAGATATGTGGCAATGACCCCGCCCTGGGAAAAACCGGCGAGGGTGATCCGTCGTGCCGGTGTGCCCGCGTCGATTTCTTCATCGATGATCTGTTCGATCGCTGCGGCAGACTCGCTGATGTCACGTTCTCCCACCGTCGGATTCGACAGATCGATGTCGTACCAGGCGCGCATCTCCATGCCACCATTGATGGTGACCGGCCTGATGGGGGCATTTGGAAAAACGAATCGCAGCGGTCTGGCGAGCGCAAGCATGGGTACGACGGGCTCGAAATCAGTGGCATCTGCGCCGAGCCCGTGCATCCAGATCACCGTGCCAACGGGATTATGACCGGTAGTGACTACCAACGTTTCCAGCTTTTCCATGATCTTGGTCAGGTCCTTGTGGATGAGTTGTCGAGAGGGTGATCCGGGTTACGGTCCGCGATTGCACAAACCAGCCTGCGCTCAAATGAATACGCGTGGTCGTTTCGCCGGTGCCCACGAAACACCATAATGCTGCCATGGATGATGGACTTGATCGAGAAGCGTCGAAAGACGTTCGCAAACTTGCTCCCGCGCTCGCCTTCTTGCGCCCGTATCTCGGCCGTGTAGTGATTGCAAGCATCGCGCTGCTGGCCACGGCGGGTGTCACGCTGTCCATCGGCCAGGGATTGCGCCTGGTGGTCGATCAGGGTTTTGAGGCCAGTACGCAGGCGAGTCTTGCCGAAAGTCTGCTGGTGCTGGGCACGATGGTGGTGCTGCTCACCGCCGGTACCTTTGTCCGCTTCTACTTTGTCTCGTGGATTGGAGAGCGGGTCAGCGCAGATATCCGGCAGGCTGTGTTTCGCCATCTGGTGCATCTGCACCCCGGATTTTTCGATACGAATCGACCGACCGAGATCCAGTCACGGATCACCACGGACACCACGCTGCTGCAGACTGTCATCGGCTCGTCCGTATCCATCGCCCTTCGCAACGCGCTGATGTTTGTTGGCGGCCTGGTCCTGCTGTTTGTGACCAACGTGAAGTTGTCTCTCATAGTCATCGCCTGCGTGCCGATTGTGGTGGCACCCATCGTGCTGTTTGGCCGTCGGGTTCGCCAGCTTTCGCGATCGAGCCAGGATCGCCTCGCCGATGTCGGCAGCCAGGCAGGTGAATCGCTTCGCCATATCAAGGTGGTGCAGTCGTTCAATCACGAGTCAGCCGATACCCAGGCTTTTGATGCTCGTGTCGATCTGGCGTTTCAGGTCGCGGTGCGACGAATTCGTCAGCGAGCCTGGCTGATCACGCTGGTCATGCTGCTGGTCATGGCAGCCATCGGGGTGATGGTCTGGGTCGGCGGCGCCGATGTGCAGGCAGGTGGAATCACTTCCGGTGAACTGGTCGCGTTCATCTTCTATGCGTTCATAGTCGCCGGGTCCGTCGGTGCCATCACCGAGGTGTACAGTGACCTGCAACGAGCCGCAGGCGCGACGGAAAGACTGGTCGAACTGCTGGAGGCCAAAAGCATCCTCGTGGAATCCGCTGCACCACGTCGTCTGGCTCCGGGACCACTGCACCTCACCGTGCAGGATGTGGGATTTTTTTATCCAACTCGTCCCGAGGTCACAGTTCTCTCCGGCGTGAGCTTCACCATGGCACCGGGTGAGATGGTGGCCGTGGTCGGTCCTTCAGGAGCCGGGAAAAGCACGTTGTTCGACTTGTTACAGCGCTTCCATGATCCCGCGGCCGGCAATATCCTTCTGAACGATATCGATCTTCGGGACCTGTCTCTTGCCGAGGTTCGTTCAGGCATGGCCTACGTGCCGCAGGAGGCGGTGCTGTTCTCCGGCACGGTGGGCGACAACATTCGTTATGGGCACATTGATGCCGGTGAATCAGAAGTCTGGACTGCACTCAGGCTTGCCAATGCGGAGGGGTTTGTCCGCGCTTTGCCATCAGGTTTGCAGACCGTTCTTGGCGAGAGTGGAGTGGGCCTGTCCGGCGGCCAGAAACAGCGCCTGGCCATTGCCCGCGCCTTGCTGACAAAGCCTCGTATCCTGCTGCTCGATGAGGCCACCAGTGCGCTGGATGCGGACAGTGAACAGGCGATCCGCGAATCTGTCGAACGGCTCAAAGGGAGTTGCAGCATCCTGGTGATTGCACACCGCCTGTCAACCGTACGTCAGGCTGATCGCATTCTGGTGCTGGAAGGCGGTCAGCTGGTGGCGGCCGGCAACCATGGTCAGCTTTTACAATCAAGCGAGTTGTATGCCCGTTTTTCAGGCATCCAGTTTGCGGATTCCAGGTTCGAACAGGCTGATCCGCCTGGCAATCAGGCCGATCCAGCCAATGGGGCCAGCCAAGCCAGCCAGGAGAGAACTGTGGACGCAGCGCTCTCGTTTGGAGCCTGACCGGAACTTTCAGCGGCGCCGAATTTTTGTGTCGCCGTGCAAGTTGGTTACACTGCGCACCTCGAAAAATAACACGACAGGGGGCGAGATGGCGGGACCACTTTCGGGCTTTCGGATTATTGAGCTGGCAGGCATAGGGCCTGGGCCTTTTTGCGGCATGATGCTGTCGGACATGGGCGCCGAGGTGATCCGTGTCGACCGGACCTCGACCAGCAACCGTCGACCCAATGACATTCTGGCGCGAAACCGGCGTTCCATTGCCATCGACCTGAAGCAGCCCCAGGGGGTAGAGACGGTGCTGCGTCTGGTTGAGGGTGCCGATGCCCTTTTTGAAGGCTTCCGCCCGGGTGTGACCGAACGTCTTGGTCTGGGTCCGGATACCTGCCTTGCGCGTAACAAGAAGCTTGTCTACGGGCGGATGACCGGGTGGGGACAGGACGGGCCGATGGCACAGGCAGCCGGGCACGATATCAACTACATCGGTCTTTCCGGTGCGCTGCACGCCATCGGTCGACAAGGTGAGCGTCCGGTACCGCCCCTTAATCTGGTTGGTGACTTTGGTGGTGGTGGCATGCTCCTGGCGTTTGGCATCGTCTGTGCGCTGCTCGAAACCCAGAAGTCCGGCAAGGGTCAGGTGGTCGATGCGGCGATGGTCGATGGCGCAGCAACGCTCATGGCCATGTTCTACACCATGGGGGCGGCCGGAGTTTTCAAGGACCAGCGGGGCACCAATCTGCTGGACGGTGGTGCGCATTTTTATGATACCTACGAAACGAAGGATGGCGGCTACATCTGTATCGGTTCGATCGAGCCGCAGTTCTATGCGCTGCTGGTAGAGAAGGCGGGCCTCGACAAATCACGTTTCAGCGATCAGATGAATGCTTCGCGCTGGCCTGAATACAAGGCCGAATTGACCCGGGTGTTCAAACAGAAAACCCGGGATGAGTGGTGTGCCCTCATGGAAGGCACGGATGTGTGTTTTGCGCCAGTGCTGTCGATTTTCGAAGCTCCCAGCCATCCGCACAACGTCGCACGAGGCACATTCGTCAATGTCGATGGTGTAGTCCAACCCGCCCCGGCACCCCGGTTCAGCCGTACCAGTGGCGGAATTACCAACAGCGCGCGTGTGCCTGGTGAAGACTCACGCGCCGTCCTTGAAAGCGCCGGTTTTTCGGCAACTGATATCAAAGCCCTGGTTGAAGCTAAGGTGATACCCGCATGAGTGTTGAACTTCTCGATAATGATCGTTTTTATGGCCTGCGTGTCCGTCGTCAGATTGATGGCAAAACGTACCAGGAGTATTTTTCCCTCAAGGCCGACGGCAAGCGTGTCGTCGGCAAGGCCCGCGCTGCGGTTCGTGCGCAGGCGGAGGCTCGCGACGCTGAACTCGAAGCACTGCAGACCCGTGCCCGCGACACGCTGGCGAAGTCGTTGCAACTGGACGAAAAGGGACGTGTACGAGGTATCCTCTTTCGTCTCAAGCGGGAGAAGAGCGGCACATTTACACCGGTCTTCCAGATTGGCCTCATGTCCCGGGTGAAAGGCAAGGTGGTCAATACGACAGTGTCGGTGAACCGGTTCGGGCTCGAAGAAGCCTGGGTTCGGGCGGTTGATTTTTACTGCGAGCACAAGAGCATCCTCAAACGCTCGAAGACGTACAAGGATCTGCTGACCCATCAACCGAGCAAGCGCGATCTGAATGCGCTGATCCGGAGTGGTGGTTGAGTCACGCCGATCTGTACAACCTTGCCCGTACCGAGCCGGAAGCGTTCTGGGCGGAACGGGCACGCGAAATCGACTGGTTCAAGTTTCCCGAGACGATTCTCGATCAGGATGACAATGGCGCCTGGCGATGGTTTCGCGGCGGACGCCTGAACTCGTGTTATCTCGCGCTTGATCGACACGTTGCGGCCGGTCGCGGTGATGCCGTAGCACTCATCTACGACTCACCGGTCACGAAGCAGGTTCTGCGATTCACGTTTGCGCAGATGACGGAATGGACAGCAAAGGTTGCGGGCGCGTTGCGTGGTCTGGGTGTGGAGAAGGGTGATCGTGTCATCATCTACATGCCGATGGTTCCCGAAGCCGTGGTAGCCATGCTGGCCTGTGCGCGGATCGGTGCCGTCCACTCGGTGGTGTTCGGCGGGTTTGCGCCGCCGGAGCTGGCCACGCGCATTGATGATGCAGAACCCAAGGTTGTCCTGACAGCGTCCTGCGGCATCGAGTTCGAGCGGATCATCCCCTACAAACCGCTGGTGGACGCCGGGCTTGCCCTGGCACGTCACAAGGTTGCTCACGTTGTGGTGCTGCAGCGCCCACAATGCGCGGCCCCGCTCAACGCCCAGACCGATCTCGACTGGCATGCATGGGAAGCAGCGGCGGCATCCGCTTCCTGGGTAGAAGTTGATGCCACGGACCCTCTCTACATCCTGTACACATCGGGTACGACCGGCAAACCCAAGGGTGTGGTTCGAGATCACGGTGGGCACGCCGTCGCGCTCAACTGGAGCATGCACGCGATTTATGGCGTGGACGCGGGAGATGTCTTCTGGGGCGCCTCCGACGTAGGTTGGGTGGTCGGGCATTCCTACATTGCCTATGGACCCTTGTTTCGGGGTTGTACGAGCATTCTCTACGAGGGCAAACCCGTTCGAACACCGGACGCGGGAGCGTTCTGGCGGGTCATCGCCGAGCATCGGGTCAAGAGTTTTTTTGTGGCACCGACTGCGTTTCGCGCCATTCGCAAGGAAGACCCGGATTGTCGCTTGCAGGCCAGCTACGACATCAGCTCACTCAAATATCAGTTTGTCGCCGGCGAACGTCTCGATCCGCCGACCTATGACTGGCTGTGCGAGCACTTGCCGGGTGTCCCGGTGATCGATCACTGGTGGCAGACCGAAACAGGCTGGCCCATCTGTTCCAACATGGCGGGCGTTGAATTGCAGGGCGCCAAAGCCGGGTCAGTGGCATTGCCACTGCCTGGTTTTGATCTGCGCATTCTCGATGAATCGGGCCAGGAAATGGGTCCGAACCAGGAAGGCGCCGTGGTGCTGAGGGAACCTCTGCCACCTGGCAGCTTCCCAACCTTGTGGCGCGACCACGACCGGTTTGTCGAAGCCTACTGGTCGCGTTATCCCGGTTTTTATCTGACTGGTGATGGTGGTTATCGCGATGCCGAGGGATATGTCTTCATCATGGGGCGCATCGACGACGTCATCAACGTAGCCGGACATCGGCTGTCGACCGGCGAGATGGAAGAAGTTGTTGCGGCACATCCCGCTGTCGCTGAATGCGCAGTCTTCGGAGCTGCTGACGAGGACAAGGGACAGGTTCCACTGGCGTTGGTGGTTCTGAAAGATGGCGCGAACATCACGGGGCCAGCTTTACAGGCAGAACTGGTCCAGATGGTTCGTGACCAGATCGGTGCGCTGGCCAATTTCAAACGTGCGCTGGTGGTGAAACGATTGCCCAAGACACGCTCGGGAAAGATCCTTCGCCAGACCCTGCGCAAGATGGTGGATAGCCAGCCATATCCCATGCCATCGACGATTGATGATCCGGTGATTCTTGACGAGATCACCGCGGTCCTGCGGCAGGTATAAGGGAATCCACACTGGCATGCACTCACACCTTGCCAAATGCACCAGGGAGATACCTTGATCATTGTCCAGGGTTACATTCCAATCCGGCCGGAAAGGCGAGACGAAGCCTTGTCCATGGCCCGGCGGATGTCGCAGGCAACACGCAGTGAACCTGGCTGTGTTTCCTACGAGTTTTTCATTGGTCTCTCGGACCCCAATACGCTCATGCTCTTTCAGGAGTGGGAAAACATGGAAGTTCTGCTTGCCCACTTCCAGACCGAACACATGGATGAGTTCATGCGTGGCCTGCCCAACATCGTTGCCGGCGAAGTGGTGACCCGGCGTTATGCCGTGCAAAGTGTTGATGAAGACAAGCAGACCCAGGGTGGCAGTGCACCGACGATCCACTGATTCCGGACAGTCACCGCTCAGTGCGCTCCGCGGAATCGATCAGGTCGGAACGCTGGCTTCCGCAGCTTGCAGATGCGCTCCCTGCACAAGCAGAAACTCGCGAACAGCGATGACGAAGCCGTGAACCTGATCGGTGTCTATACGATTCAATCAAAGCTGACCATCGCACTTGCAGCGTCTGCGCCGCATTGCGATGTTCTGCCACCCGAACGTTCTACCGTTTGAAAGGATTACCGTCGGCCTGGCTTGGCTGGCCGCTGACGTTTTCCATCAACATCGACGACAGATCCTGTACCAGCCAGAAAGTCACCTCAGGCCATCCCCGCGTCGCGCTCGCGCAACTTGCGCAGCAACCACGTGGCATCGGCCACCAGTGCGCAGGAGATGATGATCTCAAGTGTTCCGAACCAGCGCAGTGGTTCGGTCGCCGCGATGAGCACCCCATGGATGAAGTACAGCAGTGCAACCAGGATTGTGTAGAACGCAGATCGTGTGCCCAGGGACAGCAGTCCTGGCAGGATGATGAGTATGGGTGACACCTGGATCAGGAACCACACGACATTGCTGGGTGCGGTTGCCAGCGGCTCGATGAAAAACTGCCGTAATCCGGTCAACGCGAACAACGAACCCAGCAAGACCAGCGCGATGAACAACCAGCCACGCATGATCAGGACACGCCGAGTCGTTGTGACAGCATCGCGAGTCGACGACCGAGTGCTTCGGCGATGGATTGCTCGTGGGTGGATAACATGGCACCGTCCCGGCCAAAGTGTGTGGCGCCATACGGTGAACCGCCGGTGCTGGTTTCATTCAAGGCAGGCACGCTATAGGGCACCCCACTGATGAGCATGCCGTGGTGCAGCAGCGGGATCATCATCGACAGGAGTGTGCTCTCCTGACCACCATGCAGGCTGGCACTGGAGCAGAATACTCCTGCGGGTTTGCCTTCGAGCCGGTGACCCATCCACAGGTCGGCGGTGGTGTCGAGAAAGTACTTCAATGGAGCAGCCATGTTGCCAAAACGGGTGGGACTGCCAAGCGCGAGAGCGCAGCAGCCGGCCAACTCATCCTTGGTGCAGTAGACCGCGCCGGAATCTGGAGTGGCCGGTGCTGTCTGTTCGGTGATCGCGGAGATGGGCGGAACAGTACGCAGCAGAACGTCCATGCCGGTGTCACGGACTCCGCGCGCGACGTGCCTGGCCAGTGCGGCAGTACCACCAGTGCGCGAAAAGTAGAGTACAAGAACGTAAGACGGGTTCATAACAACTCGAGCACTCGTTCGGATGGACGGCCAATGATCGCACGTTCACCGCGCATGACGATCGGGCGCTCGATGAGAATGGGATGGGCCACCATCAGTTGCAGCAGTTCATCGTGACTGAGTGCATCGACGTCGAGGTTTGCCAGTTGTGGTTCGGATCGACGGATGAGTGCCTGCGGTTGAAGGACCAGCCGATCCAGCAGCATTGCCAGTTCGGCAAGTGATGGAGGTGTCTCGAGATACAGGACGATCCGGGGATCGATCCCATGTTCCTGCAACAAGCCCAGGGCTGCCCGCGACTTTGAGCATCCGGGGTTGTGATAGATCGTGAACAACAGACTTCAGCCTATAATCCCAACGACGTCAGTTCAATCGAGATGATACACCTGCAATGATCAAGGCGGCTGATGGCACGGTGCCCGCACTCCTGGCGATGTGGAAGGTGTGGCTGGTCCGCGTGCGCTGGTACCTGGTGCAGGTGGTGCAGCAGTTCGGCGTCCACGATTGTCTTGCTCGTGCGGGGACGCTGACCTACACAACCTTGTTTGCGATCGTCCCGACGATGACGGTCACGTACGTCGTCCTCTCGCTGTTTCCGGAATTCGCGACGGTCGGCGAACAGATTCAAAACTACATCTTTCGCAACTTTGTACCCGGCAGCGGCGAACTGGTCTACGAAAAACTGATGGAATTTTCAGCCAACACACGCAACCTCACCTGGCTGTCCTTTGGCTTCCTGTTTGTAACGGCCTTCATGATGCTGGTGACGATGGAAACGACATTCAACCGGATCTGGCAGGTTCCGCAGGCTCGTCGTGGTGTGCATCGCATCCTCACTTACTGGACCGTGTTGACGCTGACCCCGACACTGATTGTTGGCGGGGTACTGATCAGTGTGTATGTCCGTGCATTGCCCGTGCTGCTCGAACTCAATGACTTCGGACTCGGTTCAGTGTTGCTGGCCGAACTTCCGAAACTCCTGTCAGTCGCCGTCTTCACGGTGCTGTACTACGCCGTGCCCAACTACGACGTGCCGTTTCGGCATGCCTTCATCGGCGGCATCATAACGACCATTGGCTTCCAGTTGACGATGTGGGTCTTTGGCGCGTTGTTACCGACATTTTCCTTCAGTGTGATCTACGGTGCGTTTGCTGCCATACCCGTATTCCTCGTCTGGATCTATCTCGTCTGGGTTCTGGTGCTCTCCGGGGTGGTGATTGTTCGAACACTGTCACTCGATCCGGAACGCGAGTCGACACCGGAGCCTTTGATCGTCAAGGCGGCAAGGCTGCTCAGGCTCCTGCAGGCGCGCCATGACAAGGGCGAAGGTGCCAGTGCCTCGGAACTCGCTGACGCCGTGCACCTCAACGCGCTGGAGCATGAGCGCATCTACTCGGCACTGCATGAACTCAAACTCATTCAGACCGGTGCGGATGAACGGTGGTTCCTCGGTCGCAGTCTCGCCAGCCTGACGCTTTGGGATCTTTACCATGCCTTTCCGGAGGGGATCGAACTCGAGAAGCTGAGCGGCGTCGAAGACTTGCCTGGTGTGGTCGAACCGATTCGAGCGATCGTTCAGTTTGGTTCCAACGCGATGTCCGTCAATCTTGCCGCCGCACTGGCTTCCCAACCGGAGAGGAGATGAACGTGAAGAGGTTTCTGGAAATGATTGCTGCTCCGCTCGTCCTGGTGAAGTGGACCAGGATGGTGGCTGTATGCCTGCTCACCCTTGCCGGTTGTAGCGGGGAACAGTTGCCTCTCACGGACGGCACACACACACGAATCGATGACTGGCGCGGTCGCTGGGTTGTCATCAACTACTGGGCTGAATGGTGTGCTCCCTGTCGAGAGGAGATCCCGGAACTCAATCGACTCTATGCCGAGGCAGGCGCAGCCGGTCCTCTGGTGGTTGGCGTCAATTACGACAACCTGAAACCTGCTGACCTGGGGCCGCTGGTCACGCGCATGCAGATCGGGTTCCCGGTGTTGCGGGATGATCCGATGCATCGCTTCGGATACAACCGCCCAGAGATATTGCCAACGACAATATTGCTGAAGCCTGACTTGAGTGTTGGCAAGGTGCTGCGTGGTCCACAATCGGCGGAGTCGATTCGCAAGGTCATCGATGGACTTTGATCCACTCCTGCCGACGGAATGTTCATGGGTCAGCCCAGCAGGCTGACCACTTCGCCTGCTGTAACGTTGGCCGAGTAGCCGTCGCGCCGCCGCTTGTATTCGAACAGCCCTTCCTTCAGCGATTTTTCCCCAATGACGAAGCGATGCGGCAGGCCGATGAGATCCGAGTCGGCGAACTTGACGCCGGGACGTTCGTCCCGGTCATCCAGCAGCACGCTGAATCCTTCTGCTTCAAGCCGATCGTGCAGCTCGGTTGCCGCCTGTCGAACGAGCTCGGACTTGGTGAAGTTGAGCGCAACAACATGAACGTCGAATGGCGCGACCGGTGCGGGCCAGCAGATACCGTGATCATCGTGATTCTGTTCGATGATGGCCGCCACGAGCCGTGTCACCCCCATGCCATAACAACCCATCAACGCGATGGCGGCCTTGCCGTCGGCGTCGAGGATGCTCGCGTTCATCGGTTTGCTGTAGGTGTAGTTGAGCTGGAAGATGTGCCCCACTTCGATTCCACGCAGGAATTGCAGCACACCTTGTCCGTCGGGAGCTGCGTCCCCTTCTTTCACGATGCGAATGTCGACGATGCGGTCGGGCGCAAGTTCGACGTCGCGGTTCCAGTTCGCACCGCAGATATGGAAACCGTCCTGGTTGGCACCACAGGTAAAGTCCGCAAGCGCTGCAGCTTCCTGATCGACAAAACACGGAATGTCCAGGCCGACAGGACCAATGGAACCCGCTGAACAACCTGTCGCTTTGCGAATGGTCGTGTCGTCGGCCAGACGCAACGGTGCCGTGATGCCAGGCAGTCTGCTCGCCTTGAGTTCATTGAGATCGTCATCGCCACGCAGTACCAGTGCTATCGGACCGGCATCGCCAATGACGATGAGAGTCTTCACCAGGCGATTGGGTGGCAGTTTCAGGAATGCGCTGACCTCGTCGATGGTACGAACATCCGGAGTCGCGACGGTTGTGAGTACCTGTTCAGCGTCTGGTCGATGTGTTGGTGCTGCAGCGACAGCCTTCTCCAGATTTGCGGCATACGACCCTTCGCTGGCGTAGGCGATCACATCCTCGCCTGAGCCTGCGAGGACATGAAATTCGTGTGAGTTGTCTCCACCGATGTTGCCGGTATCGGCTTCGACCGCGCGGAAGTCGAGATGCATTCGCGAAAGTATGCGTGTGTAGCAGGCGTGCATCTCCCTGTACGTTTCATCAAAACTCTTCCTATCCAGATGAAAGGAGTAAGCATCCTTCATGGTGAACTCACGGGCGCGCATGACACCAAACCGTGGTCGTACTTCGTCGCGGAACTTGGTCTGGATCTGATAGAAGTTCACAGGCAGCTGTCGATAACTTCGTATCTCGCGACGGAAAAGGTCGGTGATCACCTCTTCATGGGTTGGTCCCAGACAGAAATCCCGTGCGTGCCGGTCCTTCATGCGCAGCATCTCCGGTCCCATCTTCTGCCAGCGACCTGTCTCCTGCCAGAGTTCCGCAGGTTGAACCACCGGCATCAACACTTCCTGCGCACCACTACGGTTCATCTCCTCGCGAATGATCGTCTCGACCTTTCGCAGTACACGCAGACCCAGGGGCAGCCAGGTATAAAGACCCGAAGCCAGAGATCGAATCAGACCTGCCCGCAACATGAGTCTGTGGCTCACCACATCGGCGTCGGTCGGTTCTTCACGCAGTGTTGGCAGGAGTATTCGGGATTGGCGCATGGAAAATTGCTTCGTGTCGGAACGGGCCGCACTTTAGCAACACACTTCTTCCACGGCGAGCGTTCGGCGAGCGCTTCGGCGAGCCCTTCGGCGAGCCCAGAGGCAAATGAAGAAGCAAACGAGACGGCAGGTGAATGGTGTGCAGTTGGGATGACACGGAAGAATGCAAAAAAAAGGGCCGCAAGCGGCCCTTTTTAAAGTTGATAGCGGCTAGCTAGCCAACCATCCCTTTCAGCTTTTTCAGCGCTGTAACGCGAACACGTACAGAAGCCGGCTTCGCGGAGATAGTGATCTCTTCACCCGTGGCCGGATTACGTCCTATACGCTTCTTCGTGGCTGGACGCTTTACCGAACGTATCTTCAACAGGCCTGGCAGGACGAACTCGCCGACGCCGCGCTTGCGAATATGCCGTTCGATCAGTGACTCCATTTCCTCGAGGACAGCCTCGATCTGCTTCTTGGTCAGGCCCGTATTGGTGGCCATCTCAGTAAGCATGCCAGTCTTCGTCATCTTGGCGGAGATGGCGGGCTGTGCCTTCTTGGTTGCTGGAGCTGCTTTTTTCACTGGCTTGGTTGCCGTTTTTTTCGCGGCTGCCTTAGCTACTTTTTTTTTTGCCGCTTTCTTGGCGGGTGCTTTCTTGGCTGGAGCCTTCTTCGTCGCTACCTTTTTCTTGGCAGCGGCTTTTTTGGCAGGAGCCTTCTTCTTAGCAGCAGCCTTCTTCTTGGGAGCAGCTTTTTTCTTCGCTGCAGCCTTTTTGGCTGGGGCTTTCTTCGCAGCAGCTTTCTTGGCGGGTGCCTTCTTCTTAGCTGCTACCTTCTTGGCAGGGGCCTTCTTCTTAGCAGGCGCCTTTTTCTTCGCAGGGGCTTTCTTCGCAGTTGCCATTCACGATTCCTTTTTTGATTGGACGATTAGAGAAGTAACGGAAGGAAAAGACGAACCAGGAGAGGAAGATTGCCTCGGGGCTAATGCAGTAACGCTTGTCTCGATCATCGAATCTCACTGGTAGCGCCATCGAAGTGCGTCAGCAGGGAGACCAGCCTTTTCATTGGCTACCGCGATCCTTTGCTACACACCCAGATACTGCATACGACTACATTCATAACAACTGCAGTACCTAGTGGCGCGCTTTATAGCCCATCCATTCTATAAAGCCAAGAAAAAGTGTAGTAAAGAACTGTATATTTGCAACGCTTTCGCAGAATATGCGGCGCGTTTGGCAAACTTCAGTTCGCTTGAAGGCTCTCATCAGGTTGATGAAGAGCATCAACGAGCGCCTTCGATGTGTTGATGATCATGTGATGAAACCCATCATCACCGCTTCAACCAACCTTGAACTGCGGTTCGCTATCCTTATCCTGCACGCGCTTTGGGTTTACGGAATCAGTCATGCCAATCTACGAATATCGATGCGACAACTGCGAACATGAGTTCGAAACCATTCAGAAATTCAGTGATGAACCACTGAAAAACTGTCCTGCCTGCAAGCAGGACACCCTGCGCAAGCAGGTCTCGATGTCAGCCTTCCGACTCAAGGGTGGTGGCTGGTATGAAACCGACTTCAAATCCGGCGACAAGAAAAAGAACCTTGGCGGCGATACCGAGTCGACCACAACACCACCGGCGGCAGCCAAGCCGGTGAGCGGTGGTGATGGTGCGAAGTCGGGCGACAGTTCGTCTTCAAGCTCGGGCAGCAGCAGTACGAGCAGCTCGACCAGCGGGACATCGAGCACCTCGTCGAGTGCTTCGTCGACCACATCGTCGCCCGGTTCATCTGCTTCCTCCAATCCCTCTCCCAAAAAGAAAGGGCCCGGTGGCGACAAGGCATGAAATGCTGCGATCACGAGCGTTTTTATTGCCCGCCGGCGATGGCCACAGGTGGTGTGCGCCACCATTGCTGACCCAAGGCCGGTGCGCGGCACCGTCGTCGAAGATGTACCATCGCACGTCCAATTCACTTCCAGCCTATATATAAGGTAGACAGATCATGCGCAGCCACTACTGCGGAATCTTGAACAGCAGCCACAACGGCGCGCAGGTGTCATTGACCGGCTGGGTACACCGTCGTCGTGATCATGGTGGGGTCATCTTCCTGGATGTACGTGACCGCACCGGCATCATTCAGGTGGTGTACGACCCCGACACCGTCGACAGCTTCGCCATGGCGGAGCGGTTGCGGAACGAGTTTGTCGTGCTGGTGATCGGTCGTGTACGTCCTCGACCAGCCGGTACGGTCAATGCAGACATGGCCACCGGCGAGATCGAGGTGCTGGGAACGGCGTTGACCATTCTCAATCCGTCGGCAACACCTCCCTTTCAACTCGATGAACACTCGAGCGCAGGCGAGGATGTGCGCTTGCGCTATCGGTACCTCGACCTGCGCCGTCCCGAGATGCAGCAGCGACTGCATCTGCGTGCGCGTGTCTCGAGCGTGGTGAGGTCGTATCTCGAAGACAACGGATACTGGGAAGTGGAAACACCGACGTTGTCGAAGACTACACCGGAAGGTGCACGTGACTATCTGGTGCCGAGTCGAACACATCCAGGACACTTCTTTGCACTGCCTCAGTCACCACAGATCTACAAGCAGTTGCTGATGATGTCCGGCTTTGATCGTTACTATCAGATCGCGCGCTGCTATCGCGATGAAGATCTTCGTCATGACCGTCAGCCCGAGTTCACACAGATCGACATTGAAGCGAGCTTCATCGGTGCGCAGGACATCATGCAGTTGGCAGAGGGCATGTTGCGCAAACTCTTCAGTCAGTTGATCGATGTGGATCTGCCTGCATTCCCGGTGTTGTCCTGGGACGAGGCCACCCGTGACTACGGTAGTGACCGACCCGATCTTCGCAACCCGCTCAAGCTGGTCGACATTGCTGACCTCATGCGTTCGGTCGACTTCAAGGTGTTTCAGGGTCCAGCGAACGATGCCGGCAGTCGGGTTGTGGCACTGCGCGCGCCGGGAGGCAGTGTCCTGTCGCGCAAGGTCATCGATGACTACACCCAGTTTGTTGCACGTTACGGTGCCAAGGGTCTGGCCTACATCAAGATCAATCGGCTCGCCGATGGTGCGGCCGGTTTGCAGTCACCCATTCTCAAGTTTCTGCCCGAGTCGGTGGTAACCGAAGTCCTCACTCGAGTAGGCGCGCAGGATGGTGACGTGGTCTTTTTTGGCGCCGACCGAAGGCAGGTCGTCAACGACTCGATGGGCGCGCTGCGCAACGAACTCGCCGCCGAACTCAAACTGCTGCAAGGTAGTTGGGCGCCTTGCTGGATCGTCGACTTCCCGATGTTCAACATGGGCAAGGATGGAATGATCGGCGCCGAGCATCATCCGTTCACCCGACCGAACGCATCACCGGAGGAGGTGCTGGCCAGGCCGCTCGAGGTGAAAGCCAACGCCTATGACATGGTGCTCAATGGTTACGAACTCGGCGGTGGCAGCCTGCGGATCCATGACGCGCAGATGCAGGCCGCGGTGTTTGAAGTGTTGAAGATGGGGCAGGAGGCACAATCCAAGTTCGGCTTCCTGCTCGATGCGTTGACCTTCGGCTGCCCACCCCATGGAGGCATCGCACTCGGTCTTGATCGGGTGGTCATGCTGATGACCGGCACACCTTCCATTCGTGACGTCATTGCGTTTCCAAAAACCCAGACGGCGGCGGATCTCATGATGTCTGCGCCCAGTGAAGTGGATGATCATCAGCTGCGAGAGCTGCACCTGCGGATCCGTCGGGACTCCTGATTGGAGAATGTCCGTCCTGGGTGTGCACGCACAGCCACGACGGATAGACAGGCGTAAGGAGCGGGATCACCAACAGCATGTCCATTCCATCATCAGGTGCCAGGCGTCCATGTTTGCAAACCGGTCCTGTGTCCTCGCCTTGTTTGTTGGTGCTGGCTTGTTGACACTTTACCGGTGCGCCATAACACAAAGGTTTGGGAGAAATCGCCAGATCGTGAAGTCCTTATGGATTGCTGGCCAACAGCCATGATGACTCGTGTGCTGGGAATCGATCCGGGTTCACGCCTGACCGGTTATGGCCTGATCGATGTGGAGCAGGGGCGGCTCACCTATGTTGCGAGTGGCTGCATTCGCACCGTGGTGGGCAGCATGGGTGAGCGGTTGAACGAACTGCATCAGGGCCTGCTGGAAATCATTGCCAACCACCATCCGGATGAAGCGGCCATCGAACAGGTGTTCATTGCGCGCAATCCTGCGTCGGCCCTGAAGCTTGGCCAGGCGCGAGGTGTTGCGCTGGCCGCGTGCATGTCGGAGCGCATGGCGATGTATGACTATGCCACCCGGCAGGTGAAGCTGGCCGTGGTTGGCACCGGCAAGGCCGACAAGGCGCAGGTTCAGCACATGGTACAGGCACTGCTCAAACTGCCAGGTTCACCACAGGCTGATGCCGCGGATGCGCTTGCGATCGCCATCTGCCACATCAATACTCGAGGCCTATGATTGGTCGTCTGCAGGGCAAGCTGGTGGAGGTCGTCGACAGTCTTGCGCTGGTCGATGTGTCTGGAGTCGGCTATGAGGTCGAACTCACGCAGGGTGCCCGCAATGGTATTGGTCTGCCTGGCAGCGAGGTGGTGTTGTCTACCCACCTCGTGGTTCGTGAAGATGCGCACCTGCTCTTCGGGTTTGCCTCGCGGCAGGAACGGGACGTGTTCCGGACGCTGATCCGTGTCAACGGTGTTGGCCCCAAGCTTGCCATGTCGCTGCTGTCCAGCCTGTCGGTTGCTGAACTGGTGGGCGCGGTTGCAGCGGGAGAAACCGGCCGGTTGACGCGCGTCCCGGGAGTTGGCAAGCGCACCGCCGAACGCCTGCTGGTTGAACTCAAGGACAAACTGGAAGGAATCGTTCCCTCAGGTTCCGTTCAGGCTGACACACCTATATATAGAAGGAGTCAGGCAGGGCAACGTGAAGCACTCGCTGCCCTGCTGGCACTTGGGTACCGATTGCCGGAAGCGGAACGAGCGCTGGCGGCGGTTCCGGAGGACGTCGTCGATGCCGAAACGATCATTCGTCAAGCATTGAGACAATTTGTCAAAGATGGAGGCGGGTCTTGAGTATCGAACCTGATCGACTGATCGCGCCACAGGCGAAAGATCAGGAGCAGCGATTTGATCGTGCGCTTCGTCCGCGTTCGCTTGAAGAGTACATAGGTCAGAAACCTGTCAAAGAGCAGATGCACATATTCCTCACCGCTGCGCGCCAGCGACGGGAACCGCTCGACCACACGCTGATCTTCGGGCCACCAGGTCTGGGCAAGACCACACTGGCCAACATCATTGCCAGTGAAATGGGCGCGGAGATTCGGACGACATCAGGACCGGTACTCGAACGACCCGGTGATCTGGCAGCTATCCTGACAAATCTCAATGATGGCGATGTCTTGTTTGTGGACGAGATCCATCGTCTGAGCCCGATCGTGGAAGAAATCCTGTATCCGGCCATGGAAGACTTTCAGCTCGACATCGTCATGGGTGAAGGGCCGTCGGCCCGCTCGCTGAAGCTGGAACTGAAGCGCTTCACGCTGGTTGGCGCGACCACCAGGGCAGGTTTGTTGACGTCGCCGTTGCGCGACCGCTTTGGCATCGTGCAACGACTGGACTTCTACACCGTCGAAGAGTTGGCGGAAATCGTTGCCCGGTCGGGATCGAAACTCGGCATCACCATCGATGGCAGTGGCGCCCGCGAGATCGCCGCACGTTCGCGTGGAACACCACGCATTGCCAATCGGCTGCTCAGACGAGTGAGAGACTATGCGGAAGTGCGTAGTGATGGCACGGTGAATCGTCTGCTGGCCGATGCGGCGCTGAACCTGCTGGAAGTGGATGAAGCTGGCTTCGATGCCCAGGACCGGCGTATGCTGCGCGCCGTCATCGAAAAGTTCGGTGGCGGTCCGGTAGGCGTCGACTCGCTGGCAGCAGCGCTGAGTGAAGAGCGCGACACGATTGAAGACGTACTCGAGCCGTACCTGATCCAGCAGGGTTTTCTCAAGCGTACACCGCGAGGTCGTGTGGCCATGCCACGGGCCTATCTGCACCTGGGGCTGCCCCTGGCAGAGGGTTCGGCACAATCGCAAATCGAAATCTGACGGCAGGCAAGGAGTCCTGATGCCGGAACAACTTTCCATATTCGAACTCGTGGCCAACGCGAGTCTGCTGGTCCAGCTGGTGATGCTGGTACTGCTGCTTGCATCGGTTGCCAGCTGGATGATGATATTCCAGCGCTGGATCTACCTGCGCAAGGTCACCAGTGATGTTGAGCAGTTTGAAGAGCACTTCTGGTCCGGGATCGACCTTCGCAAACTGTACGGTCAGCTTGAGGGTGCGGAAGATCTGTCCGGAATCGAAAAGATCTTTGTCGCCGGTTTCAAGGAGTTCACCCGTCTGTCCGAGCAGGCAGGGGGTGACATGGAATCCATCATGCAAGGTGTGCAGCGGGCGATGCGCATTGCGGTCAGTCGGGAAGAAGAGCAGCTGGACCGCAGCCTGCCCTTCCTGGCCACGGTCGGGTCGACCAGTCCGTATGTTGGCTTGTTTGGCACCGTCTGGGGGATCATGAACTCGTTTCGCAGTCTGGCCAACATGACACAGGCAACGCTGGCGTCAGTTGCCCCGGGAATTTCCGAAGCGCTCGTCGCTACGGCAATGGGATTGTTTGCGGCAATTCCGGCGGTCATCGGCTACAACCGTTTTTCGGCACGGGCAGACGTGATGATGGGGCGCTACCAGACCTTTTCCGACGAGCTGACAACATTGCTCCAGCGCGCTGCCCACGCCCGTCACGCCAAGCGGGATTAGTTCCGTCAACCCTTACCAGACACCATCAGCGATCGACAGGTTGAAAGATGGCCAGAAAACGTAAACCGATGGCCGATATCAATGTGGTGCCATACATCGATGTGATGCTGGTCCTGCTCGTGATTTTCATGGCGACCGCGCCATTGCTGACACAAGGGGTGCATGTTGATTTGCCCAATGCACCCTCCGAACCGGTGACCGACACGGAAGATGATCCGCTGGTTGTATCCATGCGCACGGATGGTGCGATCTTCGTCAATCTCGGATTGCAGAATGCCGATGATGAAGGCACGCGTGTCACGGTCTACTCGCTCGAAGATCAGGCCGGCAAGATCCTGCGTGCAAGGCCCGAGGTACCGGTCTACGTCAAGGCCGATGAGAAGCTGGATTATGGTGATGTCGTGCGGGTCATGACCGTATTGCAGAAAGCCGGTGCCAGGAGTGTCGGGCTCATCACCGACCCGCCGGACATGTCGTCCGATGCCTGACCAAGGTGTGTGGCGGTCTCAGGGGCTGCCGCTGTTGCTGGCGGTGCTGGTGCATGCCTTTGCACTCATCGCGCTCTACGATGGATGGCATCCGGATCAAAAGCTCGAGAATGTGATTACTGCTCAGATCGTCAATTCGACGCTGATCGTCATGGAGCCGAAGTCCAAACCAAAGCCGGCACCGACGCCGGCTCCTGCGAAACCCGTCGAGCCGACCAAGCCGGTGATCCAGCAGCAACAGCCGCCTCCACCGGCAATACCAAAACCACAACCGAAACCCTCCCCGGTCAAGACGGAGAAAAAGCCTGATCCTGATGAGATCCGGCGGAAGGCCGAGGCTGAGGCTCGTCGCAAGGCTGAACTCCTCAAGCAGCAGCGTCTGCAGGAACTGGCCAACCAGTCCTTCGAAGATGCGGTGACGAGTGAGGAAATCAATCTGGATACCGCCACGGAAGAAGGCGAGGCTGCCAAGTCCTATATCCAGGGAATCTACGAACTCGTGGTGCAGAACTGGTCGAGACCACCGAGTGCACGCAATGACATGAAGGCGCTGCTCCAGGTAGAACTGGTCCCGACCGGGGAACTGGTGGCGGTGAATGTGATCGAGTCCAGTGGCAATGAGGCCTTTGACCGGAGTGCCGAACAGGCCGTCCGCAAGGCCCGGAAGTTTGAGGTGCCAAGGGAGAATGCACTTTTCGAAGCCAGGTTCCGGCGTTTCAATCTGTTGTTTCAACCAGAGGATCTGTTTAGGTAATGAACACACCAAGAGTTTGTTTCACGGCCTTGTTGTTCGGCTGGTTTACTCTGCTGTCCTGTGCGCTGGAGGCCCGGACACTTGACACTATCGTCATTGACCAAGGTGGCAGGAATCCGATCAAGATCGGTGTGGTGCCCATGCGCATGGATGCCACTCTTGCCAGCATGGTTGATCCGGCTGAGATTGTCGGCAACGACCTCACGTTCTCCGGTCAGTTTGCGCCCATTGCACGCGACAACATGCTGTCGATGCCGGCGCGGCCCGAAGAAGTCATTTTTCGCGATTGGCGGATTCTCGGCGCGGAATATGTCGTGGTGGGACAAACCGCTCGCGAGCCGACCGGATCGCTTGCCGTGACGTTTTTCCTGTTCGATGTGCCTGGGCAGCGTCAGATCATGACCCAGAAGGTGACCGGACGGGCAGACCAGTGGCGGGATATCGCGCACAAGGTTTCCGATCTTGTCTACGAGAAGATCACCGGTGTGCGTGGCGCGTTTTCGACGCGCATCGCCTATGTGCTCGCGCAGAATGAAGGCACCACACGAGCCCGGTACAGCATTGAGATGTCGGACGCAGATGGCGAGCGATCCAGAACCATCTACTCCTCCAGCGAGCCGCTGATGTCAGTGAGCTGGTCACCGGACGCTCGTCGTATCGCCTACGTCTCGTTTGAAACACGCCGGCCCAGCATCGTGATCCAGGATGTCACCACACTCGCTCGGGAGCGTATCGCGGCGTTCACCGGTATCAACAGCGCCCCCATGTTCTCGCCCGATGGTCGCCAGCTGGCCATGGTCCTTTCGCGCGACGGTAATCCGGAGATCTATCTCATGAACCTGTCAGACCGCACGTTGCGAAGACTGACAAGAAACCCGGCTATTGATACCGAGCCAAGTTGGTCACCGGATGGCAAGCGGATCATCTTTACCTCCGACCGTGGTGGCAAGCCGCAGGTCTATTCCCTGGAGCTTGCGACCAATTTTGAGGAGCGAGTCACCTTCCAGGGTGACTACAATGCGCGTGCTCGCATGCTGGATGATGGAAATCTTGTTTTTGTGCATAGAAACGCTGGTATTTTTCATATTGCATGGCAGGATATGCGCCGTGATCGGGTAGTCGTCCTCACCAGAACCAATCTTGATGAATCGCCATCGGTAGCCCCCAACGGAGCTATGCTGATGTATGCCACTCAAGCGCGCGGAAAAGGCATATTAGGTGTCGTGTCGATCGACGGAAGCGTGAAGTATGAATTACCTTCCTCGTCGGGTGATGTGCGTGAACCAGCCTGGTCTCCGTTCATGGAGCCGCTGGCTGGAAGATAGACTCCCTCACAGGAAATCCCAGAAAATTAACAGGTATCTGAACAGGAGCTGACGATGTTCACGGAACGTCTCACTAACTTGATCGCAATCGCATTGGTTGGCCTCGTGCTGACTGGTTGTGCGGGCAAGAAAAGCCAACCAACGGATGCAGGCGCTGATACCGTCAGTGCTGCACCTACTACTACACCTATTGAAAGTGCACCACCTGCCGATTTCGGTGCCGATGGCCAGCCCATCGATCCCCGTACTGGTGGTCCGCTGAATCGCACCTTCTACTTCGACTATGACAAGTCGGACCTTCGTCCGGCCGATCTGGCCGTGCTCGAGATTCACGCCCAGTTGCTCAGCCGAAACACGGGCAAGACCGTCGTTATCGAAGGTCATTGTGACGAGCGTGGCACCCGTGAATACAACCTCGCCCTGGGCGAGCGTCGCGCCAACGCGGTCAAGAGCTTCCTGACCTCGGCAGGTGTCGCCGCGTCCCAGATCGAGAGCGTCAGCTACGGCGAAGAGCGTGCGGAAGATCCAGGCCACGACGAAAGCGCCTGGTCCCGCAATCGTCGCGCGATCGTTACGTATCGATAGTTCGAAACAAAAGACTGCAGCGATCAATCGAAGGCAGGGTGATGTTTTCCGTCATGAGTGACGCATCACCCGCTTTCGAAACATCAGGCTTCACGATCTGTACATGTCGACAAGCCGAACAACACAGCAGATGTCCTGTCCGTCGGATTCTGGCTCGAGAGAGGGCTGTTCAATGAACAGCCCGCTTCGAAGGTCCAGGCACTTTCTCGGCCTGATTCTGGTTGTGGCCATGACGCAGATCAATGCAGCGGTCCCCGTCGAGGATAGAAGCAGTTCTTCCTCGTCGTCTGACCGTCCCCAGCTGCGACCCACCCCGGTGGTGGTCGAAACTGACGGCAGCGAGTACGAGAATCCTCAGACTCAGGATTCCGCTCCCGTTGAACCTGCCCCGTCCGGCCTTGCCCAGCTGTTTGCAGAACTGCAGACCCTGCGCAGTGAAGTACAGGAATTGCGCAGTACCGTCGAAGAGCAGAATCACAAGATCCGACAGCTTGAAGCGACGCAGCAAGAGCAGTATCGCGACCTGGATGGCCGTGTTGCACAAATGTCTCCGGGTGCAGGAAGTGGAAGACCGGTGAGCGCCGGCCCATCCAGCGTTGATCCAGTTCCAGCGTCCGGCGGCAGTGTCGCGCCTGACCCTGCCACAAGCGGTGCCGGAGGAGAAAAAGCTGCCTATGCAGCTGCGTTCGATTCCATGAAAACACGCCAGTTCGACCAGTCGATCGAACAGTTCAACCGACTGATCCAGGACTATCCAAACGGCGAGATGACTCCGGGCTCCTATTATTGGCTGGGTGAGCTGTATCTCGCCAAGGCCAACATGGAACAATCAAGACAATCGTTCGCCCAGGTCATCGACCTTTATCCTACGCACAACAAAGCACCCGACGCACTCTACAAACTTGGAGTGGTCTATCATCGTCAGGGTGATAACCAGAAGGCATTGGAATTCCTGGATCGTGTCCAGAGGGAATTTCCTGCCAGTGCCGCTGCCGGGTTGGCCAAGACCTACGCCAGCGAACTGCGCTGAGCCGATAGCTAGCGATCATGAGTGTGAGCGGAGATACCTCCCTTCGCATCACCGAAATTTTCCATTCGTTGCAGGGTGAAACCAGTCTGGTCGGCTTGCCGACGGTGTTCATTCGTCTGACCGGGTGCCCCTTGCGTTGCCAATACTGCGATACCACCTATTCATTCCACGGTGGTGAGCGAATTTCTCTCGAAACCATTCTGCAGAAAACCCGGTCATTCGGGGCACGGCAAGTCTGTGTCACCGGTGGTGAACCGCTGGCACAGCCTGGTGTTCACACGTTGATGACGAGCCTCTGCGATTCCGGTTATGTGGTCTCACTGGAGACCAGTGGCGCACTGGATGTGTCGAACGTCGACTCGCGGGTCAGGAAGATCGTTGACTTCAAGACACCCGGTTCGGGAGAAGTGCATCGCAACATGTGGACCAACGTGTTGGCGCTGACCCACATCGATGAAGTCAAATTTGTGCTGTGTGATCGTGCGGATTATGAGTGGGCAGTGTTCAAGCTGGACGAACATGCGTTGGTCACGCGGGTTGGCGAAGTGCTGTTTTCACCAAGTCATTCACAGCTTGCAGCTGCAGATCTCGCGCAATGGATCCTCGATGATCACCTTCCGGTGCGGATGCAGATGCAGATGCACAAGATGATCTGGGGCAACGAGCCCAGTCGATGAAGGCACTCAAGCGCGCGGTTGTGCTGGTCTCTGGTGGCCTCGATTCGGCAACCGTGCTCGCCATGGCCAGATCGTCGGGCTACGAGTGTCATCCACTGTCTTTCGACTATGGACAACGTCACCTCGCCGAGATGAACGCCGCGTTTGCCGTCTGCAGGCACCTTGGGGTGCCCATGCCACGTGTTGTTCGTGTTGAACTCGGTGCCTTTGGTGGCTCGGCATTGACCGATAAAACCATCGCTGTACCCGAAGCACCAACCACCGGCATTCCGATCACCTATGTGCCAGCTCGAAACACGGTTTTCCTGTCGCTTGGGCTCGCCCTGGCGGAAGTACTGGGTGCTGAAGACATCTTCATCGGCGTCAATGCGGTCGACTATTCCGGCTACCCCGATTGTCGACCGGAATTCATCGCTGCGTTCGAGACTCTGGCCAATGTGGCAACCAGGGTGGGTGTCGAAGGGGGGAAGATGAACATTCGAGCGCCCCTGCTGCGGATGACCAAAGCCGGGATAATTCAGACGGGAACTGCCCTTGGAGTTGATTACGGCCTCACGGTGTCGTGTTATCAGGCTACCGATGAAGGGCTCGCATGTGGTCGCTGCGACAGCTGTCGCTTGCGTGCCGAAGGCTTCCAGCAAGCGGGCCTGCCTGACCCCACTCGCTATCGAGACTAGAAAAAGCCCGCACTTTCCGTACATCGGCTTAAGATCAGGGTTGTTTGCCCTGCACCCGACGTCTACAATCGCCGCACTTTTTCGGGGTCGTTAGCTCAGCTGGTAGAGCACCGGGCTTTTAACCTGTAGGTCCTGGGTTCGAGTCCCAGACGACCCACCACTTCTGAATCAAGTCTCTCCAACAGTTGTATCTGCGGTTGTACTCAACCGCTCTATGCCCTGCGGTTGTACTCAACCGCTCTTTCACAATCGCGCCTCTACTCTTGTCATCATTCGGGTTCAGAAGTTGATCTCAACAGCTTCTCAAGTCGAGTCTTTAGCGGCTGTCTGCCTCACGTTGTCAGGTGGCCAATCTGCCGCGCCAGTACCCTGGACGTCGACGGCGATGTGCGACAGCGGCAACCACCGCACCTTCATGGTGATCTATAAAGACCAGATCCTATGGGAATCTGTTCAACCGAACTCGGCGGCCTTCAGGCTGTCTGGAACATGTGGGTACCGTGTGGATGGAACCGTCTCCTGCATCAGTGCGGATACCGCGTTCTTGAGCGCTGCACCGAACTGGAACCCGCATCAGAATGGTTGGAGAGAGCTAACTACTGGTGGTGTGTCTCTGGCCACCTGACGACATTTCGCCAGGATTCCACGCGGCAGAAGGTGCCACGTGGCCCAAGGTCTATCAACTGAATCGGCGGCTTGATTAAGGTGTTATGCGCGCAATTCCGCAAGCACAGCGCGAATCCGCTTGGCATTGAGGCCGATGTCACCCTGGCCCACGCGCGACACGCTGCGGATGTCGACGATCGAACCATTGCCCTGCGGGCGTACGCGTACCACTACGTCGTCCTTGAAGCCGAACCAGAAGGTGGTGGCCGTTGCTTCCAGGATGCCGTTGTCGCTATCGGCGTTCACAATTTCCAGTTCCAGCTTTTCGAGCACCGCCCTGGCACGGTTGAACATCTCGCCCGGTGCAACATCGCTGACGAGCGGTTGCACGTCCGGGTAGGCCTTGGTCTGGACTTCGGCCAATTTTGCTGCGTCGTAGGTGTGTGGGTTGCTGCCTTCGCCCCGCAGCGCGATGATCTTGTCGAACGCCGGTGGGTCCATCGTGTCGGTCGAAATGTTATGAATGGGCGGTACACCCTGTGCGGCAATGAACTGTGAGCCGAACACGCCGGCAATCACCGCTGCAATGACCACACCAACCGCGATTGTCGAACGCTCTGCAGCCAGACCTTTGACCATCGAGACGATCAGCGCGATCAACCCCAGGAGCAAAGTCAACGCACCGAGCGCGCCACCCAGTGCAAACAGGCCAAGCCCGGCGCGGAAGTCCCAGATACCGATCTTGGTGCCCAGCGCACCAACCGCAAGACTCACCAGACCAATGACTGCGCCCACCAGAATGGCTTTTGCCCACCATTTTTGTCCGCTCATGATTTCCCCCGTTGAGATGTTTGTGTGCAGCTGATTGTCAGGTGATGGTGGACCCACCATCGATGACAAAGTTCTGTCCGGTCGTGAAGGCACCTGCACGGGATGCCAGAAACACGGCTGCGCCGGCCACTTCGTGTGGCTCGCCAATCCTGCGCAGCGGATCTCCCTCCGTCCGCTTCGCAAGTATTTCCGGATTCTCCCAGAGTGCACGCGCAAAATCCGTTCGTATGAGCCCGGGTGAAATGGCGTTGACCCGGATGTTGTCCGGCCCGAGTTCAACCGCGAGATTGCGCACCAGTTGTACATCGGCGGCTTTGGCGATGCAGTATGCGCCCAGCTCCTTGCTGCCACGCAATCCGCCAACCGACGACACGACGATGATCACGCCGTCCCGTCGGTCCACCATCGCCGGCGCCACCATCTGCACCAGCCAGTGATTGGATTTGATGTTCACATCCAGAATCTTGTCAAAGGCGCTGTCTGGCAGCCCTGACATCGGCCCGAAGTAGGGGTTGACCGCAGCATTGCAGACCAGGATGTCGATCTTGCCGAGTTGTTTGAGCGTTGTTTCAACCAGTTGCTGCAGTTCTTCCTTGCGGCTGATGTTGGCAGGAATCGAAATCGCGCCACCGGCCTTGCCGTGCAGCTCCTTGTTGATTGAATCCACCACCTCCTGACAGGCATCGGCCTTGCGGCTGGAGATCACGACCTGGGCACCGTGGCGGGCGAGTTCCTCGGCAATGGCGCGACCGATGCCCTTGCTTGAGCCGGTGATCAACGCCACCTTGCCGGTCAGATCAAACAGGTTTGAACTCATGCCGTTGTCCCCGAAGCTGCTCCTGAAGATATTGTCCCCGCAGGATTTTTCGCAAGAATCGACTCCTCCGCGAACGACCGTGCGCTTTTGTAGTCGGCCTTGCCATTGCTCGCCCGCAGTGCCTGTGCAGTCACCAGTATCCGCTTGGGGGTCTTGTACCCGGCCAGACGCTCGCGCACGTACGCACGCAGTTGCGCCTCATCAAACACGGCGCCTGGCTCAAGATGGACAACGCCGGTAACGGCCTGCCCCCACTTGTCGTCAGCAACCCCCACCACCAGCGCATCTGCAATCACCGGGTGCGTTTTCAGCACCTCTTCGATTTCTTCCGGATACACCTTTTCGCCAGCGGTGTTGATGCAGACACTGCCCCGGCCCAGCAACATGAGCGTGCCATCGGCGTCTACCTGACAGTAATCACCCGGGATGGAGTAACGCACGCCACGAATGGTGGGAAACGTTTTGGCAGTCTTTTCCGGATCCTTGTAATAACCCAGCGGAAGTGCGCCGGAACGCGCTACAAATCCCGTCCGACCGCTGCCGAGCGGGATCTCGTTGAACGCTTCATCAAACACCTTGCAGCTGTCACCGATCATGAAGCGGGCAACTTCCGTGGTGCCATCTGCGGTGGTGTCCGAACGGCCGAAACCCACAGCCTCGGACGCACCAAACGAATCGATCAGGACCATGTTGCGATTGAAACGCAACAGGCCGCGTTTGACCTCGGGGCTCCACATCACGCCGCTGGAGACGATGGAAGCAAGTGACGAGATATCCCACCGGCCCGGATGGTCCTCGAGGGCACGCAACATGGGTTTGGCGAAGGCATCTCCCACGATGGCGAGACCATTCACCCGCTGTGCTGCAACGGTGTCCCACAACTCTTCCGCTTCGAAGGATGCGCCAGTGAGCGTGACCACTGTTCCACCACCAGCCAGTGTGGCCATGCCCGTGAAGAGCCCCGTACCATGCATCAGCGGGCAACACGGAATCGTTCGACCCCCACCCCCTGATTTCTGAACGTTCGCCAGGTGTTCCTGCAGGTTGGCCGGCTTGTTGATACCAAGTGCGGGGTTGGCGCCTGCTGCGCCGGCCTGCCATTGATCCTGGTGTGTCCACATCACCCCTTTGGGCATGCCTGTGGTGCCACCGGTGTACAGGAATAGCAGGTCCTCCGGACTGCGCTCGATGACCAATGGTGCGGAGTTGCCGTCGGCAGCCAGGGCCTCAAAGTCCTCTTCGGGTAGCGGATAACCATCCACCTGCAACCACAGCCTTACCCGCGGTAATCGTGTGCGGATTGCTTCGATGCGATCGGCAAAATCGCAATCAAAAACAACGGCTGCGCTGTCGGAGTTGTCGATGATGTAAACGAGTTCGTCTTCGATGTACCGATAGTTCACGTTCACGTGTGTGAGGCGCGCCTTGAAGCAGGCCCCCAGCAGTTCGCTGTAGGCCGGGCTGTTGCGCAGGTAGAACGACACCTTGTCTCCCGCCACCAGACCACGTGCCAGCAGTGCGTGTGCCAGGCGGTTGGTTCTTGCGGTGTACTGCGCCCAGGTGGTGACGGTTCCACCATGAATCAGTGCCGGTTTGTCGCCGGCAACCACGGTTGCCAGACCGTCCAGCATGTCGCCGTAGTTCCATGAATTGGTCCACGACATGATCAGACCTCCGTTCCGACATTGGAGCCGGCGTTCATGCCGACGGGTTTGTCATCCACGATCTGATCGAGAAACTCGGACAACCCATACCCGGTCTGGCCATCGCAGACGTATTCGGTCATGCCTTCGGCAATGCGGGTCACCAGTTCACCACCGTCAGGGGATTGGCGACGATTGCGCAGGGGAATGAGTGCCTTCACACGGCCCTTGACGTTGTACTCGCGCTCATCCGTTTTCGCCCAGACCTCGAGGGTCGTCTGGTTTTGATGTTCGTCGTACTGCGCCGTGATGCGTGCATCGCGGATCATGATGTACTCGCCATTGCGCAGCACCATGCCCCCCGCGTGCATCTCACCGGGTTTGCGGCAGACGATCGACACCATCATGGCAAAGTTCTCGTCAAAGGCCATGGGCAGCCATCGGTACCAGTAGATGCTCTGCCAGAAACGCGGTCCCCAGGAGTGATCCCGCAGGCCCAATCCGTTGATCTCGAAGTGCTCGGCGCCGACCCGGATCTGCCCCTGACCACGGGTATGCTGTTCAAGATGGCCGCGGGCAAACCCTTCGTCTGCCTTCTGGGCAAGCGGTGTGCCATCGTCATTCACCGGCTCGCCACCGAACATCGGAGAAATGCCGGTAAAACGCAGGTCGATGGCCGCTTCAACCACCGGATTGTTCCGGAACGCAGCCGACGGGTCGATCATTTCCTGGGGGTTGGCAAGAATGCAGAGTTTGCCGCGATATCGCAGTTCGAGGGTTTTGAATGGCTCGACCACGGTGAAGGTCATCCCGCCACCATCGAAGGCGTCGTTATCCCTTCGCTCCGGTCGCTTGAACATGAAACCGACCCGCCCATCGGGCAGATAGATGCAGCAGGTCATCTCGCCACGACCTTCGTTGGGTCGATTGGCCAGGCGGAACCAGCCGCCCAGGTTGTGCTGACGGTCAAACACGTTGAAGTACATGCTTTCGTTGAAATTGACCGCTGCTTCCAGCGGGTGCATGTACTCGTCCTGTGGAACGAGACGGACTTTGGTCATGAACGCTCCCCCGAGCAAACTGGAAGGAGCAAGAGTAGCCGACTTGTTGTCAGGAATCTGCGCGGGTGCGCGGAACGGCTGCGTGAGGGAGCAACCGCCGCTGCATGTTCAGGGCTGGTGCTAGACCAGAATCTGCTGAAGGCTCCGGTTGGAGTGTTGGCTGGTGCGGGCGGCACGCAGTTTTGTAGTCAGTTCGCGGGCCAGGGACAGGCTTGCGCTCTGCTGTTCATTCTTGATCTCGCGGCTCTTCTGAAACGCCTGCAGATCGCTCATTTCTTCCTTGAACCGGCGCAATTGCAGCTCCGCTTCTTCTGGAGTGGCATACGGCCCCCGGTCGCCTTCGCGGGTGGTGTAGTACCAGGCGCCATTCAGACTGAACACGCGTTTGCTGGCGCGGAAATAGCGCTTGTTGCTTTCGCGGGGATCTTCTACTCGCATGTCCTTGGTTCCTGTCCGGTGACTGCTGAACATTGAACCAGAAGTGGTGTGGCGGCGATGCGTCAGTGTTGTGGAGGGATGTAAGACACGGCTCACAAAGCCGGCAAGTTTTTTGCGGGCTCAATAATTGACCAGCATGACGTTGAAAAGGCGCTGGGTTCCCTTACAAACGATGCGGGGCGACTTTTGCCAAGCGCTGAGACGCGATGCATCCGGGCGCACGGTGCGTTGGCTTGTTCGGCAGCTGCGTTCCGGCTGTGCACAGCGGTCGGACACCCATCGACGTCCTTCCTGCGCTGGCGTTCTGTTGCGAAAGCAGGGGGCAGAAATACTGAACAACCAAATTTGACAAGAGCCAATTGCGTGAACCGGACTGGCCTGTCAAACGCGTGACCGCCAGATCTCTGGAGCGCGGCGGCTGCGAAGAATGCTCAGCACCTCGATGTGAGTCAATTCAACGACATAGAACATCGTGTACGGGAAACGACGAAGCACCGCTCTACGAATTTCGCCATCGACGCGTTGATAGCTCGCGGGATTTTCTTCAATACGCGAGATGCATTCCAGGAACTCGTCGATAAAAACGCCACCAAGGCCTTCGAGTCGAGCTTCGTACCAGGTTGCCGCATCGCGAAGATCCTCACGCGCATCGGGTCGAAGATATGCCTGCAAACTCACAGAGATCGGCGAATATCCTCTGCAGCCTCTCTGGCGAGTTCACCGCGGAGGTGGTCGGCTCGATACTCAGCAAGTCGTCTGTGGGTCTCCGCGAGATCCTCTGGATCGACTGGGACGGCCCCCGTGTCAGCCGCGATGCTGTCCCAAAGATCCTGGACCAGCTTGATTCGCTCGTTAACGGGTAGATTGATCAGATCTGGCATGGTCACAGTCCAGGCTCGTGCGCTGAGGGTGAATCTACGCGCGCGCTCCTGAACAGGTCAATCGCCAAACTCGCACAAGCGCCTGACGCGTTATGGGCGTTTTCCTCGTGCATTCCGCGAACTTCGCCACCCGCGACGTCAATCTTTCCTCCCCACGGACTGATAATGCCCAGTATGGGGTGTTTCGTTCTGAATCTTCCGAATAGCAATTCTGGCATCAGGTCGTCGCCGAGAGCATCGGCTTTCTGGTTTTCGCTCTTCGTTTTTTTTGCATTGCATCCTCCTGGTGTTGCCTGGCGCCAAGCGTTCGAAACGCAAAAATCGCAGGCACCCATCGATGATTCGGAGGATTTGACGCACAGTTCGCGAATAGTCCGGTACGTAACGATTCTGGTAGTTGCGGTACCATTCTCTGCGTGACGAGGAGGAGCAACCAGACATCGCGAGTGAGTACGCATTCCGCTGCTACAGTGCTCGTTCATCTGAGGGGCACTGGGAAGCATTCTGTATCGACCTTTCATTGGCTTCTTGTCCGAATCCGTTTGAGAAAGCTCCTTTCAGAGAATGGAGACAGGCCGGATCTGTCCAATGGCGGACCATTCGAAGCGCCGTCGTCCATGGCAAGGGCCGCGTAGTGGCTTCGGGTGAAAAAGCTGCTAACCCATCTCGAAGCAGAGCGGGCTCTGCGAATCTTGTGATTTCCACAGTTCCCCGCCAGGGCGACCCCTTTCCGGTCCTTCCTGTGTTTCCTGTATAGTTCCGCCGCCCAATTACCGTCGGAAGTCCCTAGTGCCCGCGTCAAGCATGGAAGAACTGGTCGCGCTCTCGAAGCGTCGTGGCTTCATCTTTCAATCCAGCGATATCTATGGCGGATTGCAGGGCATCTACGACTATGGCCCGCTTGGTGTCGAGCTGAAAAACAACCTGAAGGCCGCCTGGTGGCGCTCGATGGTGTACGAGCGTGACGATGTCGAAGGGCTCGACGCCGCCATCATCACCAATCCAAAAACACTGCGTTATTCGGGCCATGAAGCAACGTTCTCCGACCCTTTGGTTGACTGTCGTACGTGCAAGTCACGCTGGCGCGCGGATCATCTGAAAGATGCGAAGTGCCCGGGCTGCGGCTCGAAGGATCTCACCGAACCTCGCCCCTTCAACCTGATGTTCAAGACCGGGATCGGCCCGGTGGACGATGGTGCCAGTTTTGCCTATCTGCGGCCGGAAACGGCGCAGGCGATCTTCACCAATTTCAAGAACGTGGTCGATGCCACCGCACGACGTCCACCGTTTGGTATCGCCCAGATTGGCAAGGCCTTTCGCAACGAGATCACCCCACGCAACTTCATCTTCCGCGTTCGCGAGTTCGAGCAGATGGAACTCGAGTTTTTTGTGCCACCCGGTGAGGATGAAGCGTGGCACAAGCTCTGGGTGGAAGAGCGCCTCAGCTGGTGGGCACAACAAGGTGTCCCACGTGATCGGCTGGAACTGTACTACGTGCCGGAAAAAGACCTGTCGCACTATTCGAAGGCCACCGTGGACGTGATGTACCGCTTCCCGCATGGGCTCGAAGAACTGGAAGGCATCGCCAATCGCACCGACTTTGATCTTGGCTCCCACTCCAAGAACCAGAGCGAACTCGATCTGTTTGCCAAGGTCATGGACAACGTCGATTCCAATACCCGGCTGGCCATCCAGGACATCGATTCGAAGAAGTGGATCGTGCCTTACGTGATCGAGCCGTCGGCGGGTGTTGATCGTGGTGTGCTGGCCGTGATGAACGAAGCCTATCGTGTGGAAAAACTCGACAACGGCACCGAACGTATTGTCATGGGTTTCAAACCACACCTCGCACCGATCAAGGTCGCGGTGTTGCCACTCAAGCGCAACCATGAAGGCATCATGGCCAAGGCGCGAGCGGTGAAGCAGTCACTGCAGAAGCTGGGGCTCGGCCGCATCCTGTTTGAAGATACCGGCAACATCGGCAAGGGTTATCGACGTCATGACGAGGTCGGTACGCCGCTGTGTGTGACCGTCGACTTCGATACCATCGAAAAAGATGACACGGTCACCGTGCGTGATCGCGACACCATGCTGCAGGAGCGCATTGCCGTGGCCGATCTGGCCGCCTATGTTCAGGCTCGCTTGCAGGGCTGAGCCTGATCGCGCCGGTTCAGACTACTGCCTGAACTCGCCGCCCAGAGCCTTGAACCACTGGTAGGTTGAGCGCAGCCCGGTCTCGAAGTCGATACGCGGCTGCCAGCCCAGCCCATTGATCAGCGTGGTGTCGAGCAGCTTGCGCGGTGTGCCATCCGGCTTGGTTGCGTCGAAAG
Source organism: Pseudomonadales bacterium (assembly GCA_041752315.1). GTDB lineage: Bacteria > Pseudomonadota > Gammaproteobacteria > Pseudomonadales > Azotimanducaceae > SYFY01. Next base: position 95,799 of record JBGSHJ010000066.1, read on the forward strand.
CGAGATTGCCGTGGTAACCCACCACCTGTTTCAGCAGTGTGGCCAGTTCAGCAATGCTGACGTCCGTGCCGGTGCCGACATTGAGATGCGAATTCTGAGGGCTGACGGCGTCGTGGTACACGTCACGCGGAAGCTCCAGAACAAACTGTACGGCGGCGGCGAGATCATCCACATGCAGGAACTCGCGTCGGGCACGCCCCGAGCCCCACACCGTCACGTCAGGTGACTGGTTGACAGCCGCCTCGTGAAAACGCCGCATTAGCGCCGGAATGACATGACTGTTCTGCGGATGAAAGTTGTCGCCGGTGCCATACAGGTTGGTAGGCATCAGCGAACGATAGTCGCGGCCATGCTGACGATTGAAGCTCTCGCACAGCTTGATGCCGGCGATCTTTGCAATGGCATACGGTTCGTTGGTCAGTTCCAGTGAACCTGTGAGCAGGCCAGCTTCCCGCATCGGCTGCTCCGCCATGCGCGGGTAGATGCAGCTGCTGCCCAGGAAAACAAGCCGCTCCACACCAAGGTCGTGAGCCGCGCGAACAAGATTGGCCTCGATCATCAGGTTGTCGTAAATGAAGTCGGCTGGATAGGTGTCGTTGGCATGAATACCACCCACACGCGCCGCGGCGATGATGACAATCTCGGGCTGGGTGGCGGTGAAAAACGATTCAACGGCCTGTTGCCGTGTGCAATCAAGCTCAGCATGACTGGCCAGAATCAGGTTGCTGTAGCCGGCCTGCTGCAGACGACGCACGATGGCCGCACCGACCATGCCGCCGTGGCCGGCGACATAGACCCGTTTGCCGGTAAGCCCGCTCATTCCCTGGGTCCGAAGACGGTAAAGCCTGCATTGCCCACCATGGCGTCCCGCTCAGCCAGCCGATAATCCGCGTCAGTCATTTCCTTGATCAACTCATCAAAGGTGCAGGTGGCTTTCCAGCCGAGTTCATCACGTGCGCGGCTGGCATCTCCCAGCAAGGTATCCACTTCCGTTGGCCGAAAATAACGAGGGTCCACGCGCACGATGGTTTTGCCGGGCTTGAGGTGGTCACGGGACGATCTGCTGACAATACCTTGTTCGTCAGCACCTGCGCCACTCCACTCCAGTTCGATACCAAGCCGCTCCGCCGATCGAGTCACGGCCTTGCGCACGGAGTGTTGCTCTCCAGTGGCAATCACGTAGTCCCGCGGTGTCTCCTGCTGCAGCATGCGCCACTGCATCTCGACATAGTCGCGCGCATGCCCCCAGTCCCGCTGCGAGTCGAGGTTGCCCAGGTACAGGCAATCTTCCAGCCCCAGTGCAATCCGGCTCAAACCGCGGGTGATCTTGCGGGTGACGAAGGTTTCGCCCCGCAGCGGTGACTCATGATTGAAGAGAATGCCGTTGCAGGCAAAGAGGTTATAGGCCTCCCGGTAGTTCACCACGATCCAGTAGGCGTAGAGCTTGGCTACTGCATACGGAGAGCGCGGGTAAAACGGCGTGGCCTCACGCTGCGGAACCTCCATCACCTTGCCAAACAGCTCCGACGTGGAAGCCTGATAAAAACGGGTCTTTCCGCTCAGGTTCAGGATCCTGATGGCTTCGAGTAATCGGAGGGTGCCGATGCCATCCACCTGCGCGGTGTACTCCGGTGCTTCAAACGAGACGGCTACGTGGCTCTGAGCACCGAGGTTGTAGATTTCATCGGGCTGGCACTCCTGCACGATGCGCGTCAGATTGCTGCTGTCGGTGAGGTCGCCATGATGAAGAAACAGCTTGCGATCGCGGTCATGCGGATCCTGATACAGATGGTCGATTCGCTCGGTATTGAAGGAAGAGCTGCGCCGCTTGATGCCATGGACGATGTAACCCTTGTTGAGCAGAAGCTCGGTGAGGTAGGCGCCATCCTGCCCGGTAATGCCGGTGATCAAAGCCGTTTTGGTGCTTGTCATGAGAGGCTGAATGTTGAATTGCGGTGATTATAGTCGAAACGGGTGAGGCTTCGACTACCCGGGTTAGTAGCCGGACAAACAGCTTACACCGCGATCTGTTCGGGCATGCGGCTGGGTGGAATGATCACCATGTGATTGGCCGGAATGGGCGCCCAGCCAGGTTCCGTTGACAAGGGTTCGGACGCAACCAGCACCGCGCTGCTGCCACCGGGCTGCATGATGCAGATGCCGTCCTTGCACTCGTATTGACGGCCACCAATCATGTACAGCGATTGTGGGTTGCTCTGGTACGCCACACGGGTGACCACGGCACTTTCACCATCCGACACAGCCAGGTTCAGGTGCGAATCCGTGACGTTGGGCAATTCCGCAGCCATCTCCTTGAGCAGGTCGAGCGTGCGCTGCATGGCCAGCTTCATGCGATCCTGTGAATCAAGCGTGTCATCTGTCGCCACGTAGTGATCGATGAACAACGCAAAGATGTGCTCGGAATCGGTCGAACCCTTGATCCAGGAAAAGGCATGGTCGCTCAACTGGTGCAGGATCTTGCGTCGCATCTGCTGGAAACCGTCCAACTGCCCGTTGTGCATGAACGTGAGGTTGCGCCAGGTGAACGGATGGCAGTTGAGTTGTGAAACCGGCAGCCCCGGAGAGGCCGCCCGAACGTGCGCAAGAATGCAGTCACTGCTCACCACCCGCGCCAGGTTCAGCAGGTTCTGATTGTTCCACGCCGGAGAAATGTCCCGGAACACCGCAGGTTCTCCGGAGTGATCCTTGGCGTACCAGGCCACCCCAAAACCGTCGCCGTTCAAGGGTTCGGAGCGCTCCTTGGCCTTGAAGCTCTGGCGGATCATCGAGTGGTGTGGATCCGTAACCAGACTGGCCACGGGAATCCTGGGGCCCAGATACAGCACAAATCGGCACATGGTGTGTTCTCCACTGGTTAAGCCAACTTGGTAAAAGCCTCAGGCCTTCCCGTTGAAGAACGTCTCACGGGTTTGTCCTTGCGGGCCGTACACGGGCTCGTGATCGGTCACCAGGTACATCTGGTTCCAGCTGCCGGTGATGCCGCAGGAGCCGAGGGCGGTTTTCATGTCCTCGTAGTTCTGGTGCTTGAAATGCGCGGCGAGGGACGGGCCGTCGTCCCACAGTTCGTACACCTGAATGCGGGTTGGTACAGACGGGTCAGCGGCGAAGCAGTAGGCCTGGCAGCCGGCCTCGTCGTCACGCGTGGCCTTCTGGATGGTGGCGCAGGCGAGCACGGCGCGGTCCCGGGAAGCCTGGTCGGCAAAATCGAGTTGGGCGGCCACTACGATCATCGGCATAACAAAGTCTCCTTGAGTTGGGGTGAGGTTTACCTGACTGGCAAGGCGAGTGCAACGAGGCCTGCCGTTTTTCCTGAACCTGTGGCCAGCGTGATGTATTGCCGCCTGCCCATGTTGTAGGTCATCGGCGTACCGCCAGGGGCGGCTGGAAGTTCAATTTCCGCCACGGTGGCGCCGTTTTGTTTGTTGAATGCGCGCAGCAGGAATTTGCCGTCGTCATCCTGCGCCAGGAAGAGCAGGGAGGGTGTCAGCAACGGACCCGTTCCCCATCCGCCGGTTGGGCCGGGGTCGGGAATGCCCGCCTTGATCAGCTTGTCCCGAATGCCGTTGCCATGGGTGATGACCCATTTGTGCTCGCCGGTATTGAGATCGATGGCGGTGATGCGGCCGTACGGTGGCTTGAGCAGGGGTAGCCGGTTCGGCCCCTCGATACGATTCACCGCGAAAGATCGTACAAAGCGCATGTCCGAGGTGCCGGGTTTGGGCTCGGTGAGTTTCACCACCATGGCGTAGTTGGTGGAGGGCAGATAGAGCATGCCGGTGTGGGGGTCGGCTGCGGCGCCGGTCCAGTTGCCGCCACCGCCCCAGGCGGGCACGTTGATCGTGCCCTTGAGTGATGGAGGTGTGTAGAGCGGGCCGTGTTCGTACTGGTTGACGATGGCCTTGGCGGCAGCGTGGATCTCTGGCGTGAAATCCACCAGCACATCATCGGTAATGCCCTGCACGGCAAACGGCGCGGGTCGGGTTGGGAAAGGCTGCGTCGGGGAGGTGCGTTCGCCGGGTACCGTGCTTTGTGGCACCGGGCGTTCTTCGATGGGCCAGACCGGCTTGCCGTTGGTGCGGTCGAACACGTACACAAATCCCTGCTTGCTGATCTGTGCCACTGCCTTGATCGCCTTGCCGTCAACAAGAATATCCACGAGGTTGGGTGCCGCCGGCAGGTCGTAGTCCCACAATCCGTGGTGCACCATCTGAAAGTGCCACACGTATTTGCCGGTGTTTGCATTGAGGCAGACCAGCGATTCTGCGTAGAGGTTGTCGCCCAGGCGATGGCCGCCGTACCAGTCGTTGGTCGGTGTGCCTACCGGCAGATAGACCAGCCCGAGTTCGGTGTCGACGCTCATCAGCGTCCAGACATTGGTGTTGCCAGAGTATTGCCAGCTCTTGTCTTCCCAGGTCTCGGTGCCGGGTTCGTTGCCCTGGGGAATGGTGTGGAATATCCAGCGCTGTTTGCCGGTGCGTACATCAAATGCCCGCACGTGGCCGGGTGGCATCGTCTTGTGGGAGGGCACGTCGAGAATCGATGAGCCAACGATCACCACATCGGCAAAGATCGAAGGGGCCGAGATCACGGAGTACTGCTTTCGATCCACGGCTCGCCCAAGGCCCTGGGTCAGATCGATTACCCCGTTGTTGCCAAATGCGGGGTCAGGTTTGCCGGTTTTGGCGTCGAGGGACCACAGAAACGCATCGTTGGTCGGCATGAGGATGCGCGCAGCCTGCCCTTCACTCCAGTAGGCCACGCCGCGGTGATTGAAGCCGAGATTGGTGGGGCGCCCCTGTTGATGTGAACCGGTATCAAACCGCCAGTCTTCCTTGCCCGTTGCGGCGTCGAGCGCCACCACGTAGCCGAGTGAGGTGCTCACAAACAACTCGCTGCCAACCTTCAGCGGAGTGACCTTGTAGGTCCACGGTGTCAGCGCGGGTGCATCGTTCACCAGCGGGTTGTCGGGGGAATCCCAGGTCCAGGCCACGGCCAGCGAATCGACGTTGCTGGCGTCGATCTGCGCAGCTTCCGAGTACTTCTGCGAGGCGGCGTTGCCACCGTAGGTCGGCCAGTCGAGGTCATCGGTGCCGGCTTCTTCACCCAGAACTGCACCAAGACACACCTCGGGGAACAGCAGAATCCACACCAGCAATCGAATGGCTTTCATGGTGCCTCGCTAGTTGAACTTGTGGCGCTCGCTGTGTGCGCGCAGGAAGTGCCAGATGCGCAGGTTCAGGTCGGCGTCGGTCTGCTCGACTTCGGTGTGCAGTTCGATCAGCAGGCGCATGCCTTCATCGTGGAGGTGATTTACGTCGCGAAGGTGCAGTGATGCCGTCGTGGCCGTGGCGAAGCGGGCTCGCGCGGGCTGCGCAGGCGCGTCGGTAAATAGTTCGCGCAGTTCGTCGATGTCTTGCATGCGTGTTGCGACAGCGCGTTCGAATTCCTGCGAGAGTGTCAGCATCAGTTGCCCCACCAGCATGCTGTCGGCAGCGGCGAAGTTGTTGGCGGTTTGTGGGGCGATGGTGAGGAGCAGGCGCATGGCAAGGTCGGTCAGTGCACTGCCGGGTGCGGGGATCACAGCGTCGCCTCCGCATACAGGTACTGCGATTCCGGGGACAAATGATCCAGCAAGATCCGGTTCTGGCGATCGATCAGGGGCCAGCCTGCGTAGGCGAGGATCGGCTCCTTGGTAGTACCGTTCACGTAGTCCTCTGCGGAGGAGATCCAGATGGCGATTGCCTTCATGGAAGCAAAGATCTGCCACCAGCGAAACGCCTGGCGATCCACCGACAGTCCGCTCGCACGCTCCCAGATCGCCAGTGCCTCGGCACGGGGCAGCAGATTGCCGGCCAGAGTTTTTTCAGGCCAGCACCAGAGAGGATCAAAGGACCACGCCAGGTCTTCCAGCGGGTCGCCGATATGTGCCATTTCCCAGTCGAGCACGGCGTGAATGTCGCCTTGGGTGTCGAAGAGGAAATTGCCGGAGCGGAAGTCGCCGTGTACCAGGGCCAGTTTGCCAGGTGTGTCCGGCAGGTTGCGGCGCAGCCAGCGGACGGCAGCCTGGGCGATAGGCTGTGGATGCAGGGAGTCCTGGTTTATCACCTGCGCCCAGTAGTCGAGTTCATGGGCTGCCGGGTGCGTCGGACGTGGCATGAAATCAAGCGCAAGGGTATCGATGTCGAGTGCGGCCAGTTGGCCCATGATCGTCCACTTGCGTTCACCGATTTGTTGACGGTGCTGCACGAATGGTGGAGTGGCCAGCAAGGCGGGGGAGGCTTCGCAGCCCGGAATCTCGCGAGTAATGGAAAACGGACGGAGCAGCCCTGCGGGATGCTGGTCTTCCAGCACCATCGGTTCGGGTACGGGCACGTGGGTACCGAACACCGCCTTGTAAGTGTTGAACTCGTGCGCGCGCTCCGTATCGATCAGGCTCGATGGTGGGTCACGGCGCAGGATCACACCCAGTGGTGAACCATCCACACACAGCTTCACTCGAAAGGTCTCGCGCGAAGCCCCGCCAGGAATCTGGTTGATCGCGGTGCAGGTGATGTCCTGGTGCCAGTGCGCGCTCAGGTAATCGACCAGCGCGTCGCCGATGGCGGATAGCGGTGTGCTCACGGTGTGTTCCCCCTGTGGCGCTATCGTACCAGCCAACCAATCCAGGCTGTCGAGCTTCTTGGGTGGGATTGGTGGTGCGGATATTCTCGGACTGGAGTCCGCTCCACAATGACCGCTCTTTGTAGCAGCGAAACCCAGGAACGGACTCCAGTCCGCGGTCCAGATTTCCAGTCCGCAGACCCGGTTTTTATGGGGCCTGACTTCAGTCCGCGAACGAACCAGAATCAACCACCGCTGCCCCCTCCAACACGTTCACCTGCCCAGAAGATTGGTGATACGCTCGTGTACTCCAGGGGGAACAGAAGAAGAGACGATGCCGGATCATCCGACGCGCGAAGACATCCGACTGCTGCATCCGGAATTCCATGCCGACCCATTCGAGCGGTTCCGCTGGATGCGCACCCACGCACCGGTTTATTTCGACGCGCAGGCGCGGACGTGGGATGGCGGCCTGGGACTGTGGGGCGTCACGCGCTACGAGGACATCCGACAGGTGGCGTCGGACCAGGAACTCTTCTGCTCGGGTAACAGCTCACGTCCCGACTCACCGCCCGTGCCGTCGATGATCAATCATGACGAGCCGGTGCACATGGCCAAGCGCAGCGTGATCCGCAAGCGTTTCACGCCGCAGGCGGTTCGTTCCCATGAAACGTTTGCGCGGCAGAGCGCCAACCAGCTCATCGACCGGGTGATCGAGCGTGGCGAAGCCGATTTTGTGAAGGACATCGCCACGCCGCTGCCGATGATGCTGATCGGGCGCATGCTCGGTGTGCCCAACGACGATTACGAAAAGCTCCTGCACTGGTCCGATCTATTTGCCACGGGTCTGCAGGACATGCCCCCCGAGCACCTGCAGAAGGTGATCGATGCCGCCAACGCATGGAACGAGTACATCACCTTCTGGTTCGAAAAGCGCCGTGCCGAACCCGGGGATGATCTGATCAGCGCCATCGTGAACGCCAAGATCCAGGGCGCACGCATGTCGCACGTCGAACTGATGTATGAGGCGATGCTGATCCTGGTGGGTGGTGACGAGACCACGCGGCACACCATTTCCGGTGGTACGGAAGCCCTGTTGCGAAGGCCGCATCTGTATCGGCAGCTGGTGGCGCATCCGGAGCGGCTGCCTGATGCCATCGAAGAAATGCTGCGCTGGACCACCCCGGTGAAAAACATGAATCGAACCGCGACCGCAGACACGGTGGTGGGTGGTCAGCAGATTCACGCCGGTGACAAGCTTCTACTCCTGTATGAATCCGGGAATCGCGACGAGACCATCTTCGATGCACCGGACGAGTTTCGCATCGATCGAAATCCGAACCATCACCTGGCGTTTGGCGGCTATGGCCGTCACTTCTGTCTGGGCGCGAACCTGGCGCGGCTGGAAATCCGTGTGATGTTCGAGGAACTCATGCGTCGTCTGCCTGATCTGGCGCTGGCCAGCGAAGGCCCCAATCCGTATCGCCATGGCAATTTTGTACTCGGCTTCGAGTCGATGCCGGTGGTGTTTTCTCCCCGGCACCGGGAGGCCGCATGACGTCTGCTCCAGGGCAAAAACAAGCGCAGATGCAAGGGCAGCATGCGCTGGTCACCGGTGGTGGCAGTGGTATCGGGCTGGCCTGTGCACGTGCGTTTGTCAGTGATGGTGCCCGGGTGACGCTCATGGGGCGGGATCTGCCTAAGCTCGAACGGGCGGCGCAATCGCTGGCGGCACTGGGTGATGTACAGGTGTTTGCCGGGGATGTGGGGGATGAGTCTGCGGTTCAGGCTGCGGTGGCACAGGCCGATGCCTGGGCGCCGTTGACGGTTGCCGTGGCCAATGCCGGTACCGGTGCGTTGGGTACCGTGGTCAAGACCACCAGCGATGAATGGCGGCGGGTCATGCAGACCAATCTCGACGGCACGTTTTATACCTTCAAACACGCAGGCCTTGCCATCAAACGCGCGGGCGGTGGGGCCATGTGCGCCATCTCGTCAATCGCCGGTCTGCGAACCCATCGATTCATGTCCACCTATTGCGTGAGCAAGGCGGGCATCGACATGCTGGTGCGCAACCTGGCCGATGAGATGGGCTCGGTGAAGGTCCGTGTGAACAGTGTCTGCCCGGGCCTGGTGGATACCGAAATTGCCGCTGGCCTGTTTGCCACCAACGATGTGCACGAAGACTATCTGTCCTGCATGCCGCTCGAACGCACAGGGATGGCCGATGACATCGGCCGCGCAGTGCGTTTTCTCTGTGGCCCTGAAAGTTCCTGGATTACCGGCGTGAATCTGCCTGTGGATGGTGGGCATCATCTGCGCCGTGGTCCGAATCTCGATACCTTTGCGCGTGCGATGTACGGCGACTCACCTTTTTAAAACCCTTTTTTAGATTCTATTCGGAGAAACACCATGAAACTCAGCAAGTTCAGTCGATCCATTGCCGGCAAGGTGGCCGTGATCACCGGCGCAGCCAGCGGAATGGGTGAGGCGACGGCCAAACTGTTTGCCGACGAAGGTGCCAAGGTCGCAGCCATCGACCTCAACGCCGCTCCCCTTGCGCGGGTGGTTGGTGAAATCGAAGCTGCCGGTTATCCGGTCAGGGGCTGGACGCTGGACCTGTCGAATCGTGCATCCATCAAATCGGTGTTTGACGAGATTGCCGATCACTTCGGTGGCATCGATATTCTGGTCAACAATGCTGGCATCTCGATCTTCACGCCCATCGATGGGGACCAGTACGAAGCAGCCTGGGACAAGACACTCGCCGTGCTGCTGACCGCGCATACCGCCACCATCCGTGCGGCGCTGCCACATCTGCGCAAGTCGGGTGGTGGCCGTATCGTCAACATCGCGTCAACGGAAGGGCTCGGTGCCACCAAGTTCGGGAGCCCGTATACCGCCGCCAAAACCGGCGTGATCGGTCTCACCCGTTCACTGGCCGTTGAACTCGGTACGGAAGGCATCACGGTCAACTGCATCTGCCCCGGGCCGATTCGTACCGGCATGACGGCGGGCATTCCGGAAGACCAGAAACAGGAATACGCACGGAGGCGCGTGGCGCTCAAGCGATATGCGGACCCTGAAGAAGTGGCACACGGTACGCTGAATTTCTGTCTGCCGGCATCCAGTTTCATTACTGGCGCAACCTTGCCTGTGGATGGTGGGCTGACGATCCGCAACGCTTGATCCCAACGACCTGACGAGGTTGCAGTAATGGCGCAGATTCCAGGCCGCACCCCATGGCGCAACGTGCTTGCATTTGGTGCCCCGGCAGTAGGCGCCGGTTACATGTACCTGCTGCTGTCGCTCTATGTGATGAAGTTCGCCACCGATGTGCTGCTGATAGCACCGGCGGTGATGGGCTTGATCTTCAGTGCGTCACGCATCTGGGATGCGGTGTCCGATCCGCTGGCAGGTTATCTCAGTGATGGCACCCGCTCGAAACTCGGTCGGCGTCGGTCGTGGATTCTGGCCAGCCTGGTGCCGATCGGGCTCACGTTCATCATGGTGTTTTCTCCACCCGCAAGTCTTGAGGGCGGGGCGCTGATTGCGTGGATGGCGGTCGCCATCATCGGCTTCTATTCCGCGATGACGGTGTTTTTTGTCCCCCACATGTCGCTGGGCGCCGAACTTTCCGATGACTATCACGAACGCACCCGCCTGTTTGGAATGCGCCATGCGTTTTACACCGTCGGTTCCATCCTCGCGCTGGTCAGCATGCAATTGCTTATCAATGCAGAAATGGACAGTGAAGGGGCGGTGCGTTCGGTCGCTGCCTGGCAGGCATGGGTTGCTGCAGCGGTGATGGGTGGACTGATCCTGTACGCGGTGGTGCGCCTCAAAGAGCGGCAGGACTATCAGGGTCGCGGTTCGAACGGTCCCTTCCAGGCGCTCAAGGACGTGCTTGCCAATCCCCACGCCCGCACGCTCTACCTCGTGTGGTTCATCGAAAACGTCGGGTCTTCCGCAATCGGTGCGCTGACCCTGTATGTCGCGGCCTATATCGTCGGCGCACCCCAATGGGCACCGCTGATCATCCTGTGTTACATGATTCCGTCGACAGTTGGTGTCCCGGCGTGGCTCGCCTTGTCACGCCGAATCGGCAAGATCAGGGCCTGGCAGATCTCCATGGTGGGCACCGGTGTGTCGTTTGGTTCCATGGTCATGCTGCTGGTGTGGGACACCGTCGATATACGACTGGTGTGGATCATGGTGATGGCCGTATTGGCCGGTTTCAGCGCCGCGGGTGGTGGTTCCATCGGGCCGTCAGTGCAGAGTGATGTCATCGACTACGATGAAATGCGTACCGGGCAGCGCAAGGAAGGTTCGTACTATGCGGCGTGGAACTTTGTCGCCAAGAGCGCGCTGGGTGTGGTGCTGCTGATGACCGGCTTTGCGCTGCAGATTGCCGGCTTCGCGCCCAATGTCGAACAGACCATGGAAGTGAAGTACACCATGATCCTGTTGTATGCGGTGTTCCCGCTGCTGTTGTGTACGTCGGGCGCCGTCCTGATGGGGCGATTCAAGCTGGATGAAGCCTCGCACCAGGACATCCGGGTCGCATTGGGCCGAGCCTAGGTCGACCACAGGCCGATTGCCCCGGCTTCATCGACCCTTGAAATTGCCCGGCCGTCGTTCGGCGACCGCTTTCACCCCTTCCTTGTGATCTTCAGTCTGCTGCAGGCGATATTGTTCAAGGAACTCATGATCGGTCTGCTTTTTCGCCTGGGCGGCAAGATCACCACGCAGGGTGGCGCGCACACTCATGATCGCCAGCGGCGCGTTTTCCGCAATCTCGTTGGCAAAGGCCAGGGCTTCCGCACGCAGGTTGTCATTGTCGGTGATGCGATCAGCCAGCCCCCACGCGTAGGCTGTTTCGCCATCGATGCGGCGGCCAGTCAGGAACATGAGGTTGGCTTTCTGCTGGCCAATCAGTTTTGGCAGGGTCAGCGTCAACGCAAAGCCTGGATGAAAACCGAGTTTCACGAAGTTCGCGGTGAAGCGGGCATCAGGTGTCACAACACGAAAATCCGGCATCACGGCCAACCCGAAACCACCTCCGACCGCCGCGCCTTGAACGGCTGCGATCACTGGCTTCTTGCAGGCAAACAGGCGAACCGCGGCGGTGTACAGCGGGTTGCCGGTAACCTCGGTGCGTTCGGCACGTTTGGCCTGCTCCCCACGATTGCTGAAGTTGGCTCCGGCACAGAAATTCTTGCCCTGGGCGGCCAGCACCAGCGCACGTACTTCCGGGTCCTGGTCCATGGCTTCGAACGCGTCACCCAAGGCGTTGATCAGATCCACATCAAAGAAGTTGTTGGGTGGGCGCTGAATTTCCAGCACGGCTACATGACCCTGTCTTTCAATTTCGACGTCGCCGAATCGCATGCCTCTCTCCCGTATCGCAAACCGCGTGAATGACCGATGTGGTGTGTGGATGTTTGCGCAGATAGCGGGTACTTTGCAAATAAGGTGGAGAGTTGTGGCAAGGGCTGGCAAAACCCGGGTACGGCTGAGGGAGGCAAGACCGACATGTTGAAGTGGCAGATTGGCGATGTACGCGTGACCCAGGTCGTGGAACTCACCACGGCATCCCTCGGTCCCCATCTGCTGCCGCAGGCGACACCTGCCGAATTGGCCAGCATGCCCTGGCTGGCGCCGTTCCTGCAGGATGGCAAACTCCTGCTCAGCATCCATTGCCTTGTTATCGAAGTGCACGGTCGGACCATCGTTGTGGATACCTGCATCGGTAACGACAAGGCTCGCACCTATCCAAAGTGGAACAATATGCAGGGTGACTTCCTGTCACGCTTCGAAGCAGCCGGGTTTTCGCCTTCGCGGATCGATACGGTGCTGTGTACCCACATGCATGTGGATCATGTGGGCTGGAACACCCGCCTGGTCGATGGGCGCTGGACACCCACGTTTCCCAACGCCCGTTATCTGTTTGCCGAAGCCGAGTGGCAGCACTGGAAGGTTGAGCCGCAGCCGTACGGTCCGGTGTTCGAAGATTCGGTGCAGCCGATTTTCGACAGCGGCCTCGCCGATCTCGTGACTTCAGAGCATCACATCTGTGATGAAGTCTGGCTCGAACCCACACCCGGGCACACCCCTGGCCATGTGAGCATCCGGATCGCCTCGCGTGGAGAAGCTGCCGTGATTACCGGGGACATGATTCATCACCCCTGCCAGATTGCGCGGCCGGACTGGTCGAGCCTCGCGGACTGGGATGCGAACATGAGCGCGCACACACGACACGACTTCATCGGCCGGTATGCGGATCAACCGGTGCTGGTGATCGGTACCCACTTTGCGACGCCGACAGCGGGCCACATCGTGCGGGATGGTGACGCCTGGCGGCTGCACTACTGATTTTATTCAGTGGCTTCATCCGACCTTTATCGCGCACTCGCGATCCCTGATTTTCGCCTGCACTTCCTGGGTGGTCTCGCGGCCTCGTTTGCGATGAACATGCAGATCATTGCGCGGGGCTGGCTGATTTACGAGCTGACCCGATCCGAGCTGGACCTGGCCCTGGTGTCGCTGGCGTTCCTGTTGCCGACGGTGCTTTTTTCGCTATGGGGCGGGCTGCTTGCCGATCGGTATTCCAAGCGGACGGTGATTGTTGTCGGTCAGGGCATGAACACGATTGCCACGTTCATCATGGCGTTCATCGTGTTTTCAGAACACGTGAGCTTCTGGCATTTCATGTGCTTCGGCTTTTTCAACGGCACGGTACTGGCGCTCTCCATGCCGGCGCGTCAGGCATTTGTGCCGGAGCTGGTCCCGGACCGGCTGATCCTCTCGGCGACTTCACTCAATTCCTCCGGCTGGAATTTTGCGCGCATCGTCGGGCCTTCGTTTGCGGGCTTGTTGATTGCGTGGATCGCCGATGGCGACAAACAGTCGCACTTCGGGGTTGGTGTGGTCTATCTGATCATCAGCGTACTGTATGCAATCTCTGCGCTGACCGTCAGCCGCCTGACCAAAGGCGGCGAAACCCATCCCGCTACCGGCCACCCCTTGCGGGAGATGCGTGACGCCTTTGTGTACATCCGGGCGCGTCCGGCAATTCTCGGGCTCATCGTGCTCGGGGTCATTCCGTTCATGTTTGGCATGCCCATCAACACGCTGATGCCGGCGTTCAGCCAGGACGTGCTGGGCGGTGGGCCGGATGATCTCGGCTTCCTGATCTCGGCAATGGGTGCCGGCGCCATTGTAGGATCGTTGGTCACCGGCAGCCTGGGCAGTCTCGGCCGAAAGGGACTCTGGATGATCTGTACCGGGCTCGGCTGGGGAGCGATGACCATAGCCTTTGGTCTCTCGCCGTCGCTGACCATGGCCTTTGCCGCCATCCTGCTGATCGGGTTCCTGAGCAGCACCACGACATCGATCAATCGCAGTCTCCTGCAGATGCAGGTCGACCGGCACATGCGCGGCAAGATCCTCTCCATCGACATGATGTCGCAGGGTCTGATGCCCATTGGCCTCTTGCCCATCAGCATGGTGGCGGAACAGACCAGTGTCGCGGTGGCGCTGACCGTGAGCGGCGGCCTGTTTGTCTCGCTGATTCTGCTGTGTCTCACCTTTGTGCCGGCGGTGCGGGTGGTGCAGCGAACGCTGTAGTGGGTGGTGAGGTGGCTGGTGTAGCAGCCGGCAGCCTGCGAGTCTTGTGTCGGGCCGGCAGACTCCGCATGCTTGACCGCTGACACCGAACGGGCACACCGGTATGCAGTGGGATTTGATCATCAGGGGCGCCAAGGTTTTTGACGGCACGGGCAGTCCAGGCGAGATCGTGGATATTGCCGTGCGCGACGGTCGCATTGCCGCCAAGGGCGTGAACCTGCCAACCGAATCCGCGAAGGTGGTGCACGAGGCCAGCGGCCAGTGGCTGTTGCCTGGCCTGATCGATATCCATACCCATGAAGACCTCGAAGCCGAACTTGACCCCGGATTGCCGGAGATGGTGCGGCACGGCACGACCACGGCGATCATCGGCAACTGTTCACTGGGGCTGGCGTTTGGTGCGCAGCGAAGGGACGGCCAGGATCCGGTCGTCGATTGTTTTGCGCGCGTCGAGAACATCCCCAAGGATGTGCTGGCGAGGGTTGCGGACAAGGCGACCTGGTCTACACCACAGGAATATCTCGATCATCTGGATACGTTGCCACTGGCCGTGAATCTGGCGCCTTTCCTGCCCCATTCCATGTTGCGCATCGAAGTGATGGGGCTCGAGGCCAGCATCAATCGCGACCCCACGCAGGCCGAACTGGACCAGATGACGGCCATCCTCGACAAGGCCATGGACGCAGGTTATCTGGGCTTTTCGACCGATGGTTTGCCACTGCACTACCTGGCGAACCAGCCCAACATCCGCAAGCGCATACCCACGCAGTACGCGCCATTTGAAGAGTACCGCGCGCTCACCGATGTGGTGCGCAGACACGACCGCGTGTGGCAGATGACCCCGGCCCCGGACAAGGGCAAGCTGACCCTCAGGCTCATGGGGCTGACCAGCGGGCGACTGTATGGCAAGCCGCTCAAGGTGACGGCGCTGGCAGCGCTCGAGTCGGTCACCAATCGCATGCAGCTGTGGCAGGCGATGACGTTGACCCGTGTGCTCAACTCCGCAGTGTTTTCCGGCCACCTGCGCATGCAGTCACTGGCGGCGCCGTTCCGCATCTATTCGGAAGGGGTGGTGAGCCCGCTGGCGGAAGCCAATCCACAGATGCGCCGACTGATAGAAACCGAACTCGACGATGTGGAGGCGCGGCGCCGGATTCTTGATGAACCGGCGTTCATCGAAGAATTCTGTGCCATGTGGGATGTCGGCAAGACCGGCTTCAATGCGGCCTCCATTCGCCGCAAGCTGAGGCTCGAGCGTCAGTTCATGACCCGCGATCTCAACGACATGATGATCTTTCGTGCACCGGTGCCGTCCTGGCCCGGTCAGAGCATGGCGCAGATCAGGAGCCGGTATCTGCTGTGGCTGAGGGGTGACCTGGCAGCCACCAACGACCAGCTCGAGGTGCAATCGTTTGCCGCCATCGGCCGCACGGTGACCCATGAAGCGGCGTTTTTCCTGGCGCTCCTGCGTCACTTTGATCGTGACCTGCACTGGTACTATGTCTCCGCCAATACCAACCCTGAGACCATCAAGCGACTGCTGCTGCATCCGAAGCTCCTGCCAGGGTTCAATGACAGTGGTGCGCACGTGGTGAACATGGCGTATTTTGACTGCAACCTGCGGGCACTGAAGATTGCTGCCAGCGATTCGGAAGCACTGGTTGCACACATGGTGAGGCGGCTGACCCGGGAACCTGCAGAATTTTTCGGACTCGACGCAGGCCGCATCGATATCGGCAGCCGGGCGGACATCACGCTGCTCAATCCGGTGGCGCTCAAGCACCATGATGGCGAAGCCGGTGTGCAGTTTGTGCATCGCGACATCTTCGGTTGCCGCCAGCTGGTCAATCGCTCCGATGGGGTGGTCGCCGGGGTGTATGTGCGCGGCGAACGGGTGTGGGACGGTGTGGGGTTCACGGCAATCCATGGGACAAAGCGGCTGGGTGGTGCGTTGCGTGCAGGGTTACCTTCGGGGAGTGCGCAGGTTTCATGATACGCATCGGTCTGATTTCGGATACACACCTGCCGGAAGCCCGCAAATCACTGTGGCCACAGATCTTTGATGCCTTCAAGGGTGTCGACATGATCTTCCACGGTGGTGACATCCATGAGCTGTGGGTACTCGACGAACTCGAGACCATCGCGCCGGTGTACGCCGCGCGAGGCAATGGCGAGGACGGCAGTGGTGGTCGACCTGTGCAGCCACAGGATCCGCGTGTGAAATATGCGTGGCTCATGGAAATAGAAGGATTGTGGATCGGGCTCACGCACTATGTACCGGTGCCGGAGCGACCGCCGAACTTCACGCTCGCCAAGTGGGTGGAGCGGTTTTTCCCGGAGCGCACACCGGATGTGATCGTCTCGGGCGACACCCATGTGGAACGCATCGCGACCATCAATGGCACGCTCTGCGTGAACCCCGGCTCGCCCACGTACCCGCACAACTACGATACCCAGTATGGGACCCTTGGTTTTCTTGAGCTCGACAACGGCAAGGCCGAGGCGAGTGTGTGGCAATTGACCGAGGCTGGTATCGAGCCCTTTGCGTGGAATGAAATTCCGCCGTGGAAGCGCAAGCGCTAAGGTGGAAGCGCAAGCGCTGACGCGCAGATCTACAATTCCAGCGCACTGGTAAACGTATGCCGTATGCCCGTGTATGGATCTGTGAACGCAAGCCCCTTGGCCAACAGCTTCAATGGCCTGGCGTAATCATCCTCGGTATCCCGCAGTAACGAAGGATACAGACGATCATTGGCAATCGGTGCACCCAGTGCCGCCATGTGAATTCGCAGCTGGTGGGTTTTTCCCGTGCCTGGCTCCAGGTGGTAATGCCAGTGGTTGTCGATGCTGCTTTCCCGGCTGATGACGTCGATTCGGGTCCGCGAGTTTGCAGGCCCATCCACTTCCTGCGAACGAAAAAAGGGCTCGCCGCGGGTGATCCGAGATTCACGCACGCAGGGGAACTCCATGTCAGGCGCAGCAAGCGCCAGTGCTTCATAGTGTTTTTCGATCTGGCGCTCACGAAACAGCGCGTGGTAACGATCCCGACCGGCTCGGGTGGTTGCGAACATCACGAGGCCCGCCGTGTCGCGATCGATCCGATGCAGCGGCGAGAGGTCCGGATTGTCAATCTGCCGGATCAATCGCCATAACAGGGTTTCCCGGACAAAACGTCCCGATGGCACCACCGGCAGGAAGTGTGGTTTGTCGGCAACCAGCAGGTGCTCATCCAAGTACAGCACGGTTTCGACGACCGGTATCGGCGGTTCGTTTTCAACCTCACGAAAGTAGTGGATGGTGAGCCCGGCCCGGTAGACATGGTCCGGGCCGATGGGTAACCAATGTTCATCCAGCACTCGACCGCGAACCATGCGATGCAGCCATTGTTCCCGCGAAATGGCGGCGAAGTGACTGCACAGACAGTCCAGCACGGTCAGCCACGGGCCGGGTGGCAGACGTAACGTGCTGGATGAATGCTCGATTTCAGGGTGCACGGCGACCGTTCAGTTGTTGGGGAGCAGAGAATATTGGTGTGCTCGTCGACAAGCCTGCAGCTGTTCGCGGTCGGAGACGGCTCGCACAAATCGGGCTTTCGCCGTCACCGGAATCAGCCGACTGTCTCGGCGAGGAAAGGCAAGAGCGTCCTGAGTAATTCCTCGGGAGCTTCCTCGGGGATGAAATGCCCACAGGGTAACCCCTCTCCCCGGACGTTGATCGCCCAGCGCTTCCAGGTGTCGAGGACACGGCCTTCTGTTGCCCGCTTGCCAACTCCTGCACCCCAGAGTGCCAGCATGGGACTGGTGATCTTCCTCCCGGCATCACGATCCGCAGAGTCGATGTCACAGTCGAGCGTTGCGCCGGCGCGATAGTCATTGCAGCTCGCACGCAGGCGGTCACGCTGTGTGAAGCTTGCGAGATAATCGGCCATGGCGTCATCGCTGATGGCTTCCCTGGAGCCAACCCATGAGTTGATCGACCAGCGCAGGAACCACTCCGCATTCGGCTGAATCAGTTGTTCCGGCAGCGGGTAGGCTTGCGCCAGGAAAAACCAGTGATAGGCAGCGATCCCGCCGAGTCGTCCAAGGTTTTCGAAGGTATCGATGGTTGGCTGGACGTCCAGCGTAACAAGACGTTCTACACGATCGGGGTGGTCAAGCGCCATGCGGTAGGTGACACGTGCACCTCGATCGTGCCCGATCACCGCAAAGGTCTGGTGTCCCAGTGCGGTCATGGCGTCAACCAGAGTTCGGGCCATGGCGCGCTTGGTGAATGCGGATACATCCGTCAACGGAGGGATCGAAGAGCGACCGTACCCCGGCAGATCGGCGGCAATGACCCGAAATCCTTCGTCGGCGAGCGCCGGGGCCACCCGATGCCAGATGGCATGGGTTTGTGGGTAACCATGCAGCAACAGCAGTGGTGGGCCTTCACCACATGTTCTCGCAAAAATGGTGCCAGACGGTGTGGTGATGTGGTGTTCAGCAAAACCTTCGAACATGGTGTCTCGATGACTGGAATGGTGGGAACTGCAGGAACTGCATGGTACCGCTGTTCGTGATCGGGAGATCGCTCCAACAGCGATACTGTCCCTACAGCAGGCTCTTCAGACTCGGGAGCGCCAGATCCTTGGGCGAAAGCTCCGGGTTCGGAAATGGCCAGACGATGCCAACGTCGGGATCATCGTAGTGGATGCCTCTGGCGAGGTCCGGTTTGTAGAACTCGGACATCAGGTAAAACACCTCGCAGTTGTCCACCAGGGTCTGGTAACCGTGGGCAAAACCGCCGGGCACATAGAGCATGGTGTGATTCGAGCTGGTCAGCTCAAACCCCTGCCATTGGCCAAAGGTGGGTGATGCTGGACGCACATCGACGAGCACATCGAAGATGGCGCCGGCGGCGCAGCGGATCAGTTTGGTCTCAGGGAACGGGTCAGCCTGAAAATGCATGCCCCGCAGCATGCCTGCAACCCTTGTTTGTGACAGGTTGTTTTGCGGCCACCGGGTGTTGAGCCCGTGTTCGGCAAACTCGTTGTCGCAGTAGGTGCGTGCCAGAAACCCCCGTTCGTCTTCCCGCAATTCCAGTTCGATCTGGAACAGTCCGGCAAGATTGGTGGCCAGGAACTTCATCAGGTGTTGACCCACTGCGCGCCGTTGGCACGCGCGCTGGCCAGGTACTGATCCAGTTGCTGGTTGGTGAAGCGCAACATGTCCGGAGACTGCGCAACATGCCGCTCCCGGTACCAGGCCACGGTGTGTTCGATGGTTTGTGAAAAGGTCCAGGTCGGAGACCAGTTCAACATCGCTCCGGCCTTCTCGATGGACAGCGTCAGCAGTTTGGCTTCGTGTACGCTGCCGGGCTGTGACCCGTCCACCCATTCACCTGGCCAGTGTTTGAGCACTTCTTCAATCAGGCGGCCAACCGTCTGTCGGGCTGCAGGCTCCGGGCCGAAGTTGAAGGGTGTTGCCAACGGTGAGCCCTTGGCTTCGTCGGCGAGTCTGGCGCCCAGCCAGAGATATCCGCTCAGACACTCCAGAACGTGTTGCCAGGGACGAACGGCTTTGGGGTTGCGCACCAGTACGGGCTGGTGAGCGATGAGCGCCCGCACGATATCGGGAATTATTCGGTCTGCCGCATAGTCACCCCCGCCGATGACGTTACCGGCACGCACGGTGACCAGGTGACCCAGGTTTGGGTCCGGCAGAAAAAACGAACGGTTCCACGACGAGACAGTGAGCTCCATGGCGCCTTTGCTCATCGAATAGACGTCGTGCCCACCCATCGGGTCGATTTCCCGATAGGCAAAGTCCCATTCCCGGTTTTCGTAACACTTGTCGCTGGTAATGCAGACGGTTGTGCAGGCGAGCTTTGCCTGGCGAATGCCTTCGAGCACGTTGGCGGTGCCCATGACGTTGGTGTCGAGCGTTTCCAGTGGGTCGGTGTAGGACTGCCGGACCAGGGGTTGTGCCGCCAGATGGAAGACAATTTCCGGGCGCAGTGCACTGACCGCTGCGGCGACCTTGTCCCGCTGCCGCACGTCGCAGATCGTTTCCTTCGCCAGTGCTTCGGCGCTCGTGATCTCGTGCAGATTGGGGTGGGTTGGTGGTGGCAGCGCCAGCCCCGAGACGTCCGCGCCCAGCCGTTTCAGCCAGAGGGCCAGCCAGGATCCCTTGAAACCGGAATGCCCGGTCACCAGGACGCGACGATTTTTGTAGTAGGAACTGAACACCATTTTTCTCCGACAGTTTCGTGCCGATGCGGTTCGAAACGAACCGCTTTCCAGCGCTGATCATGGTTTGGGCAGTTTAAACGACTGAGCGGATCGGACAGTCGTGCAATCGACTTATCCGCCTGAGAGCGCCTGCAGAATGACAACTTCCTCACATTCGTGCAGTGATGTGTCGAGCTGTCTGGTACGTTCACCGCGAACATAGATTGTCATGTGCGGTCGAACCTGGTCCTGTTCATTGACCATCCGGAAGCGAATGCCGGGGTACTGCTGATCCAGATCGTCGAGGAGATCGGCGAGCCGATCACCATGGGCAGCCACCAACCGCCTGCCGCCCGTATACGATTGCAGGGGTGTCGGGATCAGTACCCGCATCAGGCCGTTTCCACTGCGTAGATTTCGGGCAGATGTGCGGCGATCTGACGCCAGGATTCACCCGTATCGGTGGAGGCCCATACCTCACCGCTGGTGGTTCCGAGGTAGATGCCAACCGGGTCGTGCTGGTCAACCGCCATGCCCTGGCGTTTGACGGTAAACCAGCCGCGCTCCGGCAACCCCTGGTCCCGACGCTGCCAGCTCTGGCCCGCATCGTGAGTTGTGTAAATTGCAGGCCGGCCATCCGGGCTGGTTCTTGGCCACACATCGGTGCCATCCATCGGAAACACCCACGCGGTGCTGGTATCGCGTGGGTGCAGCCCAACGACGAAGCCGATGTCACCAACGTCCGTCGGCATGTTGCGACCGATGCGGGTCCAGCGGCTTGCCGGCCGCTCCAGTCGATAGATGCCGCAGTGATTCTGCTGGTACAGGATGTCGGGGTTCAGCGGATGCAGCTGGACACAATGCGGGTCGTGTGAAGAACCGATCGGTTGCCAGGTCAGCGACGTGGGGGTGTCGGCCGACGGTGGTGTGTCCGGATCGGCAAGGACGGTGGCCATGCCTTCGTTCAGGGGTGTCCAGTTTTCGCCACGATCGCGGGTCTCCCAGACACCACCACCCGAAAGAGCGAAATAAAGGTGATCGGCATCGCGCGGGTCGATGAGAATGGAATGCAGCACCGGACCATCGGGTGTGCCGCCCTGTGGATCTTCGGTACGCAGTGCGTAGTCCGGGTGATCGTTGAAGCCGCGCACGCCCTGCCATGAACGACCTTCGTCTTCGCTCCGCCACAGGGCCTGGGGTGAACTGCCTGCCCACCAGACACCTGGCTCGCGGGGGTGCCCGGGTGTCAGCCAGAAGGTGTGGTCGACGACCCGGCCTGTGCTGCCATCATTGGCTTTTGCAAAGGCTGGCGGTTGCTGCGCCTCTTGCCACGTTTTGCCATTGTCCAGGGAGCGAAACACAGTTGGCCCAAGGTGCCCGGTTTTGGCCGCTGCCAGTATCGTTGAGGGGCGACGCGGGTCGGCGACGGCATGCTGGATGATGTGGCCAAGAAAGACCGGTTCATCGAGGGACCAACGGGTGCGACCGTCCTCACTGTTGAGGATGAACAGTCCCTTGCGGGTGGCGATCAATAATCGATTTTGTTGCATGGTTCACCTCTCGACTTGTCCAAGATTGGCGTGCAGCACGGCGCCGTTGAGCACCGGGTTCTGGGCTGCAAAGAGCAGCGTTGTCGCGATTTCATCGGGGTTGATCAGCCGCTCGAAGGCCGACATGCGTCTGACCGAGTCCATCGCCTCGGCAGGGACATGCTCCCGCAACATCTCGGTGTCGGTGAAGCCGGGGCAGATGGCCGCCGTGTGAATGCCCCGGCCAGCCAGGTCCTGGGTCAGCGAACGCATCATGCCGATCTGCGCATGTTTGCTGGTGACATAGGTAAAGCTGCCTGGCACTGCCTTTTCAGCCAGGGTCGAGGCGACGATGAGGATGCAGGAGCCTGGACGCAGGAACGGAATGACAAAGCCGTTCAGGCTGTTGGGTGCCACCAGATTCACTTCCAGGATCGCGCGCAGGTTGCTGCTGGGCGTGTCCAGTGATGAATCGTTGGTGAGCTTCGATGCGTTGTGAATCAGTACCGTCTGGGTGGCACGTTCGAGCAGTGGCCGCAGTGTGTGCGCGATGCCGTCGATGAAATCCGGTTGTGCCAGATCGCAGCTCACGTGGGTCACCTTGTCGAGCGGGCAGGGGCGACGTGACAGGTTGATGACTGCAAACCCCTGCTCGAGGAACAGGCGCGCCGTGTGCAGGCCGATGCCGGCGGAAGCGCCGGTGATGAGCAGGGTTTTCATGCGCTTCTCCAACGGGCACCGGCCCACTGACCGGGGCCGGATGACACCTTGATTTCCATGCCGGCCAGCGGCAGTGCGGCGATCGTGGGGATGGCCAGCAGGGTGGCTAGAAAGTGGCCGGCCAGTTCTTCGACGGTGATGTTGCGCAGCGGCATGATGAGGACATCCCGTGCCAGGAACGGAATGCGTTCACCGTTGAATCGTGCAATCACGTAACCATCTTCGTGCACCAGCCTGAGATGTGGCGAGTGGTCCGGCAGCAGCATTTTTTCGTCGAGGGCATCACACAGTTTTTTCAGTTCCCGCTTGACGAGGTTATAGTCAAACGCCAGGCCGTCTTCCCCGACGGTGCAATCCAGCGTTGCGGTGACGAAAAAATTGTGACCGTGCAGGTTTTCCCTGTCGGTCGCGCTGAAGATCGTGAAGTGGGCGGCGCCAAAGTGAAGGTAGTCCTTGGCGATTTCGATTCTGGTCGTTACGGCGGTCGGTTTGTGTGCGGTCATGCGCAGATGCTATCAGTTTGCCCTTCAAGTATCCGCCTGCGAACCGGGCATGACCTAAGCCTATTCGTACTGGATTCGATCGAGAATCAAGCCGTAGAAAAACTCGGTATCGCGGCGATCAAAATACCAGCCGAGGTGGGTTTGACACTGCTCGCAGGACGCAAGGCGCCAGCGAAACCCGGGGAACCAGCTGTCGGCCGCCATGCGCTGGCCGGAAATGGCACAGCCGAGCGCCTGGCTGAAACAGCCCAGGTGAAAGTTGATGCCGTGTGGATTGGTACAGTGATGGTCAAACGAGCCATTGACTTCTGTCCTGTCGGCAACGCGCCCGATGACCGATGAGCACCGCGCGCAATAGATGAAGTCCTTGCCGGGGCTGGTGGTGTCGGCGTCGGCAGTCTTCAGATCAGGATCGAGGATCTTGTTCGGCATGCAGGTTCGTTCGCCGCCTGTGGGCACATGCGTGTCGCATGGATATTCAGCCATGGCAGCCCGGATGTCCATGCGCCTACAATTACGCCATGAATGCTGTTACTCGACAGGACATCAATGGGCTGCAGAAGGCCGGTCGCGCCGTACGCCGGGCATTCCTGGCCATGAAACGTGCGGTGCGCGAGGGAATGACCACCGCTGAACTGGACGCCATTGGTCAGGCCTCGCTTGAACAAAGTGGTGCACGCTCGGCGCCACAGCTGTTCTACAAGTTTCCCGGTGCCACCTGCATCAGCATCAATGAAGAAGCCGCGCACGGCATACCGGGCACGCGGAAATTTGCTGCCGGGGACATGGTCAACGTCGACGTGTCGGCTGAACTGAATGGTTACGTGGCCGATATGGGCGAGTCGTTTGTTCTCGACGGCGGGTCGGTGGAACAGTACCGCATCTGCAAGCAGGTGCAGGACGCGGTACTCGCGGCCATTGGTCAGGTTCGTGCCGGGCGGTCGCTCAATGTCATCGGTTCGACGGTGCAGAAGCTGGCCACCGGTGCGGGATATCGCATAGTCGAAAATCTTGGCAGCCATGGTGTCGGACGGTCATTGCATGAAGACCCGTCCTATGTGCCACTCGATAACCCCAACGAACGGCGCAGGCTGACCAAGGGGATGGTGCTCACCATCGAACCGTTTTTCAGTGACCGCGCCAACTGGGTTGAAGAGCAGCCCGACGGCTGGACGTTGTCGGTGCCACCCGGTGTGCTGGTGGCACAGTTTGAACACACCCTCATCGTGACCGATGGTCAACCCATTGTCGTGACCGCCTGACCTCCTGCAGGAGGGGTCTCCTGACCCCCGAACCCAAATTGCGATCAGGTGAGCAGCGCCTTCAGATCCTGCGCCGGGTCCGCAAGCTTCGTGGCATCCACCGGCTTGCCGATCATCTGCTTGCAGAGCATGAACTCCTTGGGGCTGTTGACAGCGTCTGCTGCCACAACGATGCCATCCTTGAGATAGAACACGGCAAACTGGTTGGCAGCCTTGTTGCCACGCAGGACCTGTTGATTGCCATCAGCCGAAAAACCCACCATCTGCAGCTTCAACTCGT
The DNA here is from genome assembly GCA_041752315.1 of Pseudomonadales bacterium. Lineage (GTDB taxonomy): Bacteria > Pseudomonadota > Gammaproteobacteria > Pseudomonadales > Azotimanducaceae > SYFY01. Next base: position 120,551 of record JBGSHJ010000066.1, read on the forward strand.
ACTGATCGGACCAGAACCAGGGAATGGCGGAATATGTCTTCATGTCGCCACGGATGTTGGCACTGGCGACCCGCGCCTGCTCCATCGCGTTGGGTACCGATTCGAGGCGTAAACGACGACCAAGCAGCGGATTCGGGTGATTCGTGCAGTCGCCGATCGCATAGATCGCCGGGTCACTGGTCCGGCAGTGTTCATCCACGACGATGCCGTTTTCACAGGTGATGCCGGCATCCCTGGCGATCTCGACGTTGGGGATGATGCCGATTCCGACAATGACGAGATCAGCGGGAAAGGATATGTCAGCCATCTTCCCATCGGCCATCTTTCCATCCGCCAGAACGGCACTGACCCGGCCGCCACTGCCCGTGAAACCCTTGACTCCGGTACTGACGTGGATATGGACTCCGCGGGACGCGTGCAACTGGTGGTAATACGCGGACATGTCCGCTGTAGTCACCCGCTGCAGGATGCGGCTTTCCATTTCGATGACATGCACTTCAAGTCCTGCCACGACGGCAACCGAGGCAACCTCCAGACCGATGTATCCACCGCCGACGATGACCAGCTTTTTGCCTGGCGCCATTTCACTGCGTATGGCATCCACGTCGCCAACGCTGCGCAGATAGTGAATGCCACCCAGGGAACTGCCTTCGATGTTCAGCTTTCGCGCGCGGCTGCCGGTGGCGATGATCAGATGATCGTAGCTGATGGTGTCGCCTGCACTGGTGTGGACGGTTTTGGCGACGCGATCCATGCGGTCGACGGTAACCCCGGTACGTACTTCGATCTTCTTGTCATCGTAGAACTTCTGTGGCCGCAGGTAGACGCGCTCGATCCCTTGTTCACCTGAGAGGTACTGTTTCGACAGCGGCGGCCGCTGATAGGGAATGACGGGCTCATCGCCCAGCATGATGATCGGCCCTTCATGGCCGTCCTGACGCAGGCTGGCGGCGACCTGTCCTGCTGCGTGTCCGGCTCCGATGATCACCACGGTGGACATGAAATAACGCTCCTGGCTGAAAAACGGCTATTTTATGGGAAGGTCATTGGGCAGGTCACTCATGAAAGACTTCAGTACCCTCACCGAGATGGTGAAACACGCGCGCTTCAAGCTGAACCGCAATCACTGGGACTATCTGGTTGGTGCGGCGGAAACCGAAAGTGCGTTGTGTCGCAACCGTCACGGAGTGGATAGCTGGGTGTTCAAGCCGCGCATACTCAATGACGTGAGCAAGGTGGACTGCAGCACGACCATGCTTGGCGTGGATATTCGCATACCCCTGGTGATGCCGCCTATCGGATCCGTGCAGGTTTTCGACCCGAGCGGCGCCAGTGGTGTTGCGCAGGCTTGCAGGGACTTTGGAGTTCTGCAGATCGTCAGTTCTGCCTGCCTGCCCGATTTTGAAACCGTGGCGCGCGATGTACCGGGTCCAAAGATCTACCAACTCTACCTTCTGGGAGACGAAGCCTGGCTGGACGACATGATCGAGCGGACCATTGCAGCCGGGTATACCGCGTTCTGTCTGACAGCGGATACGCAGGTGTATTCGCGACGCGAACGCGACATTCTCAAACGTTTTGGCCCACCTTCCGGTCGTCAGGGTGGTCTCGGAGAGTTTGGTACCCAGGCGAAAATGACGTGGCAGACTGTTGCTCACATCAAGAAAAAGTTTGATATCCCGCTGATCATCAAGGGAGTCAATGTTGCAGACGATGCAAAACGATGTGTCGAAGCGGGAGTGGACGTCGTGTACGTCTCGAACCATGGCGGTCGGCAGCTTGATCACACTCGCGCGTGCATTGATGCGCTTCCCGAGGTGGTCCGGGCGGTGGACGGTGCGGTGCCGGTCTGGGTCGATGGAGGTTTCCTGCGTGGTGCTGACGTCGTCAAGGCATTGTGTCTGGGTGCGTCAGCCGTTGGCATGGGGCGTCTTGAGGGCCTGGCGATGGCCGCGGGCGGTCCACCGGCATTGGTGCGCGCGCTGGAAATCATTGAACACGAAATTCGCAACACCATGGCGCTGGCAGGTATCGCCCGCCGCGAAGACCTGAATCCTTCACTGGTCGAGCGTGCCGGTGCAATGGCCCCGGCGACGGTTCTCGGGGCGTTTCCGCTGCTGGATCAGGGGTATTGAGTCCGACCTTTCGCAGACTGCGGTTCATGTTTCGCGGAGTCTACTTGGGGGTATCCTTGGGGATGGGCATGGGAAATGGCATGATCTTGTCGCCCTTGCTGTCCTTTACCTTCGCGATACCCTCTCGTTCGACTTCGTCGATGCGAACCACTGCGTGCATGGGGATGAAGCTGCGCTTGACTCCTTCAAACTCCGTGCGCAGACGGTCTTCGCTCGGGTCGATCACCATCTGCGACTTCTTGCCAAACATGTAATCCTCAACTTCGATGAAGCCATACAGATCACTCTGGTAGATGGCCTGGGCGTAGACCTCGTAAATCTGGCCCTGGTTGTGGAACAGAACCCGGTAAATGCTCTCGGTGATCTCGCGCTTGGCCATGGTTACTCATACGAACGGAGGACGGCAGTTATATAGGGCAGGTGTCACTGAATTCAAGTTGATTCGACTGTGGGTATAATCCGCGCCCCCCTGAAGAGCCCGAAGCAAGGCCCCCGCAAGTGACAAAAGAGGTGTTGAAACAGGAGGTGTCCAGACAGGAACTGTCGGGAAAGGTGTTGCCAAAAAAGGTCTTCATCGAAACTCATGGTTGCCAGATGAACGAGTACGACTCCGCGCGCATGCGTGACCTGCTGCGTGAACACCTGGCCTACGAAGAAACCCCGATTCCCGAAGAGGCGGACCTGCTCCTGCTCAATACGTGCTCCATTCGCGAAAAAGCCCAGGAAAAGGTTTTCCATCGTCTGGGTCGCTGGCGGTCGATCAAGCTTGAACGTCCGGAGGTGATGATCGGCGTTGCAGGTTGTGTGGCAAGCCAGGAAGGGGAGGCGATCGCCAGACGAGCGCCGTATGTGGATCTTGTCTTCGGACCGCAAACCCTGCACAGGCTGCCCGCCATGCTCAAGGAGGCAGGCCGTCTGCGTGCCATTGGCGGTACTGGGGGCGGTACGGGGTCCCGTGCGGTAGTCGACATAAGCTTTCCAGAAATCGAGAAGTTCGATGTACTGCCTGCGCCGCACGCGGATGGCGTCAGCGCTTCGGTCTCGATCATGGAAGGATGCAGCAAATACTGCAGTTTCTGCGTTGTGCCGTACACACGCGGGGAAGAAGTAAGCCGACCGGTTGGGGATGTCCTTGATGAAGTGCGCGGGCTGGTGGCGCAAGGGGTGCGGGAAATCCAGCTGCTCGGTCAGAACGTCAATTCCTATCGCGGTGAGATCGAAGGTGATGTTGCTGATCTTGCTGAACTGATGCACTACGTGGCGGCCATTGAAGGGGTCGGAAGAATCCGGTTTACCACTTCGCACCCGATCGATTTCACCGATTCGCTGATCCAGGCTTATGCCCGGATCCCACAGCTGGTTGATCAGATGCACCTGCCCGTACAGTCTGGTTCCGATCGAGTGCTGACCATGATGAAACGCGGCCATACCGTGCTCGAATACAAGTCGCGGATCCGGGCCTTGCGCAAGGTGAGGCCGAATATCAGTCTGTCGTCGGATTTCATCATCGGTTTTCCCGGTGAGACCGATGACGACTTTGCCGGCACGGTCAAGCTCATCGAAGAACTTGGCTTCGATCATTCCTACAGCTTCATCTACAGCGCGCGCCCTGGCACCCCGGCGGCCGATCTGCCGGATGACACACCGATGGAGGTCAAGAAACATCGCCTGGCAATCGTGCAGGACATGATCAGTGCCAATGCTGCGCGGATCTCCGGGCAGATGGTTGGAACGGTACAGAGAATTCTGGTCAGTGGCCGATCACCAAGGGATCCGGGCCAGTTTCAGGGACGTACCGAGAACAATCGGGTGGTGAGCTTCCGGGGGGACGATCCGGCGGTTATAGGTCAGTTTGTCGACGTCCACATCATCGAGGCACATCGCAACTTCCTGCGTGGTACGGCGTGAAGCGTGTCAGTGGCTCCAAGGCAAGCTCGACCGAGGTCCCGGCAAAGCCATTTGACAGCAGCGGCTCGACCGATATCCTTCGACGTGAGGACCTTGACCAGAGGACGTATTGAGCGACCCAGAAACCGGAATACGAGTACAAACCGCGGGTGAAACATCGCCGGAAAAATCCGATTCCGGCGCCGACCCCAGAATAGTGGCGCTGAACAGCACCATCACCGTTGAGCCCAATGATTCGCACCGCCTGGCGGCGTTGTGTGGTCCTTACGACCAGAACCTGAAACATCTGGAAAAGCGGCTGGGGGTGCATATCCGCAACCGCGGCAACCGCTTTCAGATCAGCGGCGGCGAACGACGTGTCCGGGCGGCAGGCGCCCTGATCCAGGAGTTGTACCTGCAGACCAGGGACCACGCAGAGATCGAGCCTGACATGGTGCATCTGTTCCTGCAGGAGTCCGGTGTGGACTCGCTGCTTGCGGATATTTCCCGCGATGAGTCGCGCGAACACGATCCGCAGGAGATCCTGGTACGCACGACACGCAAGATGGTGCGGGTGCGGGGAGGGAACCAGGCGAGTTATGTACAGGCTGTTCGCGAACACGATATCAATTTTGGCATCGGACCGGCTGGAACCGGAAAGACCTATCTCGCCGTTGCCTGCGCCGTTGAAGCACTCGAATCTCATCGTGTGGCGCGCATCATTCTGGTGCGCCCAGCGGTGGAAGCAGGTGAAAAGCTTGGCTTCCTGCCCGGTGACCTTGCACAGAAGATCGATCCGTACCTTCGCCCGCTCTACGATGCGCTGTACGAAATGATGGGAACGGAAAAAGTGACCAAGGCCATCGAGCGAAACCTCATCGAAGTCGCTCCGCTGGCCTATATGCGCGGCCGGACACTTAACAATGCCTTCATCATTCTCGACGAAAGTCAGAACACCACCATCGAGCAGATGAAAATGTTCCTGACCCGGATCGGCTTCGGTTCCACCGCCGTGATCACCGGGGATATCACTCAGATCGACCTTCAACGTGGCCAGGAATCAGGGCTCGTGCACGTGCGCCGCGTTCTCAAGGATATCGAGGGGATTCACTTCACCCATTTCAATTCACGCGACGTGGTCCGTCATCCTCTGGTCCAGAAGATCGTCGATGCCTACGCTGCCTTTCAGTACGCAGGTGGCAGAGACGAAAGCCATGGCCGTTGAGGTGCAGGTGGCGAGCATTCTGAACGGCCTGCCAGACGAAACCCTGATCGTAAACTGGGCAGACTCGGTGCGGACGATGCTCGGTACCGAGAAGAGTCAGGTCTGCATTCGAATCGTGGATGAGACAGAAGGGCAGCAGCTGAATTCCCGGTACCGGAAATTTGACAAGCCGACCAACGTGCTGAGCTTTGCCGCAGACATGGATCTGCCTGATCTGGAATTGCTCGGTGACATCGTCATCTGTGCACCGGTGGTGGAACGCGAGGCGAGTGAGCAGCGCAAGTCGCTGGCGCATCACTTTGCACACATGGTGGTGCACGGCATGCTGCATCTGCATGGTTACGATCACGAGAACGACGAGGAAGCGGAAGAAATGGAAAACCTGGAAGCAGTAGTGCTCGCCGGTTTTGGCATCGCACATCCCTACCAATGAGTGAACTTCGGCAGACGGACGACAGTATTCGTCCCGATTCACCCCGGCGAGGTGTTTACGACTGGTTTGTAAGCCTGTTCAGTGATGAACCGGAAACACGCGCCGAACTGCTGGAGATGCTGCGAGACGCCGCGGAACGCCAGTTGGTTGATGCCGGTGCGCTCAACATCATCTATGGCGCCATCGGCGTTTCCGAAATGCAGGCACGCGACATCATGGTGCCCCGCTCCCAACTCGCGTTTGTGCGGGAAGACGACTCTCTGGACGAGATCATCAGAGTGGTGGTGGATACCCAGCACTCGCGATTTCCGGTCATCGGCAACGACCTCGATGACGTCAAGGGCATACTGCATGCCAAGGATCTGATACGTCTGCTGCTGGATGGTGGACGTGAACAATTCCACATCAAGGACCACATGCGGCAAGCGACGGCGATCCCGGAGAGCAAACGTCTCAACGTTCTCCTTGAGGAATTTCGAGCCAACCGCAACCACATGGCCGTGGTGGTCGATGAATATGGACAGGTTGCAGGAGTGGTCACGATCGAAGATGTACTGGAGCAGATTGTTGGCGAGATCGAAGACGAACACGACGTCGATGACGCGGGTGGAATCAAACCGATGGCCGATGGCTGGTTTGTCGTCAAGGCCGAAACAACGATTGAAGACTTCAACGAGCACTTCAAGACCCACTTTGAGGATGATGAGTTCGACACCATCGGCGGCATTGTCCTGCAGGCATTTGGCCACCTGCCCAAGCGAGGCGAGCGTACCGTACTCGGAGATTACGAATTCCGGGTACTGAACTCGGACTCTCGTCGATTGCGGCTTCTGCGTGTTCGCATAGACGCATGATATTCCTGGTCGCCGCACTGTGTGGCGGCGCACTGGTTCTGTCCCTGGCGCCGTTCAACCTCTGGCCGCTCGCGTTGGTATCGGCAGGTGGAGTCTACACGATACTCCTGCGCCATCCCGAGGCAGTGAATCGCATAGGCTTTGCGTTTGGACTGGCCAAGTTTGGCATCGGCGTGTCGTGGGTCTATGTCAGCATCCATGTTTATGGCAGCGCCAGCCCGTTCCTTGCCGGAGCTCTCGTACTGCTCATGGTAACGTTCATGTCCTTGTTTTGCATCGCACAGATGCGACTGTTTCTCGGCTTGAAGACCCAGCGCGAATGGCTGAACTGGCTGGTCTTTGCAGCCATCTGGGTATTGTTCGAGTGGTTCTGGACCTGGTTTCTCACCGGATTCCCCTGGTTGTTTGCAGGTTATGGTCAACTGCCAGCACCATGGGCAGCGTTTGCGCCTGTAGGAGGTGTTTTTCTCGTCAGCTTTGCAGTGGTGCTCGTGGGTACCGCGATGAGCGGGATTGCCCGGTCACCACGAACAGCGCTGTCTGTAATCATCGTGACTGCACTCACTGGCTGGTTTGTTGAACGTATCGACTGGACCACAGCAGGTGAAACCTATTCGGCAGCCCTGGTACAAGGAAACACTGAACAGTCGGTGAAGTGGAATCAGGACCAGCGGGAGACAATTGTTCGGACCCACGTGCAAATGAGCGCGCCCTGGTGGGGCAAGGCCGATGTGATCGTCTGGCCGGAAGGGGCGGTTACCTACTGGGCGCATGAGGCGGAAACGCTGCTCACCCAGCTGCATCGACGAGGTGTTCGCTCCGAAACCGCACTGGTGACGGGTATCCCGATTGCGGAACGAACCGACGATGCTGTCGATGTCTATAACGGGGTGATCGCTGTTGGCGCCGCACATGGGCAGTATCGAAAGCAGGACCTGGTCCCGTTCGGGGAATACGTGCCACTCGAAGGTCTGCTGCGGGGACTGATTGCGTTTTTTGATCTGCCGATGTCCGGTTTCAGCGCCGGGAGCACGCACCAGCCCCTGCTGCAGCTGAAGAACCTGCGAGCTGCGATGCTGATCTGCTACGAAATTGCCTATCCGGCAACGGTACGTTCCCAGAGTCTCGATGCAGATGTGCTGCTGACGATTTCCAATGACACCTGGTTCGGATCCAGTATCGGTCCGCTTCAGCATATGCAGATTGCACAGATGCGTGCACTCGAAACTGGTCGATGGGTACTGCGCGCAACCAACAACGGGGTAACCGGCATCATCAATCCGCAGGGAGAGATCACTGCCTCCCTCCCGCAGTTTCAGGCAGCGGTTCTTCATGGATCGTTCCAGTCCGTTACCGGATCGACCCCCTTTCAACGCTTTGGCAACTGGCCGGTACTGATCTTTGGTTGCCTGATTCTCGTTTTGGCCATGACGAGCCGTCGCTCCGGGCGCTGATGCGCTGCTGGCCTGATGATATGCTGCGTTGTCTGCAACCTGCGTGTCCCCATGAACCTGATCACCATGCGCCTTGGCCTGAGTGTCCTGCTCCTGCTGCTCACCGGATGTGGTTTCCACTTGCGAACTTATCAGGTGGATGCAGCGTTCCAGAACTATTTCATCGCTGCCGGTGAAACAAGCGTGTTTGCGGCGGATCTGCGGCGCATGCTGAAAAGTAGCGGCGTTGTCGAATCGGCCAGCCGCTCCGCCGCCGATGTGGTGGTGGAAGTACTCGAGGAACGAGATCAACAGCGCGCGGTGTCCACGACCGGCAACGCACGGGTGGCCGAATACGAACTCGAAGTAGGCGTCAACGTCCGGATCACCAACGGCGCAGGGGTTGAACTGGCACCTGCGCAGTGGATCAACCGGACGAGGGTTTTTCGCGTTGATCGCGACAACCTTACCAGCAACAGTGAAGAACAGTCGCTGATCCAGCGCGAACTTCGTGCGGATGTTGGTCAGGCGCTGCTGCGGACGGTTAACGCGGTGTCGCGCAACCAGAACCCTGACCCAGCCAATGCAGGCTGAAGGCAGGGATCTGCGCAACGCACTGAAAACCGGTGTTCCACCGGTTGTGCTGATCTCCGGTGATGAGACGTTGCTGGTCGAAGAAGCCTGCGACCTGGTGCTGACAAACGCACGCTTGGAAGGGTTCGATGAACGTGATGTCCGGTTTGCGGAAAGTGGATTCACCTGGGAATCGTTGCTTGAAGAAGCGCAGAGCATGTCGTTGTTTGGCGGGAGAAAAGTCATCGATCTGCGCATGCAGTCCCTGCGAATGGAAGGGCAAACCACTACCCAGATCCTGAAGAAGCTGGTGTCCGCGCCAAATCCCGATACTCGGGTACTGATTCGCACACCGGAACTCAGGAAGGAACAGCGCAGTGCGGCGTGGTGCAAGGCCATAGATCAGGGTGGGCTGGTGGTCACCATTCGGGCCATCGAAAGTGGCGCATTTCCAGCCTGGCTGAGCGACCGATTGCGCAACGCCGGCCTGAAACTGGAACGGGATGCGCTTGAGTTTCTTGCCGACATGATGGAAGGCAACACGCTGGCCGCGGTGCAGGAAATCGAACGTCTCAAGCTCAGCGGACTGCAACCGCCGATCAGTCGCGATGCACTTGCTGACCTGCTGGAAGATTCGAGTCATCACTCGGGGTTTGCGTTTGTCGATGCCGTGTTTGCAGGGGAGGCAACACGTGTTGCCCGTGTCCTGACAGGGCTTGCACAGGAGGGCCAGAGCCTGTTCGGACCTTTGTCATTGTTGACGAGTGCACTGAGAAGGGCAGAAAAAGGTGACTGGATGCCACCGCGTCAACAACGCGCCCTGCCAGGTTTTCGCAAGCGGGCAGGGTCGATTGCCGAGGTCCTGGCACGTTGTGCGTTGATAGATCAACAGGGAAAGGGACAACTGCTCGGTGATGCATGGGAAAGTCTGATGAGCCTGTCACTCAATCTCTGTGGCAAGTCGCTGCCCGGCATCTCCGAACTGCGACCCTGGCTGCTGCGCCACCAGGGAACCCAATGACCCGTTCGATCCTGCGGGCCGTCAAGTCCAGGCTGCCCAAAGGTTATCAGTTCACCTTCGTGACGGCTTCCCCGCCCAATTCGACCACGTCAAGTTTGCCCCGTTCGCTGGAAAGAACGGTGATTGACGCGTTATCCGGGCGGAAGACTACCAGTCGGTCGTCATTGCACGCATGACCGACCGCCGCATTGATGGCGATGAAATGCGAAAAAAAGATCGTGTCGCAAGGTTGTTCGAGCAGGCAATGCAGGATGTTGCTGCGCCATGCCTGCCAGAACGTGCCAAGGTCAGACCATCGTCCCGGCATGATGCTTTGCAACCACGCACTTCTGGCGACAAGATCGGTTGACTCGAACGGGATTTCGGCCACGCGCGGTTCGATCTGTACTTCGGTTGCCCACAGCGCCTGCAAGGGTTCGGCGGTCTGTCGAGCTCGTAACAGGGGTGAAGCAAACAGAGGCATCCGGCTGAGTCGGGAGAGTCGCTCGGCGGCTTGTTGAGACTGCTGCCGACCCAGAGGGTCCAGACCAGGATCGATGTTTTCGGCGATACCGGCGGCGGCGCGCCCGTGACGGACAAGATAGAGTCTGGCCATGACTTTTGTGGATATTCCTTGTGGTTGATCGCGTCGATGTCCGGAACGGCCAGGAGTCTGCTCGACAGAACATCGACGGGCTGGCGGAGTAATGGTGCTCCGATTTACCGTTTGTTTTCGCAGTGTGGAGCTTAACCCAAGCGCCTCCAGCGAACGACGGATCGGGCTCGAACAGACACTCGCCTCGCACCGTCGTCTTCCGCCGTGCAGGCTCCTGTGCCGATCCGTTCGTGAATCTTCTGCTGCTGCGGCCGCCGATAGGAGTGAAAAGACAGTGCCGGCTCCTTCCAGAGCCTCGCCGGGTGCTCGCCGTACTGGTAAGGACGACTGCGCGCCTTCGAGTCCGCGCCACACTGGCTTTTCGCGCATCTCGTCACCTTCGCGACGAAGTTTCATGTATGGCCCGGGCTAGCGGACAATCCGGGATTGCGCACGTACAATAGCGGGCTTTGCCGTTTTCGACATAGCAGGAACAGGAACAGCCGTGAGTTTAGATCAATCGGGTTTGTCACCGGATATGGTTCCGGACACTACTGTCAGCGTTCGCGAAGCCTTTGGTATCAATCTGGATCTGGCGGTCCCCGCCTTTTCCCATCGTACCTCCCATGTGCCCGCAATAGACGCCGACTACATTTTCGATCGCGATACCACGCTGTCGATCCTGGCAGGCTTCACGCACAACCGACGGGTGATGATCCAGGGTTACCACGGTACGGGTAAGTCGACGCACATCGAACAGGTTGCGGCTCGGTTGAACTGGCCTTGTGTGAGGGTGAACCTTGACAGCCATATCAGCCGTATCGATCTGGTCGGAAAGGATGCCATCGTGCTCAAGGATGGCAAGCAGATCACGGCGTTCAAGGAGGGTATCCTGCCGTGGGCGCTCCAGCACCCGGTGGCCCTGGTGTTTGATGAATATGACGCAGGACGCCCTGATGTCATGTTCGTGATTCAGAGGGTTCTCGAAGTTGAAGGCAAACTGACCCTGCTCGACCAGAATCGTGTCATTCAGCCGCACCCCTTTTTCCGTCTGTTCAGCACAACCAACACGATCGGCCTGGGTGATACCACCGGGCTGTACCATGGCACTCAGCAGATCAACCAGGGTCAGATGGACCGCTGGAGCATTGTCACGACGCTGAACTATCTTCCGCACGACCAGGAAACGGCGATTGTTCTCGGCAAGGTAAAGAGTTATGCCGCAACCGACAGGGGACGGCGAACCATTTCCAACATGGTGAGTGTTGCCGAGCTGAGCCGTCGGGGATTCATCAATGGTGATGTGTCCGTGGTCATGTCACCCCGAACCGTGCTTACCTGGGCGCAGAATGCCGAGATCTTTGGTGACATCGGTTTTGCCTTCCGCGTGACTTTCCTCAACAAATGCGATGAGCTCGAACGACCCATCGTCGCCGAGTACTACCAGCGCTGCATGGGCGAGGATCTTGGTGATGCGACAGCTGGCATATCGCTGAAAACCTCCTGACCACCAGAGCGAAAGAGGGCAGATAGCCATGGCTGAAGAGAGCCCGCTCGAACCGTTCAAGCGAGCGATGACTGCCACCATGCGCGCCATCGCCAGCAATGACGAGCTGGAAGTGACCTTTGGTCATGGTGCTCCTGCGGCCCGCGGAAACCACATTCGCGTACCACTGCCGTCGCTTGGAGCAACCGACGAGCAGATTTGTGCCATACGCGGCATTGGTGATCAGTTTGCACTCAACCTGCGTTGGCATGATCAGGCGGTACACAACACTCTGGCGCCGGGTGGTGGTGGCCCCGCTCAGGAAATGTTCCAGTGGATCGAAGACGCAAGGGTAGCCTCCATTGGTGCCCTGCGCATGGAAGGTGTAGGGCGCAATCTGGATGCCAGCCTGGAAGTCCAATGCCGGCAGGCGGCGTTCGATACCATTACGACGGAAACCGAAGCGCCACTCAGTGTTGCTGTTGGGCTGCTGGTTCGCCAGGAGCTGACTGGCAGACCGCTGCCCCCGTCGGCTGAAAATGTGGTGCGCTTCTGGCGTGACTATGTCATGGAACGGGCCGGTGCAGACATCGAGGCGATGAAAGACTGTCTGTTTGACCAGAATCAGTTTGCCCGTGTCGGTCGCCGTTTGATCGCAGACCTGGGGCTTGCCGCTGATCTTGAAGATCAACAGGAAGGCGAACCCAGCGAAAACGATATCGAGACGGTCAACGAGAGCGAAGACGCCGATAGTGACACTTCCGCCGAAGACGTCGTGCTCGATGAAGACGGCGCGTCCGAAGAGTCGTCAGAGGGCGAGTCCACCATGGTGGAGATGGACGCCGACATGGATATGGATGAGCTTGGTGCCGAAGCTGACCCGGACGAAGCGCCGACGCAGGTGCCGGATGATGCCGGCAGAATTGCCGTTGATTTCAACTACCAGGCTTACACCCACGACTACGACGAGATCATCCGTGCCGAGGATCTGTGTGATCCTGACGAAATGATTCGACTGCGCGCAATGCTGGATCAGCAGTTGCTGCCTTTGCAGCACGCGACCTCCAAGCTTGCCAACCGTCTGCAACGTCGGTTGATGGCCCGCCAGAATCGCAGTTGGGAGTTTGACCTCGAAGAAGGGATTCTCGACAGCGCCAGACTCTCCCAGGTCATTGTCGATCCCATGAACCCGCTGGCTTACAAGCAGGAAAAGGAAACCAAGTTTCGTGACACCGTGGTCACGTTGCTGATCGACAGTTCCGGCTCCATGCGTGGCCGTTCGATCACCATTGCAGCCATGTGTGCGGACATCCTGGGTCGAACGCTGGAACGATGCTCCGTGCGGGTTGAAATCCTCGGCTTCACGACGCGTGCGTGGCGTGGTGGGCAGTCGCGCGAAAAGTGGATCAATGCGGGAAAACCGGCAAATCCCGGCCGATTGAACGATGTCCGACACATCATCTACAAGGCGGCTGACGATACCTGGCATCGCTGCAAGCGCAATATCGGGCTGATGATGCGTGAAGAGTTGCTCAAGGAGAACATCGACGGTGAAGCGTTGATCTGGGCGCATAACCGGATTGTTACCCGTACCGAAGATCGCAAGGTCCTGATGGTGATATCCGACGGACTGCCGGTCGACAATTCAACGTTGCTGGTCAATCCCAGCAATTACCTTGAACAGCACCTGAAGTACGCCATCGACCAGATCGAAAATCACTCGCCGGTGGAGTTGATCGCGGTTGGCATCGGTCATGACGTCACGCATCACTACAAGCGTGCGGTCACGATCACCGATGCGGAGCAGTTGGGTGGTGCGATGACGGAACAGCTTGCCGCACTGTTTGAAGTGCCCGTCTGATCGAGGTGTTTCGGATCGGGAGAACATGTCCTGGTCGGAGGATCTCCCGGTGCAGGAGATCGCTCGTTCGACTCGATGATTCCTGTCAGCCGACCACCTGCAGACGTTGAATTTCAGGGGCACCTGCCATCAGACCCTTGAAGGATGGGCCACTGGCCTTGAAGTGGTCTGACTGACCATGCGCGGCCATGGCAGCCTCATCGGCGTACAATTCCATCACCAGATAGTTGCCATCCTTGTCCTTGCACAGCGTATAGAGGTGGTTACCTGGTTCGTTGGCACGGACCTTCGAAGCCAGATCCAGCATCACCTTCTCGAAATCGGTTTCCTTGCCCTTGGCCACATTCAGTTTTGCGATCACAGCGATCATGTCTATCCTCCCGGTTTGTTGAACTACGGAGTCTGCCGAACCTCATGCACCGGCGCAAACTGCTTGAACTGATTCAGGAATATTCGCAACGATATCGGGATGAACAGGCGTGTATCGAACGCTTTACGGCCTTTGTGCAGCGTTACGCGGAGTGCTTCCAGAATGATTGCTGGGCTGGCCATGTCACGGGTTCGGCCTGGGTAGTTGATCCTGCTGCGGGTGCAGTGCTGCTCACCCACCATCGCAAACTTGATCGCTGGTTGCAGCTCGGTGGGCACTGCGATGGTGATACGGACCCGGTGGCCGTTGCGACGCGTGAAGCGGTTGAGGAGGGCGGCATCACCGTAAGCCTGCTGAAAACGGTGATATTTGATCTTGATATCCACACGATCCCGGCTCGCAGGAACGATCCCGAGCACTCCCACTTTGATGTGCGCTTCTGCTTTCAGGCCCACTCGAGAGATTTTCAGCTATCGGCGGAATCAAAAGCGCTCGCCTGGGTGCCGATCGAGCGTTTGCAGGACTATACCGACGAAGTGTCCATGCTGCGCATGCAGCGGAAGTGGCTGGTTGGTCAAAACCATCAGACGACTGCGTGAGTCCACTGCCATACCGCGCCAGGGTGGTTGACGCGATACGGTAGCAGTATCACGATCATCGTTATCTGCTCACCGCTGTGTGCATGCGCAGAGGACCTGGTGAGTGACACGCACCAGAATCGTTGCGAAGAGGAGATGGTTCCAATGTCAGGAGATGATGACGAGCCCCGCAAGTACGCTTCATCACCCTGCTTTGCAGGCGAACTCGAAGCTCAGCCAATGCCACTCGAAGAACTGCTGTCGCGGCTCAACGTGCTGGTTGAATCGGAGCGGGCCGGTACACGCGGTCTGCTGGCGATGGCCCACAGGAGTGAAGGCACTCCGCTCGAACCGGTTCTTCACGATATAGCGCGCGACGAAGCGCGTTTCTGCAGCATGCTGTCGCACCATGTCAGTCGGCTGGGTGGTACTCCCAGCCACGCGACTGGGGAATTTCTGGAGAAACTCCTCAAGAAGCCCACACTCGAGGCGCAGATGAGTCTGGTCGACCGGGGCCAGCGTGCCGTTGTCGAGATGGTCGACGCGATCATCCCGCGTATCGATGATCCGCAGCTGAGGCAGGACCTGATGACCATGAGGAACGAGCACGTCGTGAACCTGGCACGTGCTGCGTCGGTGAGTGAATGACGGTTGAACGCCTGAGTGGCGCTCGATGAAACGACGCTTCCACCAACTCGACGTCTTCAGCGACACACCGTTGAAGGGTAACCCACTCGCTGTGGTCCACGAGGCCGATGGCCTGAGCGACACGACCATGGCCAACTTCGCACGCTGGACCAACCTGTCGGAGACCACTTTCCTGCTGACACCTGCGGCAGCCGGTGCGGACTATCGCGTGCGCATTTTCACGCCAGGTGGCGAATTGCCCTTTGCCGGCCACCCGACGCTCGGCAGTTGCGCCGCGTGGCTGGCCGGCGGTGGTGTGCCGCAGCACGACGGATTGGTGGTGCAGGAATGTGGGGTCGGGCTTGTGCGCATCCGCCGTGACAACTCGCTGTTGGCGTTTGCCGCACCGAAGTTGCTGCGCACCGGTCCGCTGAGCGAGCCGCTGTTGGTGCAGATTGCCCGCGGCATCGGGCTGCCTCGTGATGCCATCCTGCGACACCAATGGGTGGACAACGGCCCTGGCTGGTGCGCGGTGATGCTCGACAACGGCGCCACGGTACGAAGTGTCAAGCTGGACTGGGCAGCGCTGGGGGACCTGAAGCTCGGTCTGATCGGCGCGCAGCCCGCAGGCAGCGACACCCAGTTCGAAGTGCGCGCCTTCGTACCGACGATGGGCGTGCCGGAAGACCCGGTTACCGGCAGTCTGAACGCTGGCCTTGCGCAGTGGTTGATCGGTGAGGGGCTTGCACCATCGCGCTATGTGGCGGCGCAAGGCACGGTGTTGGGCCGTGCCGGGCGTGTTCACGTGCAGCACGATGGGACCGACTGCTGGATCGGCGGCGAGGTGGCGTTCTGCATCGAGGGCTCGGTGACGGTTTAGTCACTGGCAGGAGTTCAAGGTTTCGACGACCTCCTCATCGTTGCTGCTGCGAATGGAAGGCGCGATAGGCCAATACATACACGCGCTGCAGTATGAGCGTGGTACTACGGACATGTTGAGTGCGTCGAGTGGGCAACACATGGTCAGTCAGCACTGACTTGCCAGACAGGAGACCGATGCCGCAGCGGCCAGGTTGATCGCGCTGCTTTCTGCCGACGGGGACGGCTGGTCGGCTGAATTGGCAGGGCTCGCTCCAGCCCTGAAAAACCAGATTGCCAGAGACGTTTTTGCACACGCATTCTCCCGCCTGTCGCGCCAGTCAATAGCGGGTTCAGGAAGGGGTCGCAGCTGGTCCGGTCGCTGAACGCCACGCATCAAGCAGTACCTCTGGCTGACCGGTTCCGAAGACATATCGATCCGGTCTCACCAGAACAGCATCAGTGTGTCGATGATCCAGCCAGGTATCAAGCGCTGTTTTGAAATCTGCAATAGCCGCTCCGTTCA
The DNA here is from genome assembly GCA_041752315.1 of Pseudomonadales bacterium. Classification (GTDB taxonomy): domain Bacteria; phylum Pseudomonadota; class Gammaproteobacteria; order Pseudomonadales; family Azotimanducaceae; genus SYFY01. The sequence continues at coordinate 136,992 of JBGSHJ010000066.1, forward strand.
CATCAACCAGTCGAACGTCTGCGCCGACGTTGGGGATCTTGTCACCACGATGAATCAGCCAGACCCCAGGGCCGAGCAGATCGTCCAGACGCGAGACGACCTCGGTTCCTCGCACAGGTTGCGGAAAGTACTGGCCTGCAGCGGCCGAAGTGCCGAGGAGGACTCCCGCGGAGATGGGTGGGTAAGTTGGCGTAGTTGAAGGTGGCAGGCCTGCTTCGCGCGCGGCAAGCATCTGCAGATCACGAGCTGCCGCTGCGGCCGGATCCGTGATGCACACCGTTTTGCCCATCATGATGGCCATGCCGATGATGGCCCGTACATTGGGTTCCCGTTCTGGCTGGTAGGCATCCAGTAATCCGTCTGCGCAGCCGTGTACAGCCATGGCGAGCTTCCAGGCGAGATTGGCGGCGTCGCGGATACCCGAGCACATGCCCTGTCCGGCAAACGGCGGCATCTGGTGAGCCGCATCTCCGGCCAGCAGCACACGACCGCGCCGCCAGTGTTCTGCAACCCGCGCGTTGAACCGATAGACCGCCTTGCGTTCAAGCGTAACAGCCCCGTACACGTTCCAGGGTTCGAGCAACTTCCAGATCACCTCGTCGTTGAGCAGCGCATCGGCGGATTCGTCCGGTTTGATCATGAATTCCCAGCGATGCCGGCCGTCGCCCATGACCACACACGTGGTGGGACGTTCGGGATTGCAGATCTGCAGATTGGCAGTTGGCAATCTCGATGGATCGATGACCAGTGTGTCGATGACCAGCCACGGTTCGTCAAACTGCAAATCCTGCAATCCGATGCCCGCAGCTTGCCGCACCGGGCTGCGGGTTCCATCACAACCAATGAGATAGCGGGCGGTTAGTGAAGCTCTTCCCGAAGGAGAGGTGAATTCCACAGTTACGGAGTCTGTACTCTCGCGATACGATTCAAATCGCCAGCTGGTTCGCAGATCCACCTCCCTGGTCTGTGCAATGCGCTGTCGCAACACCTGCTCCACCGACGGCTGATGAATCATGTTGCCTGCCGGCCAGCCTCCAGGACCTGTGCGATTGGCGTTTTCGAAGCGCAGCAGCACCTGACCTTGTGCGTTGAGAAAATCATATCGCTCGGCACTGCGACTGGTTGCCATGATGTCGTCGGCAACCCCGATTGACTGAAAGATTCTCATCCCCTCGTGATCCACATGAGCTGCACGTGGCAACGGATAAACCACCGGTTCCTTGTCGACCACGATGGTGCGGATGCCGGATCGAGCCAGCAACAAGGCAAGCGACACACCGGTAGGGCCGCCACCAACGATCAGGACATCGCAGTCGAACGCTGCTGGCATGTTCAGGCTTCGCTCACCATGGTCGCCTCCATGGCTCCCAGCAAATCGATTTCACTGCGCAGCACGTCTCCCGGCTTGAGAAACTGGCGTGGATTCATGGTTGCGCCAATGCCTGCAGGCGTTCCGGTAAAAATCACATCACCGGGTTCGAGCGTCATCGCCTGCGACAGATGTTCGATCTGTGCCCACACATCGAAGACCAGATGCTCCGTGTTGGATGACTGCCGCTGTTCGCCGTTGACAAAGCATCGCAAACCGAGTGCATGGGGATTGGGGATCTCGTCCCTGGTCGTGATCCACGGGCCAATTGGCGCGTGGGTGTCGAAGGATTTGCCAAGACTCCATTGGGGGGTCTGGTGTTGCCAGCGGCGCTCAGTCACGTCATTGCCAACACAATAGCCAAACACGTGTTCATGCGCCTGTTCGCGGCTGATGTGTTTGCCACGTTTGCCGATGATGGCGACAAGTTCGATTTCGTAGTCGACCAAGGGACCGGTCCTGGCCACGAGGATCGGGTCGAAGGGTCCGTTGATCGAAGTCACTGCCTTGGTAAACCACACCTGGTGTTCCGGTGTCGCCATGTTGCTTTCCGCGATGTGATCCGCGTAATTGAGACCGATCGCGTACACCTTGCCGGGCCTCAGCACTGGCGCCAGCAGGTGTACGGATGACAGTGGCAGCGTGGAGTCCGTGGCGGCTGCGCGCGTGAGCTGTGTCTTGTGGTCATCCCAATCCCTGATCAGTTCGATCATCGAGCCGGGTACACTGGTCGGGATGATCCGGTCGCCCACTACGACTCCCGTCTGTACGATCGTACCGTGTTCAAAGGTTGCCAGTTTCATGCCTGTTGCCTCCGGGTTGTCGCAACCATGGGATGTTCGGCACCCCACTGGACTGCCAGCAGTGACTGTAGTGTTGCCTTGCTGGAACCATCGTGTGCATTGAACAGATCACCATCGGTCCAGTGTTCGAGTTCATGCCCCCATGGATCTTCCCAGTAGTCGAAGATCTGGCTGCCAAGAACGTGGCGACCAACTCCCCATCGAGCCTTGCGGCCCGCAGCTTCCAAGTGCGCGTGACCGCGCATGAGATCGTCGAAGTGGGCCACTTCAAATGCTGCATGCATGAATCTGGGTGCCTGGGGTGACTGCAGCAGGAACAGCGTGTGATGATCGGTGAGCGATGCACCCAGGTCGCAGCGCAGGAACGCGCCGATTGTTACGCCAGGCGCTGCCTCGATTGCGTCCGATGTAATGAACCCGAAGCGTGATTTGTACCACTGCTCGGAAGTTCGAAAGTCCTTTACCCCGAGTACCGCGTGCCCGAGGCGGGCGACCGAGGCAGGGCCCGCGGTTATGCGGACTGAGGAGTGAAGCCTGGTTTTGACCGCTGCAGTGTTGAGCGGATTGCCCGCGTCAGTTGGGGTGGCTGGAAACGTTGCCTGGTCACTGACCACTTCGACGGCATATCCGTCCGGATCGGTCAGTCTGACGACATACCCTCCGCCTGGAGTCGTCAGGCGCTCCATGGGCTTTCCATCAGCGAGCGCGAGGATTTCAAGGTCTGCGACACAGCTGGCGCGAAAGCCGATCGAGGCAAATCCTGGCTCGCCGAAGGTAGTGGCGTGAATGAAAGGAGCGGGGCCCGTACCACGTGCGTAGAGCACACCATCATTGCCAAGCCAGGGCGTGAGTCCAAACTCGGTGAGGAACCTGGACATTTCCTTCAGATCCGGTGCCGTGAACCGGACGTGTGAGATGTCCTGAACCTTTGTATGACTCAAGGGGATGTGGCTCATCTGGTTCTTGATCTCCTGGTGGATTTGCTGCCTTGTACAAGAGAAGGTGGTTCGATGATCGAGATGTTGTGCGCTTCATCCGGATCCAGGCCCAGCGCCCTGAGGATGAGTTCAGCAATCTGTTCACCCGCCTCTCGCCAGGTCTGTCGACCGAACAGTACAGATTGCATGGCTGCCAGGGTCGCACCCCCGACCAGGGACAGGATGGAAGGCAGCGATTCGGCTGCAACGCTGAATCGACCTGTCTGGATGCCTCGGCTGATATCGAGCGAAGGTGGTTCATCCATCAGTTTCCGCATCGTGTCGTCATTGCGGGCAAACCTGACCACAAACCGCCCCCACCAGGGGTCCTCGTGTGCATGCCGTATGAACATTCGAATCCCGTTGGCAAGGCGCTGTGCAGGGTCTTCGAGGTGGGTCATGCGCTCGCCAATCTGCAGGTGCATGTCATGAAGCACGCGCGAGGCTACTTCGTCGAAAAGCGTTTCGGGTTCGGGAATGTTGTTGTAGATCGTTCCACGTGCGACGCCGGCAGCACCTGCAAGCTCGCTGATGGAAATTTCCTGTGCGCCGCGTTCGGCGAACAACCGAATTGCGGCGTCGTGGATTTTGAGGACCGCCGGACTACTCGCAGGCATACGGGTGTTCATTTGAACTATGAAGTTCTATTTTGAACATGTATGTTCAAAAAAGTCAAGCAACCCATCATCTGAAGGCGTTTTAACAAAAGTTCTCAGGATCTCGCCGACACCCTGGGAATTTTTTATGACAGATGGTCGATCGCGGGTTATGTTTGCTGGGGAGGTAGGCCAGAATAGTTGCGTCTGCGACATTGGCAGACGCTGGTTGAATCATGCGGGACTAGCTCATCTGGTAGAGCGACAGCTTCCCAAGCTGTAGGTGGCGGGTTCGAGTCCCGTGTCCCGCTCCATTTTTCGCGGTACGGACGTGTGTCCTACCTGTCGATTTCCTTCCGGTCGATTATTCGAATGGGTTGAAGTTCTTCAACCGCTCAAGAGCGTCGACCATGGACTTCACCAGATACTCTGGGGGAAAACTCTCAAAAGGTTCTTCTTCTTCGAGTTCATCGAAGAATTCTTCCACGTAAGGTGCTTCAGCCAGGGCTACTGCATGTGGGTCCATCATTGGTCGATTTCCTTGTTTTCGACTGTCCTCGGGATGACCGCCTGTCGTTTGCAGAGCGGTCCCGTGCATCCGTCCTCGTCCCTTCGATTGCGTCGCGAGACCAGGTTTTGATCTTAGTCAGGCGATCGAAGCGAACCGAGAACCAGGCCACGATTTCATCATGCTGCACTCGCGCAGCTCGTGCTCGGTCTCCGGATCACCTTGTACGCCATCGACAGTAGAGGTTGTCGTCTGCAAGCGGGAGAACTTGAGGGTGCAGCGTGACGAACGATTCAGTGGTACAGGAAACAAGCCACCAGACGGTCGGGAGCGTCCGCGATTTGCTTGAGGCTGGGTGTGGTTGATCGGCACTGGTCCATCACGTGTGGACATCGCTCGGCGAACCTGCACCCGGGCGGCACGTTGACCGGGGATGGAATTTCTCCCTGGATGGTCGTGGACACCCGGCTTCGTTCGTGGGCCGGATCGGGTTCCGGATTGGAGGCGATCAGGATCTGGGTGTAGGGATGCCTGGGAGTGAAAAAAACACTGTCGGAGGGTCCGGTTTCCACCAGGCTGCCGAGGTACATCACCGCCATGCGATCACTCACGTAACGCACCATCGACAGATCATGGGCGATGAACAGGAGTGTCAGGCCGAGTTCCTTCTTCAGTTCATCGAGCAGATTGACAACCTGAGCCTGCACCGAAACATCAAGTGCCGAAATTGGCTCGTCGCAGACCACAAATTCAGGTTCCAGGATCAGCGCGCGAGCGATGCCGATCCGCTGGCGTTGTCCACCGGAAAACTCATGCGGGTAACGCGACATGTGATCGGGTTGCAGGCCCACCCGGACCAGCCAGTTGGCAACCTTGTCACGAATGGCGCTGTTGTTCTGCCGGGTATGCAATTGAAGGCCTTCGCCAATGATCTCCCCGACGGTCATCCTCGGATTGAGTGACGAATAGGGGTCCTGAAAGATCATCTGCATCTTTGGTGCGTGTCGGTGGAAATCCTGGGGTCGATAGACCTTTGGCAGTTGTTCGCCACGATACGTCACGGTCCCGGAGGTCTTGTCGTGCAGGCCCAGAAGGGTCTTGCCCAGCGTGGACTTGCCCGATCCGCTTTCGCCGACGAGGCCGACAATTTCACGTTCCGCAATGTCCAGTGATACACCATCCACGGCGTGGACACGCCTCCCCCGGCCGAGTTCAAAGTATTTGACCAGCTGGTCAATGGCGACCAGCACGGTCACTGGAGTTCCTCGCGAAAATAAAGCGTATCCACACGTCGATCAGCAGCGTCCGGGTGATGCAGGAAACAGCGGCTGTAATGGTTGCCAGAGGCGTCCAGCATGAACTGGGGAGCCGGGGTTTCGTGACAGATCTGCATGGCGTGCGGGCAGCGGGCGCTGTAGCCACAGCCGACCGGGGGATGGAAGAGATCCGGTGGACTGCCAAGAATCGGATTCAACTGATGCAAGCCACCGCGTGTATTGGTGGGCATGGCGCCACGCAGACCGAGTGTGTAGGGGTGTGCAGAACGATAGAAGATATCGTCAACGCTTCCTTTTTCGACAATCTGTCCGGCGTACATCACGGCGACATCGTCGGCCATCCGCGCCACCACGCCAAGATCGTGGGTGATAAGCACGATTGCAGTGCCTTTGGTACGTTGCAACTCTGCCAGCAGATCAAGTATCTGTGCCTGGATGGTGACATCCAGTGCGGTAGTTGGTTCATCCGCAATCAACAGTGCAGGTTCACAGGCGATTGCCGTCGCGATCATTGCGCGCTGCAACATGCCACCCGAGAACTCGAATGGGTACTGCCGGGCTCGACGTTCAGCCTCGGGGATGCGGACCAGATGCAGCATCTCGATCGCGCGGGCAAACGCCTGTTTGTACGACTGGCCACGATGGACCTGGAGTGTTTCGGCGATCTGGGCGCCGATCGACATGGTCGGATTCAGGGAGGTCATGGGATCCTGGAAAATCATGCCGATCTGGTCACCGCGGATATCCTTGCCATCGAGGTAGGGTCGACCCAGGATTTCGCGACCGCGCAGCTTCGTTGAGCCGTTGGTAATACGTCCCGGTGGTATGGGGATCAACCCCATGATGGTCTGCACGGTAACAGACTTGCCGCAACCTGATTCGCCGACGATGGCGAGAGTCTTGCCGGCATTGACGGTGAAACTCACACCTCGTACCGCCTTGACGCTGCCACCGTAGGTAGCAAACTCGACTTCCAGGTTGGTGACCTCAAGCAGGGGAATGTCACTCACGGGATCGCATCCTTGCATCGAGCGCATCACGCAAACCGTCACCCAGCAGATTGAAGGCGAGCACCGTGATGCTGATCAGCAGCGCTGGAAAGATCAGCTCGTGCGGAGTGGTCAGCATCGTCTTGATCCCTTCATTGCACATGCTGCCCCAGGAGGGTGTCGGAGGAGCCACGCCCATGCCGATGAAGGAAAGGAACGCTTCGGTGAATATCGCCGAAGGCACCGCAAAAGTCAGCGTTACGAGAATCACGCCCATGGTATTGGGGATCATGTGCCGCAGCACGAGGTAAGGAGTCTTGGCGCCGAGCAACCGTGCAGCGCCAATGTAGCCTTCCTCACGAATCTGGAGGATCTGTCCACGGACCAGTCGTGCTGTACCTGGCCAGCTCAGGATGACCATGGCGACCAGCATCGGCAGGATGCCGCTTTCACCAGGACCTATGCCAAACATGATCTTGAACAGGATCATGAACAGCAGGAATGGCAGTGCAACTACAAAATCCGCAAAACGCATCATCAGTCCATCTACGGCCCCACCCAGAAAACCCGCTGCAGCGCCGTAAGCCACGCCCATGATCACAAACAGGAACGGCGCGACGATACCGATGAAGAGTGATACCTGCGCACCGTGCATCAGGCGTGCGAGCAGATCGCGCCCCAGGTAATCCGTTCCCAGTGGATGCAGCTTGAGTTCAACGGCAGTGCCGATGGCAATACTGGCGCCATCCTTGATCAACCCACGCTTGTGCGCCTCGTCGATGGTGATCACCCGTTGCAGTGCGGCTTCGATGGTTTGTGCCTCGCCAACCTGTTCACGCAACTCATTCAGGGAGATGACAGTGTAGAAGTAAGAGCGAGGCTTGAGGTCAAGGCGATCTTCGTACCAGGTTTCACTAGTGCTCATCACCAGCGGCAGGCCATAGGCCTGCTCCACACCGATGGGAAAGATGTTGCGGTAGATCCGATAGCCACCCACCGCAGCTGGGTCGCTGTTCCAGCGCAGCCGCACGGCCTGCGAGTCCGCCGTGCCGACGATGTGCAAGCGGTCGGAGGTCGAGTCCCCGATGTCGTTCAGTGATTCCCCATGCCAGGGTTTGTGTGGCGCAACCAGTGTTGCACTCCGATCGACGCCCGGTGGCTGGCTGAGTTGGTCGAGATCCTGCAATGACGGATCAACGGTCCATAACAATGGTCCAATCAACGTGAACAACAGCAATGCGATGACGATGTAGAGGGATATCAGCGCTCGCCGGTTCGCCTTGAGGCGGATCCAGGCATCCTGCCAGTAAGACAGCGAGGGTCTGGTGAGCACCTCTGCAACCTGTTCAACGGCAGAGGGTGCAATATCCGCGGCTGACAAGGGGGACAACGCCTGGTTCATTTCAGCCGCACTCGCGGGTCGATCAATCCATACACGAGGTCGACGGCGATCACCATGAAGACCAGAAACGCGCCATAAAAAACCGTGGTGCCCATGATGACGGTGTAGTCGAGTTGCTGTACCGCCTGCACGAAATACCGCCCAAGTCCCGGAATGGCAAATACCAGTTCGACCACAAAGCCACCGGTCGTGATGGACGCAATGGCCGGTCCGAGCACGGTGATCACCGGTAGGGAGGCGTTGCGCAGCTGATGTTTTCTGAAGATTCGTGTGGCCGGCAGTCCCTTTGCCTTGGCCGTGCGTACAAAGTCGGAATTCACGATCTCAAGCATGGAAGACCGCATGAGTCGTGTCAGGTAGGCCATGGTGCCAAGCCCCAGCACCAGAGAGGGCGCGATCATGTGTCCAACCGTACCCCAGCCACCTACGGGCAGCACGGTGACGCCGAACAGTGAATTGATGTTGACCAGCGACAGTTGGGCCAGCGCCGCCATGACAAAACTGGGGACGGAGATACCAAGTATCACGAGAAACATGATGATGATGTCGGGGAGCCGGTTTCTGTACAAGGCAGTCAACGCACCCCACAGGACACCACCGAGCGCCGCGAACAGGATCGCCAGCAGACCCAGGGTTGCGGACACGGGGAAATGCTCGCGAATGATGTCATTGACCTCGCGGTTTTTCTGAGTGAACGAGATGCCAAAATCGCCGCGTACGATGTTGCCGAGGTAGATGGTGTACTGGGTAAGCAGGGGTTTGTCCAGGCCGTACTTGGCTTCAAGATTGGCACGGATTTCCGGAACGACAGCCTTGTCACTGGACAGAGGATCTCCCGGAACAAGGTGCATCCCGAAAAAAGTCGCGGTGGCAATGAACCAGACCGTAACAAGACCCTGCAGCAGACGCTTGAGTGAGTATTGCAGCATCGATCAGCACAACGTCTCGGGCATACCGGTTTGCAACATCATTCAGTCGCACCTTCGACCCACGCATAGGTGAAGTCAGGATCGGAACCGATCACTCGCCGGACAACTCCCTTGAGCTGCTTGTGAGTGACATAGGCCGCACCTCGTTCGTAGTTGGGAAGTATCACGACGTCTTCATTGAGCAGATCCTGCATCCTTGCGAATGCGGCCACGCGAACGGTTTGATCTGTGGAATTCTGGGCAGTGCGAACCAGCGCGTCATATTCGGCGCTGTTGTAACGCCCGCGATTGTTGAGGTTCCAGGATGCAAACAGGTCCCCGTACGTGAGCAGATCTTCGTAGTCTGGCCCCCAGCCTGCCAGGACCAGATCAAACTCTCCTGCAGTCATTTTGGCGAGACGCTGTTTGAAGATCTGCTTGTCGATTTTCAGATCGAGCCCGAGCTTTTCCTTGAACACTGCCTGGTAGTACTCGGCTTGCAGGTTGGAAACGGGATTGTCGCCGGAAAGCAGCGTCAGCGCCGGCCATTTTTCGAGTTTCAGTTCCTGTCGCGCCAGTTCAAGGTGATGTCGCGCAGCCACCACATCAGGCACGATTTCCGGCACAGGGTGCTCACGACGGAACTTGTCCTTGACCCCGTCGAGATAGGTTGGAAACAACGAATAGCCTGGCAGATAACCGGGAATCTTGGTGACCTTGTTTACCAGCTCGCCTGGATCGTTGACCAGTTGCATGGCCTTGCGCAGGTTCAGGTTATCCGTGAGGCGACCGGGTCGGTGATTGAATTCGATGAAAAAAACTCCACCATCCTGAAACTGCTTGATGTTCCATCGCTGCTCAAGACCGACACTGAGGGTCTCCGGTGCGAGTCCCGTTTGAGCGATCTTGCCGTCCTTGAAAAAGTTCAGCGTCGCGTTGGCATCCGAGGTGATGTAGCCGAACTGGATGGTATTCAGTCTGATTTCGTCCCGTCGCCAGTAATGCTCGTTCTTGTCGAGGCGAAGGCTGGCCCCATGCACCCAGGAGGCAATCCGGAACGGACCGTTGTAGAGCATCTCATCCGCATCGGCGCCGTAGCGTCCGTTGGTCTGTGTAAAGAAGTCTTCGCGGATCGGCAGGAAGGTCTTGAAGGTAACCACTTTCTCGAAAAAGGTGAGTGGCCGCTCGAAGGTGACCTTGAGCGTTCTCTCGTCGATGGCCTCGACACCCAGGTCTGTGATGGGCAACTTGCCCTGATTGATCGCCTCGCCGTTTTTCACGAAAAACATGATGAACGCGTATTCGGAAGCAGTGGCAGGGTTCACCACGGTTCGCCACGAAAACACGAAGTCGTTGGCAGTCACCGGTTGGCCATCACTCCACATGGCGTCTGCGCGCAGATGGAATAGGGCGCCATGGGCATCTATTTCCCAGCTTTCTGCGACACCTGGAATGATCTTGCCCTGTGGATCCGCACCCAGCAGTCCTTCCATGATGTGACCAAGCACCATGCCGCTGACCTGATCGGTTGCCCGTGTGGAATCCAGCTGTGGTGGTTCTTCGGCGAGCGCAAGGGTTATGGACTTCGTGGCGACATCAACCGCCTTGGCTGAGCCCGTATCGCTGCCCACAAGCCGGGCGGCCGCGTCCAGCAGAAACATGATGAGTGCAAAACCGACGATGGTCAGGAAAGCGTAGAGGAGGAGCTGTCTGCCGGCGGCGCGGACGAATGATGATTCGTCGACAACGACGTCAGCCATGATCCTCCTCCGAGTTTAGTTGGTGGACAGTTTCAGCAGGTTACCGACAACCCGCTCAAGGTGCATCAGGCTGTTGCACTCTTCAACCTGGTGGCAGTACGCACCATAGGTGCGCATCACGGAGTCACCCACGTTCCAGGCATGCCTGGATTCCGGATTCAGCCAGATGACACGTTTGGCGCGGTCGTACATTTCCTTGAGGATTTCCTGCCGGTTTTCGCCGTAGTTGTTGCGGGCATCGCCGAGGATGATGATGGTGGTGCGATTGTCCACGTCGTCCAGAACGTTTCGTTTGAAATCCTGCAGCGCCTGGCCGTAATCCGTCGATCCGCCAGAATAGTCATGCAGCGTCTTGGTGATTGCGTCTTCCAGATTGTTGCGCTCGAACAGTTCGGTCACTTCGGCGAGGTCCGAGGAAAACGCAAAGGAGCGTACCCTGGGCATGACCTCTTCGAGGCTGTACAGGAACATCAGCATGAAACGTGCGTAGTTCGCCACCGAGCCAGACACGTCGCAGATCGCAAACACCCGCGGCCGATCGATCTTGACGCTTTTCCAGTGCAGATCAAAGATGGCGCCGTCGTAGGCCATGTTATGGCGAAGGGTGCGTGGCAGGTTGAGTTGCCCACGTTTGAACACCTTCTTGCGTCTGGCGTGCATCGTTGCCAGGCGCTTCGCCATCTTGTACACGATTTCCTGGATCAACCGGAACGAACGGTGTTCCACGTTCGACAGCTTCACCTTGCGCAGCAGTTCTTCGCGCAGCCGCTTGCCGGAAACGTCGGCATGCAGCAGGAACTGGCGTTCGACATAATCGCGCACTTCCTCCCGCAACCAGTCACGTCGCCGTTTGAGTTCCTGGCCCAGGCGGCGTGAGGGAACCGCACGAGCCTCGGCCAGATCGCCGATTTCCTGGTTGAGTTCGCCGAGGCCCATGACGTCCATCATGCGGCGGGCGTACAGACCCTTCTGGGTAAAGATCTGGATTTCGCGAACGTCGACCGCCTCACCTGCCTGGGCCATCTGCACGGTGAGTTCGACTCTGGAGTTGGCCATCAACAGCTTGCCAAGCGCCGAAGATGATTCCGCCATCGGACCTGAGCCCAGATCTTCTTCTTCCGCTTCGGCGTCCATCAGGTTGTTGGAAGGCTTCGACCTGGATTTACCCTTCGACTTTTTCTGCTTGCCGCTGGTACTGGTCTGCGCTTCGCTTCCACCACCACCGTTGCTGTCACCTTCACCCTGCGCATCGGCGTCCTGTTCCCCGCTGTCTTCGCCACTGCGAGTGTGGTCCTGATCCAGCGCCTGGTTACGGACATCTTCAAAGCGGAAGAACTGATCAAAGCAGGTATCGAAGGCCTGCTTTTCGTCCACAGTCTTGGGCAGCACGAGCGCCAGCGAGTTTTTCAGGAAGGCACGATCGGAATAGCCCACCAGTTCCAGGGCGGTCATCGCATCCAGCGTCTCGGCTGGCGACACACGAACTTCCGCATTGCGAAGAACCTGAATGAAATTGGCGAGCGTGCGTTCCATGGGTGGTTATCTGCCTGCCTTGACCTTGTTGGTGATGGCCGTGATCTCACCCTGTACGTTGACGATGTCTTCCTGGAATTTGAGGATGACGTTCAGCGTACTGCGGACGAGTTCCGGATCCAGACTTTCACTGTGCAGCAACAAGAGCGTACGGGCCCAATCGATGGTTTCGGAGATTGCCGGTACTTTCTTGAGGTCCAGTTCACGCAGTTCCTGGATGAATGCCACCAACTGACGCCGCAGTTCTGGCGGGATTTCGGGTACCCGCGCATGAATGATTCGCTGCTCGAGGTCCAGATCAGGGAACGGTATGTACAGATGCAGACAACGCCGCTTCAGCGCGTCACTGATTTCGCGGGTGTTGTTGGAGGTCAGAAACACAAGGGGCGGCTCGGCAACGGCTTTGACGGTACCGATTTCCGGAATCGAAACCTGGTAGTCGGAGAGGATCTCCAGCAGCAGGGATTCGAACTCGTGGTCTGACTTGTCAACCTCGTCGATCAGAAGGACACAGCCATCTTTTTCCTTCAGCGCCTTCAACAACGGGCGAGGTTCGAGAAACTCTTCGGAAAAGAAGATGTCACCAAACTCGTGCAATCTGGTCACTGACTCCCGGAAACCCTTGGCACCCTGAAGCACTTCGTCGAGAGTCTCTTTCAGGACCTGGGTGTACAGGAGTTGTTTGCCGTACTTCCATTCGTAGATCGCCTTCGCTTCGTCCAGACCTTCGTAGCATTGCAGCCGTATGAGGGGCAGCGAAAAAAGTTCGGCGGTGGTTTTGGCGAGTTCGGTCTTTCCAACCCCCGGCGGGCCTTCGATCAGGATCGGCTTGCGCAGATGAAAGGCCAGATAGACGGCCGTTGCGATCTGGTCACTGCAGATGTAGCGGTGTTCTTCGAATCCCGCCTTGATCTGGGCGACAGACGACGTGATCTGGTCAATATCCGGCACAAAGCCTCCCCTGTTCTCGTAATTTGAAATCAAAAACACCCAATTATCCCTTCACAAGGGGTATCCGTGCCACCTGCAAATCTGTTTCCACCGCACCAGCCGGCAGGAGTCGTGAATCTGCATGAGTACGCCGCGCTATTTCGCGCGCAAACGCATCAGGCCTTCCTGCGTCGCCGAAGCCACCAGAGCACCGTCTCGGGAATAGATGAGCCCGCGGTTGAAGCCACGTGCGCCACTGGCACTGGGACTATCCTGTACATACAGGAGCCATTCATCGGACCGGAACGGACGATGAAACCACATGGCATGATCGATGCTGGCCATCTGCACGTTGGACTGCAGGTAGCTGATGGCATGGGGCAGCGTAGCGGTATCGAGTAACGACCAATCCGACAGATAGGCCAGCACACACTGGTGCAGACGAAGGTCATCCGGCAAGCGACCCCTGGTGCGCATCCAGGCCATCTGCTGCGGCAGCCGCGCGACCGGGCTCATCATGTCAACGGGATCGATCGGCCTGAACTCGATTGGCCGCACCGTCTGGGTATGGCCGGCAAACAGCTCGGGGTGTTTTGCCATCTGCTCGGCGCGGATGTCCTGCTCGTCGCGGACCGATTCCGGTGCAGGGACGTCAGGCATGTCGAACTGATGCGAGAGGCCTTCTTCGACCACCTGGAAGCTGATCGACATGGAAAATATGGCTTTGCCATGCTGGATCGCAACCACTCGGCGTGTTGTGAAACTCTTGCCGTCCCGAATCCGATCAACTTTGTAGAGGATGGGTACCTGCATGTCCCCCGGGCGCAGGAAGTAGCCGTGCAGGCTGTGCGCGTGGCGATCCGGTTCAACCGTGCGCGACGCAGCAACCAGGGCTTGCCCCAGTACCTGTCCACCATAAACCCGCTGCCAACCCTCGCTTGGGCTGTTGGCGCGGTAATGGTTCTTCTCGATCTCTTCCAGACCCAGAAGATCGATCAGTTGCTGGATTGGTGGCGACATCGTGCGTGGTAACCTTGCGGTCAAATGACAAAGGGGCCGCATTATGCCATCGCGACGTGAACTCATAGCGTTGACTGACGAGGAGATTCGTGAGTATCTGGTAAGTCAGAAGACGCTCATCATCGTTTCCAACGGGAAAGACGGTTTTCCCCACACCATGCCGATGTGGTTCTATGCGGACGACGCTGGTTGCATCTATTGCACGACCTTTTCGAAGGCGCAGAAGGTTTTCAATTTCCGGCGTGATCCCAAAGCCACTCTCCTGGTGGAGAGTGGAGAGGAGTACACCGAGTTGAAAGGTCTGATGATATACGCAGAAACCGAGATCATCGACGACTTCGACGCCGTGTGCGATGGATTGGTAAAGATCAACACCAAGGGTCGTGATACCGATGCGGAGCAACGGCGGAAGTTGCTGGCCGCCGTATCACCCACGGCAAAAAAGCGGGTGCTGCTGAAGTTCACGCCAAGAAGTCATGTGAGCTGGGATCACCGGAAGCTGGGCGGGAAATACTGAACACGTTCCGGAGTCCTCGCCTGCACTTGCCGCAGGAACGGACTCCGACGCCACCCATTCCGGTTTTCAGTACTTGTAACTCTCTGGCTTGAATGGCCCTTCCACCTTCACGCCGATGTATTTCGCCTGATCCGCTCGCAGTTTGGTCATCACGCCACCAAACCCTTCAACCATCAATGCAGCAACCTCTTCATCAAGCTTCTTGGGCAGTACCTCAACGGTGATCGGTGAGCGCTGGTTGACTGGCTGATCGGCCCACCGCTGCTCATACAGGTGCATCTGCGCAAGCACCTGGTTGGCAAAGGAACCGTCCATGATGCGGGAAGGATGTCCCATCGCGTTACCGAGGTTGACGAGTCTACCTTCGGACAGCAGGACCAGGAAATCACCATCATCGTCACTGCGGAAGATCTGGTGGACCTGGTCCTTGACCTTGTCCCAACGCCAGTTCTTGCGCATGAAATTCGTGTCGATTTCGTTGTCGAAGTGTCCGATGTTGCAGACCACCGCACGGCGCTTGAGCGAGCGCAGCATGTTGCTGTCGCAGACATTGGTGTTGCCGGTGCAGGTCACCAGCAGGTCAGTGTCCTGCAACAGACGCTGGTCGATGTCCTCGAAACGACCGGTGTTGTCGCCGTTGACATACGGCGACAGCACCTCGTAGCCGTCCATGCAAGCCTGCATGGCACAGATGGGGTCCACTTCCACCACGCGCACGATCATGCCTTCCTGACGAAGGCTCTGGGCCGAGCCCTTGCCCACGTCGCCATAACCGATCACCAGTGCACGTTTGCCCGCCATCAGCATGTCGGTGCCACGTTTGACGGCGTCGTTGAGACTGTGACGGCAACCATACTTGTTGTCGTTTTTTGACTTGGTAACAGAATCGTTCACGTTGATCGCGGGCACCT
This sequence comes from Pseudomonadales bacterium, assembly GCA_041752315.1. Taxonomy (GTDB): domain Bacteria; phylum Pseudomonadota; class Gammaproteobacteria; order Pseudomonadales; family Azotimanducaceae; genus SYFY01. The sequence goes on from JBGSHJ010000066.1 coordinate 152,492, forward strand.
TGAGCTTGCCCTCGGCCATCATCTCGAAGAGGCGGTGCACTCCGGTCGTGGTCTCCTCGCTGATCCCGTGGATGCTGTCGAGCATTTGGGGATAGCGATTGTGGATGATCTCGGTCAGGTCACCACCATCGTCGAGCAACAGGTTGGCATTCCACGGTTTGCCACCGCTGAGGATGGTCTGCTCGATGCACCAGAGATACTCTTCTTCGGTCTCACCTTTCCAGGCGAATACAGGAATGCCGGCAGCGGCGATGGCTGCTGCGGCGTGATCCTGTGTGGAAAAAATGTTGCAGGAGGACCACCGGACTTCAGCGCCGAGGGCAGTCAGCGTTTCGATCAGCACGGCGGTCTGCACGGTCATGTGAATGCAGCCGATGACACGGGCATCGGCCAGTGGTTTGGTTGTCGAGTATCGTTTTCGCAGGGCCATGAGAGCTGGCATTTCCGATTCGGCGAGACGAATTTCCTTGCGACCAAACTCGGCAAGGCCGATGTCGGCCACTTTGTAATCGGTAAAGGTGGTCATGCTTGCTCCTTGATGTAAGTGAGAATCTGGATTGAGAAACCGTTTTTCTGCGCCAGAAACTGGCGGGGTCCTGACACGAGGCCTGCACTGCTGGCCCAGTGATCGAGTTCGTGGCTGTCGAAACCAAGCCACAGGTCGCCACAGGCGTGGCGCACCCAGTCATGCTCATGGCGTTCGAGTTCGGCGATCAGCAGTCGACCCTGATCAGCCAGCAATCGTGCTGCCTGTGCAAAAAACTGGCGTGGCGCAGGCAGGTGGTGCAGCACCATCGCAGCGACCACGGCAGCAAATCGGGTTCGGGTGCGAAATCGCGTGAATTCCCGATGCAGCAACGATACGTTGCGCAATCCACGCACCGTTTCGTTGGCAGGGACCAACATCGCTGCCGCCTGGTCGATGGCAGTTGCATGGCCAAAGTCCTCGGCCAGCAGGGAAAGAATCTCGCCGTCCCCGGGTCCAACCTCGAGCGCCTGTGCTTCGTTGGTTGCAGTGCCCCGCCACAGTTCACGCAATGAGGGCGCGTAGACTGCAGTCTCGCTGATCAGTTTCTGCTGGCTGCGCAGTGCGTCGGCGTTGTTTGCAAAAAAGCGTTCGACCTGACGCTCGCGCTCGATGTGCAGCTGGTCGATCTTTTTTTGCATCGACACGTTCAGTGGCTGCCGGTCCAGTGCGTCGAAAACAGCCAGGACAAGGGGCGATCGTGGGGAATTTTGCCGACGGTAATAGGTCGAGTTGGCCTCCCGCCTGGCGGCCAGAAGTCCCGCTTCTCGCAGGATCTTCAGATGATGGCTGAGTGCGGGCTGCGCCATGCCGAACAGGTTCGACAATTCGCTGACTGAAAATGAATCGTGTTCGAGCGCTCGCAACATCAATGCCCGCCTCTCATCACCTGCAGCAAAAGCGATTGCTACCACGTCCTCAACTTCGCGACTGGCAGATTCTCTTGCCTGTCTCTGGGCAGACAGTTTTTGAGCAGACGGCTTTTGGGAGGTCAGGGGCATGCGGGAACGGCTGATCCGGAATGGCAATGTCTCGAGGCGGCCAGTCTAATGGTTGAGCAACTCTATATCAAAATATTTTGATATTGTTTGTAAGTTGCTTGTGGTAATTTTTTGGCAACGAAATGGCCTGTGGCTCCCGGACCTCAGAATGTTGGTCAGCAAATTGCCGAATGTCGGCACGACGATTTTTACGGTGATGAGCGAACTGGCACGTACTCATGGTGCCATCAACCTGTCACAGGGATTTCCGGATTTTGATGCACCGGCAGCGCTGCTTGACCGGGTGCAGCATTACCTCCGCAGTGGCCACAACCAGTACGCACCGATGATGGGTGCATCTTCGCTGCGAGCAGCACTCGCCAACAAGGTCAGGTCCTGTTACGGATTGGCGGTAGATGCGGAGCAGGAAATCACGGTGACGTCCGGTGCGACCGAGGCGCTCTTCTGTGCGATCACGGCGGTTGTGCAGCCTCGGGATGAAGTGATTGTCTTCGACCCGGTGTATGACAGTTACGAACCGGCGATCAGCCTGCAAGGTGCTACGGCGGTCCACGTTCCCCTGCAGGCTCCTGGCTATCTCCCGGATTGGCAAAGGGTCGAGTCCAGGATCAGCTCAAGGACTCGCGCCATCATCATCAACACGCCGCACAATCCAACGGGCACCGTATGGTCTGCGGCCGACCTGCTCGAATTGCAGCGTCTGGTGTTGAAGCATGGACTGTTTGTCATCGCCGATGAAGTTTATGAACACATCGTCTTTGATGGTGCCCGACACGAGAGCATCTGTCGGTATCCGGAACTTTTTGCCCGGAGTTTTGTAGTTTCCTCCCTTGGCAAGACGTACCACGTCACCGGCTGGAAAATAGGCTACTGCATCGCCCCACCTGAACTGACGATCGAGTTCCGTCGCATTCACCAGTACGTCACATTTACATCCATCACACCGGTACAACTCGGTCTTGCCGACTTTCTCGCCGAACACCCCGAACACCATCTGGATCTGGGAGCGTTTTATCAGCGCAAACGGGACTACTTTGGCAATCTGGTTTCCGGGTCACGATTTACCTTGAAACCATCGGCGGGCACTTTTTTCCAGTTGCTTGACTACAGTGACATCACCGATGAAGTGGACACCGCGTTGGCGCGTCGGTGGACACAGGAAGCGGGCGTGGCCAGTATTCCGTTGTCCGTCTTTTACGCCCGGCCTCCAGGTGACCGGATGCTCAGGTTCTGTTTTGCCAAGGATGACGCGACGCTGGAAAGAGCCGCGGCAAAGCTGTGTCGGTTGTAACGATCAGTCTCGTCCAGACCTCGACCAGCTGGCATGCACCGGCGCGCAATCGTGAACATTTCCAGGTTTTTTTCCCGGATGTACCGGCCAGCAGTGCACTCCTCCTGTTGCCCGAGATGTTCACCACCGGCTTCACCATGCAACCGGAACTCGTGGCGGAATCGATGCACGGCCCCACCGCTCTGTGGCTGCGTGAACAGGCATCGATGCAGGGAAGAGCGATTGGTGGCAGCACAGTCGTGACGGAGGCTGGCCGCTATTTCAACCGATTCCTCCTGGCCCTGCCAGACACGGGTCTCGTGGCTTATGACAAGAGACACTGCTTTCGAATGGCAGGCGAACATGAGCACTATGCCTCGGGGCTTGTCCGTCCGGTGTGGGACGTACGGCAGCTGCGGGTCCGTCCATCGGTTTGTTACGACCTGCGGTTCCCGATCTGGCTCCGACGGCGAAATGACTACGATCTGCTGGTTTGTGTCGCCAACTGGCCGGCAGTTCGACTGGACGCCTGGCGGACGCTGCTCAAGGCGCGTGCGATTGAAAATCAGAGTTACGTTGCCGGCGTGAACATTCTTGGCAGGGACGGCAATGGTATCGATTATGCCGGTGGCAGCGCGGTCTTCGGACCGGATGGCCGCTGTCTGCTCGATGCGCAGGACCAGGAAGGCGTTTTCTCTGTTGAACTCGACTTGAAACAGCTCACTCAGTATCGTCACGACTTCCCGGCGTGGCAGGACGCTGACGGGTTCAATGTCATCGATGCGGAGTCTTAGCGTGATGGGTGGTGTGATGAGTCGTAGCAGGATAGCCCTCATCGGCTTGCTGGTATTGGCCGGATGCAGTGGAGAAGCCGAGACCGCTGGCCCCCGTCATCCTGGTGAACAGATTTATCTGAACACCTGCTTTTCCTGTCATGCGTCCGGGATGGCCGGTGCTCCTGCAGTAGGCAACCAGGAAGCTTGGGGAGTACTTGCGCAAAAAGGCAGGGAGGCACTGCTGCAGTCCACCATCGAAGGCGTGCCACCCGGAATGCCGCCCAAAGGTCTTTGTGCAGATTGCACCGATGAGGAGCTGGGTCAGGCTATCGATTACATGATCGAAGCAAGTCAGGCTTCGGTCGAATGATTCGGCAGAAGTTTTCACGGGTCGAATCCGCCGATAATTGGTGAGAAAGCTCGCGTGTTGGCGGATCGGGTCACACAGGCTCGGTAAAAGACTGGTACACATATTGCATTCATGTTGCACGATCGTCGCTCAGTCTTCACCGAGCACACAGGTTCATGATCCAGAAAAGGAATTGCGATGAGTCAGCCACGTCCTGGTGACATTGTTTCGAGGCGCAAAGGTTTTGTCATGCACAAGGGGTTGGTGCTCGCCGATGGACGGGTGCTTCACAACTCGCCGATCGTCGGTGAATCGGTCGTTTCCATGGCCGAGTTTTGTGCAGGGAAACGTGTTTACGTGGAACATCAGGAAACGGATGTACGAAACCGGGCGCTGCGTCTGGCCCGTTCAGCCGAGCCTCGAGGCTATGATCTGCTGCGCAACAATTGCGAACACACGGTGCATCGTCTGACATCGGGGCGCGCGGAAAGTCCTCAGCTGCAGAGCTGGCTGGTCGGTCTGGGTATGGCCGGTGCGGCTTTTGCCCTCACGCGTCACCCGGGTATAGCCGCTGCCAGTCTCGCTTTTGGCAAGCGTCTCATGGCAAAAAGTCGTCAAAGGGGACGTTAGCGCGGAAGGTCCCATGCCCTGGCACCACAAGCCGATGACAGTGCAGGAACAGTCGGTCGCCTGTCTGTGCGGGGTCATTCGGTTTCCCGTAAAGATGATCGCCGACGATGGGGTGTCCAATCCACGCAAGATGTACACGCAACTGATGTGACCTGCCCGTCAGCGGTTGCGCGAGCAACCATGAATGATCACCTGTCGTGCCAAGGCAGCGGACCCGGGTCACGGCATCAAAACCACCTTCGATCGGATTGTTAAGGAAAATCCGTACGCCGGTGGTTTCTATATCCTCTCGTTTTCCAGCCACCCGGTAGCGGCTCTTGCGTCCGGGCATGAGCGGGAGGTTGATGGAGATCGTTTTTGTCCCCGGAAACCGGCCCACAACCCTGGCGACGTAAAATTTGCGGACTGCGCGGGCATTGAACAGTCTCGCCAGTTCGCTCTGCCGGACCTGCGTCTTGGCCACCAGCAGTACACCACTCGTTCCTTTGTCCAGGCGGTGAACCAGAAACAGCTTGTCGTTCGACTGCAATGTACGCCAGAGGTTTGCCGAGCCCGAGCGGTCTTCCAGCAAAGAAATGCCGGAGGGCTTGTTAAGAACCAGAAGATTTGCCGACTCGAACAATCTCTCTGGTTGTGTCACGGGTTCATGCATTTGCGGCAGCATCCAGACACTCGACGCAAGCATTGACGATACCGGTGGTCCGCTCGATATCCACGCTCGGCTGCAGCCGATCATCGGGGTGATGAAACCATCGATTGCTGCCCAGCAAGGACAGGTAACGGCCTCCACCATCATGGATGTCCCTGGCTTCGCCCAGGGGACGCGTGCCATGAGGCAGACTGTCGGCACCCTGGATAGCATGTCGTTCCAGCGCGGTGGTCAGCATCGCCAGACGATCTGCGTGATCCGCCTGGAGCAACAACCGGCTATCCACGGAGGCAAAATTGGCACCGAGATGGACCCAGAAAAATGCGTCTTTCAACAGGGTCTGATGACTGGTCAGGTAACGCCGCATGCCAAGATGTCCAAGTTCGTGGCCACTGTTGGCTGTGAAATGGACTGATCTGCGTGGTGGGTTGGCGCTGAAATGCCGCATGCAGGCGAGCCATACGGCGATACCGCCACCACGTTCCGAGGTACACGTCCACCAGCCGCTCTTGGGCGTCATGATGACCAAGGGTGCGGCAGATTTGTCCCGTCCAGCGATGGCGAAGTCGACATTCGTTGCCTTGACGGATTCCCATCGACTCTCGATGACCACATTGAGTGGCTTGCCAGCCCTCGCAGCGTCTTCGATGAAGTCGCTGTTCTGGCTTGCAATCTGCACGACCGGTGGTCCAAACGGTGCACCGTAACGTTCTGCATTCAGCACCGCGAGGCCACGGACAATGTTGTCCGCAGCCGAAACCGCGATGAGAGCCTGGTGCCTGGCCTGGGTGCGGGCAACCTGCAGTGTTTTCGTCAGCGAGTGTCCATCCTGAGGAGCAAACCGGCCGACACCGACCTGGCCAGGCGTTGCCAGGGAAACTGCGGTACCCAGGACGCCTCCTGACGGCGTGTCGGGTCCATCGAACAACGGCACGCCATTGATCTCGCGACCGTCGGACAAGGTAACCGATGCGCGAACCACCGTTCGGCGGGCGAATGGATATTCGAACAGATTGGCGTCCACTCCGTGATCCGCGCATTGGGCGATGAGCCAGCGGGAGGTTGACAGGTCCCCGGCCGTCGCCGTGCGGTGATCGGCAATGTGGTCGAAGGCACTCAGGTCGGTTCGAAGAGAATTGGTGGTCATGGCATCGTCCCCTGGCTGCACGCACGCTAACATCACTTGCTCAAGGAGTAGAAGCATGAATATCCGGGATCTCAAGTACCTCGTCGCGGTTGCCGAACTCAAGCACTTCGGACATGCGGCGGATGCCTGTCATGTCAGCCAGCCGACGCTCTCCACACAATTGAAGAAACTCGAAGAGACTCTGGGTGTGGTTGTCATCGAGCGAACCAACCGTCAGGTTCTGTTGTCTTCGGTGGGTGAAAAGATTGTTCTGCAGGCAAAACGCGTGCTGAGCGAAGTGGATGAACTCACACGTATCGCGGATCAGCACCGTGATCCGTTTGGTGGTGATCTGCGGCTGGGTATCATTCCAACGGTGGCCCCGTACCTTCTGTCGCACATTCTCGGGCCGATTCGCACTCGTTTTCCCAATCTTCGAATCCAGCTGAACGAAGGCCAGACGGTGGACATCTCGGCTCGCCTGAAACTTGGCGAGCTGGATGCGATCATCCTGGCGCTGCCGCTGATCGATGACCAGACCGAGGTGCGGACGCTGTACATCGAACCGTTCTATTTTGCGCTGTCGACCCAGCACCCGATGGCTGGAAAGAAGCAGGTTGCACTCAAGGACCTGGCGGCCGAGCGCATGCTGCTGCTTGAAGACGGTCACTGTCTGCGTGACCAGGCACTGTCGGTCTGCGATTCTGCCGGGGCCGTCGAAAACACGAATTTTCGGGCCACCAGCCTGGAGACGCTGCGTCAGATGGTATGTGCGAATGTGGGCACGACGCTGATGCCTGAACTGGCGCTCACCAGAACGGCCGGACTGCGCTACATCCCCTTTGAGCACGCCGCGCGCGCGTCTGCTCCACATCGCGAGATCGGGCTTTGCTGGCGACGGGCTTCCAGTCGCACCGAACTGCTGGAAGAGATGACCAAGGTACTACGTGTCGCTGTCAGCGAGATCCTGCAATAGGGAACTGCGATTGGCCTCGGGCACTTCGATCGAACATCGCAGTCCGGGGTGATCGATCCCCATAAGCAAGGTGGAACCTGCCTTCAATCCCCGGATGGATGCGGCATCCAGTTCGAATCGCAGGAAATGAACAGCTGCAGTCTTGTGATCGTTGGTCCGCTCCAGATCCTCGTTGGCAATTGCGGCAATCCGGGCACAACCTTCCACCTGGACCCAGACCGTGTGCTCCACGCCACCCAGTCTGCCCAAGGCGACGTGACGCTCTTCGACGTCCGGATACTCCAGCATGAAGGTCGCCTTCCAGTTGGCGCCGTCCGGGATCAGCGGATTGTAGGCCTCGATTTCTTCATCGATTGCCGAGCGTTCGAATATTCGCTCGACACGCAACATTTCCTGCACCTGGTATTGAATGGTCAGGCGGTCTTCGAAGTACAGTGTCGCATTGGGTCCCAGCGCGATCTGGCGCAGCTTTTTGTGTGCGATCACCTGTTGGCGAAATGCGGGACGGGTTTCCGCATAGGCTTCGAGCCCGAACAGATCCTGTCGAGACAGCTTTTTCATGCGTTGAGTCCATAAGCACGGCGAATCATGCTGATCGGGTGTTCCGCCACGTTTTGTGTACCAGGTTCCTGTTTGTCGAGACCATGTGCGATCAGGCGCCCGGCCATGGGGCAGTCCGAGCCAAAGCTGTCCGGTTCGGTCTCCTTGACCCTGCGAACGACGGGTCGCACGATTTTCATCGCCTTGTCATAAGTCTCGGCTTTGACGGCGTATGTGCCGTCGTGTCCTGAACACCGTTCGATAGCTGACACCTCGGTACCCGGAACCAGTTCGAGGAACTCACGTGTTTTCATGCCGATGTTCTGCACACGTTGATGGCAAGCCACGTGGTAGGCCACCTTGCCGAGGGAAGTGGTGAAGTCGGTTCGGATGAGCCCTGCCTTGTTGCGAAGCATGAGGTATTCGAAGGGGTCAAAAAAGTGGTCTCTCAACCGTGCGATTTCAGGGTCCGCAGGAAACATCAGTGGCAACTCCTGCTTGTACATCAGCACGCAGGATGGAATTGGCGCGACGATGTCGTAACCGTCGCGGATGGCTTCCAGGAATACCGGCAGGTTGGCGTCTTTCAATGCCGCCACCTTGTGCAGATCACCGAGTTCGAGCTTGGGCATGCCGCAGCAGCGGGTGTCCTTGAGCAACCTGACGTTGATCCCATTGTGCACAAGGACAGCGACGAGATCCTCGATTACCTGTGGTTCGTTGTGATCACCGTAACAGGTGATGTAAATCGCGACCTTGCCGGTGGTCCGTGAACAGGCTTTGGTGAGGAGATCATCGCCGGACGTGTCAGGCTGGTACCGGCTGACTGTCTTCGCAGTGAAGTTTGGCAGGGGTGCTTCTGCGTGGATACCAACCAGCTTCTGACCCCATTCGCGCAACGTGGTGTTGCCAGCGGCAGCATTGGCCAGACGATTGATGCCTGGAATTGAAACGAGATCAAAAACGGGATCGGTGCTGGTGATGATTCGATCACGCCAGGTGGTATCACCGGCTTTGAACTTGTGAGCCTTCGCTCGCAACATCAGATGCGGGAAATCAACCGCCCACTCGTGCGGAGGCAGGTAAGGGCACTTGGTTTCTGCGCACAGATCGCACAGAAAACACTGGTCGACCACTTTCATGTAGTCGGCCTTGTCGACTCCATCAACCTCCAGGGTGGGAGATTCGTCAACCAGATCGAAGAGTGTCGGAAAGCTGTCGCAGAGGTTTACGCAGCGGCGGCAGCCATGGCAGATGTCAAAAACCCGTTCGAGTTCGTGATTGAGTTTGTCATGGTCCCAGAATTCCTCATGCTCCCAGCCCAGCGGTTGACGCTCTGGTGCGCTGAGGTTGCCTTCTTTCACCACCATGTCGTGCTCTCCTATCCCTCGCAGTCAATAAGTTGTCCACCATGAAAAAGGGGCCGCTTGCGGCCCCCTCTCGTATGGTCAGGGGCGAGCTTCTTAAGCCAGCGCGTCCAGAGCTTTCTGGAATCGGTTGGCGTGTGACCGTTCTGCCTTGGCGAGAGTCTCGAACCAGTCGGCGATTTCGTCAAAACCTTCGGTACGTGCGGTTTTGGCCATGCCCGGATACATGTCGGTGTATTCGTGGGTTTCGCCTGCGATCGCAGCCTTCAGGTTGTTTCGAGTGGAGCCAATGGGTAGACCGGTCGCCGGATCACCTACGCCTTCCATGTATTCGAGGTGACCATGTGCATGACCGGTTTCACCTTCCGCGGTTGAACGGAATACTGCGGCGACGTCGTTTTCACCTTCCACGTCGGCCTTCGCTGCAAAATACAGATAGCGACGGTTGGCCTGGGACTCTCCCGCAAACGCATCCTTGAGATGCTGCAGGGTTTTACTGACCTTGAGTTCCATAAGGTATCCTCCTCAATGGTTATCGGTTGCGTGCTTGCGACTCGCAGTATACGGCTGAATGCCCGACAGGCCATTCGAATCCTTCGATTGATCCGATAGATGACACCTATCAGACCCGCGGGGGTCGGTGACTTCCCTAATGCTGGCCATATCCTGACGAGGTACACGTGCGCGGTGAACTTGGCATTCTGCTCCGGCTGGCGGCGCCCATGGTGCTGGCGCAGTTATCGCAGATGTTCATGGGGGTTGCCGATGCAGTGATGGTTGGTCGTGTCAGTGCGACTGACATGGCCGGTGTGACGTTGGGTGGCAATCTGTATTTTCCGACCCAGTTCCTGGTGGCCGGTATCATCATGGCGGTTACGCCGACGGTTGCCCAGCTGCATGGTGCCGGCAGAGTTGCAGAAATGGGTGAGGTCGTGCGCCAGGCGCTGTTCATCTCCGTCGGCGGTGGGCTGCTGCTGGTGGTGCTGTTCAACAATGTGGAGCCGATCTACCACGCCATTGGGGTGGATGCTCGAGCCATCCCCATTGCCGTGGGTTACCTGCATGCCTTGTCCTTCGGGGTGATGCCGCTGTTGTGTTTTTTTGCAATGCGATATCTCTGCGAAGGCAATTCCTGGACCCAGCCCGCGATGATTCTTGCGCTGGCCTCGCTGCCAACCAAGATCCTGCTGAACTATGCCTTCATATACGGCAACTTCGGGATGCCCAGGCTGGGGGGTATTGGCTGCGGATACTCTTCCGCGATCATAGGCTTTGGTCAGTTCATAGCGATGGTGTTCATCATCAGGCATTCCCGGATGCGTGCGAGCGGCGTGTTCGACCGTTTCAGCCGTCCGGATTTTGCGGCTATCGGTCGGCTGGTGCGTCTGGGTGTGCCCATCGGACTGGCCAATTTTCTCGAAATGGCCATGTTTTCGGCGGTCACCCTGTTGATCGGGAGGATCAGTGTGGAGGCGGTCGCCGCGCATCAGATCTCGATGAACGTGGGCGGCCTGACATTCATGCTGCCGATGGGAATCGGCATGGCTGCCGCCATTCGGGTGGGTTTTAATGTCGGTGCAGGAGATCTTGTGGCGGCTCGCCGCAGCGGTTGGCTGGCGATTGGTGTTGCGGCAGTGTTTGCGGTGCTTGCGGCGGTGGTTGTCCTGGCTTGCCGTGAATGGATTCCCGGCTTGTATACAACCGATCCTGCTGTGACCGCGATGGCAATCCAGATGCTCGTGTTTGTTGCCCTGTTTCAGCTGTTTGACGACACGCAGGTGACGGCCCTCGGGTCGCTGCGTGGTTACAAGGACACCAAGGTCCCGATGTACATTGCCCTGTTTGCCTATTGGGGTATCGGCTTTCCTGTGGGTGTCATACTTGGATATGGTTACCTGGGTTTTGATGCCTATGGGCCGAACGGATTCTGGGCAGGTCTGACCACCGGCCTGGCGGTGGCTGCCGTGGGAATGCTGTGGCGATTCCGGCAGTTTTCGTTGAACCCCGGGTTCGCCAGACAATCTACCGGATAGACCAGCTGGTGGACACCTGGATCATCATCACGGTAGCTGCAGCCTTCCTGCAGAATCTTCGTTCGTTGCTGCAAAGGCGGCTCGCTGGCAGGCTGTCGGTGAACGGCGCCAGCTTTGTCAGGTTTGCCTACGCGCTGCCATTTGCCTGGGTTTATGCGACGCTGGTCAGCGGTGATCAGGTGATGCACACGCTGACAACGCCTTTTTTCATCTACTGCCTGATCGGTGGTGTGGCCCAGATATTGGCCACCTCCGCCTTGCTCGCGGCGATGGTTGCCAGCAATTTTGCAGTCGGCACCGCGCTGTCGAAAACCGAGACCCTGCAGGCTGCACTGTTGGGGTTCATCCTGTTCGGTGAATCCCTGACGTGGTCCATGCTGCTCGGTATCGCCATCTCCTTTTTAGGCGTGCTCCTGTTATCCGGCAAGTCCTCGGTCAGGGAACTCCTGGTCGGCAAACGAGCGGTGATCCTGGGTTTGCTAGCCGGCAGCGGCTTTGCGTTGTCGGCGGTCGGATATCGTGCGGCGTCTCTGGCCCTGGCGGAGGGCGCCGCCGTTGAACGGGCTGCCACGACGCTGGCGGTTGCGCTTGGCATGCAGGTATTGCTGATGGGGTTGTACCTGGCGATGCGTGAACCCGGGCAACTCGAGCAGGTGTGGCGGGCGAGGCGTGAGGGGATCTGGGTTGGATTGGTAGGTGCCGGAGCTTCAGCCGGATGGTTCACTGCGATGACAATGGTCAGCGCTGCGCTGGTTCGGGCGGTTGCCCAGGTCGAGTTGCTGTTTACCTTTGCCACGGCCGTCTGGATACTTCGGGAGAAGATCGAGCCTGCACACATTCTGGGTGCTGTCCTGATCATCGGCGGAATCCTGCTGTTGATCTGAACGCACCCGACCACCCGGGGGAGCCATGACCTACCAGACCATATTGTCCGAGAATCGCAACGACGTTTGCCTGATCACGCTCAATCGACCTGAGCGATTGAACGCATGGACTTATCAGATGGCCGAAGAACTGGCGGATGCCGTCATGGCGGCCAATGCCGATGACAATATCGGTGCCATTGTCATGACCGGTGCAGGGCGAGGTTTCTGCGCAGGTGCCGATATCGAAGCAGTGTTCAAGGCACAGTCGGAAGGGGCTTCGCTCGCACGCAGCTCACGGGCACAGGACTGGGTTGGCCTGATGCGGGATTCCAAACCAGTGGTTGCCGCAGTCAACGGTGCGGCCATTGGCCTTGGCACCACGCTGATTCTACCCATGGACTATCTGGTCGCCAGCACCAACGCCAAACTGTCGTTGCGGTTCGTGAAAATGGGTCTGGTGCCGGAACTTGCCAGCTCCCGATTTGTGTTTGCCCGGGTCGGATTTGGCAAGGCCAACGAACTCATGCTCACCGGTCGTACGGTTGATGCCAATGAGGCGCTGAGTCTCGGACTTGTGGACAGGGTGGTTGCACCGGCGGACCTGGTCGAATCAGCCATTGCAGTTGCCCGCTCAATGGGTGAAAACCCGCAGGTTGCGTTACGCATGATCAAGAAACTGGCTACGCAGAATGCGGCGGAGACGGATCTCAAACTGATCCAGCAGCGGGAAGGTGAAGGGTTGAAGGTTGCGTACGTTTCACCTGAGCACAAAGAGGCGATCGCAGCCTTCATGGAAAAACGCACACCGGACTTCAAGTCCGCCCGAAAAATCTGACAGTGTGGTGACGCCAAACTGATTTGACGACGACATAACCCCGTCGTGTGCGTGTGACGGGGTTATCACTCGCTTTTTCTGTCTTTGCCTATGCTTTGTGCTCCCGTAACAGGAACTGCGCGTGAACAGCGACAGGGAGTCGTCAAGCAACAGGGAGATCGCTCCTTCCCGATTGGTCCTCGTCTGGATGGACCGGGAATATGTGATCACACCTAGCTCAACACTGTTGCTTGGCAACTCGGCCGAGGCAGATCTTTGTGTAGCTGGTGCGTTTGTTTCGGCACGTCACGCCACCATTGAGTTCCCCGCACGGGGTCATCGGTTTGAACTCGTTGATCATTCCACCAACGGAACACTGGTGCAGACCGAAGACGAACACGTGCGTCTTCTGCATCGGGATCGTCTGCCAATGTGGGGCGAAGGCTGGTTCAGTCTGGGAACACCACTGACCCTGACCACTGCATTGAGGTATAGCCATGTCTGAAGCCCAGTTGCTGGCACCGGTGTTGACCTTTGCCAGCGCTCATCGAACCCATCGTGGCAACGTCCGCCGGTTGAATGAAGACGCCGTTCTGGATCGACCGGAAGCGGGTTTGTGGATGGTTGCCGATGGCATGGGTGGTCATGAAGCAGGTGACTACGCGAGCCGCGCCATTGCGCAGGCTCTGGGCAAGATCGAATTTGCACCTCAGCAAAAACTGGTGGACCGCATAGACGAGGTTGAAGATGTGTTGTTGCAGGTCAACACAGCCCTGCAGGACTACGGTAAAACGAGTTTTGCCGGGTCAACGGTAGGCAGTACGGTCGTCATTTTTCTGGCGACGGCTGACCACGGGGTGGCGCTTTGGGCCGGTGATAGCCGGCTGTACCGCCTTCGTGCAGGTCGACTCGAGCAGGTCACACGCGATCACAACCCGTTGTCGGATCTGCTGGATGTTGGCGATGTCACGGAAGCAGAGGCGCTGACGACGGATACCAACGTCATTACACGGGCGGTCGGCGGGCACGGTCCACTGCATCTCGACCTGGTGGTCTTTGATCTCGAGCCTGGTGATCGTTTCCTTTTGTGCTCGGATGGCTTGTATCGAGAGCTCGCACAGTCAGACGTCGAAGCGCGGCTCGACGGTGACCTGGAGGAGGTCGCGGAGCGGTTGCTGTGGGCCTGTCTGAATGGCGTGGCGCAGGACAACGTCTCATTGGTCGTTGTCAGCGCACTCGCGGGCTGAAGAATCTCATGGATCAGTCGACGCCCAGGGATCTGACCGTACTGCGGCCACGCAGTCGAGATCGGACGGATGACTCGTCGGCGCGGGAAGCGGCCACGGATCAGGTGACACCGCGTGTGCTGAAGAGCCGATTTGTACTCGACGATCGACTCGGCAGCGGTGGCATGGGCACAGTTTATCGTGCCAAGGATCTGCGCAAGGTCGAGGCTCGGGATCGCCATCCCTACGTGGCGGTCAAGGTGCTGAACGCCGACATACGAAAGCACCCGGAGGCGTTTATTGCGCTGGAACGGGAAGCCTCCCGATCACAGCAACTTTCCCACCACAACATTGTGTCGATTTTCGACTTCGACAAGGACGGCAACGTTCCTTTCATGACCATGGAACTGCTGCAGGGCCGTGAACTGGCGGAACTCGTGCAGGCTTATCCACATGGTCTGCCCGACGAGATGGCGTGGTCCGTCATCAATGGCATGTGTGAGGGGCTGCGATACGCTCATGAAAATGGTGTCGTGCATGCCGACTTCAAACCCGGCAACGTCTTCGTGACGGATCAGAATCTGGCGAAGATCCTGGACTTTGGCCTGGCCCGCGCAGCGCGTCTGCAACATGCACAAGGCGAGGAGACTGCTTTTGATCCGGCGCAGATGGCTGCGCTGACGCCAGTGTACGCCAGTCTCGAGATGATCCAGGGAGAAACGCCGGAACCTCGCGATGACCTGTATGCACTGGCTGTAGTGATCTACCTCGTGCTGACCGGGCGCCATCCATACAATCGATTTCCCGCTGATGAAGCACTGGCTGCCGGGTTGACACCGGAGCGTCCTCGACAGCTGAGTCTGGCGCAGTGGCGGGCGCTGCGCTCGGCTTTGGCATTGCGCAGGGCAGATCGCCTGGCCAGTGTGAAGGATCTGCAGACCGCGCTCGCTGGCAAGCAGATCTGGCGGACAGGGTCCATTGGGGCTGTCGCAGCGACGATTCTGCTGGCACTCACGGGTTCCTGGGTCATCGAAGGGTCGCAGATCGAGGACGTGCGTGATGAAGTCAGGCAAGTCACATTGCTGGACGTGCAGACAGCACGGGTAAGCAGCCTGATCGAAGAACCGGCGCTCGACAACCTGTGGCTGCTGCGGCTGAATGCGGAATTGCAGAGTCTTTCAGCAATCGATTCTTCAGGTGAAACCGCCCTGGTTTACAAACAGCAGGCGGCCGCGGTTGTTGCTGCGGCCATTCAGGCCCGGCAACCGCTGCAGCAGGCGATGGTCCTTTACTCTGATAGCCAGTTCCTGGCCCCTTCGAAAATTCTGGATCTGGCCATCACGGAACGGCTGAAGAAAGTGCTCGATGCGGTGGTTGTGCCCATCGGAATCACCATGACCCGTGAGCAGACCCTCGCTGCGGTTGCAGCCTTGCAGGAAGTGCATCAGGCGCTCGACCCGATCGGCAAGCTCCTGGTGCCGGAGTTGCTCGGTAGTGTCATCAGCAGCCGTGAACAGGTCGTCATGCTTCTGGCGGAGGAAGGTCGGCGCAGATTGAAAGCAGGTGATCGGCAAGGAGCCAGGCGCCTGGCGGATGCGCTGCAACCCTTCCCCTTTGCGGCGGAGGTGAGCCATGAACTGCAGGTTGCAGGGAGCAACCCCGTCAAGGCCGTGCAACCGGCGACTCCCAGCATCGTGGCGGTTGCCGAACCGGAGCCGGACCACAAGGCCATGCGTCTGCTGACCAGTGTCCTGTCGGCATCCTGTCTGCGACTGGACCTTTTGAAACTCGCACAGTTGATCCGTCGTCATGAGGATGAGGCAGCATTTGTGAACGAGGCTGCCAGACTTACCAATGTCCGGCTGGAAGAGTGCATCACCGAACTTGGAACTGTCGACGCCGCACTCGCGAACAGCTTGCGAAATGATGCAGCCTCGCGGCTCGAAGGGTTGGTCGAGCTCGAACTCGAGTCATCCGATCCTTGCGCGGAGTCGAGTGGGGATGATTCTGCGCTCCGCACTTGCCGGGACCAGGCAGCAGCAACCCCAACCCCGGAACTGGTGGTGTATGTGGCTGGAACCGGGAGTGAGAGATTCGCTGTTACTCGTGCAGAAATCAGCACGCGAGAGTTTGCAGCGTTCTGTGATGACACGGCGCGGTGCCACCTGCAATCGAGTGACTTCCCGGTAACGGGTGTGCCGACGGCACTGGTTGAAGAATACGCCCGTTGGTTGAGCGAACGGACAGGACATCAATATCGATTACCGACGCTGATCGAGTGGCAGCTGCTGGCCGGTACTTCGCGTGGTGGTGTTCGGCACTGCCGGGGCCGGTACATCGGTGCGCAGCGCCCTGCGGTGACCGACGAAGGGCTCGCCGATAACAATGGACTGTGGCATGTGCTGGGCAATGTCAGGGAACTGGTGATCGACGGTGACCTGATCGTGGCTGCGGGGGGCAGTTTTCGTGATCCGGGCGAACGTTGTGTGTCTCAGACCACGGACCTGATCGAAGTCAACGTGGATGATGCTACAGGATTTCGCTTTGTCCGGGAGTTGTCATGAAGCTCATGCGCCTGAGCCCGTTGTCCCAACGATTGCGGCGTGTTGCACGCGCTCATGCGGCCGGGGAGTCGACCAGGGCCGAATACAGGCAGTCAAGACGCCTGCTGTTGGCGGAACTGCAACGAACCCCCACCCGCAAGCTGGACGATACCCATCGAAGGGCTGAAGTTGCATCCATGGTCCGGCAACCCGCTGTCGGATCGGCAGGAGCGGTCACCGAAGGGTTGTCCGTGTCTTCCGGCCTCGGACGGTCGCGCCCTCAACTGCGCTGGCTGGTTGGTGCTCTGGGCGTGGTTCTCGCCGTGCTCTGGGGTTTCATGCACGCCTGACAAGTTGGCCATGCGCATTTTCTGACGACCGCCTTTCGTTGCAATTTCATGACACATGACGCGACCCGCGTAGTAGTGGCAAGGATTCTCCAGTTAGTGTCTGCTAACCCGATACCGGGATTCTGTTATGCACATTCACGGAAAATCACCTGCGTGTGGATCAAGATGGGCGCCAAGCTTGAGCATCTTCAGGTGGATAGCTGCGCAAACTGTTGATTCAGATGGAATATTTGTGTCGTTGGATGAACTGTGAGTCTTATCCACCCTTTGGCACCCGTCTCGAGTTCTGGAGGCTGCAAACAACTTATCCTCATAGTTATCCACAGCCTTTGCGGTGCGTGTCAGTCGAATGTAGCGCGGGAAGAGGCGGGCAGAAGGCCTGGAGGCGGTAAAGTGCTGGTACCTGCCACGGAAGATGCGCGATCATGCGCTGATCAATCGTGGTTGGTCGAACCGTTGCGCGTAGTACTTCTCCAGACGGACAACGTCCTCGAGCAGTTTCAGCCAGAATTTGGTGATTATCCGGTCATGTTTGGCAATCTGCTTGAGCACCCGGGGATAGAACTGCAGACGCTCGATGTACGGCAGAGCGTACCGGTAGCAGGCGCGGCAGATGCCTATGTGATTACCGGTTCCCGGCACAGCGTCTATGACGACCTGCCCTGGATCCGGCGACTGGCGGTTTTCCTGGCAGGTGAAATCAACGCTGGCAAAAAGGTCGTCGGCATCTGTTTTGGCCATCAGTTGCTGGCGCATTTTTTTGGCGGACTGGTGCAGTCTGCAACAACCGGCTGGGAGGTTGGTGTCAAGGAAACGCAAATCTGTGAGCAGGCGGACTGGATGCAGCCACTGGCTGACCAGGTCAATCTGCTGTCGAGTCACAAGGATCAGGTTGCGATGCTCCCCGACGGCGCCAGAATTTTTGCTCGTTCGGTAAATTGCCAGGTTGCCGGTTTCACGATGGGTGACAATGTGATCACCTTCCAGGGGCATCCTGAGTTCCACAAACCCTATTCCAGATCCCTCATCAATCTTCGTCGCGAGATACTCGGTGCGAAAGTTCATGAGGCAGGTCTTGACTCTCTGGAAAAGCCGACCGATGAATTGTTGGTGGGCGGTTGGATCCTGCGATTTCTGCTAGGCGAAGATCGTGACCGGCAGACTGGCGGGAATACCGCAAAGGTGATGAGATGATCAGGCCTTGGCAGTTGAAGCGCTATCTGGAGTTGGCAGAAGTGCTGATTCGGGAAAGACGGCTCGGCAGTCTCGGCCGTGACGCGGATGACAAGCTGCTGTCGGTGAGTCGATCCAGAACCGTTGTTCAACGGGTTCGAGAGGACCTGACCACTCTGGTTGCGTTGCTGAAGGCGTATGCGACAGGGGAATATCGCGACATACCCACGAAGTCGTTGATTCTTGGCGCAGCCGGCATTCTCTACTTTGTCACACCGATTGATGTAATTCCGGATTTCCTGCTGGGTATTGGCTACCTCGATGACCTGACTGTCCTGACTTACGTCATCGGCATCATTCGTGGCGAGATCGAGCGGTTTCGCAATCGACCGATCAACTCGAATACCCGGCGAGTTGACGAGATGGTCCTGTCTACAACGGCAATACCTTCCATCCCCAGCAGTGTCAGCGGGAACGATTCATGATCAACCGGGCGTTGCGGTGGTGTTTTCATGGCGTCGTCCTCTTCTTGTTGACGGGTTGCACGATCTCCGCGACCTATAACAATCTTGATCGGCTGGCGCGGTGGCAAATGGCCGATTACGTGGATTTTGACGATCGTCAGGATGCGTACTTCAGGGCGGAACTTGACCGGTTGCTGCACTGGCACCGTGTTTCCGAGTTGCCGGTCTACGCTGACCGGTTGGATCGTCTGAGTCGCGAAATCAATCAGGAGTTCACGGAACCGGCACTGGTGGCGATGGTCCAGGACGTGACAGCCTGGGCAGAGCGGATCGAAGCTCAGGCGATGACGATGACCATCGAACTGATGCTTTCGCTGAGTGATGACCAGGTTGATGAATTGCCTGCCAGACTGGAGCAGTCAAACGAGGAGTTTGTCGAGGAAGAACTGGATGTCGATCTCAGTGAGGCCCGTGCAAATTGGGCGCAGTCCATGCAGGACGGTGCAAAGTACTTCATCGGATCTCTGACTCGCGAACAACAGGACTTTCTGAAGGCCCAGTCACTTCGTTATCAGCCCGAGCAACTGCTGTGGGTCGAGTATCGTCGGCGATGGCAGGCGGCCTTCCTGAAGGCATTGGCCGGCCGCAGTGATACAAACGGATTCGATGCGCGATACAGGCAGCTGGTTGCCGAGCGCAAAACGTTCTGGAGCCCTGAGTTCACTGCGGTGAGCGCGTCTAACGATGCGCTTCGACGCGACGTGACGCTGATGCTGCTGCGAACCGCGACGGACCAGCAGCGCCGGCGGATGACGGAACGGCTGAACGGCTTTTCAGAGGATTTTCGTGCATTGGCTGCCGATGCACAATCTCCCGG
Source organism: Pseudomonadales bacterium (assembly GCA_041752315.1). Taxonomy (GTDB): domain Bacteria; phylum Pseudomonadota; class Gammaproteobacteria; order Pseudomonadales; family Azotimanducaceae; genus SYFY01. Next base: position 172,048 of record JBGSHJ010000066.1, read on the forward strand.
ACCGACGCCGGGCAACTGTCTGGTCCGCTGTCCGCTTGCCGGGGAAGCGTCTCAGACGCGATCTGACTCAAGCGGGTCGAGCACCAGCCAGGCCAGCAGATAGGCGGCTATCACCAGCTTGGGGAAGAACAACCCGACGATCACTACCGCGACTCGGACGACTGTCGGGTCCGTGCGACTGCTACGGGCGATACCAGCGCAGACTCCACCGATCCAGCCGTTGCGTTTGTCCACCATCAGGGCGCTTCTCATACGACGATACATGTTGCAGTTCTCCCGTTCAGTTCAGGATGCTGTTCGAATTCGGGACCAGTGCCAGACTGCAGTGCTCGCAGTTGGCCAGCAAATCAGCAATCCCGGGGGCGACGTCCGCCTTTGACTGCACCGCGAGTCCAAGCATGGCAGTGAGGGAAATTGCCAGGACAATTGCGACAAAACCGGTGTGGGGATATCCGAGGATTGGTCTGCGGATGATGTTCATGGTTGCTCCGAGGTATGAGTTGACACTGTGCGGGTTTCATATCAACTTCCATGCCAGCGAATTTCCGTAGAATTTCAGCAGGAACCAGTGGCAACGCTGTGGAAACACCGCAGTTGTGGCGCAACTGACGAAATCGTGGTCTTCGTGGTGCTGCGATGGGGTTGAAGGGGGGGCCATGGATTTTCATTTCGCCAATGTCTTTGAAGCCATCAGTGATCTGCAGCCGGAAAGACCGGCCGTCATCTGTGACGGCCAGGTCCGTAGCTGGCGGGAATATGATGATCGGGCGGCGAGGCTTGCATCGCTCCTGTCGACACATGGGCTTGGCCAGGACAGCAAGGTCGGGCTGTACCTGCATAACTGCAACGAGTATCTGGAAGCCCAGTATGCGGTGTTCAAGATTCGTGGTTGTCCGATCAACGTCAACTATCGGTACAAGGCGGATGAACTGGTTTATCTGCTGGACAACGCTGATGTTGAGGCCGTCGTATTCCAGGCTGCCTATGCAGCCCGGATATGGGAAATACGCCAGCGATTGCCGAAGGTAAAACTTTATATCCAGGTGGACGACGGTACTGAATCGCTGTTGAAAGGTGCGGTGGATTACGAAAAGGTGCTCCGCATTCAGAACCCGATGGCGCGAATTTCCCGGTCTGCGGACGATGTTTACATGTTGTACACAGGTGGCACGACCGGAATGCCGAAAGGTGTCATGTATCCCGGCGGCCCCTTCTGCCAGTTTTTTGCAGCCATGGGCGTTGGTGGCCGGGGTCTGACTCCACCGACCACGGTTGAAGAACTGACCGCATTGTTGCCTGGGATCGTAGATAAACCGGTGAGCTTGCCGGCATGCCCTCTGATGCACGGTACCGGGGTTTGGCTGGGTTCTTTCCTGCCCATGATTCTCGGTGGCACAGTGGTCACCACGTCCAGGCTGGGTCTCGACCCCGATCACCTCTGGGCATTGGTGGATACCCATCGTGTCAGTGACCTGGTCATTGTCGGGGATGCTTTTGCCAGACCCCTGCTCGGCGCGCTGGATGCAGCGAGTGCACGAGGCAATCCTTATGATGTTTCCAGCCTCAGGCAGATCATCTCCAGTGGTGTGATGTGGAGTGCGGAAACCAAGGCCGGGCTCTTGAAACACGGCGACTTTGTACTGCTCGATGTGATGGGATCAACTGAAGGAGGTATGGGTTCCTCGGTTACCACCCGCGATGCGAGTGCAAAGACGGCCAAATTTTCACTCAATGCAGGGGTGCGAGTGTTTGCCGATGACGGTTCCGAGGTGCAGCCCGGGTCCGGCGAAATCGGCCGGGTGGCAACAAGCGCCTTTGTCCCGCTGGGTTACTTCAAGGATCCGGAAAAGTCTGCGGCGACGTTTCGGCAGATCGGCGGGGTTCGTTACAGCTTCCCCGGCGACTACGCACAAGTCGAAGCCGATGGCAGCATCACCCTGCTGGGCAGAGGCAGTGCCTGTATCAACACCGGGGGTGAAAAGGTGTTTCCAGAAGAAGTGGAAGAAGCCGTCAAGCGTCATCCGGATGTGCTGGATTGTCTCGTGGTCGGGGTGCCTGATGACCGTTTTGGTGAACGAATCGTGGCGGTCACTGCGTATCGGGAACATGTCATCGAGGGGCGAGGATGCCAGTCCCAGGAACTGATCGAGTTCACACGCGGGCATCTTTCCGGTTACAAGGTGCCCCGTTCGGTGTTGTTTGTCGATGTGGTTCGTCGGGCGCCAAATGGCAAGGCCGACTACAAGTGGGCAAAAAAAGTGGCGCTGGAGGCGTAGTTAGAAAGCGGGTCCCGGGCACAGGACAAAATCGTGTAATGGGCTAGCGTTAGGGGTGAGAACTTGGAAACATCCCCATGCTAACCAACTTTGATATGTCGCTGGACGAATCGGTACAGGTGCTCAAACGTGTCTTGCCGATGATGAGTCAGCAACGCGTCCCGACCATCCCGCAGAACTACGCGGTCTGGTACGACTATGTGACCCATCGCAACGATGAGTTGTGTTCGGAACTCGAATCCCATATCAAGCAAGGACTGAGTTTCAGCGCCGACCAGTGTCGCAGGATTTACGAAAAGTACTTTGTCGACGAAGTCTCGGCTGAAGTGGATGGCATTCAGGGTGCAGTCCGGGAAGCCGTGAATTCGGTGCTCCAGGAGGTCAGCAACCTGGGCAGCGACATGGGGGCCTATTCGGATGTGCTGGCTGCCGCGGGCAGTGCCCTTGGCAGCAGCCCCACCCAGGAGGATCTGAATCACCTGGTGGTCAATCTGGTTCGGGAAACCCAGAAGACACGTCTGCGTGCGAGGGAAGTTGAAGCATCCCTCCATACGATGGGAGATGAGTTGACCGAAATGCGATCCCAGATCAGTCGTCTGAGCCGTGACTCACGCACAGACGCTTTGACGGGAGTTGCCAATCGTCGAGCCTTTGATGAAGCCGCTGCGCGGATGACCGGAGAGGCGGTGGCCGATGGCTCGGACCTGTGCCTGGTCCTGGTCGATATCGATCACTTCAAGAAGTTCAACGATACCCACGGCCACCTGATCGGTGACCAGGTTCTTCGCTTTGTTGCCCAGGAAATGGATCAGTGTGTCAAAGGCAGGGACATGCTGGCGCGTTATGGTGGTGAAGAGTTTGCCATCCTGCTGCCAGCGACACCGATTGATGGAGCCGCCATGCTGGCCGACAGCATTCGGGCAATCATCGAGACCCAGACCATCAAGTCGGCCGATACTGACAAATCGCTGCACGTGACGGTATCGATGGGGGTATCCCGCTACCGCGCCGGTGAGTCGGTCAGTGACCTTATCGAACGTGCCGATTCGTGTCTCTACCAATCCAAGAACGATGGTCGCAATCGGGTAACGCGCGAACTGTAGGCACTCAACGTTCACGAAAGCGCACTTTCGGCGGGTCTCGGCGCACTGGCAGTACGCACAAGCGAATTGGCCAAAGATGGAGGCCAAATCAGGCCAAATCAGGCCAAAATCAGGAGAGCAGCGTGCGCTACACCTCATTGGGTTGCTGTCTTCTCATGGCACTGATGTCAGTGATGCACGATGCAACTGCGCACGAAGCTGCCGCCTCACCCTTGTCCGTTCGCAATACTTCACCCGCTGCCCTTCTGTTCGGTGTGCCCGTCCTGCGCGCCTCCGAAGATTTGCTTTCGATCTCCATGGATCACGGAAACATCTTCAGCGGTGATCAGGGCGACAACTCAATCGTCGCGTTCGATGGCGAAACGACATTGACCACACTTTCTTTCCGGCAGGGATTTGCAGATGTCTGGAGTTGGGGGGTTGATGTTCCCTGGGTCAGACATGATGGCGGCTTTCTCGATTCCTTCATTGACGGCTACCATGACACTCTGGGCTTCGGCGCCGGCGGAAGGGATCGTGTACGTCGAGACCGCCTCGATTACTCAGTGCAGTTTGATGGCAGCACTGTCGTGGAGCTGCATGAATCCGAACAGGACCTGGGTGACGTACGGCTCTACCTGGGGCGGGCGCTCCTGAACGGGCCAGAGCGTTCGCTGACCGTGCGTGGCCTGGTCAAACTTCCGACCGGCACCGTAAGGTCCCTGTCGGGCTCGGAGGCCATGGATGCTGGCGCCTGGCTGGAATATGGGCAGGTTGACCTGTTTGGCGTGTCACGATTGAGCATGACTGCGATGTTCGGTGGCGTTTACCTGGGCAAGGGTGAGTTGCTGCCCCGTTTGCAGAAGGAGTTCATGCCCCTCGGGCACCTGGGATTTGGTTACCAGGTGCATGAACGTGTTCAGCTGCTCATGCAGGCCGATGCACAGGGAGCACCGTTTGATATCGATGTGAGTCTGCTGGGCCGGACCAGCCTGCAGGGAACGCTGGGCGGGCGCGTTTTCCTCAAACCGTCGTTCTGGCTGGATCTTGGCGTTGTCGAAGACCTTTACAGCGACAGTTCGCCCGATGTGATCTTCCATGTGTCACTGCATGGACGGCTCGGTACCGATTGAGCGTGTCCGAGCCATGACAGGACGACGCGTGCACTTGTAAACTCCTGCCCCTTTAGGTTTGAGGAGAATTCAGCGTGGCAATGCAACACTCACCGCTCCTGATGTCGAGAATCCTCGATCGGGGTGCACGGCTTTCTCCAAAAGACGACATCGTCACCGCCACAGCAGGGGGTGTTCGTCGACAGACCCTGCGCCAGACTCGTGACCGGGCTCATCAGCTTGCACACGCGCTCGCAGGGGCGGGGATCAGGGTGGGTGATCGTGTCGGTACCTTCATGTGGAATGGTTCCCGCCACCTCGAGGCCTATCATGCAACAGCGGGAATGGGCGCAGTTCTGCACACTCTGAATGTCCGACTGTCCGAAAAGGACCTCGAATACATCATCAACCACGCGGCTGACAAGCTGATCATCGTCGATGCAGATCTGCTGCCAATGCTTGAATTGCTGCAAGGGCGCATTCCCACCGTTGAACGGGTTGTCGTGGCCACGGAATCGGGATTCGAAGGATGGCAGACGACACTCCCCAAGGCCGTTGATTACGAGGCGTTCATCGCCGGCCAGCCAACAGACTACGACTGGCCCCAGATCGATGAAAATTCGCCGCTGGGCCTTTGTTACACGAGCGGTACCACAGGCAATCCAAAGGGTGTTGAGTATGAACACCGCTCCCAGTATCTGCACACGATGGCGCAGTGCATGACCGACAGCATGGGCTTGTCCGGTACGGATACGCTGTGCGGCATCGTGCCCATGTTCCATGCCATGGGCTGGGGGTTGCCGTGGTCGGCGATGATGCTGGGCTGCAAGCAGGTGATGCCCCATCGGTTCATGACCATGGACCGACTGGCTGATCTGATCTCCTCGGAAGGAGTGACGGTGTCCGCTGGCGTACCGACGATCTGGCAGGGAATCAAGGGGCTGATCGAAGCCAATCCCGGCAAATATGATTTCAGCAAACTCAGTCGGCTCACCTGCGGTGGTTCCGCGCCGCCACCCTCACTCATCCGATGGTACTGGGACACGTTGGGGGTCGAGATGATCCAGGGGTGGGGAATGACCGAAACGTCTCCGCTCGCAACCCTCTCCCGCAAGGTCATGAAACGCAGCCAGCTGTCACTGTCCGAGGACCGACAGTTCCAGAATGTGTGCAAGGCGGGCCTCCTGATGCCAGGTCTTGAGATCGATATCTTCGATGCGGATTTCAAGCGTCTTCCCCATGATGGGGAGACTGTCGGCGAGATCCTGATACGCGGCCCATGGATCTGTTCGGAGTACTTCAACAATCCCCAACCGGAGAAGTTCCACGACGGATGGCTGGTCACCGGGGATGTCGGCAAGATCGATCCGGAGGAATACCTGATCATCTCGGATCGTTCAAAGGATCTGGTGAAAAGCGGCGGGGAGTGGATTTCTTCGGTCGACCTGGAGAACCACATCGTTGCCATGCCTGGTATTGCACAGGCCTGCGTGGTTGCCCATCCTCATCCGAAGTGGGACGAACGACCCGTGGCGCTTGTCGTACTGCAGGCAGGGTCTGTACTCGACCATTCAGCAGTGCTGGAACATTGCTCCCGGGCATTTGCCAAATGGCAATTACCGGACGATATCATCGAGGTGAAGAGTATCCCGCTGACTTCGACAGGCAAGATGGACAAGAAGGTGGTGCGTGCAAATCTTGAAGCCCAGGGCTACGTGTTGCCGGATCTGCGGCCAGCAGTCGCCTCCTGACACATTCTGGAGTTCCAGTTGTGGTTCCATTGCCTTTGCAGAAGGTCCCGGAACTCGCTGGCCGGACTGCGCTACTGCTCAGGCGTGGACTGTCCTGTGGCGGATCTGCACGGTGTGTTGATGGGTTTGTCAGACCCGGTACCTCCAATCAGTGCTGCCCGGGGATTTGTGACGGTTTTCTGAATCCGGAGATCACGTCACGATCATGCCAGGCGGCGAATACCTGCTCATCGGCGAGCCAGGGGCGTAAAGGAGACAACGGGAGGTCTGGATGGTGCTCTGCGCAGCCTTTGCTTGTTCGGAGCTTCTCTGGCCCACTACAATCCCGCGCCCGGGTGATCAAGAGACAGGCAGATGTCCAGGTTTGTACCGATCGCTGAAATTCGCGAAGCAAAAGGTCTGCGCATGGCGATCCTGCGCGACATTCCATCACCCTGGACGGAAGCGGCCAAGGGGATATTCCATGCCAAAGGGCTGGACTGTCTTTATGGTGCCCAGGCAGACAGCGATCCTCCACAGGCGATCGCTCATCACTACGGCAACAGTTCTGTCCCGGTTGTCCTGTATGAAAACGAAAAACCCCGCACGGGTTGGGCGGAGATTCTCATCCTGGCCGAACGCCTTTCGGATTCGACACCGCTCATACCGGATGACCCGGAAGATCGAGTTGATCTGTTCGGGATTGCACATGAGATCTGCGGTGAAATGGGTTTGGGCTGGGCCTATCGGCTGGTGATGATCGGTGACACCGATCGTGGAGCCTTTCCTGCAGGGGTCACTCGATATCTGGCCGGCAAATATGGTCACAATCCTGTGCATGCGGAATCTGCGCATCGACGTGTCACCAGTATCCTGCGCATGTTGTCGAAGCGGCTCGAGCAGAATGACTACATCGTTGCCAACCAGTTCACTGCCGCGGATATCTACTGGGCGACGTTTGCGAACATGTTTACTCCGCTGCCTGAGTCCCTGATGCGAACAACACCCATGATCCGCAGCGCCTATTCGTGCCGGGATGAACGTCTGATGGATGCGATTTCACCTCGTCTGGCTGCCCACCAGCGGCGCATCTATGAGGAATTTCTCGAACTTCCCGTAGTGCTTTAGCAACAAGAAAATTCCATCTGGAGCAACGAATGCGCTTTGACAATCGAGTGACCCGCGATCTTGGTGTCGAGATCCCTATCGTTCAGGCACCCATGGGCTGGATTGCGAGATCGCAATTGGCGTCTGCCGTCAGCAACGCAGGTGCGTTTGGCATCATTGAAACGTCGTCGGGCGAACTCGATGCAGTGCGGGAGGAAATCCGCAAGATGCGGGCACTTACGGACAAGCCGTTTGGCGTGAATATTGCCCAGGCCTTTGTGCGCGATCCGAACATAGTTCGATTTGTAATTGACGAGGGGGTGAAGTTCGTCACGACTTCTGCTGGCAGCCCGGAACGCTACACCGAAGAACTGAAGAAGGCCGGACTGACGGTTTATCACGTTGTTCCCAACCTGTCGGCGGCAAAAAAGGCAGTTGAGTGTGGTGTTGACGGACTTGTTGTCGAAGGGGGAGAAGGTGGTGGATTCAAGAACCCCAGGGATGTTGCGACCATGGTCCTGCTGCCCCTGGTGCGGTCCCAGGTTACTGTTCCAATCATCGCTGCCGGTGGATTTGTGGACGGTTCTTCCATGGCTGCGGCGTTTGCACTGGGTGCCGAGGGCATCCAGATGGGAACCCGCATGGTGTCGGCGCTCGAGTCACCTGTGCATCAGAACTGGAAGTCAGCCATCGTGACTGCAAAGGAAACGGATACGGTTTTCCTCAATCGGCATCAGTCGCCTGCCCTGCGTGCACTGCGTACGCAGAAGACCACGAAACTGGAGTTCGACACTGAAAAGAACGCGATGGCTGACTTTGGCCGGGCCATTGATCTGTACTTTGGCGGTGATATGGAAGCCGCCATTGCGTTGACCGGTCAGGTCTGCGGACGGATCGATTCCGTTCGGCCCGTGGCCGAGATCATCGCCGAAGTTCGCGCCGATTTTTTCCGCATCATCGGCGAACTGAACAGGCACTACTGCGTTTGACCTGCGGCCGCTGACCGCACCTGAAGGCGGGCACCTGTGCGACCCCGCCTCCTGACCGGATCTGCTGTGCGCTGGTTCACAGCGTGACTGCCACGGACTTCTATACTTTTGCCATAAGCCCACCACGGATGGTTTTTTATGGCTGCTCGAAGTCTCCTGCCCCGTTTGCTCGTCGCTACATTGGCGACGCTGCTTGCCCTTGGCGCAAACGCTGAAACACTCTTCGGCATCTATGCCGGGGCCGGCACGTGGCATCAGAACAGCGAAGGTTACATTCAATCCAACGGGACCAAAGTCGACACCAAGCAGGACATGGGTCTTGGAGATGATGATGGGAACGTCCTGGCAGTGGCTTTTGAACACCCGATACCCTTTGTGCAAATGTTCGCCTGCAGCAGGCTGATATCGGAATGCAGGGCGGGATCGAGATCGAGCGGGATGTGGTGCTGGCCGGTGTGAGTTTCATACCGCCGGGTGCTGTCGAGTCGACCTTCGACCTCAAGATGACCGACGCCATCCTCTATTACCGGCTACTGGACACTTCACTGAACTTCGATCTTGGACTCGGGGTTCGCAAGATCGATGGCAGCGCGTCCATCTCCGGCGGGGTCTACCTTGCCGAAGTCGAATTTGATGGCACGACGCCGATGCTGTACGCGGCGGCGGAATGGGAGCTTCTCAGTGGGTTCTGGATGGCTGCAAGCGCGCAGGCCTCCACCTGGAAGGGCGATGACCAGATCGATTACAGCGGCGCGCTGGGCTGGAACTCCGATCTCGGTCTTGGCGTCGAAGTCGGCTATCGTTATGTACGACTGGAGCTGGACGAGCTTGGCGATGTAGATACAGCGAAGCTGATCGTGGACGGTCCGTTTGCGGCATTGAACTATCGGTTCTGATCGTTTCGAACCTCACCAGGAATTGGCGCCAGAGTTCCCATGTGGGCTGATACACTCAGCCTGTCATGCCCCAACCCCAAGCGCTCGCTCAACTCCAGGCTCTGCTGCCTCCCGACAGTCTGATTACTGATCCGGCTGGCAAGCGTCCTTACGAAACGGATGGACTTACCGCTTTTCGGGAAGTGCCATGGGCGGTTGCGTTGCCCCGTACCCGAGAACAGGTACTCGCGATACTGAGGATCTGCCGGCAGCAACAGATTCCCATAGTGCCCCGCGGAGCCGGTACCGGATTGTCCGGTGGAGCCAGGCCTTTGCAGGATGGCTTGCTGCTCTCACTGGCCCGCTTGAACCGCATCCTTGAAATTGACCCGGCCAATGCGATCGCCCGTGTCGAACCTGGGGTCCGCAATCTTGCCATCAGCGAAGCGGTTGCCGGGTTGGGGTTTTTTTATGCTCCGGATCCGTCATCGCAAATTGCCTGCAGCATCGGTGGCAACGTCGCCGAGAATGCGGGTGGGGTGCATTGCCTCAAATACGGCTTGACGGTTCACAACGTTGCCGGTCTTGTGGTTGCGACACTGGATGGTCAACTGCATGAACTCGGTGGCAAAGGCGTGGATCCACTGGGTCTGGATCTGCGTTCAGTCATTTGTGGATCAGAAGGATTGCTCGGCATCGTTCTGGAGGTGACTGTCCGGCTGACACCCCTGCCACCCACCAAGGCCGTCGTGCTGGGCGCATTCCACTCGCTGGCTGCAGCCGGACAGGCAGTGGCCGCAATCATCAGCGGTGGTCTCATCCCTGCGGGACTCGAAATGATGGATCGCCTGGCGATCAAGGCTGCTGAAGATTTTGTGCATGCGGGATATCCGGTCGATGCGCAGGCCCTGCTGTTGTGTGAACTCGACGGCACCGAGGCAGAGGTTGCTGCCGATCTGCTCAAGGTCGAGGCGGCCATGCACGCGCAAGGGGCGTTCAAGCTGGATGTGGCGCGGGATGCGGCCTCGCAGACACGACTGTGGGCAGGCCGGAAAGCTGCGTTTCCCGCAGTTGGCCGTCTGGCGCCGGACTACTACTGCATGGATGGCACGATCCCAAGGGGTCGACTCGCGCAGGTTCTGGACGAGATCTCCCGCCTTTCGGTCGAGTATGGTCTGGAGGTGGCCAACGTCTTTCACGCCGGTGACGGCAACCTGCATCCGCTGATTCTCTATGATGCCAACAAGCCAGGTGAGTTGGCCAAGGTCGAGGAGTTTGGTGGTCGCATCCTGCAATGCTGTGTGGCCGTGGGCGGTACGGTGTCCGGCGAACATGGTGTTGGTGTCGAAAAGCTCGATCAGATGTGCGATCAGTTTACGGCTGCGGAACTGGCACAGTTTGCCCGTCTGAAGGCGGCATTTGATCCCGATGCTCTGCTGAATCCCGGCAAGGCGATTCCCACACTGGCGCGCTGTGTTGACGTGGGTGGCATGCATGTTCACTCGGGAACAGAGCGCTTCCGGCATCTGGACCGATTTTAGTGAGCGATATTGCAGCCGATGTGATCGAGAGCGTTCGCGCTGCACGTGCGGCTCACACCACACTTGCCATACGCGGTCATCGCAGCAAGGTGCAGTTGCTGGGTTCGCCAGGTGGTCAGATGGATCTCGACATGGCACTGCACAGGGGCATCATCAAGTATCAGCCGGCCGAACTTGTCATCACCGCACGTGCCGGGACACCCCTGGCCGATATCACTGCCGCACTGGAGGAACGCAAACAATGTCTGGCGGCTGATCCACCGACGTTTGGTGGACGAGGCACACTGGGCGGGGCTGTTGCCAGCGGCTTGTCAGGACCTTCGCGACCGTTTCGCGGATCGCTTCGGGATTGTGTGCTGGGCATCGAATTGGTGAATGGGCTCGCGGAGCGATTGTGCTTTGGTGGCGAAGTATTCAAGAACGTGGCCGGTTTTGATGTTTCGCGCCTGCTGACGGGTTCGGAAGGCGCGTTGGGTACCCTGCTGTCCGCAAGTCTTCGTGTCGCACCCAGGCCGGAACGGGTGGAGTGCCGGAAAACGACGATGGATGGTGCGAAGGCAGTGACCTGCATGCGTAACTGGGCAAGGCAACCATTGCCCCTGTCAGGTCTCGCTTGGATCGACGGTGAGTTGCATTGGCGACTGGCCGGAGCGTCCTGTGTGGTCAACGAAATTGCTCGCGATCTGGGCGGAGTCGAAGATGACCCAGGCTTCTGGACCAGCCTGCGTGATGGTGAGCTGTCCACGGGTGCAGCCTCCGGTCTTTGTGGATTGTGGCGATTGTCAGTTCCCCCGGCTACCCCACCTGAACCGGCTGACATCTGTATTGACTGGGCTGGAACACTTCGCTGGCGCGATCATGACCAGTCGGCACTCTGCATGCCGCCTGGTGCGTTTGCCTGTCAGCCGGGATCATCGCCGTTACGATCCGATCGTGTTTCTGATCTGGTACGCCGAATCAAGGATGCCTTTGATCCCGATCACGTCTTCAATCCCGGATTGATCCATGCAGACACAACTGCCTGAGCTGCTTCTGGCCACAGACCGCGGCCGGCGTGCGGATTCCATCCTGCGCAGTTGTGTCCACTGTGGTTTCTGCAATGCAACCTGCCCCACCTACCAGTTGCTCGGTGATGAACTGGACGGGCCACGCGGTCGCATCTATCTGATCAAGGATTTCCTGGAAACGCAGGAACAGTCGCCTCGCCTGCGCCAGCATCTGGATCGTTGTCTGACCTGTCGCGCCTGCGAAACCACCTGTCCGTCCGGTGTGCAGTACGGAGAGTTGCTGGAAATTGCCAGGGCCGACATGACCGACGACCGAACGTTGTTGGATCGACTGATCATCGCGGCACTGAAGTACTTCGTCCCGAACCGGATCCGTTTCCGCGTTGTGGTGCAGCTTGGCAACCTGTTTCGGCAGTTGCTGCCTCCGCAACTTCGTCACCAGTTACCACCGCTCGGACGACGGGTGGAGAGGTCTGCTCCTGTCAGGTACGCCCGCAAGATCGTCCTCCTGGGTGGCTGTGTCCAGTCGGTCTCCACGCCACAAGTGAATGAACATTTGCGCCGTTTGCTTGATTCCAGAAACATCGAGTGTGTGGAAGTCCCGGCTGAAGGTTGTTGTGGCTCTCTGGCGCTGCATCTGGGCGATGAAGCGGCTGCCCTGAAAGCCATGGCTGCCAATGTGAGAGCCCTCGGGGCTGCCGTTGCCGACGCTGAAGCGATCGTCTCGACCGCCAGCGGATGTGGGGTGACGGTCAAGGACTATGGCCGACATCTGGCATCAACCAGTCTCGCGGGCATGGCGACGGATCTGGCCAACAAAACCATGGACGTCGCCGAGTATCTGGCCGGTTCGGGTATTGCTCTGGTGGCAGCGGCGCCCGGCAAACGTATCGCCTGGCATTCCCCTTGCAGTTTGCAGCACGGGCAAAAGGTGCGTGATCCGGTTGAAAGGATCCTCAGCGAGGCAGGTTATGTGTTGACGGAGGTAACCGAGCGGCACCTCTGTTGTGGTTCAGCGGGGACCTATTCGTTGCTGCAGGGGAAAATCGCCAACGAGTTGCGCGAACGCAAGCTGCATGCGCTCGAAAGCGATACACCCGATCTCATCGCGACGGCCAATGTAGGCTGTCAGTTGCATCTGGCTTCCGCTGCTGGCGTACCGGTCGTACACTGGTTGCAACTGCTGCGCTGACGGCAGGGTTTCGTGTGTGCCACTTCAATGGGGGGAGACATTAAGTGCAGCAGGCGGATGACCGTGTACCTGCGGGGAGTTTCGGCTTTCTCGCGTTTCTGACGCTGCTCAACGTCATGAATTTTGTAGACCGGCAGTTACTCGCGAGTTTTGCCAATTTCATTGTCCCGGACCTCGGACTGACCAATGCCCAATTCGGTTTGCTGACCGGATTGATCTTCCTTTTTTTCTACTCGGCCATGGGTCTGTTCATGGGCACCCTTGCCGACATGTACAACCGTACCCGCCTGATCGCGATCGGGCTTGCCGCGTGGAGTGCGTTGACTGCACTGTCCGGGATGGCAAAAGGATTCGTTTCACTCGCCCTGCCGCGAATGTTCATTGGTGTTGGCGAGTCCATCATGACACCGACTTCGATGTCCCTGCTGTCCGACAAGTTTCCGAGCCGCTGGCTTGGACTGGCGTCGGGAATCTACTACATGGGTGTGCCGATCGGTGTTGGTACCAGTCTGCTGATTGTCGGCTATCTCGGCCCTGCGATCGGCTGGAGAAACTGTTTTTACCTGCTGGGTGGCCTGGGCATCTTGCTGGCAGGAGCGATGCTCTTGTTCAAGGAGCCAAAACGAAAGCGGCAGCCGGGTGAAAGCGAAACAACCCCCAGACCATCGTTTCGGGAACTCATGGGGGTCCTCTTTTTTGCATTGCGCAACTCACCGGCGCTCCAACTGACCATGGCAGGCGGGGTCGCGCTGCACCTGATCCTTGGTGCGGCCACATTTGATCAGCTCTGGTACGTTCAGGAACGCGGTTTTGACCGCGCTGAAATTGCCATTGTCACAGGCTGGTTGGGTATGGTCGGCGGAGTGCTTGGCAACCTGTTTGGCGGTGCAGGTGGTGATCTGTTCATGCGACGTACCGGACTGGGACGTCCAATGTTCCTGTTTTGGGTCATGTTGGTGCTCGCTCCCATCAATGTGGCCTATCGGCTGGTCGACGGCGACAGCATCTGGTTCTGGATCGGTGTGTTCATGGGTTTCTTTCAGCTTGGCTGCTTTTATGGCCCGACGTTTTCCACCGTGCAGGAACTGGTACCCGCCAGAATCAGGGCCACGGTAGTCGCGTTTTACATACTCTCGTTGAATTTTGTCGGGCTGGGTTTGGGTGTCACGCTGGGAGGCTTCACGGTGGATGCTCTGCTGGCACGCGGAGTTGAAGAACCCTACACCTGGACCCTGCTGGCGTTCACTCTCCTGTCACTGACGGCGATACCACTGTTTTACATGGCGGGTCGGCGGTTCCGGAAGGACCGGGATTTTCTGACGGGGTTGGTGGAAAAGGGTAGCCAGGCGGGGTGAAAGGCTCCGAACCGTCAATCCGGTCTGAGGAAGCAGTTCAGCCACGCCCTGATGCGTAAAGTTGCCGGATTCGATCAGCCTCGGCCTGGTTGCCATCAAATTGCTCGAGTTCGGCAATCGCGAGCCAGGCGGATCGTTTCCAGTCCCCTCGGTTGCCTGCCAGTGCAAGTGCCCGGCTTGCATACTGTCGTGCAGAATCGATCTGGCCATCCCTCAGACAGGCAGTTGACAAGCGTGCCCACAATTCTGCATTACGCCCATCCAGACGGATGGCTCGTTGAAGATGGTTGATGGCGGATCGGGTATCGCCGGCCGCTGCCGCATTGGTGCTGGCGATCATCAAGGCTTCGGTGGCATTGTTCGAGGGTGCCTTTGGTGGAGGCAGTGCGATTGGCACCTCGGTATCGCGACGAACAGACGCAGGCGGTTGGATTGGTTCGGTCGGTGCAGTCTCGGACGCCGGTCTATCTTCCACCGGTGCAGTTATCGGCGGGGCACTCGAGCAGCCAGCCAGTACCATCATGAGCAGAAGCCAGACGATTTTCATTGGTTGTCCCAGAATGGCCAACGCCATCGTTGATCGGTCTCTGCCGGGATACCACAGCCAGGTTTTGACGGCAATGTTTCTGTCGTCGTGACAGGCAACCGCACGGTAACGGCGCATGTCGGGAGTGCCAGCAAACCGGTTGCATACTCGACATCACGCAGCGTGCTGGTGTCTTCGTGGGTAATCGGCTCTATGCCAAGATCGCTGAAAATCGGGTCCCAGATCGCAAGCGCCCCGGTACTGCCGGTAAGTCCCATTGCCTGGTTGTCGTCACGCCCGATCCAGACGATACCCACTTTGCGAGCATCAAAACCTGCGAACCAGCTGTCCCGGTAGTCATTGGAAGTACCCGTTTTGCCGGCGACGCCAGCGCGGGCGTGTCTTGAGCCACGCCCTGTACCCAGTTGCATGCCACTTTCGAGTACATAGGTGAGCGCTTCTGCATCCTTGGGATCAACGACCGTTTGCATCTCGAAAGGTTGTTGATACAGAGCCTTGCCTTCTGCGTTCAGCACCGCGGTAACGGCCTTGACCGGCATCCGGAAGCCACCGTTGGCGATGGTCCCGTACATCTGCGCCACCTCCAGCGGCGACATCGGCTCGGCACCGAGTACGAATGAGGGATTCGAGTTCGTGGCCTTGTGGTCCGTCAGGCGGAGAAACAGATTGAGAATGGGTGGCAGACCGATGTCCTGTGACAGGCGCACCGTTGCAAGATTCAGGGAGTCTCCCAACAGACGCACAATGGGTACTGGTCCATGCACGCGGCCATCATAATTGCGAGGTGTCCAACTCTTGTTCCTGGATAGCGGTACGGTGATTGGGGCGTCGTCGACGATTTCAGTCAGGGAACGGCTTTGCTCGATGGCGGCGAGCACCACAAGGGGTTTCATCAGCGAGCCGATCGGTCGGCGGCTGCTGGTCGCACGATTGAACCCCTCGAATCCTGCCTCTCGGCCGCCGGCGAGTGCCATCAATTCGCCTGTCTGGGCATCCAGAATGACGACGGCTGCTTCAAGTTTGTCCAGCTTGCGTGCTTTTTCAAGTGCAGTCAGCCGCTCGGCGATGTGCTTTTGCAGACTCTCCTGCAGGCGCGGTTGCAGGGTCGAAAACACCCGGAGTCCCTGTGACGCGAGGTCATCGCGACTGTAGTTGCGATTGAGTGTGGTTCGCACAACGTCCATGAATGCCGGGTAGTAACGTCCACCCTGTCGTTGTCTGCCGGTGATTCCGAGCGCCTGCTTCTGCTGTTGGGCCAGAACCCGGGAGTCGATGAGGCCTTCCTGGTGAAAAGTGGTCAGCACTCGATTGCGACGATCGAGTGCACGATTCGGATGCCGGAACGGATCGTAGTATGACGGTCCGCGAATGATCGCGATCAGGGTCGCGATTTCATGAGGCTGCAGTTCGCCGAGCGGGCGATTGAAATAGAACTGGGCGCCCAGCCCAAATCCGTGAATGGCCCGATTACCGCTTTGACCGAGGAAAATCTCGTTGATGTATGCATTCAGCAGATCTTCCTTGGAAAAACGCAGCTCCAGTACAACCGACATGGCCAGTTCATGCAGCTTGCGTTTGATGGTTCGACTGTTGTCGAGGAAGTAGCTCTTCACCAGTTGCTGGGTCAGTGTGCTGCCACCTTGTGCCACTGTTCCCGCGCGTATGTTCACAAGTGCAGCCCTCAGGATACCGCTGATGCTGAATCCGACATGGCGATCGAAGTCCTTGTCTTCAACCGCCTTGAGACCGGCCGTGAGGAGTGGTGGAACTTCCTCGGGATCGAGCACGACACGGTCTTCGCCGTGTGAGGGGAAAAAACTGCCAATGATGGGTGGATCAAGGCGAATCAGTGGAATCGGCGCTCCCTGGTCATCCTTGATGTCGATGATCCCATGGGTGCGAAAACGGATCTGAATCCGCTGTGCGTCACGCAGGTGATCGTCGAACTGGAAAGCGCGCAGGTAGGCCGTGACGGTATCGTCCTCTACCGTGTATTGCCCCGGATGTCGTGGGCTGCCTTGTTGTGCATAGCCGCTGCGTTCAAGTTCTGCAAGGAACTCGCGCTGCTGCAGCTGGTTGCCAATGTAGAGTTCCGTCGGCGCGGCGTAAACCTGGGCGGGTAGGGACCAGCGACGCCCGTTGAAAACCTCCGTGAGCGTCCGGTCCAGGTACCACAGATAGCCCAGCACCACGGTCGCTGCCAGCATCGCGATGCCCAGGAACAGCCAGAATATCCGGAGAATCCAGCGCCGGAGTCTTGTCTGCGCTGTCGTCCGTGGCTTGCGGCCGCTGCGTCTGTATTCAGCCATGAACCAGCGCTCGGTTCAGGAAGGCATGGAACGAGTGAGCCCGAGCCAACCCGCAATCCGGCGCCATACAACGGCCACACCGCGCAAGAGCTTCGGCAGGAGGAAACATAGGATGAGCAGGAACACGATAAACAGCGCCAAGAATATCATGGGGTGTGTCAGCGCCGCCCATAGTCCACCAAACACCAGTGCCTCCTCGGTGAACGAAGCAGCCCAGTTCGAAAACGGTTCAGGGGAGGTGTTGATGAGAGCTCGCGCGCCAGCCTTGGTTGCGTGGGTCGCTGCAGAGACGGTTCCGCCCAGCAGTCCTGCGGCGACGGTGAGTGCCGGGTCGACATTGCCCACCGCGCCGGCGGCCAGGATGGCGCCAGCGGGAATCCGGATGAAGGTGTGCAATGCATCCCACCCGCTGTCGACACCGGGAACCTTGTCCATGAAAAACTGGATCACGAACATCATCAGCGAAGCGCCGATCACCAGAGGGTCCTGAACAACAGCAAGCGTTGACGGCAGTTCTACAAAACCCAGGGTGCCACCCAGTCCCAATACGGCCAGTACCGCGTAGACATTGATGCCACTTGCCCACGCAACGCCGGCCGCGAGCGCGAGGGTCTGAATGAGTGCCGGATTATCCATGGGGATGCGGGCAGTTCTGCCAATTATGGTGCAAGAGGTCGCTCCTGCTGGATGTTCGCGGTCTCGCGACCTCTGCTGCAGCCAGTGAAACGGGCATCAGGCTGCAGGAACGATTTCCAGATCGGCTGTTCAATCTGCGTATTGTGTCGGAGTGACCGGCAGATCGCGAAATCGGGCTTCGTCCACTTCACGATAGTCCCGGCGTCTGAATGAAAGCTGAAGACAGCCCCGGTCAGTCTGGCGTAGACTGGGTTTGCCTAAGGGGTGGCCAGGTGGCCTGAGACGCGCGAGCGGACCCTTTGAACCTGATCCGGATGATACCGGCGTAGGAATAGGCGACGCGAGTCGACTCCTTGGGCCCCTGAATCACCCGAGGCTGCGATGACCGTTCGAACCGCTTCTTATCTGTTCATTGTTTGCACCAGTTTCCCGTTTATTCCCATCATTGCCGGATTGCCCGGTGTGGGATATGTCCTGGCCGGTGAAGCAGCGTCGGAGGAATTCGACGGACAGGCTATCGAAGAAATCATCGTACGGGGTGAATTCAGGGATACCGGACTGTTGCGTACTCCGGCCAGCATCGCTGTACTTCGTCCGGATGCCCGCAAGGACGTGGTTGATCACCTTGACGAAATGCTCAGCCGTACTGCGAATGTCAATCTTGCCAGCGGCGCAAGTCGTGCGCGTTATCTGCAGATTCGTGGGATCGGTGAGACGGGTCAGTTTGCAGAGCCCCTCAATTCGTCTGTTGGAATGATTCTGGATGGTGTCGACCTCAGTGGCGTGGGTAACGCAGCCACCACCTACGACATCGAGCAGATAGAAGTTTTTCGTGGTCCGCAAGGCACCCTGTATGGTGCCAATGCGCTGGCGGGCCTGGTCAATCTGACCTCTGCTGCCCCGGTGGATGAATGGTACGCTCGCGCGAACCTTGATGCCGCCAGCTACAACTCACGAGGTGCAGGAGCGGTTCTCTCCGGCCCGGTGACCGACCGTCTGTCAATGCGACTCGCCGCCCACCGGCATCAGGATGATGGGTTCATGGAAAACGATTTCCTGGATCGGGAAGACACCAATCGTCGACAGGAATCAACGGTTCGCGCCAAGCTTGCGTGGCAGGGTGAACAGACGGAGTGGTTGTTCACCTACGGTCATGTGGACACCAACAACCTCTACGATGCGCTGTCTCTCGACAACAACCGGCACACCTTGTCAGATCAGCCCGGCGAGGATCAGCAGCGCACGGACTACGCCAGTATCTTCGCTGGCTTTGATCTCGAAAACGGGGCCCAGGTGGAAGTCACGATCGGACACGCCGATTCGACAATCGGTTATGGTTACGATGAAGACTGGGCATTCGAGGGGTTTCATCCCTTTGGCTACTCTTCCACGGATCACTACGCACGTGACTGGCAGACATCGTCTCTCGACGTGCGACTCATTTCGGCGCCAACACCTGCTGGTGGTGGTTGGGTGGTGGGATTGTACACCCAGCGACAGGATATCGACCTGGCTCGGACCTACACTTTTCTGGCAGCACCTTACACGAGTCGTTATGAGGTCGAGCGCATCGCCGGATATGGAGAAAGGGTGCAATCGCTCACTGATCAGTTGCGTCTGACGGTCGGCTTTCGTGTCGAGCGCCACTCGTCATGGTTCGAGGATTCGGAAGCAGTCGAATTTTCACCTGCGGAAACAATGGTTGGTGGGCGTGTTGTTCTCGAATACGACCTTGATTCAAGCCTGTTCTACCTGTCACTGACCCGGGGTTACAAGTCTGGTGGATTCAACACCAGTGGAACGCTCGATGAAGATCTGAGGCAGTTCGACTCCGAGCTGTTGTGGAATATCGAGGCTGGCGTCAAGGGTGACCTGAGTGACCAGCTTCAGTTGCGAGCGGCCATATTCTGGATGGAGCGCAGGGATGTACAGGTAGGTACCTCCATCACCCGGGTCCGCAGCGACGGCAGTGCGGAGTTCATTGATTTCATTGGCAACGCTGCCGAAGGCTTTAATCGTGGGCTCGAACTCGAGTTCGGTTGGCAGCCTCACCCGCTGTGGACTGTCGAGGGTTCGCTTGGCTGGCTTGATACCCAGTACAACGATTTCATCAGTGGCAGCGGTGAGCGACTTGACGGCCGCGAGCAGGCACAGGCCCCGGGGTACCAGTACTATCTTGGTGTGGAATTCTCACCGGTCGAACACTGGTTCGTTCGATTGGATGCGGAAGGGCGTGACGAGTATTTTTTTTCCGATAGTCATGGTGTGAAGGCACCGGCCCACGAACTGTTGCATCTGTCAGCAGGATACGAAGGCGAGCGGTGGCAAGCATCGATCTGGATGCGCAACATTACCGACGAAGATACCTTTGTACGGGGCTTCTTTTTTGGTAACGATCCGCGTGATGACTACACCCCTCGCGGATTCACGCAACTGGGAGAGCCGCGACGTATCGGCGTTTCGCTCGACTTCAGCTGGTAGCAGGTGTTGCTTCGAAATGCGCTTCTGCCCTGTTTGGGTGGTACACGCTGAACAGGTTTCCTGGCTGTTCGACAGATTGTCATTTGCTGGCCTGTGCACTGTCCGCGTTGCGCTCCAGGGCAATCAGATGGTCCACCACGTCCAGAGCGAGCTTGCGACCGACCTCCATCTTGACCATGTACTTGCCCGCCACGGCAATGGTCGGCACACCCTGAACATCGTATCGGGTCTGCAGGCCCTCGAACTCGGCTGCACCACGACGCACCACCGGGGAGTTGAACGAACGCAGAAATTCGTCCCGCGTGGCACCGTTGCCGTCGATGAAGTCAGCCATCATCTCGACCGAGACAAACTGCCTGCCCTGGTCATGGATCGCCCTGAAGATCCGGTCGTGATTCTCCTTCTCAATGCCCAGTTCCTGCAGGGTCAGGAATGTCTGGGCAAGAATCGCCCAGGCGGGGCTGAACGCGACCGGTTGACGCCGGAAGCTGACGTGGTCGGGTGACTGGGCGGACTGCCATTCTTCAATCAACGGATCGAAGTTCTTGCAATGGATGCAGCCGTAGGAAAAAAACTCGATGACCTCGATCGGATCACCGGGACGTGTGCGTACTCCCGCGTCGATCTTCGTGTAGTGCTCGCCTTCCGTGAATGTGCCTTCCGTGATGCCGCTGCTGTACAGCATTCCATAAATGGCAAGCAGACCGGCAGCAGTAGCCATAAAGGCGATGACGGCGAGCTGGATCTTCTTGATTCGGGGTGGGGTTGCCTGAGGCTTGGCCATGTTGATTCCTGTTACTACCCTGGTCGTGGACGACTGGCATCAAACTGTCGGGCGTTGCAAGTGATTGTCATGCCCGACGGACCGTTATCACCAGTCGTGGCCGGGATCGTTATACTTGCCGGATGAGCGAACGTTATCAACTCTACAAATACGACTCGTGTCCATTCTGTCGCAGGGTCCTTCAGTTTCTGGAAACAAGACACATTCCGGTTGAACTGCGCGACATTCACAAAGATCCCGGTGCGATGCAGGAACTCGCACGTGGTGGTGGTCGAACCACGGTGCCCTGCCTGCGAATCGACACCGGGTCGGAAATCCGCTGGATGTACGAATCCCTCGACATCATCAGGTATCTGGAAGCCCGGTCCTGAACTGGAAAAATTCAGCAGACGAAGTCGTTGCCTGATTGCAGGGAAATTCCGTCAGCGGTTTTCATGATCAGGCCACGCATGAGGACTTCCTGCCCGTTGCAGCCGCGGAGTTTCCCGGCGTCCACTTCATCCGTAAGGGTGACTGGCAGCGCAAATCTCTCGCCCCGACGTGCCGCGTGATCAGCATGAAAAAAAAGCGTGGCAGCATCGCCGGCCGGATCGACTACCAGGTGTCCGTAGCTGGTGATGGTCCTGTTCACATACAGATTGCCAAACATGATGAGGTCGATAACCGAAACCCGACCATCGGCCGGCGGTACGTATTGCACCGCACAGGAACTCAACAGGAAGACGACTGAGACAATGCAGACTCCAAGTGGCGATTTCATCGAAGGGTGGTCCGTCTGTGATGGTGTTCACATTGTAGTGGTGTGCGACCCTGTTCGTCCCCGACTGTTGAAGCGACTGCCCGTTTCAGTGGTTGGTGTGGGCCACCGCCTGTTCTTCCCGAACAAAGAACATCATGCAGAAACCGACCGTGAGGAGAATGATCAGTGAAGAGTAACCGGCGCGCTGACTGTCGAAATATCGGGTAAAGGTACCCACCAGCAATGGCGCCAGAAATGCGGTGGCGGTTCCAGAAAGTGCGTATAACCCGAAAAACTGGGTCATCATGGAAGGGGGCGCGATGCGCGCCATCATGGTTCGTGATGATGCAAAACCGACGGTGATGAACATTGCAAAGAGCTGATTGTTGAGAAAGAACAGCAGTTCCGGCAGGGTTGAGAAGTAGGGCGATGACCACACCGGCTCGCTGTTGTCGTAGGGCACGAACAGGATCATGTCTGGCTGTATGTTCACGCCTATGGCCAACAGGCCCGCAGTGCCACCGATGGCAATCAGGACAGCCCTGCGTGACCCCACCGCATCATCGAGCCAGCCACCGATGATCGCTCCGACCGCAGCCGAAAAACTCGAGATGATGCCCAGGATCAGCATGGTCGTGGTATCCCAGCCAAATGTGCCGGCAGCGTAGACTCCGCCGAAGATCAGCACACCAACCATGCCATCGTTGAAGATCATTCGCGAGAAAAGGTAGAGCGCCATGTTCTGGTAGTGACGCAACCGCTGCACCGTTTCCCACACACTGCGCAGCCCGTCCCGCACTGCAGTACGGACAGAACCGCTGGCGTCCTTTCCATCGGGTGTGAACAACAGGAGTGGCAACGTGAACAGGAGCATCCACACCGCAGCCAGCGGGGCAACAATGCGATCCTGTTCCGATGTGGACTGGTCCAGTCCGAAGAGTGGGGAATCGGGTATGAATGACCACTCGGTCGTGCCTGGCAGCGCAAAGGCATACAGCACAAAAACCATGAGCAACAGGCCCGCAATATTGCCGTAGGCGAGGGCATAACCGGAAATCACACCGACCTTGGTGACCGGTGCAATGCTTGGCAGCATCGCATTGTGGAACACAGCCGAATACTCGAATGCGATACTCACCACCACCATCAGGGCCAGTGTCATTGGGATGCCGATCCCACCCCCGGCAGGCAGCGACCACCAAAGCAGGTAGGCGGCCGGTACCATGATGCCGACAAAGGCGACGATCCATGGTTTGCGACGACCGCGTCGATCGGCAATTGCGCCTAGAAATGGCGCTGTCAGTGCGATGATCAGGCCGGAGATCGTGTTGTTGAACCCCAGAAGGCTCTGGCCTTCAACCGGATTCGGGGCCACGGTCGTGGTGAAGTAGGGTGCGAAGATGTAAATCGTGACCAGTATGACGTAAGGGTTACGGGCCCATTCAAATAGCGCCCAGCTGTGGTAGCCGAGTGGACCGGCAGCCCGGGTACCGGTCAGGGATACTGGATGCATGGGATACGCCAACCGGTGTGTAGTGAGGTAAGCCGGTGATTGTGGCCTGAACCCGACAGAGACGATAGGCGCGCATGACGTGCATGTTTGCGAAGTCTGGACAGACTGTATCTGGTTCAGGCGAACCCCGTGAGTTCCCGGGGAACCTCGACTCGCTCTCGCAAACCAGCCTCACAGCATTCCGGCCCACACCAGTCACGATCAATGCGGACTAGCGACTGGCATTGCGCAGCCGGATACCGCTTGCGTGCAGCGTCGTCTTCCATACCGGCAGCAGTGAGGTCAGGGCCGGCACCACACGCAGTTCTACCGCCTGATGGCGCAGCATTGTCGGCAGATCGCTCATTTCGTGGCAATCGATCGGAAACACCGGCTCCTTCGATACCCACATGCCAGCGTCATCGAGCGATCTGAATGAGACGGCCGGAAGTTCATACCGGAATACACTGCCTTGTTGGAGCGTGTCATGCCAGGGAGGTTCGATCCAGGCCAGCATCCGGGCATTCGAGTCACCGAAATATGCGTACCGGTCCGCCGGTGTGGTAGTCGGCGTTGCCCAGACGAGAATGCGTGGACATTCTCTTGGAAAGAGGTACATGGGCTGATGCCATTCATCGATAGCCCAGACCAGCGGTCCGTTCAACCATTCCATTCCCGAGGGTCGATCGGAGGGAACCCGCACGGGACGTGGAACAAAACAGGCGATTTCTGGATCGTCGCTGAAATGAAACAGGCAAGGCACGACAACCGCTCCTGTATTTTGACAATCAGGCTGTGCCCGGAACCGTATCAGGAGGCGGTCACAATAAACCGGGCTCTTGTGACCGTTGCTGGAGCCGGGTGTAGAATCCGATCATGACTGACTACACCCTTACGCTTCAACGATCCCGGCACTTCTTCAGCGCCGAAGAAATCGCTGCGTTGCGGGAGCTGGATGAGCGGCAGGCGTGGTGGGCGATCATCCATTGCTGGGGTGTCATTCTGGCCACCTGGATCGTGGTGTCGATCTGGACCAATCCGTTCACCATTCTGATCGGCATCATCATCATCGGTACACGGCAACTCGGGCTTGGTGTCCTGTCCCACGACGCTGCGCACTACACCTTGCTGAAGAACCGGGTGTTGAATGACCGGGTTGCAGAATGGCTGATGAATCGGCCACTGCTGGGCGATACGATTCATGCCTATCGAAAGTACCACCTCGTGCATCATCGGTTTACGCAGCAGCCCAACGATCCGGATCTGGGATTGTCCAAACCGTTTCCGATTGCGAAGGCGAGTCTGTGGAGAAAGATCATTCGTGATCTCTCGGGTCAGACCGGTCTCAAACAATATGGCGGCACCATCCGCGTCGCTTTCAGTGGATCAACCCCTCGTGAGCGTCTTCGCAATGGCTGGCACAGGTTGGGTGGCAACATTCTCATCAACACCGCGTTGCTCGCCGGTTTCACCCTCGCCGGGCACTGGTATCTCTACTTTCTGCTGTGGTGGGTCCCTGCGTTGACCTGGAATCGACTGGTCACACGGCTTCGGAATATCGCCGAACATGGAGCGGTACCTGACAACGATGATCGGCTCCGCAACACACGAACGACGCTCGCGAACTGGTTCGAGCGTGCTTTTATCGCGCCTTATCGGGTCAACTATCATCTCGAGCATCACTTGCTGGTGAGTTGCCCGTTCTACAGGTTGCCACGAGTGCATCAGATGCTGATCCGTCAGGGGCTTGAGTCCTCGATGGAGGTCCGCCATGGCTATCGCGACATGCTGCGACAGGTCGTGTTCACCTGAAGGTTTGTTTCCACCCGCTTCGTGGACATGAGGAGAGTGACGAATGCCCCATCTGACAGACAGCGAACGAGACGCTTTCCTCGGCGAGCGGGGCATACTGATGCGGATTGCGGTGGTACGTTCCGATGGCCGGCCGTTGGTTACACCCATCTGGTTTCTGCATGCGGAAGGTGCGATCTGGTTCACTCCGAGAGAGAAATCGGAGTGGTTTGCTTGTCTTCGACGGGATCCCCGAGTCGCGCTGTGCATTGATGAGCAACCGCTGCCGTACCGCAAGGTGCTGGTCGAAGGGCGTGCTGAGCTGATCCATGATATCGGTAACGATGACCTCTGGAGGGGAAGGTATCGCAGCATCGCCCGGCGTTATGTCGATGACGAGGGTGCGGATGGCTACATTCGCAATACGATCAATCAGCCACGTGGCCTGTTCCGTGTGATTCTGGCGGGTGCCGACGTCAAGACGTGGCGGATGCCATTGCCGAACGAAGCCGGTATGGGCATCTGGCATGAACGTTATTACACCCCGGGGACGTCATTCTGATGGGCGTTCTGGCGTGGGTGATGATGGCCAAGGTCCTGTCGGCGTCGGCGGATGGATTTGTGTCGGAGCATGTCATCGATTTTCCGGTCGGTCCCGATGAGGTCTACACCGCCCTGACCCGGGATGTTTCACGCTGGTGGGATGCTGAACATTCTTACACCGGGGAGGCGCAGAACTTCTCTCTGGATGCGCGTGCGCAGGGTTGTTTCTGCGAACACTTTCCCAATGGCGGCAGTATTGAACACCTGCGTGTGCTTTATGCTGACCCAGGCCGGTTTCTGCGAATGCAGGGCGGACTCGGCCCGCTGCAGAGCATGCCGGTCTACGGGGTCATGGATTTTGAACTGGTAGCCTCAGACAAGGGAACCCGTTTGACCTATCGTTATTCGGTAGCCGGTCCTGCCTCTGCCGAACTCGAAGCAATGGCGGCACCTGTTGATGCAGTACAGGGTGGTCAGTTGAAGCGGCTGCTGAACTTTGTCGAAGGTGACGCTGACCCGCGAGGTAATTGACGCTCTACGACGAGGACACACCTTACGACGAGGACACACATCGTGGACGACGACGAGGAGGGGATACGACGAGGACACACCTGGGATACGACGAGGACACACCTAGGGGATACGACGAGGACGCATTTCGTGGAGGCGATCGGACGAAGTCGGAAAAGAAGATTGGGAAACGTCCGCGATGTTCCATCAAGACGACGAAGCAAGCGTGGTGTCTTCACTTGTTGCTCCAGGGTTTCCAGCACCCGAGTTCCAGCAACGCATTCAAGAAAGGGATGGCTTTGCTCGGCACTCCCCGTGAATCGAATTGCCGCAGTCTCTGAACGTTCTTTTTACTGACAAGTTTTCCGTTACAACCGGTCTGGCAACCGGTTTCTGCCTCTGAACAAGACTCGGGTCGTCATTGCACACTGCGGATACCCATCTACCCGCATCGCAGGTAGCCCTTCTCCCACGTCATACACCTTGATCTCCGACACACTGCCCCCATGGCGACTCCACGCAAGCTCCTCATCGACCCCGAGGTCCCGTTGCTCTATCACCTGGTCTCCCGGTGCGTGCAGCGGGCGTTCCTCTGCGGCATCGATCCCCTCACCGGCAAGGACTACCGT